>JAYSEK010000085.1:0-1078 GCA_041913905.1 Burkholderiaceae bacterium | reverse complement strand
GAAGGGTGCGGTGGCGCGGGGGAGGCCGAAAGCCCCTGGGGTGAACGAGCCCGCTTTGGAGCAAGGTTCCCCCTGCGTCGTTCCTGAGAACCCGAACAGTCGCTTGGGCCGCCAGCGAAGCCCGCTTGCGCAAGGACGGGTCATCATGGAACCCACGCAAACGCCGGTCTTCATCGGCATTGATGTCTCCAAGGATCGCCTGGACGTGGCGGTCCTGCCCAGCGGCGAGAGCTTCGCCGTTGCCCGCGATGCGGCCGGCCTCGATGCGCTGGCCGCGCGTCTTGTGCCCCTGGCCCCCCAGGCTGTCGCGCTCGAGGCCACGGGCGGCTTCGAGACGGTGGTGGCCGCCTCGCTGGGCGGGGCGGGTCTGCCGGTGGTGGTGATCAATCCGGCCCAGATCCGCGCCTTTGGGCGGGCGCTGGGCCAGCGCGCCAAGACCGATCCGATCGATGCGCGGCTGATCGCTGCCTTCGCGGCGGCCACGCGTCCGGCGATCCGACCCTTGCCGGACGAGGCCACGGCGCGCCTGGCGGACCTGGTCACCCGCCGGCGGCAGATCATCGCGATGACGGTGGCCGAGCGGCAGCGCCTGAAGCGGATGCCGCAACGCCGCCTGCAGCGTTCCATCGTCCGGCTGCTGGAAGCCTTGCAGCGTGAGCTGTCGGAAATCGACAGCGAGATCGACGACAACATCCGCGGCAGCCCGGCCTGGCGCGAGGATGAGGACCTGCTGACCTCGGTGCCGGGCATCGGGCCGACCATTGCGCGTACGGTGATCGCGGAACTGCCGGAGATCGGGCGACTGGATCGCCGCCAGATCGCGGCCCTGGCCGGGCTTGCGCCGTGGACGCGGCAATCGGGGCAGTGGAAGGGACGCAGCTTCATCGGCGGTGGCCGAGGGTCGGTGCGCGCCGCCCTGTTCATGGGCGCGGTCACGGCCGCGCGTCACAACCCTGTCCTCAAGGCCTTCCGCGATCGCCTCGTCGCCGCCGGCAAGCCCAAGCTGCTCGCGATCATCGCCGTCGCGCGCAAACTGCTCACCATCCTCAACGCCATCATCCGGGACAGGAGACCATGG
>JAYSEK010000084.1:0-1107 GCA_041913905.1 Burkholderiaceae bacterium | reverse complement strand
GGTGGAAAAACCAATACACTCAGATTAACAAATATATAAAATAAAAGCTCCAAAAATGGACTGCCCCCAAAAAGTTAGACACTTTTTAGGGGCATTTTTTATGGGGAAAAGTAAATATTCAGTAGACTTTAAATTAAAAGCTATAAAGAGATATCACAAAGGGGATATTGGAACAGACGATTTAGGAAAACGCATTGGAGTTTGTGGTTCCTTGGTTCGTAAATGGATAAAATTTCTAAAACTTACCGATAATGGTTTTGGGAGCTGTAAATTCTTTGAGTGCATACAGAGACAATTCTACTCCATATCCAGAATTCTTTCTTCCGCCAAAAGGCAATCTTACATCTGAACGAAAAATTTGATTAATTGCCACACTTCCGCTTTCTAAATTCTCTGCAAAAAACAAAGCTCGTTCTTTATTTGAGGTGAAAACGGCGTTTCCTAATCCAAACATGGTATTATTGGCAATTTGTAAAGCTTCTTCATCATTTTTCACTTTAAAAACCATTGCCAATGGACCAAATAATTCTTCCTGAGCAATAGGATTTTCTGGATTCATTTCTAAAATGCCTGGTTTAAAAGCCATATTTCCTACAGATTCTAACGCTACAATAGCTTTCGCTCCGTTGTTAAGCGCTTTTTGATATTGTTTTTCTAAATCTGAAGCCAAATCTTCTCTCGCCATTAATCCTAACTTCGTTTCTTCATTCATAGGATTTTCTGGCTGATATTTTTGATACTCTTCTGTGAATTTTTCTACAAAATCTTGATATACTTTTTCGTGAATAATAAATCTTTTCCCTGCTACACAAGTTTGTCCATTATTCTGTAATCTTGCTTGTGCTCCATCTTTTGCAGCTTTTTCTACATCTGCATCTTCACAAACAATAAAAGCATCACTCCCGCCTAATTCCAAAACACATTTTTTTAAATTTTTTCCTGCAGTTTCGGCAATTTTTCTTCCTGCGGCTTCGCTACCGGTGAGAGAAACGCCTCTGATAATAGGATGAGCAATCATTTCTTCTACTTGCGAATGAGAAACATTTAAAAAAGTAAAAATACCTTTTGGAAAACCTGCTTTCTCGAAGATTTCTTGTATGGTTACAC
>JAYSEK010000083.1:0-1146 GCA_041913905.1 Burkholderiaceae bacterium | reverse complement strand
CCTTGTATCTTCAGGCCTCGGACCAGCTCGGGTAGCCCGAGCGGCCTCTGGGCCAGTTGTTGGAGCCCGTGACTGAGCACTGGGTGCCCGAGTTGGACCGTCCTTTCTTGCAGCCCGAACGGTTGTAGGAACTTGCAGTTCGCATAGACAAGGATGGGAGCGAAGGGACGTGTCCGACTCTGTTTTCGTGGGTATCGATGTTTCCAGCCAGACGCTGGAGGTGGCCAGCAGCAGCGAGCTCAAGACATGGCAGGTGGCCAACGACGCGGCCGGGCTGGATGCCTTGGTCAGCCGGCTGTTGGAGTTGGGCCCGGCGCTGACCGTGCTGGAGGCCACTGGCGGCTACGAGTTCGAGGCTGCGTGCGCGTTGCAGGCCGCGGGCCTGGCCGTGGCGGTAGTCAACCCGCGCACGGCACGCGACTTCGCCCGCGCGATGGGCGCGCTGGCCAAGACCGACGCGCTGGACGCGAAGATGCTGGCGGCGTTCGCCCGTGTGCTGCACCAGCACCCCGAGCGTGAGCGCTTCGTCAAGCCGCTGGCCGACGCCGAGCTGCAGAGGCTGCAGGCCCTGGTGCTGCGCCGCCGCCAGCTCGTGCAGATGATCACCTCCGAGCGCCAGCGCATGCGCATCTCGCACGTCGCGGCTCGGCCCAGCATCGAGCGCGTCATCGAGTTCCTCAAGACCGAACTCGGTGACTCCGAGGCCGACGTGGCGGCCCACGTGCAGCGCCATCACGCCGAACTTGCTGCTGCTCTGGCCAGCGTGCCGGGTATCGGTGCTGCCAGCGTGGCGGTGCTGCTGGCCGAGTTGCCCGAGCTGGGCAGGCTCGACCGGCGCCGCGTCGCTGCCCTGGTCGGTGTGGCGCCGCTGAACCGCGACTCCGGCCAGATGCGTGGCCAGCGCTCGATCTGGGGCGGACGCGCCGACGTCAGACGCACGCTGTATATGGCCACCCTCACGGCGGTGCGCCACAACCCAATCCTCAAGACCCACTACGAGCGACTCCTGGCTGCCGGCAAGCGCAAGAAGGTCGCCTTGGTGGCATGCATGCGCAAGCTGTTGACCATGCTCAACGCCATCGCCAAGAACGGTTCGAAGTGGGATCCGTCGCTCCATAACGCTTGACCGTCAAGACGGTTGCTCAG
>JAYSEK010000082.1:0-1206 GCA_041913905.1 Burkholderiaceae bacterium | reverse complement strand
AATGATCTGTGTTCATTTCCAAATAATTTAACAAAAATTTGGTTGATATTTTTCTTTGCTTTTGCCAATAGCAAATATTTGTTTGATGAGTTTATTGGCAATCGCTATTTTTATTACTCTTTCTGGTTTTCCTTTTTCTTTCAATCTTTCATACATTTCCTTGCAGGTTTTATTCCATCTTTTTGCGCTCCAACTGCATAAATAAAGCAGTTTTCTGATTTGTGATTTTCCCATTTTGCAAATATGTCCCCTTCCTTTTAGACTTGTTCCACTTTGATAAATTCTTGGACTAAAGCCAACAAATGCAATTAATTGCTTATAATGGTTAAATTTTTCAAAATTATTGGTAATTAAACACATCATCATTGCCGTTTGTTTTCCTACTCCTGGAATACTTTGTAGATTTTCCATCGTTTCCGAATATTCCTCCAAAGAAATTCTATTCATTTCATTTTCCAACTTCTTGATTTTGTTTTCTAAAAATTTAATAGAACTCTTGATTTCATTCTTCAAAATATTATCCAAAAACCCACTCGCTGAAAAGGCTTCTAGTTGCCTTCTGTTTTGATGATTTTGCTTTCTCAATATTTCTATTCTGGTATAGAGTTGACGTAACTTTTTTGCATTTTCGCTCTCTGGACTCCATTTCTTTAATTCATACTTTTCTGCATATTCTGCAATGGTTTGTGCATCTTTTTTATCGGTTTTTGCTCGATATAAATTGGTTTGCGAAAATCTTTTTATTACCAAAGGATTTACTACGCTTACTTTTATACCAATTCCTGCTAAATATTCTGCCAATGGAAGATAATAACTTCCTGATGCTTCCATTACTACCCAAACTTCGGAATTTAAAATCTTTGCTAGTTTCTTAAATCCTATTGTTTTGTTCTCTAATACTTGATGATGCCATTTTCCGTTTTCTAAAAAACTTACATCAAATGTTTGCTTACTAATGTCAATTCCTATAAATTTACACATACAAAAAAGTTTATAAAAAGGAAAAGAACACTACATTAACTTATCAATCCTTAATACAGGTTTTTATAACCTAATGATCTGTCCAAGTTTTTGTAGTAAGGGTAAAGGAACTTACATTGCGTACTGTCTTTTAGACTAATGACAATCTATAGTTTTTTTCTTTACCCTTCTTTTCTTTTAATTAATCTTCTAATTTAATTATATATCTGCAAACATAGGATGACA
>JAYSEK010000081.1:0-1219 GCA_041913905.1 Burkholderiaceae bacterium | reverse complement strand
TGTGCTATAACAATAGATTCGCTACAAATTAAGAGAAGGTTTTCTTAGCCATAAAAGATACCGGAAATAAAAAGAGGAGACCTTTTGGGTCTCCCTTTCCGTATATCTAAAAGCCTATTGCTGGTAGGTTGCTCCCCAGCAGAGCCTACTTCCTCTTGGGCTTTGAGACTAAATTAGTATTTTTTTGTCTTATGTAATTTAAATACGTATAATTTCTGGGCAATATTTCTTCATTTGAGTCCCAAAATTTAGCAGTAACATCAGGCTGAATAGGGATAAGATGTTCCAAAGACTGTAATTTTTCCCAAGGCGTTTTTCCATTCAAAGAAGAGTGTGGTCTTTTCTTATTGTAAAACTCCTGCCATTCAATAGCTAAAGTATTTAAATTAAGATCTGGATCAGATAAATCCACTAGTGACCAGAATTCGGATTTGTCAGTCTGTTGGGTTCTTTCTACTTTACCATTTAAATGAGGGGATCTGGGCTTTATAGGTCTGTATTTGATAAAATGTTCATGCAGCTCATATTGGAAGGAGTAATTAAAAAATTCCGTACCCCAATCGGTTTGAATATGCTGTATAGGAAAATAGAATGTATCCAAAATTTCACCTAAAAAATGTATCGTACTTTCTGCTTTTTTATTAGGGTAAACTCTAATAACTTTCATTCTTGTGCAGTCATCAATAGCTGTAAATTGATAAGCCTTACTCCTGATTTTAGTAACATCCAGCTGAACTCTATCCCCTGGAACTTCTTTGCTGTATCTTTTGTAATCAGATTTTTTACGTCTTTTTACTACAGGATTAACTTTGTGTTTAAAGAGTACCCGCCAAACAGTCATTGCAGATAATGAAGTTCCCGTTCTGAGTAGATGGCTTGAGATTCTTGCAGCTCCCCATCTTTTTTTCTCTCTTAAATCGAGGATAATAGATTGAGTTTCTTTTGTAACCTTAGTATTGGTAAGGGTTTTAGGTCGTCTTGACTTATCTGACAGTCCTTGTTCTCCTTCTTCTTTATACCTTTTTATCCATCGGTGAAGTGTTGATCTTGCAATTCCACAGCGTAAAGCTGTTTTCGTTACAGACCCCGATTCTAAATAGATTTTAAGCCAATCTTTGCGAGCCTTTATTTGCTGTTGCTGTTTATTCATGGATAAAATTTTTAAACTTTACACCATAAATTTAAGTCATTTTTGTAGCGGATCTATTGATACTTTACA
>JAYSEK010000080.1:0-1226 GCA_041913905.1 Burkholderiaceae bacterium | reverse complement strand
CTTCGACAAGCTTGTATGGTTTCCCCTCCTCAACCACGAGAAGGAGAAGCGAGATGCCGGGCGAGGAGGGACATCGACAAGCATCGGCGAACGTAGAAGGCGTCCGACCGACCCGCTGAGACGCATCCCACCCGCCGCATCGAGCGTCGATAAGGAACCTGGCGCGGCCGCGAAGCCAGCGCCGATTCGTTGCAAGCTCACGCCGCTGCGGCAAGCCCCACGCCCGGCGATCGCGATTGCACCATGAAAGCGAATTCGCCTGTCGAGCCGATGAGCTTCATCGGCGTGGACGTGGCCAGCACGCACCTGGACGTGGCCGAGCACGGCCAGTCCGGGGTGCGGCGCATCGCCAACGACGACAGCTCGATCCGGCGCTGGCTGGCCGGCCTGCCGCGCATGGCGGTCTTGGCGATGGAGGCCACCGGGCGGTATCACCTGCGGCTGGCCGAGCTGGCGCACGAGCGCGGGCTGCGCGTGTACGTGCTCAACCCGCGCGACGTCAGGCACTACGCGCGCGCGGTGGGCCAGCGCGGCAAGACCGACCGGCTCGATGCGCTCATGCTGGCGCGCTACATCGACCACGAGCATGGCCAGCTGCACGCCTGGCAGCCCAGCACGGCGCAGCTGCAGCGGCTGCAAGAGCTGCTGCGTCGGCGCGCCACGCTGGTACGCCACACGACAGCACTGCGCCAGGGCCTGCAGGACCAGCCGGCGCTGCTGCAAGCCGTGCTGCAGCCGCTGAAGACGGCCGTGGCGGGGCTGGACAAGCAGATCGCCCAGGCGGCCGCCGCCGTCCCCGATGGCGCTCAGGCGTTGCAGCACATCACCTCCGTGCCCGGGCTGGGGCTGCTCAGCGCAGCCGCGCTGCTGGCGTTGTTCACTCGGCTGCGTTCGGCCGGGGCGGACACGGTGGTGGCCTTCACCGGGCTGGACCCGCGCCCGATGGACTCGGGCAACCGCCGTGGCCGGCGTTGCCTGTCCAAGCGCGGGCCCGCCGAGCTGCGCCGGCTGCTGTTCAATGCCGCCATGTCGGCCGCGCGCACCTCGAGCTGGCGCGCGCTGTACGAGCGCGAACGCGCCAAGGGCTTGCCCAGCACAGCGGCCCTGATCGTGCTCGCACGCAAGCTCGTGCGCGTCGCCTTCAGCCTGTTCAAAAACCGCAGCGACTTCGACCCTGCGCGCCTGGGCGCCAATGGCCGCGCTTGACAGCGACCATAGAACCTCAG
>JAYSEK010000079.1:0-1247 GCA_041913905.1 Burkholderiaceae bacterium | reverse complement strand
TCTGGCGCGAACAGCGGCAGAGGGTGAGGGTGCGCTACCACCCCGAGGACCTGTCGAGGATCTTCGTCAGCGCTGACGGGCGCAACTATGTGCAAGCGAACTACGCTGACCTGCGGCGCCCTCGCATCACGCTGTGGGAGCAGCGTGCCGCCGTGCGAGCCCTCAGGGCGGCGCATGTCCCCCGAGTGTCCGAAGAGCATGTCTTCCGCGCCATCGGTGCGCAACGACAGATCGTGGAGCAAGCCGAGCGATCGGCACGCCGGGCGCGCCGCAACTCGAAGGCGCCAACAGCGGCGCCTTCGCCTGAACTTCAGCCCCGCGATTCTGGGCAGCCGATGGAAGTGGACTACAGCAAACCGGTGACACCTTACGCCGTGGAGATCTGGAAGTGATCGTGCGCGAGCGCTCCCACCTTCATCCCGCAGCGAGGCAGATGCTCGACCTCGACGACGAGCAGCGGGTGCGGGCGTTGCGGACCGACCGCTGGATCGACTACCCACGCGCGACGCAGGCGCTGCAACGGCTGCAACGGCTCTTGGACGCCCCGCAGCGAGAACGCATGCCCTGCATGCTGCTGCACGGTCCGTCCAACATCGGCAAGACGCTGATCGTGGCCAAGTTCCTTCGTGAACATCCGCCTACCTTCGACGTTGTGCGCGGCGTCGAGCACAGACCCGTGATCAGCCTGCAGATGCCGCCGTCGCCCGATCAGCGGCGCTTCTACCGGGCGTTGCTGACGGCAGTGGGGGTACCCCAAGGCCCCAACTCGACCTTGGCGAGTCTGGAGCAAGTGGCTTGCGACATCCTGCGCCGAATAGGGCCGCGGCTGTTGATCGTCGACGAGGTACACCACCTGCTGGCTGGCAGCGCACGGGAGCAGCGCGGCTCGCTGAACTTGCTGAAGTACCTCTCCAACGAGCTGAGGATGGCCATCGTTGCGGTCGGCACGAGCGAGGCGCCGGTGGCGTTCCAAAGCGACGCCCAGATCCACAGCCGCTTCACGCCGCTGGAGTTGCCCCGCTGGAGCGAGAGCGAGGAGTTCCGCCGCCTCCTGGCCGCGTTCGAGGCGGCACTGCCGCTGAAGCGGCCATCAGAGCTGACCCAGCGCCCGCTGGTGCAGTACCTGAGTGCGGTCAGCGGTGGGCTGCTGGGCGAGGTCTCGCGGCTGCTCAACGATGCGGCCGAGGCCGCCATCCGAGACGGCAGCGAGCGCATCACCCTGGGGCATCTCGAGCATGTGGCAAATC
>JAYSEK010000078.1:0-1298 GCA_041913905.1 Burkholderiaceae bacterium | reverse complement strand
GACACTCTCCCACAAAGTGTGTAAGTTAAAAAGTCAGGGCTTAGATTTTATAATCTGAGCCTTTCTTCAAAAATAAGCATAAATTGGTTGAGAACAATACCCCAATTCTGGATAGGCATCGACCATTTTTTTGTGGCTTCTTTTAAAGCAAGGTAAACAGATTTCAAGACCGCATCATCGGTAGGAAAAGACATTTTGTTTCTGGTGTACTTTCGGATTTTACCGTTGAGATTTTCGATTAAATTGGTGGTGTAAATGATTTTACGGATTTCTAAAGGAAATTCAAAAAATACGGTCAATTCATCCCAATTATCCCTCCAGGATTTGATGGCGTAGGAATATTTGGATTCCCATTTTTCTGCAAAATCAGTGAGAGCTGCCTGAGCGGCTTGTTTTGTTGGTGCGGTGTAAATATGCTTCATATCGGCAGAAAATTCTTTTCTGTCTTTCCAGACCACATATTTGCAGGCATTTCTGATCTGGTGAACCACACAGATCTGGGTTTGAGATTCAGGGAAAACAGAACGGATGGTCCCAGTAAATCCATTTAAATTATCGGTAGCGGTGATCAGAATATCTTCTACGCCACGGGCTTTTAAATCGGTCAGAACACTCATCCAAAAGCTCGAACTTTCATTTTTACCGAGCCACATTCCCAGCACTTCTTTTTTTCCTTCACGATTTAATCCTACTGCCAAATAGATGGTTTTGTTAATGACCTTGGAGTTTTCACGAACCTTGAATACGATTCCGTCCATCCAGACAATTAAATACAAATCTTCTAAGGGTCGGTTCTGCCAGCTCACCACTTCGGTGGCAACAGTATTGGTAATCCTGGAAATGGCGGAAGCTGATATTTCAAAATCGTACAGTTCTTTGACCTGCTCTTCGATATCGCTCACACTCATCCCTTTGGCGTAGAAGGAGATAATAATATTCTCCAAACCTTCGATGATGTTATGCCTTTTGGGCACCAGTACGGGTTCAAAACTGCTTGCCCGGTCTCTGGGAACTTTGATTTCACTCTCTCCAAATGAGGATTTTATCTTTTTGGTGCCATGACCGTTGCGATAGTTCCCTTCTTTGGTTTTTTTATGTTTTTCATTGTCCAGATGAGCGTCGAGTTCTGCCTCCAGCATGTGTTCAACGGCACGTTTGTGCATCTGTTTGAAGAAAGAGGTTAAATCTTCTCCATTTTTAAAGGACTTGTAGAAATCCTTGTTGTTTAATAATTCTTCTTTGTCGATCATAACTATATAGGTTAAAAATAATAAAAAGTTATTTCCGAAAAATTTTTT
>JAYSEK010000077.1:0-1319 GCA_041913905.1 Burkholderiaceae bacterium | reverse complement strand
CGTTATTTGTCAAGGAAGATGTCACGGCCTTCAAATAGCGGTCGCTGTCTTTGTTGGCCTATCGGGCGCCGGATTGAGCCAGACGACGCCGGGTCTGGACCAATCCCTCGTCGGGCCTCGCCAACGCTCAGGTCGAGCCGCCTTGGCTTGCTGATAAAGGCGCTCGCGGGCGAGCAGGACCGCGACGTCCTCACCCCCGTGGCGCTGGGCGGGCGTCACGAATTTGATCGCTGAATGGCGATGCTCGAAGTTGTACCAAGACACGAATTGGCGAACCCATTGGCGGGCCGTATCCAGCGTCTGGAAGCCTTTGGCCGGGTATCCCGGACGGTACTTCAGAGTGCGGAAGAAGGCCTCGGCCTGGGCATTGTCGTCGCTGACGCCGGGACGGCTGAACGACGAGGCAATGCCCAGCTTCTGGAGCGTCGCCAACATCGTGGCGCCCTTCATCGGGCTGCCGTTGTCCGAATGCAGCACCAAGGGCTTGAGACCGCGCTGCTCGGCCAGACTCGCCTTGCGCAGCACCTGGGCAGCGCAGGCCGAGTTCTCCTCGACGAAGACTTCCCAGCCGACTACTTTGCGCGAGAACAGGTCCAGCATCAGGTAGAGGTAGTAGTAGGTGCCTGCCACCGGTCCCGGTAACCACGTGATATCCCATACCCAAATCTGATTGGGGCCACGGGCCTGGTGACGACGCGGTTCGCGCTTGCTCGGGGCGGCAGCCCGCCCACGGCGATGCTGCATGCCCTGGGCACGCAGGATGCGGTAGAAGCTCGATTCGCTGGCCAAGTACGTCCCCTGGTCGGCCAGGGCCGGGACGATCTGCGAGGCCGGCAGACTGGCAAATTCTGGCCGGCAAACGATCTCGAGCACCTGCGCGCGCTCGGCCTCGCTCAGGGCATTGGCAGGCACCGGGCGCGCAGCGTCAGGGCGTCGATCGGACTGCAGCGTGCCGCCGCGCTGCCAGCGGCGGTAGGTCCGCTCGCACAAGCCCAGCTCCTTGCAGGCCTGCGCACGCCGCGCCCCGGCCTTGACTGCCTCGTCGATCAGCGCAATGGCGTCCTGGCGATCTTGGGTGCTGATCATTCTTCCTCTTTCTCCCCCCAGATCGCTGCCGCTTTTTTTCTGAGTACCAGCAGCGCTGCCGTCTCGGCCAAGGCCTTCTCCTTGCGCCTCAATTCCTTCTCAAGCTCCCGAATCCGCTTGCGCTCCACCTTCACCGCCGCGGGGGGGGGGGGGGGGGGGGGGGGGGGGGGGGGGCGCCGGGCCCCCCCCCCCCCCCCCCCCCCCCCCCCCCCCCCCCCCCCCCCCCCCCCCCC
>JAYSEK010000076.1:0-1330 GCA_041913905.1 Burkholderiaceae bacterium | reverse complement strand
GCAATGCCAGTCAGTTAACGCTGACTGGCATTTTTTTCGTTGGGAATTTGTGCGCGCGGTTCTTGACGACTCTGGGGAAGCTCCTCTCGACGCGGCGAGGCGGCAGCACGAAATGGCGGGACTGTTCCAGCAAGGCCGCCAGCTGCTTGGGCAAGGTGCCTGCGGAGTCCAGGCTTGGCACCGACAACAGGTTCACGATGGCGTAGCTGGCAGTATGGAAGCTGATGCGCTGGGGTTCGACCCGGACGTGATTGGCCATCTCGCGCATCCAGCGCCGCAGCAGCGTGTAGGCGATCAACACGCCCCACAGCTCCTGACGCACCAGCTCAGGTTGCTTGCTGCGCAGCACCGGCACGCCCTCCTGCAGGGACTGCTTGATCTCCCGGAACCCGAGCTCGATCTCCCAGCGCTGGCGGTACAGCTCGGCCAGTTGCCGCGCCGGGTGAGCTCGGTGGTCCTGCAGCGAGGTGATGAAGCGCCGGATTCGCCCGCCCACACTCACCTCGATCAGCCGGGCCTGCCAATGGCTGGGCAGATCGGGCCTGGCCTTGCGGGCTTGCGGTGAGACGGGCATGCGGATCAACGCATCGCCCTGGCCGAGTTGCTCCACGAGTTCATGGCGCAAATTGTCCTTGGCCCGCATCAGCCAGTGGCGCTGCTGGCCCGCCGCCTGCCAGTCCAGCAGGAAGGCGGCCGAGAAGTAGGCCCGGTCGAACAGAGTGACGGAGTGATCCTCGCCCTGCAACTGCGCGGCCAGGCTCAGCTCACCGCTGTCCATGCCGCCGAGCTTGGCGTCCAGCAACTCGTGGCTGTGGGTGTCCATCAGGCAGGTGGCACGGATCTGCGGCCAGGGCAAGGGGCCGTGCTGGGTGCTGCAACTGCCCAGTTGCGCGCGGTTCTCGGGCGTGTCCGGGGTCGCCCACACCACGCCATCGACGGCCAGCACGCGCAGAGTCTGCTGTGCAGGCGCCTGGGCGCGGCTCCAGGCCCGGGTCAACAGGCCGAACAGCTCGGCCAGCGGCTCTTCGCCCAGACGCTGGCGGGCTTGCACGCCGACGCTGGGGGCGGGCAGCGCCTGCCCGTCCAGGCTCAGCTCCAACTGCTGGACCACCTGCCACAGCGGCCGATTGCGAAACAGCGCCAGGCCGATCACCAGCCATACCGCGTGCTCGGCCGGCAGCTTGCGCCGCCGGATCGAGGCCTTGCCGCTGGCCGCCAGGGCTTGCTCGATCCACGCAGGATCAATCAGTGCGCTGAGTTCATCGAGCCGATCCGGGACTCGGGGCAGGGTCTCGCGCAGGGCGTTCTCAAGCAGGCTCATCAAACAAAA
>JAYSEK010000075.1:0-1500 GCA_041913905.1 Burkholderiaceae bacterium | reverse complement strand
GTGCGTATTCCGACCCATCGTGACCGCCCATTCCGAGAAGGGTGTGACCGGTGATTCCGAGGTCGTGACCGGCGATTCCGATTTGATCGTGACCGATTTGGGCCGCCGTCGGAATCACCGGTCACGTTGTCGGAATCGTCGGTCACGATCAAATCGGAACGGCCTGTGCGGCCAGCGTGGCAACCATCCTTGTCACGGCTACCCTCGCGCGCTTTGCGCGGAGCGAGGGGATGCCGGCGGAGCGGATTGCCATGCACAAGATCAAGGAGCTGTTACGGCTCAAGTACGACTGCGCGCTCTCGCATGAGCGCATCGCGCGCGCGCTGTCGATCTCCAAGGGCGTCGTCGCCAAGTACGTGAAGGCCGCCGAGGCCAGCGGCGTGGGCTGGGCCGAGCTGGCGGCGGCCGACGAGGCGCGCTTGCGCGCACTGCTGGGCGGGACGCCGCGTCCGCGCGGGACGGCGGTGGGCTACCGGATGCCCGATCTCGCCGGTGTCCATCAAGGGCTCAAGCGCAAGAACGTCACGCTCGCACTGCTGTGGGAGGAGTACGTCCAGGCGACGGCCGGGCCGACCTACCAGTATTCGCGCTTCTGCGACCTCTACCGGGACTTCGCCAAGGGCCTCAAGCGCTCGATGCGCCAGGTGCACCGCGCCGGCGAGAAGCTCTTCATCGACTACGCGGGCGACACGGTGCCGATCGTCGATGCCGAGACCGGCGAGATTTCTCGGGCGCAGATCTTCGTGGCCGTGCTCGGGGCCTCGAACTACACGTTTGCCTGCGCCACGGCCACGCAGTCGCAAGCCGACTGGCTGGGGGCGCTGGGGCGGGCGCTGCGTTTCATCGGCGGCGTGCCCGAGCTGATCGTCCCCGACAACACCCGCTCCATGGTCGGCGAACCGGACCGATACGCGCCGCAATTGCAGCGCACCACTGCCGAGTTCGCCCAGCACTACGGCGTGGCGATCCTGCCCGCACGCCCCTACAAGCCGCAGGACAAGAGCAAGGTGGAGGTGGGCGTGCAGATCGTGCAGCGCTGGATCCTGGCGCGGCTGCGGCACCGGCGCTTCTTCTCGCTGGCCGAGCTCGACGTGGCCATCGCCGAGCTGCTCGAGGATCTCAACGCACGCCCCTTCCAGCGCCTGCCCGGCAATCGTCGCAGCGCCTTCGAGACGCTCGAGCAGCCGGCGCTGCGTGCGCTGCCCGCCACGCCGTTCCAGTTCGCCCAGTGGAAGAAGGCCAAGCCCAACATCGACTATCACGTCGAGTTCGACGGCCACTACTACAGCGTGCCCCACGCGCTGGTCGGGCAGGTGCTGGAGCTTCGCGTCACGCTCTCGAGCATCGAGTGCTTCGCCGGCGGACGCCGCGTGGCGGTGCATGCGCGCAGCCACCGGCGCGGCGCCTTCAGCACGCTCACCGAGCACATGCCCGCCTCGCACCAGGCCCACCGCCAGTGGTCGCCCAGCAAGCTCATCGCCTGGGGCGCCACGGTGGGGC
>JAYSEK010000074.1:0-1581 GCA_041913905.1 Burkholderiaceae bacterium | reverse complement strand
CTAGACAAGATGGCTTCGTGAACTCGGGCGGCCCGACCCCAGCGATGCCGTAGGTTGCAGGCACTGGGCCTGCAGAGCTACACCAAGGCACCCGGCGGACGGGCTGCCGGGGCGTTGCGAGTTTGCAAGGAGTCGGGCCATGAGTCAGGAATCTAGCACCCTGTTCGTCGGGTTGGACGTTCACAAGGACAGCATCGACATCGCTGTGGCGGATGCGCCGCGCGACGGCGAGATCCGCCATGTCGGCAGCATCGGCGGTGATCTGACCTCGCTGGACAAGGCGCTGCGCCGTCTACTCAGCCGTGGCAAGCCCCTGCACATCGTCTACGAGGCCGGCCCCTGCGGCTTCGTCATTTGGCGCCACCTCAGCGCGCAGGGCTTGCACTGCGAGGTGGTCGCGCCCTCGTCGATCGCCCGACCCAGCGGCGACCGCGTGAAGACCGACCGACGCGATGCCTTGCTGTTGGCTAGGCTGGCCCGCTCGGGCGACCTGGCCGTGGTGCGTGTCCCCGACGGAGTCGATGAAGCGGTGCGTGATCTCGTACGCGCTCGCGAGGACGCCGTGCGCGAGCAGCGCAACGGGCGCCATCGCTTGAAGGCCCTGCTGCTGCGCCATGGCATCCCCTACGCTGGCAAGACTTCCTGGACAGCGGCCCACCTGCGCTGGCTGGCCAAGGTGAGCTTGAACTACCCGGCCCAGCAGATCGCTTTCCAGGAGTATCTGCACGCCATCACTGAGTCGAGCGCGCGCATTGCTCGTCTTGAGCAGGCCCTGCGCGACGCGCTGCCCACCTGGAGCTTGATGCCTGTGGTGCAGGGATTGCAGGCTTTGCGCGGCGTACAACTGATCGCCGCCATGACGCTGGTGGCCGAGTTGCAGGACTTCCTACGCTTTGCCTCACCGCGCGAGCTCATGAGCTATGTCGGCTTGGTGCCCAGCGAACACAGCTCCGGCGCCAAGCGGCGCCAGGGAGCCATCACCAAGGCCGGCAATAGCGCGGCCAGGCGCATGCTGGTCGAGGTGGCCTGGCATTACCAGCACAGTCCACGCGTCAGCCCCATCATCGCCACCCGCCAGGACGGCTTGCCCAGCGCGGTGACCGACATCGCCTGGAAGGCTCAGCTGCGGCTGAATGCGAAGTTCAAGCGCCTGCTGGCACGCCGCGTGATGAAGACCAAGGCCGTGGTGGCGGTGGCGCGCGAACTCACCGGCTTCGTCTGGGCCATCGGGCGCGAGGTGCAGGCCTCGGGCTGGCGCGGCATCACCCAACCGGCAGCAGCGGCTTGAGCGGGCCGATCCACGCCACAACACCAAGGAGGTGAAGCCACCAACTACTGACCAGCGGCCGGATCGGGAACGCGGCGCAGCCGCGGCCATCAAGGGAATCCTCGGCAACGTTATTGAGCGCACTGCGCCAGCAGCCAGCGACCTCAGCCCCTAGACCGAAGGCAGCCCTGCGACGCAAATTTGTCTTGAGGTAGCCAACCCTCGCATATCAGCATGAGCAACCGTCGCGCATCCACATCGGGTGGCACACAGCGGGCTCCGTCGCGTTCCCCGTCCGGCAACGGGTTGAACCT
>JAYSEK010000073.1:0-1626 GCA_041913905.1 Burkholderiaceae bacterium | reverse complement strand
CGGTCTATATGGGGCGGACACCGCCCCATACCCCACCGGCTAGGCTTTCTCCGCCTCGATCTCCTGGAGCATGTCGCCAAGGGTCAGGCCTACGCAGTCCCAGGTTCCCAGGTCTTCAGCCAACCGCCGAAGTGGACCGCCGTACTGCCGAAGCATCCAGCGCAGCGCCTCCTCGTCCTTGCTGATCTTCCTGGCGCGGATGTAGATGCGCTCCAGCTCCAGGGCGAACGCCTTCTGTGCCAGGTCGTGAGTCCAGTCCGTTAGTCCCCAGGCTTGCTCAGGTGTGCAGCTCGCCGCCAAGCGTCGAGCCTCTTCATCCTTGGGCCGTGCTTGCAGCTCCGCTCGAATCCACTGGTCAGCCTGTACCGCGCCCACTCCTGGCACCTTGAACGTGATGTCCTTGGGCACCTCGAACCCCTTGCGGCCGAGCTGGGCCTGGAGCTTGCCGTACTGCTCCCACCCCTTGTCGTAGGTGCGCATGCGGTACTCGCTGGACTCTGCACCAAGGTAGGTCGTCTGCCCGGCTGTCGGGTCAAGCGGGTCGTAGATCACGCGCAGGCGCATCCGTCGAGCCTTGGCCATGCGCCGCATCAACCCTGTGAGCTTGCGCCGTGCCTTGCCGTCGTAGAAGTCCTGGCAGGGGTCGAGGCGCGTCACCAGGTGGCGTTCTGGCCACTCGTTGCGCACCAGGTCGCAGAACGCGTCTGTAGCGTCCGAGCTGGCGAAGGCGTAGGGCTTCTGGCCCTCCTTCATAAAGATCCGGCAGGCCTGGCCTGTCTGGTTGTGCAGGACGGTGTAACCGTCCGTGTAGTGGTAGGCCTTGGCGATGTTGTGGCATGGCTCCAGGGTATGGCCGAGCTTGCCCAGGGCATCCACCACCCGCTTCGGATCGTCCTCGATCGTTGTCGCGTAGTAGTCGAATCGCATGCTGTCAGCCCCTGGATTTTTTTGAAGAAACTTTTGAAGATGAAATACCCTCAGAAGCCTTGCGCCGTGGGCGTTTCGGAGGATTGGAAGGTGTGGGTGTGACCCCCCTGTTAGTAACGGGGGTTGAGCGCGCTGCGCTCGCGGCGGCGGTGTCGCTCCGCGCCTCCGTCGCAACTCCCGAAGCGCGCTCGATCTTCGTCATGAACAGATCGAACTGACCAAGCACCTGTTCCAGCACCGGCTCCACCTCGGCCTGTGCCTGGTCGAGTTCATCAACGATCCGCTTCTTCTGCTCGTCCTGGGCAGCCTTGATCTTTCGGAACGATTCGGCCATGCGCTCCAGCACAGGCAGAGCCTGTTCGAGCATGTCGCTGATGAAGGCGCTCATGGGCTGGCCGCCGCAGTCGCTGATGACGCGCAGCACATCGTGCTGATGCTGGGTGAGGGTTACGGTGATGCGGGGCTTCGTGGTTGCCATAGGAATCTCCTGGTGTGATGGCGGTGATTCTGGTGCATCACCAACATCACGTCAACCAAAAATCACCCGGACATAACCGGTGGCTGGTCTGTAGGGCGCGGATATCCGCCTTCCCTTACCAACTGTCCTCACTCGCGGACACCGTCCTCACGTGGGGACGGTCTGTCGGTCTATATGGGGCGGACACCGCCCCATACCCCACCGGCTAGGCTTTCTCCGCC
>JAYSEK010000072.1:0-1629 GCA_041913905.1 Burkholderiaceae bacterium | reverse complement strand
TCTCGTGGACCTCTGGGGTGATAGAAATAGTGGTACGAATTCGCTCAGACATGATAGGGGGGGGGTAAAGTAGTGATTCACGTGATGCAGTATGAATCACTATGCATCAGTAATCAAGCGATATGTTGTCTTTAGAGCACGCATGATGGCCAACTTCAATCAACAGCAGATTGCGCGAATCTTGACCCTCAATAGCTACCGCCCAATTGTCTTCATGGGGTGCTAAGGCGCACCCCATACCCCGCAACTAATGGCAATTTCAAACTCTAGCAACATCATTGATTATCTGCGCAAATCGGGCGGGCGGGCACGTCCGGCCGATTTGCGCAGATAATCAATGTTCCACCAAGAGCACTCCTTTAGCAATTAGAGCCTCGTTGTGCTTAGTGCCTACGATCTTATCCCAGACAGCACCTATATCGCCGCCATGAGCCACAAGAGCGGTAAACAGCGTACTTCCGTACTGATAGCGGAGCTGAGATAAAGCAGCCTCCATATCGAGTTTTGGAGCAGTTTCACGAGACTGTTTAAATATCTCTGGCTCGACCGCTACAACCTTGCCTAGATATGGGTAAGCACCGGAAAAATATTGATCTCTACGCTCAATTAGATCTAACGGCAACGGTGCATTTTTAGGTTTAAGCTCCAGTTCAAGCCTGTAAATATCCTCTATAGGAGCTCCATCAATAGTGGTTATATCGTGATCGCCACGCAACCCCTTCACAAGCTCGTAACCTTTTTCATAGGCGCGCAAGAACTTACCTTGGTCACGGTTACCGACATAAATAGTTCGACCGTCTTTAGGATCACCTGGCAATATCTGATTAATCTTGGGAGGCCTTCCGCTGGTCGTGAATAAACCATCAGAGTAAGCCTGCATAACCTTGTCGTGCGTAACCTCGCGCTTAAAGGTATCAAGAGCAATATCAATCCTCCGATTCTCGTAATTAGACAACGAGGTTAGCGAATCATTAGCCTCATCCCAATCAGTAATCCAAGCACAGCCACTACCGGATAAATTCACACTAACCCAGCCTTTTTGACTTTCACCCCCATAAGCAATTAAACCAACATGCATATCTTGAATACAGACATCTGCAGACTGCTCGTAACCCATCCATCCTGATCTTCGACGATTTAACCTTAACATATCGCCAGACGCTCCAAAAGCGCCCCTAATAGCTTTTAAAGTATCAGGAACTTCCGCTTTAGTCCTAAAACCAAGCCAGTCTATCTTAGTGAAGGTCATAGGTTTTTACCCCTTGATCGACCTTTAGGGGGGGACTTTAGCCCCGTATTACTAGACGGGGCTGCTGCGGCCTTTCGACCACCCGCAAGACCTCCCAAAGGCTTAGCATTATCACGAACAGTGCGGATTTCTTCGATTGTTGAATCAACGGTATCAGACAAGCCAGCAACAACGGCCTGCAATTCACGCATAACAGCAAGAGGAGCTCTCTTTGCTTCTTCCATTTTGGAAACGATAAGCTGGGCAGCATCTGACGTATCAGCCAGCCATTCACCCATTGCGCGAGAGACAGACATATTGCCAGCATCAGCCATTCGCTTGAATATCTCGTGGACCTCTGGGGTGATAGAAATAGTGGTACGAATTCGCTCAGACATGAT
>JAYSEK010000071.1:0-1673 GCA_041913905.1 Burkholderiaceae bacterium | reverse complement strand
CTGAGAGCGTGAGAGTTTTTCTCCGTCACCCCGAATCTGGCATGCCTCTGGCTTGCCATTGGGCATGAGTCATCCCAAGCACCAAGACAGCGCGGCGGGAGGTCTGTTCGAGGATCTGGCGCCGCCGCACGAGCAGGCGACATCGGCGGCGACGATGGCGCGAGCCGGCGCTGTGCGCAGTCATCCGCCACGGCTGCTGCACCCCAACCGCAAGCAGATCGAGTTGCGTGCGTCGGACCTGGAGTCGTTGCTGGGCGAGGAGCACCGCGCGCGGCTGGTGTGGGGCTACGTGGAGCGGCAGGACTTGAGCCGTCTGAGCGAGGCGATCAAGGCGCGCGGCAGCAACGCCGGGCGCGCGGCGATCGACCCGCGCATCCTGTTCGCGCTGTGGCTGTACGCGGTGCTTGACGGCGTGGGCAGCGGGCGCGAGGTGGCAAGGCTGACGCGCGAGCACGATGCCTACCGCTGGATCTGCGGCGGGGTGTCGGTGAACTACCACGCGCTCAACGACTTCCGCTCGGGCAACGAGGCGCTGATGGACCAGGTGCTGACGGCCAACGTGGCGGCGCTGGCGGCTGCCGGCGCCATCAGCCTGGAGCGCGTGGCGCAAGACGGCATGCGGGTGCGAGCCGACGCGGGCGCGGCATCGTTCCGGCGGCAGGCCAGCCTGGAGCAGCATTTGGTCGAGGCGGGGGAACTGGTCAAGGACATCAAGCAGCGCACGCAGGCCGATCCGGCTGCGGCCAGCCGCCGCGCGCAGGCCGCCAAGCAGCGGGCAGCCCAGGAGCGTGAAGAGCGCATCCGCGCGGCGCTGGAACAACTGCCCCAGGTGCAGGCGGCCAAGCGGCGCAACCGGGACAAGCCAGAGGACGCACGCGCGAGCACCACCGACGCCGATGCGCGGGTGATGAAGATGGGCGACGGCGGGTTCAGGCCGGCGTTCAACGTGCAGATGGCCAGCACCTGCGAGGATCAGGTCATCGTCGGCGTGGACGTGAGCAACGCGGGCAGCGACATGGCGCAGATGGCGCCGATGGTCCAGCAGGTCATCAAGCGCACCGGCAGCACACCCGAGCGATGGCTGGTCGACGGCGGGTTCCCGGCGCACGAGCAGATCGACGCGGTGCATGAGCAGACCCGAGGCGAGACCGAAGTCATCGCCCCGGTGCCCGAGCCCAGGCGCAAGCCCGGCGATGACGACAGCCCGCCACCGGACAAGCACCAGCGCAAGGAAGGCGACTCCGAGCCTGTGGCGCAGTGGCGCGCGCGCATGGCCGGCGACGAGGTCAAGCAGCAGTACAAGCAGCGCGCGGCCACGGCCGAGTGCGTCAACGCGCTGGCGCGCAACCGAGGGCTGCAGCGCATGCCCGTGCGCGGACTGAGCAAGGTTCGCGCGGTGGTCTACCTGTATGCGCTGGCGCATAACCTGATGCGCATGGTCAAGATCGCGCCGAAACTCATCGGCTGGGGCACAGGTGCGTGCGCTGCAGCCGCAGCGGCGGCATGAAGGGAGTTCGAAGTGAACAAGCAATCCCCGATGAGCCCAGATCAACCCAGGCCGGCGCTTGATTGGGTCTGGACCGTCCGAGCGTGCCTGCACGTCGCGGGCAACTGCACCTCATCGCGCGTCGGCTCGTCGGCCTGCGGCAATCAAATGCTTCTCAGGCTCTGAG
>JAYSEK010000070.1:0-1944 GCA_041913905.1 Burkholderiaceae bacterium | reverse complement strand
GGCCACTCGCTGACGCTGCTGGCCGATGGTCGGGTGCTGGTGCTGGGCGGTGCGTCGGCGGACGGCGCGGCGGTGGCCAGCGCCGAAGTGTTCGACGTGGCGACGCAATCGTTCCGCACGCTGGCGGCCACGGGGCTGTCGGCGCGGGTGGGCGCGGCGGTGGCGCTGCTGCCCGACGGCCGGGTGCTGATCAGCGGCGGCGCGGACAGCCGCGGCGCGGTGATTGCCGACGCCGAAGTCTGGGATCCGAAGACCAACACGGTGCAGCGCTCGGCGCTGCGCAATGCGGCCGCCGGCGTGGCGCAGACGGCCACGCTGCTGCCCACGGGTGGGGTGCTGCTGCAAGGCGGCCAGGACGCGGCAGGCAAGCCGCTGGCCGCACAGGTGTTCGACAGCCGCGAGCAGCGCTTCGTGGCGGTGGATGCGGCGCAAGCCGGCGCTTGGCAACAGAGCCTGGAAGGTGCGCAAACGCCAGCGCTGCAGATCAGCGCCCCCGCTGCGGAAGCCGCAGGCGTGGACGGTGAGCAGCCGCTGAGCCTGGGCTTCAACAAGCGCCTGGATCCGGGCAGCTTGAACGAACAAAGCGTCACGCTGATCGGGCCCAACGGGGCCGAGGCGGTCAAGGTGGTGGCCGTGGAGCACGGCGTGATGGCGTGGGTGTGGCCGGCTAAGCCGCTGCTGCCGGGCAGCCGCTACACGCTGTTCGTCAACGGGGCGGCGGACACGCATGGGGTGCGGCTGCCGCTGACGGCCATCGGCTTCGACACGCGAGCGATCAATGCAGGCGGTGTCGCGCCGCAGGTGGTGACGGCGCCGGTGGCGAGCCCGGTGCAGGCCAGCAAGTCCAAGGGTTACAAGCCAGAGCTGGACGAAGCGGCGCTGGCAGCCTTGCGCGCCGATGACGAGATGTTCGTGCCCGAGCCGCGCCACTACGAAGGTGGCTGGATCAGCGGCAAGGCCAAGCTGGCGCGGCTGAACCCGCCCAAGCGCGAAGCGGTGCGCCAGGCGATGTACGGGCGAGCCGACTACCTGGAGCAGGTGCTGCAAGACAAGGCCAAGGCGCAGGGCATCGATGCCCAGGCGCTGAAGGCGGCGCTGCAGGTGCCGGCGCGCGAGCGCGCCGACGCACCCGAAGCCACGCAAGCGCTGCTGCGCAAGGTCAGCCTGAGCTGGGCAGACGTGGCCAAGCCGATGCCTGCGATCACCGAGGCGGCCTCGTGCACGGTGTGCGTGGCGGGCCAGGTGCTGCGGCTGAACGGCAAGCCGCTGGCCAACGTGACGCTGCGCCTGGGCAGCCACGTGGCGCGCACGGACGACAACGGTGAGTTCGTGGTGCAGGGCGACAAGCCGGGCAAGCAGGTGCTGGAGATCGACGGCAGCACGGCCAACCGGGCCGATGCGCAGTACGGCCAGTCCAGCTACCAGGTCAGCCTGCAGGCGGGCAAGATGACGGCGCTGCCGTTCGTGATGTGGATGCCCAAGCTGGACACGGCGCACGCAGTCAAGCTGGACGCGCCGACGAAGACGGCGGTGGCGTTGACACACCCGCTGCTGCCGGGGCTGAAGATCACGCTGCCGGCGGGTACGGTGGTGCGCGATGCGGCGGGCAAGGTGGTCACGCAGGTGAGCATCACGCCGGTGCCGGCAGACCAGTCGACGGTGCAACTGCCCTACGTGGGGGTGAGCACGTTCTTCACGCTGCAGCCGGCGGGTGCGACGTTCGTGGGCGTGGACGGCAAGCCGCGCGCGGCGACGGTGCAGTACCCGAACTACACCAAGTTCGGTCCGGGTCACGGGTTCCGGCTGTTCGACTACGACCCGCAGGGGCGGGGCTGGTACCTGTACAGCGACGCGAAGGTGAGCCAGAGCGATCCGAAGCTGCTGGAGGCGTCGGCGCCGCAGGGGCTGCAGCTGTATCGCTGGCATCCCGCTTCGGGCGTGGCC
>JAYSEK010000069.1:0-2385 GCA_041913905.1 Burkholderiaceae bacterium | reverse complement strand
CACACCTGGCCGGCGACGATCTGCCGGCAGCCGCCCGCACCTCGCCGGAACGCCCCAGCCGGACCCGCCTGGCCAACGGCCAAGCGGCCGTCGCCTGGCTGGAAAATGGCGAAGCGGAGAGCGCCGGCATCCGGCTCGCCATCCGCGACGCTACCGGATGGCGGGAGATGGGCCGCATTGCCAGCCGGGAAAGTACGGCGGCGGCGGCCTTCCTGCATGCCCAGCGCCTGGGCCGTCCGCTGCTGTGGGCCGAAGGTGGCTGGCTGCACCTGTGGTACGAAGCGCACCCTCTGGGCAGCGCCGCCGGCGCCGTACTGATGCACAGCGTGTCGACTGATGGCGGGCGCCAGTGGACGAACGCCCGGCGCTTGGACAGCACGCCCTTCGGCGGCCTGGGCCCCCGCCTGGGCGAAACGCTCCGGCCACTGGCTGATGGCGGCCTGCTGCTGCCGCTCGCCCAGGCCGGTGGCGATGGCCCCTGGCTGCGCCTGAGCGTGACCGGGCAATTGATCGACCGCCTGCCCGCCTTGCCGGCCGCCGCGGCGGAGACAACCCGATGATCAGCCTGCACGCCGCCTACGGCCTGCTCGGCCAGGCTCTGGTCTGTGGCGCCCTGGCCGCCTTGCCCGGCTTCGGCATCTTTCGTGCCCGCATCGCCCTGGCGACCACCGCTGTATCGCTGTTGGTCGGCATTGCGCCGATCATGCTGGCCGTGTTCGGGCCGCCGTCGGCCACCCTGCTCGGCCTCGCCCTCTGTCACCTGGCCGGCCGGCTGCCGGCTGGCGGTGCAACGCGCCCGGCGCTGCTCATCGTCGGTTGCGGGGGTGCCCTTGCCCTGGCCACCGCCGGCGGGTTACCGGGCGATCTGTACGCGCTCGGCTACCGCCCCTGGCCGCTGCTCGCCGCCCTGCTGCCGCTCGGCCTGGTATTGGCCTGGCAAGGCCGGACGACCTGGCTGCTGATCCTGGCCGGCGCGCTGTTTGCCTACGCCGGTGGCCTGTTCGCCAATCTGTGGGGAGCGCTGCTCGACCCGCTGCTCATCGGGCTGGCCGGCGGCGCGCTGCTGCGCGCCGGGCTGTTCCGGCGCCGACGCACAACCTAACGGGTCAGCGCGTCGCTGATCAGCCGGCGGATGCTGCCGGCCTCGAAGGGTTTGTCGCAGATGGCCGAGACGCCGGCCCGTTCGACGGCAGCCAGGCGGCCCATGTTCTGCTCGCTGGTCACCATCAGGATCGGCACTTCGGCCTGCCAGCTCTGGGTGCGGATGTATTCGATCAGCTCGCGGCCATCCATTTCCGGCATGTTGTAGTCGGTGATGACCAGATCGACCATCGCCTGTTCGAGCAAGGTCACCGCTTCCTTGCCATCGACCGCTTCCTGGATGCGCGTGATGCCGAGTTCCTCAAGCAGGCGACGCAGGTGGCGGCGCGAGGCGAGGCTGTCGTCGACGACCAGCACGCGCAGGTTTTCGACCTCGGCGGTATCGATGTCCTCCGGCGGACTCAGGTAATCGGCCGCGGCGTAGAGGGCACGCGACAACTGCTGTTCGGTGAAGGGCTTGGCGACGATGCTGCAGGCGCCGGACTGGCGCACCGGCTCGAGCACCTGCGGCCGGGTTTCGCTCGAAACCAGGATGAAGGGCACCGTCTCCAGGGCGGGCTCGGCGCGCATGGCCGTCACCAGGTCGGTGCCGGCCTGGTCGGGCAGGTAGAGGCTGCTGATCACCACGGTGTGGCCACTGGCAGCCCGCAGGGCGGCCAGGGCAGCCTGCGCCGTATCGACGATGGTGACCGTGCGGACACCCTGGTTTTCCAGCATGCGCTGCACCAGATGCGCCTGCGTCGAGGACGGTTCGACCAAGACGACCGAGAGGTCGGCCAGGGAGGTGATCATTGCCATGCCTGTGCTCCGCGAGAGGGGAATACAGGCACTATAACAGCGCCCCGGCGCCGAAACAGCCCGGGGCGCCCCGGATCAGCCGCGCAGGCGGGCGGCGATGGCGGCGACGCGCTGGCCGTAAGCCTTGGCGGTATCGAGGTCGCCCTGCGGGATTTCCTCGACCGCAGCGTCGGACGGCGAGCGCACCAGCAGGCCGACCGAGCCGCCCAAGTGGTTGGCATCGGCATGGGTCGCCGCCTTGGTATTGGCCGGCAACTGGCCGAGGCTGACCCAGATACCGCCGTGCTGCGAGGCCAGGGTCTGCAACTGGATCATCGTCGCCCCCTTGTCGCCGACCGGGCTGGCGCTGTTGGTGAAGCCGCCGAACACCTTGTCCTGCCAGGCGCGGACAAACCACGCCTTGGACGAGGCATCGGCGAATTTCTTGAACTGCCAGCTCGGGCCGCCCATGTAGGTCGGCGTGCCGAAGATGATGGCGTCGGCGGC
>JAYSEK010000068.1:0-2493 GCA_041913905.1 Burkholderiaceae bacterium | reverse complement strand
ACCTCGGGGGAGGAAACCGCGGCGCGTGCGGCGGCGGTTGTCGAAGGCACGGTCGCTATGGGGATTCGGCGTTGCGAGCTCGCTGGTGTGGTGCCATCGGAGTCCGGTCAATCGCGGGGAATGACGCTGCACTGGTGGCAACACACGGCCCATGGGCATCGGCATGCGATGAGCTGCAGCATGTAGACGTCGCTGAATGCCAGCCGCGCGGCGACTGCACGAGTCCACCCCGCGTCGCCTTGCGATGAGCAAGGCTCGCTGCTGGCTGAGACGTGAGCTGGGTGCCCGTGCTCATGAGGGTGGCGCCCGGATCGAGGGGCGCTCGCGCACGATGAGCTCGACGATGAGCAGCGGCTGCCCGCAGTGCCGGCAGACGAAGGTCGGCACCCGCACCACGGGGTCGCTGACGGGCAGCTCAACCCGGGCCTGCAGCGCGGTACGCGCAGCCGCCAACGCATCGCGCCGATTGCCATTGGCCAGCAACCCGTAGTGCCGGATACGGTGGAAGCCGCCAGGCAGCACGTGCAGCAGGAAGCGGCGCATGAACTCCTGCGGCGTCAGCGTCATAGTCTTGTGGCGCACCTTCCCCTGCGCATCGCCCTTGGCGCGGTAGTCCTTCCAACGGAAGGTGACGCCGCGCTCATCCATAGCGAGGAGCCGGCTGTTGGAGATGGCCACGCGGTGCGTGTAGCGCGACAGATAGGCCAGCACGGCCTGCGGTCCTGCGAACGGCCGCTTGGCGTAGACCACCCACTCGCAGCGACGCAGCGGCATCAGCCACTCGGCAAAGGCCCGGACGTCCTGCAAGTCCGCCTGCTCGCCGAAGAACCGCAGCTGCCCCTGGCGATGCAAGTGCTCCAGTCCTTCGAGCAAGCGCCGCCGGAACAGGCGCGAGAGCACCCGCACCGGCAGGAAGAACCCCGGCCGGCAGGCGACCCAGGTCTTGCCGTCGGGTGCCAGCCCTCCGCCCGGCACGATGCCGTGCACGTGCGGATGGTGCGTCAGCGCCGAGCCCCAGGTGTGCAGCACCAGCGTGGCACCGATGCGTGCGCCCAGGTGCTTGGCATCGCCGGCAATGGTCAGCAGCACCTCGGCCGCCATGTCGAACAGCAGGCCATAGATCGCGGCCTTGTTCTGATAGGCCAGGTCGGCAACCGGTGCGGGCAGCGTGAAGACCACGTGGAAATACTCGACCGGCAGCAGGTCGGCCTGCCGGGCATCGAGCCAGCGCTGGGCCGCGGGGCTCTGGCACTTGGGGCAATGCCGGTTGCGGCAGGAGTTGTAGCTCACCTGGTCGGTGCCGCAGCCCTCGCAGCGCAAGACATGGCCCCCCAGTGCCGCGCTGCGGCACTGTTCAATGGCCGACATGACCTTGAGCTGGCCCAGGCTCAGGTGGCCGCGCTGAGAGGCTCGCCAGGCAGGACCGTGGGTGCGGAAGATGTCGGCGACCTCCAGGGCGGAGTGCGCCACGGCGCGCTATGGGGCCGAGGGATGCATTGACTGCGCCGGCTGCACCGCCTCCAACGGATTGACCACCTCGCGCAGGATCTCCGTGGCCACGTGTGTGTAGATCGAGGTGGTCTCCAGCTTCTTGTGGCCCAGCATCACCTGGATCACGCGGATGTCGACCTTCTGCTCCAGCAGGTGCGTGGCGAAGCTGTGGCGCAGCGTGTGCATGGTCACGCGCTTGTCGATCCTGGCGGTCTGGGCGGCGATGTGGACGGCGCGGTTGAGCTGGCGCGCGGTCAACGGCTCCACCGGGTTCATGCCGGGGAACAGCCAGCCGCCTGGCAGCATCTTGCCTTGGGCATGGGCCAGTCGCCACCAGGCACGCAGGCGCTCCAGCAGCAGGGGCGAGAGCATGGCGTAGCGATCCTTGCCGCCCTTGCCCTGCTCGACCCGCAGCGTCATGCGCTTGCTGTCGATGTCAGTGACCTTGAGCGCGACCACCTCGCTGACGCGCAGCCCGGTGGCATAGGCGACGGACAAGGCCGTCTGACTCTTGGGGTTCGGCGCGGCTGCGATCAGGCGCGTGACCTCGTCGCGGCTGAGCACGACGGGCAGCTTCTGCGGCACGCGCACGGTCTGCATCCGGGCCATCAGTTCGCCGCGCCCCAGGGTGATGTCGAAGAAGAACTTCAAGCCGGTGATGGTGGCGTTGAGCGTGATGGGCGAGGTTCCCTGATCGACCAGGTAGAGCTGGAAGCGGCGCAGATCCTCAACGGTGGCGGTGTCGGGCGAGCGCTGGAGGAAGGTGGCCAGCCTGCGCACGGCGCGGATGTAGGCGGTGCGCGTCTTGGGTTCAAGCTTGCGCATGCGCATGTCTTCGACCATGCGCTGGCGCAGCGGTGAAACAGCTTCGGATGATGGCTTCATGATCCTGCTCCTGTTGAAGAGCGAGGCGGAATGCCTCGCTGCTCAACGGTGGCAGGAATGTGGCTACGAGCGGCAGCGAGCCTGGCCGAAGCGGCTACCGCGAGAGCGGTTTAGTCC
>JAYSEK010000067.1:0-2498 GCA_041913905.1 Burkholderiaceae bacterium | reverse complement strand
CGGAGAACCAGGGAAAAAATATCTCGGATTTTGAATCCGAGATGATAAAAATTAGTGAGAAAAATACCCAGATCTTTTGCCCTGGGGTTATTTATTGTTTTGTTAATACCATTTTGTCTTCAGGTAATAAAGGAACATAGCTGCTAAAATTAGGACATTTCGCAGGGTTTAGAAGTCCATCTTTATCTTGAGAATAATATAATGTCATTTCATTAATATTATTTTTCCTAATCTCGATAAATACATTACCTGATTCTAAGCAGTAATAATTCCCTACAAAAATCATTATATACGATCTTTTCTGAAAATTAAATCCTGAAAAAAAAGTATTATTATCAGGTTTATTCATCGAGTTATAAATAATATTTCCAGAATTATCTTTAATAATCATTCTTCCAATAATTCTATCAAAAGATCTATCATCACTTGGGTCATCTTTATAATTAATTTTTTTTTCTAATCTAATTTCGTATTGTTTACCTCCGTAATTTCCTTTCCAAGTTCCAACAAACTGATTAAGTCTATTATTGGTGTCTTTGACATAGGTAATATTTTCTAAATCAGGGCAGCCTTCATCATGATTCGGACGCATTGCACATTCTTCGAATTGTTCTAAAGTTCCTATTACCTGTGCTTTACAGGACATTATAATTAATAGGAATGTAAGTATAAATAGCTTATTTTTCATATTTCAGTTTTTAATTATTAAGGACAGTCATTGGAATCCACTTTATTATTTGAATTTAATGTTTTTTTCTGCACCGTCCCATTAGATTTTATTTTATAAAGATCTACACCCTTTACATTCATTTTATATTTCATAAAATTTAAAAATAATTTTTCAAAACTCCAATCCTTATTTTTCTCTCTATATTCTCTATAAGCCGTTCTCCAATCCTCCGTATCAAATCCTGTTTTAATATCTGAACCTGTTCCACTAAACATAATGGTATAATTTCCATAGCTGGAAACCATTGTTCCATACAGATCGGTGTAATTCCCATTAGAAGCCATTTGTGCCATGGTCATAAGTGTATTGACATCCGCTGGAGAAAACATTCTGATGGGTTGATTTATTTCAATATAGCCATCATCATTAATTTTCCCTGTTTCATAATCATTTAAATGGGTATGAATATATCCTTTAAGATCCGGTGTTACTGTTACAGTCATCCCATCTGAACTTGCTGTAGAGGCAGAAGGTAATAACGCTGTAAAAACTCCACTTTTACTTTCCGCAAATCCTGTTTCTTTTTTAAGTCCTACCTTAGAGCCTAAAAGATCTATTTTAGCTTTATAATTAGCATTCGTACTTTGTGTTTTCATTTTTTTACATGGGTCTTGAGTCGTGCTGGTTCCAGTTCCACCACCGTGCATAATAGGACCTCCACTCATATCTCCTGTGTAGGGAGGGGTATAGTTTCCACCACCTCCTCCTCCAGGGATAGGATCGTGTATAGGAGGATTGGTACTTGGAGGAGTAAGAATAATTTCCGGAATCTCTTTTACTGGAGGATCTGGTTCTCCTCTTTTTACTGCTTTTTGTACGTAATAATTTTGAAATTCTCCAATCAGTCTCTGAGTAGAAGCAGAAGTATCATGTACTAAATAAAAATCTACCCAACTTCTGTCTTCGTTCAGCTTTCCATACCATAGGGAAGTTACCTTACCCTCTTTCAATATTGGGTAGAAAATGTATTTTTTATCCTCACCAAAAGTTTGAGAAGAAACATTATAGTCTATTTCTCCAAAATCATCAGCCAGCTTATCATAAAAGTCAGGATGACTAACTAAAAACTGGTAAATAATTTCACTGAAAGGCTGGGAATAACTTAATGGAAGAGATTCTCCACTTTTAGAAGAATGAGTTTTTTTGGATAAGATTTCTTGGGAACGCTGATTTTCAAATCTTTCGAAAGCTCCTATTTTTTCATTTTGAGTTCTTTGTTCAGAGTTAACCATTTCATCCGTCCTACAGGAATAGAAAAGAAAAATCAGCATTAATGCCGATAATATTGAGTATTTTTTCATCATATTAGAATTTTTATAATTAAGCCGTTAATATAAATAATTAATTAAATCAGCATATAGGGAGTTTTATTATGTTAAATGGAAAGGGGTCTGATAATTTTGCTCATTATATCAGACCCCTAGAGTTTTGTTTTTTGTGAGACAAATTTAACAATATTTTCCGAGAGATAAAAAAACAAAGAGAAACGGGAACATTTAAGCAAATTAAGAGGAAAAAACAGAAAATATAACTATCTGAAAATCAACATTGTGTCAACTAGCAACAATATATCAAGTAGAGTATTGTTGCAAATCTAAAAAAATGGGCGTAGTAACTAACATCATTTTAGGGGAAAATTAAAGAAGGAGAACTTCCTCATAATTTGATAAAATCTGAACAATTATTTGAGAAGAAGATCCTGAAGCCCTGACCAGAGATTATTTATTCAGCAAGCAGAGAAGATAATAAAAACACCTTACAAGCAAAT
>JAYSEK010000066.1:0-2537 GCA_041913905.1 Burkholderiaceae bacterium | reverse complement strand
GTCATCCTCCCGCAGATCAAGCCCGTGCTGACGCTGGAGCGCGTGGACGCCAAGTCGCTGGCCGGCCAGCCGCTGCGCCTGCGCGCGCGCCTGAGCGGCACGGACCCGGCGGTGCCGGTCGAGGGCAAGATCAATTTCGGCAGCACAAAGGACTACGCGCTGGACGCTTCCGGTGTGGCCGTGGGCGAGGTGCCAGGGATGAACCCCGGCAGCTTCGACCTGGTCGCGCGGCTGAGTATGGCCAGCCCGGCCTATGAGAAGGTGCAGTCCGCGCCGTTGAACGTGGCGGTGGAGCGGGGCGGCAGTACCGTGCTGCTCAATGCCAAGTCCACGGCCGTGCATGGCAGCGAGCTGGTGGAGCTCTCGGGCCAGGTGCAGGGCTATGTGCCGGCCGGCCGCGTGAACATCAACGCCGGTACCCGGCTGCTGGGCAGCGTGCCACTGGACAGCAACGGCCTCTTCAGCCTGCGCACCCGCCTGGCCGTGGGCAGCTACAGCGTCGTGGCCCAGTTCCCTGGGGACAACAACAACGAGCCGGGCAGCTCGGCCCCCGTTGCGCTGACGGTGGACAACGCCACCCCGGCCAGCCTGAGCCTCAGCAGCACGCTGAAGGACTTGCCAGCCGGCGCCCGCACGGTGCTGGTGGCCAAGGTGGGCGGCAACAGCCCCAGTGGCACGGTGAAGTTCTACGAGGGGACGACGCTGCTGGGCATGGCGCCGGTCATCGACGGCATGGCCACCTTGAGCGTGAGCTTCGGCACGCCGGGGGCGCATGCGGTGCGGGCGGAGTACAGCGGGGATGCGAACAACATCGGGCTGGGCAGTGCGGGGACGGTGGATTTCAGCGTCAGCACGCCGCCTGCGCCGGGAGGCAGCAGCACCACGACCACGCACCAGTACGACCGCGTGGGCAACACGGTGGTGCGCACGGATCCGCGGGGCTACAGCCAGCACACGGTCTATGACGCGGCGGACCGGCCGCTGATGGACATCAATGCCGTGGGTGGTGTGCGTCAGCAGCGCTACAACGGGCTGGGCATGCCGGTGCAGGTGTCGGATGCGGATGGCGTTGGGCAGCAGACCACGTATGACAACTTCGGTCGCGTCGCCAAGACGAAGGACGGCCTGGGCAATGTCCAGGAATATGGCTATGACCTGGCCGATGGCCGCCCGGGCAGCCAGGGCTCGCCGACCGAGGTCAAGACGGCCAGCCTGACGCAGAAGTACCGCTTCGACGCTGGCGAGCGCCTGAGCAGCCAGCAGCTGCTGGACACCACGGAGTTCGCCAGCGCGGCGCGCGGACAGACCCAGAGCTATGACCTCGCGGGTCGCACGACAAGCCGCGTTGACGCCTACGGCAAGGCCGAGAAGTACGGCTACAACGCCTTCGGCCAGCAAACGGAGATCACGGACCGCCTGGGCGGCAAGACGCTGATCCGCTACGACGCCCGAGGCAACGCTATCGACGTGGAGAACGCCAAGGGCGCGCACTACCGCTTCGAGTACGACAAGGCGGATCGCCTGGTCAAGGAAGTGAAGCCGCTGGGTCAGACCACGCGCTATGAGTACGACGCCCAGGGCAATCTGCTGAGCAAGACGGACCCGCTGGGCCGGGTGCAGAAGTTCAGCTATGACGCCCAGGACCGGTTGACCGAGGTCCAGCACCTGCGTGCTGACAGCAGCCTCTGGCAGAAGACGACCTTTCAGTGGCAGGACAAGCTGCTGGTGGCCTGGGACAGCCGGGACTACTCCCGCCCAGAGGGGCAGCAGCAGTCCAGCGCCACGCTGAACTATGACGAGGAAGGGCGCAAGACCGAGGAGACCGTGAGCCTGCCTAACCCGGCAGGGGCTCGCTACAGCATGAGCTACCAGTACGGCTACAGCGCCGCGGGCCGCAAGACCAAGATCGTCTGGCCGGATGGCACGGAGCTGCAGTATGGCTACGCGGCGCACGGGGGCCTGGAGAGCGTGAGCATTCCCGGTGCTGGCAGCCTCAGCGTGGGCGAGTTCAAGGACGGTATGCCGGTGCAGTGGCAGCTGCCGGGTGGTGGCACTCGCACGTTGCAGTTGGATGGCCTGAGCCAATTGCGAGACCAGACCGTCAAGAGCCCGACGCAGCAGGCCACGCTGCAATTGCAGAACAGCTTTGGGCTGGAGTCGGAGCTGCAGCAGCGCCAGCGTACCGACACTTTGGACGGTGCCAGCAGCACGGACGATCTGACCGCTGTTCACGATGACGATCAGCGCCTGACCGAAGCCACGCGCAAGGGCAGCTTCAGCAACGAGACGGAGCGATTCACGCTGGATGCGGTGGGCAACCGCACGGCGCACAGCCGCACGAGCGGGGAGTGGACTTACGACGCCAATGATCGGCTGCTGCAGCAAGGTACGGGCCCCAGCGCCATTCGCTACAGCTATGACGACGCGGGCAATACGGTGCGATGGCAAAGCGGCGACAGGACGCTGGACTTTGGCTATGACGCGGAGAACCGGCTGATCTGGGTGCGCCAGGGGGACGGCGCTTGGGTGGCTCGCTA
>JAYSEK010000065.1:0-3225 GCA_041913905.1 Burkholderiaceae bacterium | reverse complement strand
GGGGTCCGTTTGATTTCAGTGCAAGAAGTGACGGTTCACGCCCGCCCGCAGAGCGAGCACTGGCGCGGGGTTCGCTCTGCGCCCTCACGCAAGTGCTTGTCAGGCAATGAGTTTCTGTTGGTCCTCCAATCGGCCGTTGAGCGCCTGTTTGTGGGGTCAATCTCAGCCGGCGGCGCTTGTTTTCGCCGCGGTTTGTGACGGCAGGATCTGGCCCGCGTAGCGCTCCAGCGGGAAGCGGAAGACCCCGCGCAGGTTGATCCCTTCCAGGCGCGTCGGCGCCACCCGCCCGATGAGCTCTGGCGGCACCACCTGGCGGCGGTTGGCCCAGCGGTCCAGCACGGACTGCATCTGTCGGGTGTTCCACGCCATCACGATGTTGGCCAAGAGGCTCAGCGCGTCGGCCACCGCCTGCATCTCGTCGGCCCGCCTGGCCTGTGCTGGCCCGACGCGGCCGGTGTAGATCGCCCGCTTCAATGCATTGACCGCCTCGCCGCGGTTGAGCACGCGGCGCAGCTCGCGGCGGAAGGCCTCGTTGACGAAGTAGTCGGCCAGGAACGCCGTGCGCAGCAGCTTGCCCAGTTGCACCCCGGCGTCGTAGATCGGGTCACCTCGGGCGGCCGAACCGAACCGGGCCAGTGCCGTCACCGCGCTGGCGTGCCCGCTCGACACCGATGCGGCCAGGTGCACCAGACTGTCCCAGTGTTCTTCGATCAGCGCCGTATCGATGGTGGCCTCGCACACGGCAGCGATCTCTCCTGGCACCTTCACGCCGCGCGGCACGAACAGGTGGCGCTGCTTGAGCTCCCGGAGCCTGGGACACAGATCGAAGCCCAGCAGCCGAGCCAGGCCCATGGCGAAGTCGGTGTAGCCGTGGGTGTCCACCGCCAGTTGCGTCGTCTCGACCTTCTCCTGCCGCACGACACCCTCGATGGCCGCACCCGCCTGGCGCTCGTTGAGCACGATCGGCTGGGCGTGGAAGATGCCCCAGCGGTCCTTGACGTGGCTGTAGATGCCGATGGAGGCCGTCTGCCGCCTGGGGTCCTGCCGCGCCTGCCAGACGCGGCGGCTGGTCTCCAGGCTCATCATGTCCGACGAGGCCAGATCGGCGCGGCCCCAGGTGGCGGCGATCGGTTGGCGTTGCATGTACTCCAGCACCGCCTGGCAGGCCAGGGCCAGCCGGCGCTCGTCGCCGGCCCAGCGCATGGCCTGGCGGATGCTGGTGGCCGACAGCTGCGGGATCATGCGTGCGCACTCGGCCGCCGTCAGGCTGGTGCCATGGGCCAGGATGCCGGCATAGACCATCAGCAGTTCCTGACCAGATCTCGGCTCGCGTCCGAGCATGATCCAGCTGAAGCGAACCTGGGCGTCCACCGCCAGGATGACCTCGGGCAGCTGCACCTCGCCGATGCGCTGATCGAGCCGGCTGCGCAACCTGCTGACTTCGGGGTCCTCGTCTTCGGCCGCCAGCGGCGCCAGATGCAGTTCGTCGTCAACACGCAGCGCGCCGGCCCGCACCGCCGTGGCCACCGCGTCGACGCCGGCGCGCACGCGCTCCAACAGCGGTGCGAGGAAGGGCGCGGCCTTGGCCGGCAACTGCAGCCTGGCGTAGTGGCGCCGTGCCTCGGCTGCCCACCGCTCCTGCGAGATGAACAGCCGCTCGCGGCCTCGGAAGCTCAGGGAGTGTTCGATCCAGATCGAGCCGTTGCGCAATCCCCGGCGCAGCGCGAACAGGGTGGCCACCTCCAGCGCTCGGAACGCTCGCTCGCGGTCGGCGTCGGCGATGTCCTGGCGCCATGCCGCGCCCAAGCGAGCGGCGGTGACCTCGACCGGCAAGGTCTTGTCCCCGGCTGCGTACTGCATGCGCAGGATGTCCAGCGCATGCAGCGCCGGGTGCTCACCCGTGGCCGTCCACGACAGGGTGCCGGCAGCCACCAGCAGCGAGCGCACCGGGGCGATGGAGGCGATCAATTGCCGACGGATGCCCGAAGCCCGGCTCGGCGCCTTCTGCGCGCGCCGGGCTGCGACCAGTTCGAGCAGCCGCATGCGCAGCTCGGCCGTGCCGGCTTCCTCCTGGGCCAGCTCGGCCAACTCCTGCAGCAGCAACTGGTACCGCCGCGACCAGTCGATGGGTGCAACCGCATCGTCGGCACATTGGCGCCAGAGATCGGCGACGCGGCGCTGGAACATGAGGATGAACTGGTCGGTGGCCGTCAGCAGGCAGTAGCGCAGGAAGCAGGCCATCTCGACGGTACGCGCCGGCTCCTTGATGCGCGCGCTGATCGAGGGAGGCCGCGTGGCCATGCGCCGGGCGTAGCGGCGCACGAGGGTGTCGTTGAGCTCGCCCAGGTGCCGATCCAGGCCAAGGTCGTTGAGGAAGGTGATGCGCTCGAGCACTTCGGCGATCTGGCGCGTGGAGTGCTTGGCCGGTGCGCTCCACAACCAGCTCTGGCAGTGCTGACCGTCGGGACGGCTGGCGGCCACCGCCGTCGCCCATTGCTTCAGGGTAGATGCAGGCGCCGCGGCTTGGATGGAAGCGGCGGTGGCGGCTTCGAGTTCGGCCAGCGCGGCCGCCACGAGCGTACGGATGGCGCGCTCGTGCACGATGATCAGCCGGTGCTCGTACAGCCAATGCCGGGCTCGCACCAGCAGCCGCTCGCGGTCGGCGGTGTGCGCAACCTCGTCGCGCAGGATGCGCACCAGTGCACGCCGCTGATGTTCGCTCATCCAGGCAAAGCCCAAGACCTCGCAAGCCTGCTGCTGGTGATCGAACAGGGTGCGGCCCCGGGTGTACAGCGCGCGCAGCGATGCCAGGTCAGGCGTCTCGATATCCAGCGTCTGGCCCAGGTGACGCAGCAAGGCCGCCGGCACGGCCCGAACGCTGTTCAACGGCCGACCGCTCATGCGCACGAAGCCGATGTGCAGCGCCAGGCCCAGCTTGTGGTGCTCGCCCCGGCGCCGCTCGATCAGTTCGCGCTCGGCTCGGCTGAAGGTGAAGAAGGCCTGCAGTTCGAACGCGGAGATCTCGCGCGGCAACTCCCGCAGGCCCAGGTACGGTGTGTGCCAGCCCTGCATAGCCGCCGCTCCCCACGAGTCGAAAAGCAGGCAAAGATACGCCGGGCTGCAGTGAACAGCAAACGCAGTCGAATCAACGACTTACGCCGGGACACCCGCGCCGTTGCTGGCGATCCGAACCGTCACTTTTTGCACCGAAATCAAACGGACCCC
>JAYSEK010000064.1:0-3723 GCA_041913905.1 Burkholderiaceae bacterium | reverse complement strand
GTAAGCGTCCGGCCATCCCGTCTTGACGCCGTATTCAGTCGGAGTCCAGCACTTGGATGATGGGGCAGCCCCCTGTCGATGAGCCCCTTTGGCATTTGCGCAGCAGCCCCGCCAGTGCGCTGCGCATCGCCTCAAGGTCCGCCAGCTTTTGATCGATCACGCGCAGCTTGTGCGCGGCCAGCTCTTGGGTTTCAGCGCAGGCGCTAGCCTCTTCCAAGGTCAGCAGGCTGCCGACCTCTTCGAGTGTGAAGCCCAGCACCTGTGCACGCTTGATGAAGCGCACCCGCCTGGCGTCGTTCGGCGAATAGCGCCGCTGGCCGCCGGCAGGCCTGACCGGCTCCGTCAACAGGCCGCGCCGCTGGTAATAGCGGATCGTCTCCACGTTCACGCCCGCTGCCGTAGCCAGCTTCCCAATCGTCAGTTCATTCGACATGGCGGCCCCTTGACTCCGTACCGTGGTACGGACTCTAGACTCTCGCAAACAGCTCACTCACGGCGGTCCATGGTCAGCTTCAAGGTCAATCGCTCGCTCCTGGCGGGCACGCTCGCAGCCATCGGTGCGTCGGTGTGCTGCGTTGGCCCGTTGGCGCTGCTCATGCTGGGCATCAGTGGCGCCTGGATCGCGCACCTGAGCGCATTCGAGCCCTTCCGGCCTTGGTTCGTCGCAGCGACGCTGCTGTTCCTGGGCTTGGCCTTCCGCAAGCTTTACCTGCAAGCGCAGGTGTGTGAGCCCGGGGCTTCGTGCGCTGACCCCGCCGTGCTTCGGCGGCAGCGCTTGGTGTTCTGGCTGGTCGCGTTCGCGCTCTTGGGCTTGTTGTCGGTGCCCTGGGTGGCGCCGTACTTTCTTTGAAGGAGTTGCCCATGCGCAGCTTGTTGATCCTGACCTTGGCCACTGTGGTATCCGTGGTGGCTCTTGCCGCCTCGTCCACGACGGCGGTGCTTGATGTGAAGAACATGAGCTGCGGGACGTGCCCGATCACGGTCAAGAAGTCCCTGGAGAAGGTCGCTGGGGTGACTGAAGTCCGAGTCGACTTCGCCAAGAAGACGGCCACCGTGGCATTCGATGCGAGCAAGACCAACGCCGCGTCCTTGGTCAAGGCGACCACGGACGCAGGATTCCCGGCGACGGTGCGCCAGCCATGACCGAGGCTGCGCAGCTGCAGTCGGCGCTGACCTGCCCCGAGTGCGGTCACATCAAGAACGAGCAAATGCCCACCAACGCCTGCCAGTTCTTCTACGAGTGCGAGCAGTGCAAGACCCTGCTGCGCCCAAAGGCCGGTGACTGCTGCGTGTTCTGCTCGTACGGCTCGGTCAAGTGCCCGCCGGTTCAGTTGCAGCGAGGATGCTCAGGCTGCGGTGCTTAGCGGCCGCCAACGATGCGGCAGCAGCTCCCCGATCCGGCTCGCCGGCTGCGTCGGTAGCCGGGCCAGCACGTCTTTGAGATAGCCGTACGGGTCATGCCCGTTGAGCTTGGCCGAGTGCACCAGGCTCATCACCGCAGCAGCCCGCTTGCCCGCACGCAGACTCCCGGCGAACAGCCAGTTCTGCCGACCCAGCGCGATCGGCCGGATGCGGTTCTCCACCCAGTTGTTGTCGATCGGCAGTTCGCCATCGTCGATGAAGCGCGTGAGCGCCGCCCAGCGCTTGAGGCTGTAGTCGATGGCGCGGGCAGTGGCCGATCCGTCCGGCACCTTCTGCCTTTGCTGGCGCAGCCACTGGTGCAGTGCATCGGCCACTTGGCGTGATCGCCGTCGTCGCGCTTCGAGCCGGCCTGCGTTGTCCAGGCTCGCGATCTCCCGCTCCACTGCGTACAGCTCACCGAAGAACTTCAGCGCCTGCTCGCCCACCGTGCTCTGGTGGTTGGCCCACAGCTCGTGGAACTTGCGCCGTGCATGCGCCATGCAGCCGGCCTCGGTGACACCGAGCTCGAACAGCGCCTTGTAGCCGCTGAAGTCGTCGGTGACCAGGCTGCCTTGCCAGCCGGATTTGCTGGCTGTTCCGGGCAGGCCCAGGAAGTCGCGCACATGCTGCCCGCCGCGCGTCTCGGCGAAGTCGAACACCACCGCCTGCACGCTACTCGTCTGCGTGCTGCAGTAGCTCCACAGATAAGCGCGATGGGTCTTGCCGTGGCCGGGCTTGAGCATCGCCACCGGCGTCTCGTCGGCGTGCAGCACGCGTTGGCGCAAGAGCTCCTCGGCCAGCGCATCGACGAGCGGCTGCATCTGCACGCCGCACTCGCCCACCCACTGCGCCAGCGTCGAGCGCGCAATGGCGTGGCCTGCTCGCGCAAAGATCGCCTCCTGGCGGTACAGCGGCAGGTGGTCCAGGAACTTCGCCACCAGCACCTGGGCCAGCAAGCCGGTGGTGGGCAGACCCTTGTCGATGACGTGCGCCTCGACGGGCGCCTGGGTCAATGTCTCGCAGCAGCGGCACACCCACTTGCCGCGGATGTGGCGCTCGACGGTGAACACGCCGGGTTGGTAGTCGAGCTTCTCGGCCACGTCTTCGCCGATGCGCTGCATGGGGCTGCCACAGCGGCAGTCGGTTGCGTCGGGCTCGTGGCGCACATCGCGGCGCGGCAGGTGTGCGGGCAGTGCCTGGCGCTTGGGGACTTGCTTGTCGCCGCTTGTCTTAGCTTGCGGCTGCAGCGCCTCGATCTCGGCGGCCACGGCTGCCAAGTCGGTGTCCAGGGTCTCGTCCAGCAAGCTCTTTTGCTCGGCGTTGAACGCCTCAGACTTGGCCGCGAACTTCAGTCGCTTGAGCAGCGCGTTTTCGTGCGTGATCTTGTCGATGACGGCCTGCTTGAACGCGATGGTCTGCTGCGCGCTGCGCAGCGCCTGGCGCAGCTGCTGTTCATCGAGGGCGTCTAGGGCGTCGGCGATCACAGGGCGTGATGGTGCCGAAGCAGTGCGCCGCGCGCATCGGCACTTGCTGCAATTGCGCAGGACGCGCGGGGCTACAGCAGCGTGATCACGCCGGCCTCACCGATGCGCTGCCAGGGCAGGCCCAGCACCAGCGCGTCGAGCTGCGCGCGGGTGAGGCTCAGCGTGCCGCCCTGATGCTGCGGCCAGGCGAACTTGCCCTGGTGCAGCCGGCGCGCCGCGAGCCACACGCCGATGCCGTCATGCACCAGCACCTTGAGGCGGTTGGCGCGAGCGTTGGCGAACAGGTAGGCGTGGTGTGGCCGCGCCTCGCCGAAGACCTTAACGACGCGGGCCAGTGCGGTCTCGGTGCCGGCGCGCATGTCCAGCGGCTCGACGGCCAGCCAGATGGCATCGACCCGGATCAACGCAGGAGCTCGCGGGTCCAGGCGGCCAGCTCCGCCGCTGCGCTGGTCGGCCAAGTGATGCGTAATGCCAGCGGGCCGCGCTGCAACTCCACGCAGACATCGGTCGGCGCTGCTGTGGGCGCACAAGGAGCCGTCGCCGCAGGAAGCGGCAGTTCGATGAACTCGGCCTGTTGGAGCGCAGCGCCGGGTACGCGCTCACGGGCGAGTTGGCGCCACCGGTGCACGACGTTGGCATTGATGCCGTGCGCCATTGCCACCTTGGCGACCGACGCGCCCGCCTGGCTGCACTCGGCCAGTACCTGCGTCTTCTTCGTCTCGCTGTACTTCCGCCTTGTCAGCGGCTTGTCGCTTGCCATCGTGTCCACCTAAGTTACGTGGACACGATCCTTGCCGACGGGGCCGGCAGCTTCAAGGTGACTTGGCCAGACGCTTAC
>JAYSEK010000063.1:0-3764 GCA_041913905.1 Burkholderiaceae bacterium | reverse complement strand
GGGCTGGCACAGGTGGACAGCGGCGGCGGCTATCCGTCCTGCCGGCAGTGGTGGGCCGATGGCGGCCAGGGACTGCGCAGCCGGCTGCTGGCACAGGTCGACCCGGACCTGCTGACCCGCATCGGGCGCTGGGTGGGCTTCCTGTCGCAGAGCGAGGTCAATGACTCGGTGATCCGCGCCGTCGTCTCACCGCGGCAGCAGAAGATGAACCAGGGCGCCGTCTACACCGACTACGGCGGCCAGATCGACAAGACGCTGCCGAACATCGTCACGCGCGGCGCGGGCGACCTGGGGCTGACCGTCGGCTCGCTGGGCTTCTTTCCGGCGATGGACGTGGTGCGCCAGGCGCTGCCGATGGTGCTGTCCATGCTCAAGATGGCGCTCGTCATCTGCATCCCGCTGGTGCTGCTGATCGGCACCTACGACCTGAAGACGGTGGTGACGGTGAGCTGCGTCCAGTTCGCGCTGTTCTTCGTGGACTTCTGGTTCCAGCTCGCGCGCTGGATAGACAGCACGATCCTGGATGCGCTCTACGGCTGGGGGTTTGGCGCGGACAGGCCGCACACGAACTTCGATCCGCTGATCGGCTTGAACAACGCCTTTGGCGACATGCTCCTTAACTTCGTCATGGCGATGATGTTCATCGTGCTGCCGACGTTTTGGGTCATGGCATTGGCTTGGGCAGGCGTTCGCACGGGAAATATCGTGCAGGGGTTGTCCACCGCCACCTCGGACGCCAAGGGCGCTGGGGGGCGTGGCGCTGGTATGGCAATGAGCGCCGTATCGAAGAAGTGACCGCCGTTCAGTCGTCGTCGGTCACATGCGGGTCGATGCGCCAGTCGCTCTTGTCATAAAGCCCGAAGCCGTTGGGGCCTTCCCTCCACTCGGGTTGCGGTTCCTCTTGATCAGGGTCGTCGTGCTGCACGAGCCATGCAGCAGTCACCGCAAAGGCAAGCAGCAGGGCCAGCCAGAACGCGGAGTAGAGCAGCGCACCGAGCACGGCGAGCTTGACGATCCAGAGCACCGCCGTCGCCGCGCCCGCAGGCACCCCGCGCGTCACCAGCCAGCCGGCGACACGCTGCTCGCGGCGCAGGTATCCACGCCAGGCACGGCCAGCCCCCCGGCCCAGCCGGTGGCTCCAGCGTCCGTTGTGCGTGTTGGTGGTCATGCTCATATGCCTCGGCTTCAGTGGTGCCTCACCTCGCGGAGCGGCCGGTCGTGGCCTGCCCTCCAGCATAGACCGCGATCAGGAGGGCGGGTTGCGGCCGGCAGAGCCGGGTTGGCTCGGGTCGCAGATCGATTAGATTCTGCACGATAAATCAAACCTAATGCTACTTTCCATGCACGTTCTTGCAATGGTTCTAGGGTCGATTGGATTCTGTGTTATTTTTATAACATGGATGGAAATTCTCGGCACCAGGTAATCAAGCGACTGCAGGCGGGACTCCCCCGCGGGGCGCCGTTCGACCTTGCCACCCTGAGCCAGTTCGGGGTGTCGCCCCAGCTCGCCGCCCACTATGCCGACGGCGGGTGGCTCGTGCGCCTGGCCCATGGCGTCTATGCCTTCCCGAACGATGAGTTCGGGGTCTACGGTGCGCTGAAGTTCCTGCAACAGCGCGTGCCCGGCCTGCACGTCGGCGGCAAGAGCGCCCTGGCCCTGCAGGGGGTGCGGCACAACCTGGGCAGCCGGGAGGCGCTGGTGCTGTGGGGCGACGGTCGCTTCGCGTTGCCGGCCTGGTTCACTTCGCGCTTTCCGGCCCGCTATGTCCACGCCCGCCTGTTCGACTGGCCGGACACGGCGCTGGCCGGCAAGACCCTGACCACGCCGCCTGGCCTGCCCGAGGATCTGCGGGTGGCAGCCCCCGAGCGTGCCGTTCTGGAGCTGCTGTACGAAGCCGGCGTCAAGCAGAGCCTCGAAGAGGCCCGCAACCTCTTTGATGGACTGCGTTCCCCCCGCAAGGACTTGCTCGGACAACTGCTGTCCTGCTGCACCAGCGTGAAGGCCGTGCGCCTGTTCCTGACCTGGGCGCGCGAGACCAGCCTCGTGGATGTCGATGCCCTGCTGGAGCAGTACCCGGTTCGCACCGGCAGCAACACGCGCTGGATGAGCCGGCTCGATGACGGCACCTTGCTGAGCCTGAGACCTCATGGATAAGACCTACGCGGACACCGTTCGCCTGCTGCTGGCCGTCGCGCCCGACGTGTTCGCCAACGACATCTTCGCCATGAAGGGCGGCACGGCCATCAACCTCTTCGTGCGGGACATGCCGCGCCTTTCGGTGGACATCGACGTGGTGTACCTCCCGTGGCAGACGCCGCGCGACGAAGCGCTGCAAGCCATCAACCAGGAGCTGGCCGCCATCGCCACGCGCGTTGCGCCACTGGGCGTGCAGACACGCCTGGTTCGCGCCAAGGACCTGGGAGACACCAAGCTGATCGTCGAGAACGACGCCAGCCAGGTGAAGATCGAGGTCAACGTCGTGTTCCGAGGCAGCGTGCTGCCCGTCGAGCGGCGGCCGCTGAGCGCCAAGACCAGCGATCTGTTCGGCGTCGAGTTCGAGCTGCCGGTTCTGGCACCGGACGAGCTGTACGCCAGCAAGCTGGTGGCCGCGCTGGATCGGCAGCACCCCCGCGACCTGTTCGACGTGTGGCAGCTCTACGAATCGGGCGACATCAGCGACGGCATGGTCGAGTGCTTCGTGATCTATCTGGCGGGCCACAACCGGCCGCCCCACGAAGTGCTGTTCGGCAACGACAAGGACATCGCCGGCGAGTACGAGCGGGCCTTTGTCGGCATGACCGAAGTGGACTGCTCCCTGGAGACACTGCTCGACGCTCGCGCCAGGGTGCGGCGCGAGCTGCCACAGCGACTGAGCACCGCGCACAAGCAGTTTCTGAGCGGGCTGGCGCGCGCAGAACCGGACTGGTCGCTGGTGCAATGCCAGCACGCCGCGCAACTGCCGGCACTGCGCTGGAAGCTCGCCAATCTCGAAACCTTCCGCAAGCGCCGTCCCGACGACTTCGCAGCGCAATCCGCCGCCCTCGACACCGGCTTGGGCCAGAGCTGACGAACATCCCGCAGCGCCCCGCTTGCCGGGATTGCCCCATGCCGCATTCATCGTGGCACCCGCGAAGCAGCGGCCCTATACCCAAAAGCTTCCGACAAAGGCCAAAGGGCTGGGAAGGGGCAAAGGAAGGGCGCCAAGGGGAAAGGCCCTATCCTGAAAAGGCCAAAAGGCGCCCCGAGCAGCCCGTCATCCGGGGTTCGCCATGCTCTCGCTGTTCCAGCGCAAACGGGTGCCACCCACCGCCGGCACGCCGCCCACCTCCGCCATCGAAACTCCGAAAGGGTCGATGCGGCCGGAGTCGGCCGCATCGCTGCTGGCCACGCCGCGCCGGCAGAAACTGCTGGAACACATCTGGCAGCGCACATCGCTCTCGCGCCGGCAGTTCGCCACGCTCTACCTCGCCCCACTGGAGCGCTACGCCGAGCTGGTCCAGCAGTTCCCGGCCTCCGAGAACCACCACCACGCCTATCCGGGCGGCATGCTGGACCACGGCCTGGAGATCGTCGCCTATGCGCTGAAGCTGCGGCAGTCATACCTGCTGCCTGCGGGCGTCACGCCGGAGGCACAGGCGGCCCAGGCCGAGGCCTGGACCGCAGGCACGGCCTACGCGGCCCTGCTGCACGACATCGGCAAGATTGCGGTCGATCTGCACGTCGAGCATGCCGACGGCAGCGTCTGGCATCCCTGGCACGGCCC
>JAYSEK010000062.1:0-5631 GCA_041913905.1 Burkholderiaceae bacterium | reverse complement strand
TCGGCGCCCTTCTCGATGGCCTTGTGGGCGAACTTGTTGTTGATGATGTCGTGCATCACCAGGCCGCCCCAGCCATGCACCGCCTGGTTGACGTCCTCGCGCGCGCCCAGCGAGGTGATGATCAGCGGCACCCTGTACTTCTCGCACACGGCCATGTCCTGCTCCAGCCGGTCATTGCTTTTGTGCACGATCTGGTTGATGGCGAAGGGCGCCGCCGGCCGGTCCGGATGCGCGCGGTCATGCGCTGCCAGCGCCTCGGTGATCTCGGCAAGCCAGTCGTCCAGCTGCGCAGCGGGCCGCGCGTTCAGCGAAGGCATGGAACCCACGATGCCCGCGGTGCATTGGGCGATCACGAGCTTTGGATTGCTGATGATGAACAGCGGCGAGCCGATGACAGGCAGGCGCAAACGCTTCAACAGGGCGGGCACGGTCATTCCAAGTCCTTCCGGAAAGACGGATCAATGAGGCGGGGAAACTGGGGGCAAGACCTGTCCCCCACAAAACGGGGCCAGGTCTTGCCTGAGCGGACAGCCTTCGATCAGAAGGCGTCCAGCGCCATCGCGGTGACGCTGTCGGCGCCTTCGACGATGGCATCACGCTGGGCCAGCGTGCGCGGCAGGATGTGCTCGGCATAGAAGCGGGCCGTGGCGACCTTGGCGGCCATGAAGGCCCGGTCCTCACCGGCGGCCAGCTTGTCCTCGGCCACCATCAGCGCGCGAGCCAGCTGCCAGCCGGCGACCAGGTTGCCCGCCAGCATCAGGTAGGGCACAGACCCGGCGAAGGCCGCATTGGGATTGCCCTTGCCATTGCCGGCGATGAACTCGGCCGACTCGACGAAGGCCTTGCGGGCCGCGGACAGCTGCTTGAGCATGGCCTTGGCCGCAGCACTGCCGCGCTTGGCCAGCTCGGCTTCCGTGCCTTCGATCTGGGCTGCGACGGCCTTGGCCATCTGTGCCCCGTCACGCAGGGTCTTGCGACCCACCAGGTCGTTGGCCTGGATGGCGGTCGTGCCTTCGTAAATGGTCAGGATCTTGGCGTCGCGGTAGTACTGCGCCGCGCCGGTTTCCTCGATGAAGCCCATGCCGCCATGCACCTGCACGCCCAGCGAGGTCACCTCCAGGCTCATCTCGGTGCTGTAGCCCTTCACCAGAGGGACCATGAACTCGTAGAAGGCCTGGTTCTGCTTGCGGACCTCGGCATCGGCGTGGTGGTGCGCGGCGTCATAGGCCGCGGCTGCGACCAGGGACATGGCGCGGCAGCCCTCGGTCAGCGAACGCATGGTCATGAGCATGCGGCGCACATCCGGGTGGTGGATGATGGGCGCGCTGCCGGCCACCGAGCCATCCACCGGGCGCGACTGCACGCGGTCACGGGCGTACTGCACGGCCTTCTGATAGGCGCGATCGGCAATGGCGATGCCCTGCACACCCACACCGAAGCGGGCGGCGTTCATCATGATGAACATGTACTCCAGGCCGCGGTTCTCCTGGCCGATGAGGTAGCCGACGGCGCCGCCGTGGTCGCCGAACTGCAGCACGGCGGTCGGGCTGGCCTTGATGCCCATCTTGTGCTCGATGGACACGCAGTGGGCGTCATTGCGCGCGCCCAGCGAGCCGTCGGCGTTGACCATGAACTTGGGCACGATGAAGAGGCTGATGCCCTTCACCCCTTCCGGCGCGCCGGCCACGCGGGCCAGCACCAGGTGCACGATGTTCTCGGACATGTCGTGCTCGCCGTAGGTGATGAAGATCTTGGTGCCGAAGATCTTGTAGCTGCCATCGGGCTGCGGCTCGGCGCGCGTGCGCACCAGGGCCAGGTCCGAACCGGCCTGCGGCTCGGTCAGGTTCATGGTGCCGGTCCAGCTGCCGTCGATCAGCTTGGGGATGTAGATGGACTTCTGCTCTTCGCTGCCAGCGGTCAGCAGGGCCTCGATGGCACCGTCCGTCAGCAGCGGGCACAGCGCGAAGCTCATGTTGGCGCTGTTGATCATCTCGCCACAGGCGGCGCCGATGGTCTTGGGCAGGCCCTGGCCGCCGAACTCGGTGGGGTGCTGCAGGCCTTGCCAGCCGCCTTCGGCGAACTGCTTGAAGGCCTCCTTGAAGCCCGGAGTCGTGAAGACCTGACCGTCCTTCCAGTAGCTGGGGTTCTTGTCGCCTTCGAAGTTCAGCGGGGCGATCACGTCCTCATTGAGCTTGGCGCACTCCTCCAGCACGGCCTGGGCGGTCTCGACGCCGTAGTCGGCGAACTCAGGGATCGCTTCGGTCAGTTGCTGCAGGCCGGCGAGCTCCTGCATGTTGAAGATCATGTCCTTGACGGGGGCGCGGTAAGTCATCGTCTTGTCTCCAGATGGACGAAGGGCGCCGCAACGGTGAGTTCCGGCGCCCTGCTTGCTGCTAGTTCCTGGCCGTGGCGGTTCAGAGGCTGTTGACCAGCTCGGGCACGGCGGTGAACAGATCGGCTTCCAGGCCGTAGTCGGCCACCGAGAAGATCGGCGCTTCAGGATCCTTGTTGATCGCGACGATCACCTTGGAGTCCTTCATGCCAGCCAGGTGCTGGATGGCGCCGCTGATGCCGCAGGCCACGTAGAGCTGCGGCGCGACGATCTTGCCGGTCTGGCCGACCTGCCAGTCGTTGGGCGCGTAGCCGGCATCCACCGCAGCGCGCGAGGCACCCAGCGCGGCGCCCAGCTTGTCGGCCAGCGGGGTCAGGACTTCGTTGAACTTCTCGCTGGAGCCCAGGGCGCGGCCACCGGAGACGATGATCTTGGCGGCGGTCAGCTCGGGGCGGTCGCTCTTGGTGACTTCACGGCCCACAAAGCTGCTCTTGCCGCTGTCGGCGGCAGCAGCCACGGTCTCGACGGCAGCGCTGCCACCGGCGGCGGCAGCGGCGTCGAAGCCGGTCGTGCGGACGGTGATCACCTTGACGGCGTCGGTCGACTGCACGGTGGCGATGGCGTTGCCGGCGTAGATGGGACGCTCGAAGGTGTCGGCGCTGACGACCTTGGTGATGTCGCTCAGCTGCGCCACATCCAGCAGGGCGGCGACGCGCGGAGCGACGTTCTTGCCCGAGGCGGTGGCCGGGAAAAGGATGTGGCTGTAGCCCGAGGCCAGGGCCAGGACTTGCGCAGCCAGGTTCTCGGCCAGGCCTTCGGCCAGGGCAGCGCTGTCGGCGTGCAGCACCTTGCTCACGCCGGCGATCTGGGCGGCAGCGGCAGCGGCGGCGCCGGCATTGTGGCCAGCCACCAGCACATGGACATCACCGCCTGCAGCCGCAGCGGCCGTGACGGTATTCAGCGTGGCGCCCTTGATCGAGGCGTTGTCGTGTTCAGCAATGACGAGTGCGGTCATGTCTTCTATCTCCATCAGTGCGGCGCCAACAGTCGCCGCACCACTTCAATCTGTTTTGATTTGACTTCCCGAGTGGAGCCCGAGGATCCGGCTTTGCCGGGCCTCCGGGCTCGCCCCTTGAGGGGCGCGCGAAGCGCGTAGGGGTGGTCAAATAACCTTTGCTTCGTTCTTGAGCTTGGCCACCAGCGTGGCCACATCCGGCACCTTGATGCCGGCGCTGCGCTTGGGCGGCTCCTCGACCTTCAGGGTCTTGATGCGCGGGGCGACATCCACGCCCAGGTCGGCCGGCTTGACGACGTCCAGCTGCTTCTTCTTGGCCTTCATGATGTTGGGCAGCGTCACGTAGCGCGGCTCGTTCAGGCGCAGATCGGTGGTGACCACGGCCGGCAGGCTCAGCGACACGGTCTCCAGGCCACCGTCCACTTCACGGGTGACGGCCACCTTGCCATCAGCCACCTCGACCTTGGAGGCGAAGGTGCCTTGCGGCAGACCGGCCAGCGCGGCCAGCATCTGGCCCGTCTGGTTGCAATCGTCATCGATGGCCTGCTTGCCAAGGATCACCAGCTGGGGCTGCTCCTTGTCGACCAGGGCCTTCAGGATCTTGGCCACGGCCAGGGGCTGCAGCTCGGCGTCGGTCTCGACCAGGATGGCGCGGTCGGCGCCGATGGCCATGGCCGTGCGCAGCGTTTCCTGGCACTGCGTGACACCGCAGGACACGGCGATCACTTCGGTGACGGCGCCCTTTTCCTTCAGGCGCACGGCCTCTTCGACGGCAATCTCGTCAAAGGGGTTCATGGACATCTTCACATTGGCGATGTCCACGCCCGTGCCGTCGCTCTTGACGCGCACCTTGACGTTGTAGTCGACGACTCGTTTGACGGGAACCAATACCTTCATCGAAGCACTCCAGGCGAATTGACGTAAACGTTAATCAGGATTCTACGGGGGTCTGGCGCCCATCCGCGAGGCCCTGCACGCCGCACGTCCATCAAGGTGAAAAATAAAACGAACGATCGTTCTATTTTAGGCATGAAGAACAGACGCTTGGCAAGCTGCATTTAGACTCCGCTCCCTGATGATGGACTCCAATCCCCACACCACCACCACGGGGCCCAAGCCTGCGCCCAGCATCGGCGTCTTCGACTCCGGCGTAGGCGGACTCACCGTCTTGCGAGCGCTGCGCAGCGCACTGCCGGACGCCCCCCTGCATTACGTGGCGGACTCCGGCCATGCACCCTATGGCCCCAAGAGCACCGAGGCCATCCTCGCCCGCTGCCTGGCCATTGCCGAGCACCTGACACGGGAAGGCGCCGCCTTGATCGTCGTGGCCTGCAACACCGCCACGGCACACGCGGTGGCGGCCTTGCGCGAGCGCTGGCCGCAGCTGCCCATCGTGGGCATCGAGCCCGGCATCAAGCCCGCCGTGCTGGCCACGCGCAACGGGCGCATCGCCGTGATGGCCACGCAGGCCACGGTGGACAGCGAGCGCTATCGACAGCTGATCGCCACCCATGGCGGCTCCGTCCATGTGCACAGCCAGGCTTGCCCCGGGCTGGTCGACCGCATCGAGACCGGCAACCTGGATGACGAGCGCCTGCAATCGCTGCTGAAGACCTACACCGACGCCGTGCGCGCCAGCGGCGCCGACACCGTGCTGCTGGGCTGCACGCACTACCCCTTCATCCAGGACCGCATCGAGGCCCTGCTGGGGCCGGGGATCACGGTGCTCAATACCGAGGGCGCCGTCGCGCGCCAGGCGCTCAAGCGCTGGACTGAGCTGAGCCTCCCGGCTCAGGCGCCGTCGGTGCGCCTGGAAAGCACCGGGGATCCGACGCCACTGGCCCGACTGGCCACCCTGGCCCTGCAGGCGCCTCAGGAGGCCCGTCGGATCGACATCTGAAAGATCCCGCAAGGCCACAGCCTGCGCCCTGCAGGCTTCCCGCAAACCACGGCCACCCCGAGCGGGCCGTCGGAAACGACAAAGCCGGCACAAGGCCGGCTCCAACCGCATGCGAACTGGTGCCCGGGACGGGACTCGAACCCGTACGCCCCGTTCAGGGCCGCGGATTTTAAGTCCGCTGCGTCTACCAATTTCACCACCCGGGCAAGGGTCGCTGACGGTGCGCATTATCTGCGGCGCCGGCCCGGGCGGCGCCCTGCCGCAAGGCCTTTGCGCATGAAAGCCAGCCTGAAAACGACAAAGGGGAAGCGGTGCTTCCCCTTGTCAGATCTGGAGCGGGAAACGAGGCTCGAACTCGCGACCTCAACCTTGGCAAGGTTGCGC
>JAYSEK010000061.1:0-13580 GCA_041913905.1 Burkholderiaceae bacterium | reverse complement strand
CCTGGCGGCCGTGGTAGGCCATGTTGATCTGCACGCCGCGCTTCTGGTTGGCCAGGGTCATCACCGGGCCCACGTATTCCTGCGGCATGTAGAGATGCACGGTCACGATGGGCTCGCGGATCTCCTGGATCTTGCCGATCTCGGGCATCTTGGACGGGTTCTCCACCTCGATGACCTCGCCATCGCCGAGCTGCACCTCGTAGACCACGCTGGGCGCCGTGGTGATCAGATCCTGGTCGAACTCGCGCTCCAGGCGCTCCTGCACGATCTCCATGTGCAGCAGGCCCAGGAAGCCGCAGCGGAAGCCGAAGCCCAGCGCCTGCGAGACTTCCGGCTCGAAGCGCAGCGAGGCGTCGTTGAGCTTGAGCTTCTCCAGCGCGTCGCGCAGCTGGTCGTACTCGCTGGCCTCGGTCGGGTACAGGCCCGCGAACACCTGGGGCTGGATCTCCTTGAAGCCCGGCAGGGCCTCTTCGGCAGGGCCCAGGTTGTTGGGCAGCTTCTTTTCCAGCGTGATGGTGTCACCCACCTTGGCGGCGGCCAGCTCCTTGATGCCGGCGATGATGAATCCCACCTCGCCCGCATTGAGCTGGTCGCGCGGCTCGCTCTTGGGCGTGAACACGCCCAGCTGGTCGGCCGGATAGACGGCGTTGGTGGCCATCATGCGGATGCGCTCGCCCTTCTTCAGCGTGCCATCCACCACGCGGACCAGCATCACCACGCCCACATAGTTGTCGAACCATGAGTCGATGATCATGGCGCGCAGCGGTGCCTCGACCACGCCCTTGGGCGGCGGCATGCGGGCCACCACGGCCTCGAGGATGTCGTCGATGCCCAGGCCGGTCTTGGCCGAGCAGGGAATGCCGTCGGTGGCATCGATGCCGATCACGTCCTCGATCTCGGCCTTGGCGCGATCCGGGTCGGCCTGCGGCAGGTCCATCTTGTTGAGGACGGGCACCACCTCCACGCCCAGCTCCAGGGCGGTGTAGCAGTTGGCCACGGTCTGCGCTTCCACGCCCTGCGATGCATCCACCACCAGCAGCGCGCCCTCGCAGGCGGACAGCGAGCGGCTCACCTCGTAGGAGAAGTCCACATGCCCAGGGGTGTCGATCAGGTTGAGGTTGTAGACCTGCCCGTCGCGCGCCTTGTACTGCAGCGCCGCGGTCTGCGCCTTGATGGTGATGCCACGCTCGCGCTCGATGTCCATCGAGTCCAGAACCTGCGCCTCCATCTCGCGGTCCGACAGCCCGCCGCAGCGCTGGATGATCCGGTCTGCCAGCGTGCTCTTGCCGTGGTCGATGTGGGCGATGATGGAGAAATTGCGGATGTGATTCATGCTTTTCTTTGCTGCGCCAGATCCGTGGACACAACGACGGAGTCGTTGCAGCGCAAGCTCATATCGCGAAGCGATGTGAAGGCGCGAAGCGCCGTGCTGGAGCTAAAAAAAAGGCACGTCGAAACGGTGACGCGCCTTCCAACAAAAACGTATGGCAACTGCTTGTTGGGCTTCCATTGTAGCCGAGCGTCCGCCTGGAAACCGCACCGTCATTGGCTTTCCGGCCGTTGCGACCCGCCAACAAGGAATTTTATGCACAAGTTATCAACAGGCTCTTGTGAGCATCCTGGGGACAGCTTGGGCGACCTTGCCACTCGTGCGGACAGCACGCTCAAACAAACGTTTGATGGCTTGCATTCTATCCTAGAAGCACCTCAATCCCAGCTGGCCACCTCATGTAAGCGAGCGCAAACCTCGTGAATCAGAACGAGCTTGGCAGGGTGAATTTCCACATTGCGGAAAGACCTGCCAGGTCACTAGGAATGCCGATCTCCAGGAGGCCACCGGGCGCCCCACGCGGGCCGGCACCCGCGGCCCTCGGTCAAGCAACTCAGCGCGGCGCAGGCTTGACCAGCACGAAGCTCACCGCGTCGCCGCGGCGAACCAGGAAGTTGATGAGCTTGGCCTTGTCCAGCTTCGCCAGTTGCGCCTGCAGCTGCTTGATGCTGCTCACCTCGACGTTGTCGACCGAGAGGATGATGTCGCCCTCGCGCAGGCCCGCGCGAGCAGCCTGCCCCTCGGCATTCTCGACCAGCACCCCACCGCGCAGCTTCAGCTCCCTGCGCTGCTGCTCGCTGATTTCGCTCAGCGTGAGGCCCAGGGCGGCGGCAGCGCCAGGCGCGGGTTTGGCCTCCGGTTCGGCGGGAGCCTTGGCGGGCTTGTCGGCCTCCAGCTCCGCCACGGTGAGCGTGAGGTCCTTGGTGGCGCCGCGGCGGAAGACCTGCACCGTGGCCTTGCTGCCAGGCTTGATCGCCGCCACCGAGCGGCGCAGCTCGGCAGCACTCTGGATGGTCCTGCCATCCACCTTGGTGATGACATCGCCGCCCTCGATGCCAGCCTTCTCGGCCGGCGAGCCGCTCTCGACCCGCTGCACCAGGGCGCCCGTGGGCTTGCCCAGGCCGATGGCCTCGGCCACATCCTTGGACAGGTCCACGATGCCTACGCCGATGCGGCCCCGCTGCACGCGGCCGGACGCGCGCAGCTGCTCCGAGACGCGGACCGCCTCGTCGATGGGAATCGCGAACGAGATGCCCATGAAGCCGCCGGACTGGCTGTAGATCTGGGAGTTGATGCCCACCACCTCGCCACGCATATTGAGCAGCGGGCCGCCGGAGTTGCCCGGGTTGATGGCCACGTCGGTCTGGATGAAGGTGAGGAAGTCGCCGGTGTCACGCTGCTTGGCGCTGACGATGCCTGCCGTGACGCTGTTGTCGAAGCCGAAGGGGGAGCCGATGGCCAGCACCCATTCACCGACCTTGAGCCGCGTGCTGTCACCGATCTTCACCTGCGGCAGGCCGGTGGCCTCGATCTTCACCACCGCCACGTCCGTACGCTTGTCCAGCCCGATGACCTTGGCCTTGAATTCGCGCTTGTCCGTCAGCGTGACCAGGACTTCATCGGCACCGTCGACGACATGGGCGTTGGTCATCACGACGCCGTCGCCGCTCAGGATGAAGCCCGAGCCCAGGCCGCGGCGAGTGGGCGCATCGTCATCGCCCCCGCGAGGCGCGCCGCGCCGCGGCACGGGAATGCCGAAGCGGCGCAGGAACTCCTGCATCTGCTCGTCCATGGCCGGCGCCTCGGCAGGTTTGGCCTTCTCCGAGGTCTTGATGTTGACCACCGCAGGCCCGACGCGCTCCACCAACTCGGTGAAGTCTGGCAGTTCGCGCGCCTGTGCCAGACCGGGCGCCGGCGCCAGGGCCAGACCCATCCCGAGACTCAAGGCCAGGGCGCTGAGCATGCAAGAGAAGGAACGGGGCAGGACGCGCTGCCGCGAGAAAGCTTGATTCATAGCTATGGTTTGATTCTGTTTCGACCCCGGTGAGGCACTGCAGGGCCCGGCGCCATTGTGCAATGCCCATGCAGGGCCCAGACATCGCATGGCGCCGGGATGCCCTTCTTTGCACGCCGGACATGTATCAAAGCATGCACAGCGGCCGGAGGCCCCAAGTCATGGCGGATCAGCGCGCTTCAGGCGGCAATCGCCGTGCCGAGAATAGTGCCCAGCGCAAGGGCAGCCAGGCTGATGGATGATCGCGCTCCAGCAAAGGCAGGTAGACCGCGGACGGCCGCGCAGCATCCGCGAAGCGGCAACGCAGCAGCAGCAGGCCGCCGAAGTCGACGGCCACTTGCACGTCGACCGTCTGACGTGGGGCGTCGTGCCTCGCCGCCTGCTGCGCCTCACCGGGGCGCAGCGCCCACTGCCCCCCGTCCCACAACAGCTGCCAGGCGCGGCCAGCCGCGCTTCGCCAGCCCCACCACATCAGGCCGGGCAGACCCGGGATCAGCAGCGCCCAGCAGACCAGCGAGGCCCCAGCCCCGAAGCGCTGCCCGAGTTGCGCAGCGACAGCAGCACAAGCGGCCAGCAGCGCAAGCGCCCACAACAGAGCCGTAGCGCCGCGCCAAAGAAAAGGCGCCCGCACTTCCAGCTGGAAGGCGGGCGCTTGGCGTTGATGGGCGATCACGGCAGCTGGGGGCGCATGCCGTGAAGGCCTCAGGCGCGCTTGAAGATCAGCGTGCCGTTGGTGCCGCCGAAACCGAAGTTGTTCTTGGCGGCGTACTCGATCTTCATTTCACGGGCCGTGTTGGCGCAGTAGTCCAGGTCGCACTCGGGATCCTGGTTGAAGAGATTGATGGTCGGCGGGGCGACCTGGTCACGGACAGCCAGCACGGTGAACACCGACTCGATGCCGCCCGCTCCGCCCAGCAGGTGGCCGGTCATGGACTTGGTCGAGGAGATGACCAGCTGCTTGGCATGATCGCCGAAGGCCAGCTTGGTGGCATTGGTCTCGTTGACGTCGCCCAGCGGCGTCGAGGTGCCGTGCGCGTTCATGTACTGCACCTGGTCCGGGTTGATGCCGGCATTGCGCAGGGCCGCACGCATCGAGCGCTTGGGGCCGTCCACATTGGGCGCGGTCATGTGGAAGGCGTCGGCGCCCATGCCAAAGCCGGCCAGTTCGCAATAGATCTTGGCGCCGCGCTTCTTGGCGTGCTCGTACTCTTCCAGCACCAGCACGCCGGCGCCCTCGCCCAGCACGAAGCCGTCGCGATCCTTGTCCCAGGGGCGGGATGCGGTCTTGGGGTCGTCATTGCGGGTGGACAGCGCACGGGCTGCGGCAAAGCCGCCCACGCCCAGCGGCGAGACGGTGGACTCGGCACCGCCGGCGATCATGACGTCGGCGTCGCCGTACTCGATCAGGCGACCCGCTTCGCCAATGCTGTGCAGGCCGGTCGTGCAGGCGGTCACGATCCCCAGGTTCGGACCCTGGAAACCGTATTTGATGGAGACGTGTCCCGAGATCATGTTGATGATCGAGGCGGGCACGAAGAAAGGCGAGATGCGGCGCGGTCCGCGCGCCGTCAGCTCGGCATGGGTTTCCTCGATCATCGGCAGGCCGCCGATGCCGGAACCGATGAGCACGCCAATGCGCTCAGCCTGCTCTTCGCTCAGCTGATCGTTGGTAGGCAGACCCGCGTCCTGCACGGCCTGGATGGCAGCAGCCAGGCCGAAGTGGATGAAGCGGTCCATCGTCCGCGCTTCCTTGCTGGACAGATAGTCGCCGACCTCGAAGCCCTTGACCTCGCCCGCGAACTGGCAGGCGAAGTTGCTGGCATCGAAACGGGTGATGCGATCAATACCGGATTGACCGGCCAGGATGTTGGCCCAGCCTTCAGCCACCGTGTTGCCCACGGGACTGATGAGGCCGAGACCGGTGACGACAACGCGACGACGGCTCATGCGATCAGCAGGTTCTTTGAGGAAACAGCACGGGGCACGACGGCCCCGCCGTGGCCAGGAGAACCGCAGGGCGGACAGCCTGCGCGGCCCTCATGGCCCTCGCGGCCCTTAGGCCTTCTGGTTCTTGACAGCGTAGTCGATCGCCAGCTGGACAGTGGTGATCTTCTCGGCTTCTTCGTCGGGGATCTCGATGCCGAACTCGTCTTCGAGTGCCATCACCAGTTCCACGGTGTCCAGAGAATCTGCGCCCAGATCGGCGACGAAGGCCTTCTCGTTGCTCACATCGGCTTCGGGCACGCCGAGCTGCTCGGCGATGATTTTCTTGACACGTGCTTCGATATCGCTCATGACTCCTCCAAGAGGGGTTTGCAAAGGAACAACCCGGGATTCTAAGGCTTCTAGAGTGGCACCCCTAGCGGGGCTCCGAACGAGCGTGTCCGGGCACTCAGAAGATCCTTCACCGGCCGGGGGAATCCGGTGGGCCGCCGACCTACAGGTCCGCAGCCACAAAGGGGAAAAAAGGGCTAACTCAATTCATGAACATGCCGCCGTTGACGTGCAGCTCGGTGCCGGTGATGTAGGCGGCCTCGGGCGACGCCAGGAAGGCGACGGCATGCGCGATCTCCCGGGGTTCACCCAGGCGACCAGCAGGGATCTGGCCCAGCAGCGCGGCCTTCTGGGCCTCGGGCAGGACTTCGGTCATGTCAGTGGCGATGAAGCCGGGGGCCACGCAGTTCACCGTGATGCCGCGGCTGCCCAGTTCGCGGGCCAGCGAGCGCGTCATGCCGGCCACACCGGCCTTGGCCGCCGCGTAGTTGGCCTGGCCAGGGTTGCCAGAGGCGCCCACCACCGAGGTGATGTTCACGATGCGGCCGAAACGCGCCTTCATCATGGTGCGCATCACGGCGCGGCTCATGCGGAACACGGCCTTGAGGTTGGTGTCCATCACGGCATCCCAGTCCTCGTCCTTCATGCGCATGGCCAGGGTGTCGCGGGTGATGCCGGCATTGTTGACCAGCACATGCAGCCCACCATGGGCCTTGACGATGTCGTCCACGGCCGCTTCGCAGGCGGCGGCGTCATTGACGTTCAGCACGATGCCACGGCCGCCCAGGGGCGACAGGACTTCGCTGATGTTGGCGGCGCCGGACTCGCTGGTGGCCGTGCCGATGACGGTGTAGCCCTTCTCGGCCAAGGCCTGGGCGATGGCGCGGCCGATGCCGCGGCTGGCACCGGTGACCAGGGCCACCTGGCCCTTGATGGATTCGCTCATGGTTTCGTCCTGTCTTGTTCGTCTCAACCCAGCAGGGCGCGCGCCTCGGCCAGGCTGGCCGGATCCAGCACCGTGGCGCTGAGGATCTCGGCGTCCACCCGCTTGGCCAGGCCAGCCAGCACCTTGCCCGGACCGCATTCAATCACATGGCTGATGCCGCGTGCCTTGATGGCCTGCACGATCTCCACCCAGCGCACAGGGCCAAAGGCCTGACGGTACAGGGCATCGCGCAGCGCGTCAGCATCGGCGCAGACGCCAACGTCGATGTTGTTGATGACGGGAATGGCCATGGGCTTGAAGTCCACCGTAGCCAGACGCTCGCGCAGGCGCTCGGCAGCCGGCTTCATCAGGCTGGAGTGGAAAGGCGCCGAGACGGCCAGGGGCAGCGCGCGCTTGGCGCCGGCCGCCTTCAGGACCTCGCAGGCCTTGTCCACGCCGGCCTTGGTGCCTGCGATCACGGTCTGCTTGGGGTCGTTGAAATTGACGGCTTCGACAGCTTCACCCACCTCTGCCGCGGCAGCGGCGCAGCCATCGCGCACCGCGCTGGCGTCCAGGCCCAGGATGGCGGCCATGGCCCCCGCACCGACCGGCACGGCCTCCTGCATGGCCTGGGCGCGGAAACGCACCAGCGGCAGCGCGTCGCCCAGGCTCAGGGCTTCGGCAGCGACCAGGGCGGTGTACTCGCCCAGCGAATGGCCGGCGACGACAGCCGGCTTCAGGCCGGTCTCGGCCAGCCAGGCGCGATAGCAGGCGATGCCGGCGGTCAGCATCACGGGCTGGGTGTTGGTGGTCAGGTCCAGCTGTTCCTTGGGGCCGTTCTTGATCAGGCCGCCCACGTCCTCGCCCAGGGCGGCGGAGGCCTCCTCCAGGGTGCGGCGCACTTCGGGGTGCTCGCCCCAGGCGTCCAGCATGCCCACGGTCTGCGACCCCTGGCCGGGAAACACGAATGCGAAGCTCGCGCTCATCTCTTGTCTCTTCCTTCTGCAGTGGACGGGGCGCTCAGAGGTCCAGCAGGACCGCGCCCCAGGTGAAGCCACCGCCTACGCCTTCCAGCATCACGGTGTCGCCCTTCTTGATCTGGCCCGAGCGGACCGCGGCATCCAGCGCCAGCGGGATCGATGCCGCCGAGGTATTGCCATGTTGGTCCACCGTCACCACCAGTTTCTCAAGCGGCAGTTTCAGTTTCTTGGCGGTGCCCTGCATGATGCGGATATTGGCCTGGTGGGGGATCAGCCAGTCGATGTCGGCGTCGGTCCGGCCCGCCTTTTCAAGCACCGCGCGGGCCACTTTTTCCAGCACGCCCACGGCCAGCTTGAACACGGCCTGGCCGTCCATCTTGAGCAGCGGATGTCCCAGCACCTGGCCGCCGGACACGGTGCCCGGCGTGCAGAGGATGTCGGCATGGCGCCCGTCGGCATGCAGCTGGCTGGCCAGGATGCCGGGCGTCTCGCTGGCCCCCAGCACCACGGCGCCCGCGCCGTCGCCGAACAGCACGCAGGTGGTGCGGTCCTTGAAGTCCAGGATGCGAGAGAAGGTCTCTGCACCGACGACCAGGGCCTTGCTGGCGGCCCCGCTCTTGATCATGGCGTCAGCCACGGTCAGGCCGTAGACGAAGCCGGAGCAGACCGCCTGGACGTCGAAGGCCGCGCTGCCGGCGATGCCCAGCTTTTGCTGCAGCAGGCAGGCGGTGGAGGGAAAGACCATGTCCGGCGTGGACGTGGCGACGATGATGAGGTCGATCTCCTCGGCAGCCACGCCCGCCGCCTCCAGCGCCGCACGGGCGGCCGGCAGGGCCAGGTCGCTGGAGGTCTGGTCGGGCGCCGCGAAATGGCGGGCACGGATGCCCGTGCGCTCGACGATCCATTCGTCCGAGGTCTCGATGCCATCGCGGGCCAGTTGGGCCGCCAGCTCGGCATTGCTCAGGCGCTTTTCGGGAAGGTAGCTCCCGGTTCCCAGGATGCGGGAATAGCGGGGCGCTGTCAGAGAGGAACTTGTAGTCATGCAGCATGGACGGCCGAAGCCGACTTGTCTCCTGCATCGCCTGCCTGCCGTTCGTCCGCAGAGGCGGGCGCGGCCTTCATGTCGAGGCCCAGCGTGGCGATGATGCGGTCGTGAACCCGGTCGAGCAGCCGGTTGCGGGCGGCATCATACGCCCTGTTCAAAGCCGTCTCGAAAGCGACGGCATCTGCCGAGCCATGGCTCTTGAAGACCAGGCCCCTGAGACCCAGCAGGGCCGCCCCATTGAGGCGACGGTGGTCCACGCGGCTCTTGAAGCGCTGCAGGATGGGCAGGGCCATCAGGGCGACCAGCCGGGTCAGCACATTGCGGCCGAACTCCTGCCGGATGAAGGTGGAGATCATGCTGGCCAGGCCTTCCGCCGTCTTCAGCGCGACATTGCCCACGAAGCCGTCGCAGACCACCACGTCGGCCGTGGCCTTGAAGATGTCATTGCCTTCCACATTGCCGTGGAACTTGATCTGGCCGGCAGCGTCCGCGGCGCGCAGCAGCTCGCCGGCGCGCTTGATGGTCTCGTTGCCCTTGATCATCTCCTCGCCGATGTTGAGCAGACCCACGCGCGGCTCGGGCTTGCCTTCCACCGCACTGACCAGGGCGCTGCCCATCACGGCGAACTGCAGCAGATGCTCGGCGCTGCAATCCACATTGGCCCCCAGGTCCAGCATGGTGGTGAAGCCGCCGGTCTGGTTGGGCAGCACGCTGGCGATGGCCGGGCGGTCGATGCCCTCCAGCGTCTTGAGCAGATAGCGCGACACCGCCATCAGCGCGCCCGTGTTGCCCGCCGACACGCAGGCCTGCGCACGCGCCGGCTGCCCGTCGGCCGCCTTGAGCTGCTGGATGGCCACGCGCATGGAGGAATCCCTTTTGCGACGCAGGGCCACCTCGACGGGATCGTCCATGGTGACGACCTCGCTGGCCGGCACGATCTCGCAGCGGGGCCAGGCCTGGGCCTCCTTCAAGGCCTCGGGCTGCCCCACGAGCAGCAACTCGGCCTCCGGATGGGCAGCCAGGAAGGCTCGGCAGGCAGGCAGCGTGACGCTGGGGCCATGATCGCCGCCCATGCAGTCCACCGCCAGGCGGATTCGGCTGGGCGCCGCAGATACAGGCGCATTCGATTCAGGAGAGGACATCAGGATTCGGACCGGAACTGGACGCATCGCCGACCGTACGGTCGGTACTGCTTGCGCAAGCCGCGCACCTTACGCGAGCCCGGAAGCCGGGGCAAGCGGACACACCCTGCAAGGAGCCCCTCATTGCGAGAGCTCAAGCACAAAAGCCCGGCGACGCATACAACAGCGAGCCGGGCTTCACAGACTTGTCATTGACGGCGGCACCGCAGCGGGTGCCTTCCAGGTCAATCAGGCGTCTGCCTTGGTCTTCAGGACCTTGCGACCACGATAAAAGCCAGTGGGGCTGATGTGGTGACGCAGATGCACTTCACCGGTGGTGGGCTCGACGGCGGTGCCCGGATTGGTCAGGGCATTGTGCGAACGGTGCATACCACGCTTGGAAGGCGACTTCTTGTTTTGCTGAACGGCCATGGTGAATTCTCCTGGGGCTTCGGTGATTGAGGCTTGCTCGGCGGGTCCAGGCACTCACCAGCACGAATCCGGACTTCATCCAGCGCGGCATTGCTGCCCGCAGCTGCATTCGTGTGAATCGTGCGCGTACCCGCTACCGACGCCTCGGCATCCCGTCCTATGCCCTCCATCCTGCCAGTCAAAGACTGCCGTCAAAGACTGCCATTACGTAGAGCAAAGCGGGGAAAGCCTGCGATTCTAGCATGGCTTGGCGAGCATTGAAATGCGCACCTTGCAAATCGGCTGCATCGCCAATGCATCACCACCGGGCATCACCACCGCAGGGACGATGCAGCCGGCCTGCGGCATCAACGCCAGATCAAGCCAAGCGCGGCACAGCCACAGGGCTTACTGCGACCGCCCCTTGCCCTTGAGCGCCGCGAGGGCGGCGAAGGGATTGGGCTTGTCCTCCTCGGCCGCTTCGGGAAGCTCCTCGTCGGCATGGACCAGGGGCTCCGGACATTCCTCATGGCGCGGCACCAGGGGCAGCTCCAGCAGCAGTTCGTCCTCGATCAGCTCGCGCAGGTCCAGGGAGCGGCTCATGGCCAGCACGTCCTCGTCGCTGTCGGCATCCAGCTGGGCGGCCAGATCTTCATCGCGGACAAAGCGCAGACTGCGCTGGACGGCCAGAGGCTGGGCATAAGGCTGCAGGCAGCGCTGACAGACCAGGGACACCGTGGCTTCAGCCTCCAGGTGCAGCCAGGTCTGCGGCTCGGCGGCGCGCGGGGTCAGGCGCTCGCCGCGCGCGGACCAGCGCAGCGGCGGCCAGGAGCTCGCAGGGGATTCATCGGAAGCCGACTCCGCCAGTCGCGGCAGGTCGGTCATGGACCAGTCCCCAGCCAACTGCCCCGCGTCGCGCGCAAAGGCCTCGACATCGAGCTTCAGGGGATCGAATTGACGCTGTTTCATGCCCGCAAGTGTACGAGCGCCCCTCGCAAGCGGCGCTGCCCGTGCCACGTCGATGGGACAATCCGCCGCATGAGTTCCACCCCTTTCACCCTTCCGGACGCTCGGGATGCCCGCCTGATCCTGGGCTCCACCTCCCGCTATCGGCGCGAATTGCTGCAGCGACTGCACCTGCCCTTCGCCGTCTGCGCCCCTCAAGTTGACGAAACCCCGCAACCGGGCGAAGCGCCCGCCGCACTGGCGCAGCGCCTGGCGCTGGCCAAGGCACGCGCCGTGGCCGCGCAGTTTCCAAACGCCCTGGTGATCGGCTCCGACCAGGTCGCCGACCTCGACGGCCAGCCCATCGGCAAGCCCGGCACGCACGAGCGGGCCGTTGAGCAGCTCAAGGCCATGCGCGGCAAGACGATCGTGTTCCAGACGGCATTGGCGGTGGTCTGCCAGGCCAGCGGCTACGAGGAGCAAGACCTGGCCCCCGTCCGTGTGCGCTTCCGGCACCTGAGCGACGGCGAGATCGAGCACTACCTCCGCACCGAGCAGCCCTACGACTGTGCCGGCAGTGCCAAGTCCGAAGGCCTGGGCATTGCCCTGCTTGACGCCATCGACTCCGACGACCCCACCGCCCTGATCGGACTGCCATTGATCCGGGTGGCCCGCATGCTGCGCGAGGGCGGACTGAATCCGCTGGAGGCCGCATGACAGCGGTGTCCAGCCGCAAGGGACGGCTGATCCTCGTGCCCAACACCCTGGACTTCGGCGTCGAGTGCACGCCCGTGGACCTGCGATGGGTCATCCCCGACGAGGTGCTGCGCTGTGCTGCCGGGCTGCAGTTCTGGGCCGCCGAGAACGCCAAGACCACGCGGGCCTTCCTCAAGCGCGTCGACGCACTCCACCCGCTGGCACGCCCGCTGCAGGAACTGCAGATCCAGGAACTGCCCCGACCGCCCAAGGGTGGCCGGCCCGCCGCGGGCGATGACGCGGCCTGGCAGGCGCTGCTCGCGCCGGCACTGGCGGGGCATGACCTCGGTCTGATTTCCGAAGCGGGCCTGCCTGCGGTGGCCGACCCGGGCGCCCGCCTCGTTGCGATGGCGCATCAGGCCGGCGTCCCCGTGCTGCCTCTGAGCGGCCCCTCGTCGCTCCTGATGGCGCTGGCGGCCAGCGGCCTCAACGGCCAGAGCTTCGCCTTCGTCGGCTATCTGCCGGTGGACCCAGCCTCGCGTGCGGCACGACTGAAGGAGCTGGAGCAGCTCTCGCAGCGTTTCCAGCAGACCCAGCTGATGATCGAGACGCCCTATCGGAACGAGGCCCTGCTCGACGCGCTGCTGGCGGCACTGCGCCCCGAGACGCGCCTGACGCTCAGCTGCGGCCTCACGCTCGCCCAGGGCTTCAGCTGCAGCGGCACCGTAGCGCAATGGCGCAAGAGGCGCCCTGCCCTGCCGGACAAGGTGCCGGCCGTATTCGGGCTGCTGGCCTGAACCGGGCGATCGAGTAGGGTGAGGGGTCACCCCCTCAGCCCTCTCACACCACCGGACATGCGGGTCCGCATCCGGCGGTTCAAGTAAAACGCTGGAGCCGCTGGTGGAGATCCACCAGCGAGACCAGCCCCATGTTGGCAAGGTACTTCGGCGGCATTGCGGCCACCATGTGTTTGGCCCCGGCATTCCACCACGGTCCCCTCCCGTTGACGCTCGACTTCCATGCTCGATGCGCGTCCAGGCCAAGCGCTCGCAGACGCGATTCCCGTGTAGCCGGGCGCTTCCACTGTCTCCAGGCGATCAGCCGCATTCGACGCCTCACCCATGCGTCCATCTCTTCAAGCGCCCGTCGTCCCTGGGTGTGCTGGAAGTAGTCGACCATGCAAAACACCCGAAACCCGCATGAACACTGGTGATGCGGGGTGAATGCCGATGGTCAGAACTCCCAGAATCAAATTCAATGACCCCTGATTCCTGGGAGTTCTGGAGGGCTGGCGATGGCGACCGACGACTTCTTCCGCGCACGGCTGGATGGCATGGTCGACCCGCGCCACCCGCTGGCGGTACTGGCCCGTCGCATGCCCTGGTCGCAGATTGAAGCCTCGCTGGCGCCGTTGTTCGCACGCAAGGCCCGCATGGGCAAGTCTCGCGAGGACGCTGACATGTTTGGCCCCACGCTGGTGGTGGCCGCCGGCGGCGTCAGCCGCGCGGGCCGGCCGCGCCTGCCGATCCGGCTGATGGTCTCGCTGCTGTACCTCAAGCACGCGTTCAACGAGAGCGACGAATCGGTGGTGGAGCGCTGGTCGGAGAACGTGGTCTGGCAGCTCTTCAGCGGCATGGAGTACTACCAGAGCAAGCTGCCCTGCGACGCCACGCAGATCGGGCGCTTCCGGCGCGTGCTGGGCGAAGCCGGCGTGGAGCAGTTGCTCAAGACGACCATCGAGTCGACCATGCAAAACACCCGAAACCCGCATGAACACTGGTGATGCGGGGTGAATGCCGATGGTCAGAACTCCCAGAATCAAATTCAATGACCCCTGAT
>JAYSEK010000060.1:0-14195 GCA_041913905.1 Burkholderiaceae bacterium | reverse complement strand
ATCATCTGCAGCGCAGAGGGTCAGGTCTTGCCGCTTGACAGAGAGAAGCCATATCGGCGTTGTAGCCGCACTCCGGCAGCCCATCGCCGACCTTGTGCGAGGCCTGCCCCTCGGTGACCGTGCTGGCCGTGACCTCGTCCGGCCCGGAGGCCAGCGGCTCGCCCGCCAGGGGCTCGAAGGCCTGCGCGCGCCCGTACTCGGCAGCCTTGAGGCGGTTGGACGGCATGGCCTGGGCCAGCGCCTGCGTCCCGAGCGCTCGGCGCAGCAGCTTGAGCTGGGCCTCGGTGTGCACGCTTGCCGCGGCCAGCGGGTCGCCGTCCAGCTGTGCCGGGCCTGACATCGTGCTCATCGCCGAACCCAGGCCCTGCGCGGCTGGGTCCGGCGCCGTGCTTCTGGCGCTTCGGGAAGAGGCGCCGCCACGGCGCGCAGCAGGGGAGGCGGGGGGCGACTTGCGGTTGGCCATCAGATTCCTTCGCTGGCGTTGCTCAGACCGGTCCTGTGCCGGCAGTTGCGTCGGGCAATTGCCATACCGCGGCATGGTGCTTGCCAGCTGCAGACAGGCGCTGTCCGGTGTCTGTCCAGTGTGATCGAGGAGGTCGACGATGGCGAAGTACGGCAAGAAGGCGCAGCAGGAAGTGGCCAAGGCCCTGCATGAGGAAAAGCGCGGCAAGCTCAAGAGCGGACGCAGCGGCAAGACGGTGACCGACCCCAAGCAGGCGATTGCCATCGGCCTCTCACGGGCGCGCAAGGCGGGGGCAAAGGTGCCAGACCCGCCTCAGCGCCATTGAGGGTGCGGCTCAGCGATGCTCAGCCCGCATGTTCCCGCAGCAGAATCTCGACGCGGCGATTGCGCTCGCGGCCCTGTTCAGTGTCGTTGCTGGCCAGGGGTTCGCGCGAACCGCGGCCCGCCACCGTCATCTGCGACAGCGGAACGCCGCGTGCGGCGAGGTAGTCGCGCACCGTCTCGGCGCGCTGCAGTGACAGCGGCTGGTTCACGGCATCGCCGCCGGTGCTGTCCGTGTGGCCGATGATCTGGACCTGCATGCCGCTGTCCAGTTCTCGGGCGAACTGATCCAGCACCGGCCGCATGGCCGGTCGCAGATCGGCGCGGCCGACGTCGAAGGACAGGTCTCCGGGCACGTGCAGGCGCAACTGGTTGTCCTTGGTACGGCTGACTTCGACCCCGGTGCCGGCGCTGGCCTGTTCCATCGCGCGTTGCTTGGCCTCCATGCGGCGCGACCAGACGTTGCCGGCCACCGCGCCCAGCGCGCCGCCGATCACCGCGCCGGTGCCGGCTTTGCCACCGGCGACCGATCCGACCACCGCACCGGTGGCCGCACCGACCGCGGCACCCGTGGCGGTGCGGCGGTCACGTTCGTCCATGGAGGCGCAGCCGCTGGTGGCCCAAGTGGCTGCGAGGGCTGTAAGAAAAAGACATCGCTTGAAGAGGCGATCATGGCAAGGCTGGTGCATGGCGTCGCTCCTGGTTGAGAGGAAAAAGGGCCCGGATCTCACGACCCGGGCCAAGTGGGCGCCGGGAGGCACCCATGGGAGGTGAAGTCCTTACTCTTGCGTGTCCTGTTCGGCGTCCTCGTCCGCGCCCATTCCGGCACGGCGCTCGCGGGGCTCTCCTTGCTGCCCCTGCTTTTCCTGCGGACGCTGGCGCAGCTTCTCTTCGTCCTGTTCGGCGCCGAGCGCCGAATCGCGGGCCTCTTCCGGTTCGTTCCGATGCTGCTGGTTCATGGTCTGTTCCTCGTCGTGGTGGCGTCGGGCCCTGCGCCGACGCCTTCATCAGGCAATCCCCGTGCCGGGCCGTCGGCGCGCGACAAGCGCTAGACCGCGCCCGGTGTGAGCTGGCGAAGCTCGGGCTTGACCAGCAGGAAGTTGCCGATCACCAGCGCATCCAGCGGCGTGCTGACGAAGGCCTCCAGCGCATGGCGTGGCGTGCAGACGATGGGCTGCCCGCGCACGTTGAAGGAGGTGTTGATCAGCACCGGCACGCCGGTGCGCCGACCGAAGGCCTGCAGCAAGGCATGGAATCTGGGATGGATGGCCGGGTCGACCGTCTGCACCCGCGCACTTTGGTCGGTATGACAGGCCGAAGGAATCAGCTCGCGCCGGCCCGGCTGCAGGCGATGGACGAACAGCATGAAGGGCGAGCCGGCGCCGCTGGCCGGACCCGCCTCGAACCAGTCGGCAAAATCTTCCACCGGGACGGCGGGGGCCACCGGGCGGAAGTCCTCGCGGTCTTTCAGCTCGTTGAGCCGCGCCTGCATCGCCGGGTCCATGGGCGAGGCCAGGATGGAACGGGCGCCCAGGGCGCGCGGGCCGAACTCCATGCGTCCCTGGAACCAGCCGACGACGCGGTTGGCGGCGAGGAGCTCGGCCGTACGCTCGGCCACGTCGTCCAGGCGCTCGTAGGCCAGCCGTGCCCATTGCAGCAGGGCCTCGATCTCGGGGTCTTCGTAGGCCGGGCCCAGGTTGGCGTGGTCCATCTGCCAGCGCCGCGGTGCCAGCGGATAGACGGGACCATTGGCGCTCATGTCGGGGGCGGGCGCGCGGTCCAGCGCGGCATCGGCCTCGTCGCGCACCAGGCGCTCGCGCGCGTCGACCCACAAGGCCGCGCCCAGTGCCGTGCCGGCATCGCCGGCTGCGGGCTGGATCCAGATGCTGTCGAAGAGCCCGCTGTCGCGCAGGCGCGCGTTCATCACGCAGTTCAGCGCCACGCCGCCCGCCAGGGCCAGCTGGCGCTCGCCGCTGACTTCGCGCAGCCAGCGCGCCAGATTCAGCACGGTGTCTTCCAGCAGGTCCTGCAGCGAGGCCGCGAGGTCCAGCTGGCGCTCATCGAGCGGGGCACCCGGCGCGCGCGCGGGGCCGAAGGCCTGCTCCATGTCCAGCGGCGTCAGCTGGAACTGGCCCTGGGCGCCGGTTCGCAAATGCTCGCGCAGCAGGGCGGCGTAGCGCGGCGTGCCCAGGGCGGCCAGGGCCATGACCTTGTATTCGTCGCTGGAATGCAGAAAGCCCAGGTGGGCGGTCACCCGTTCGTAGAGCAGGCCCAGCGAATGCGGCACCAGCACCTCGCCCAGCACGCTGTAGCGCTGCTCACTGTAGCGGCCATAGCTGGTGCTCGCGCGTTCGCCGCGGCCGTCCAGCGTCATCACCGCGCAGCGCTCGAAGGGCGAAGCCAGGAAGGCGCTGGCCTGGTGGCACAGATGGTGGGCGACGAAGTGCCATTCGTAGGGCGCCTGGTCGTGGCGAACGCCGGCGAAGCGTCGTCGCAGATGGTAGGGCACGGCGTCGACCAGCAGCCGTGGCGCGCAGCTCACATAGGTCGCGAACAGCGGATCCCACGGGCTCTCCCAGTCGCCCTTGTCGCTGGCCGAGGGCTCCAAGGGCAGCACGAAGCAGCGCTCGTCATTCCCGCGTTCCTCCACGAACAGCTGGGGATTGAAGCTGTAGGCCACATGGTCCACCTCCGCCAGGGTGATGCCTGCTTCGCCCAGGCAGTAGTCGATGGCATGCCAGGGCAGTTCCCAAGCCGTGAAGGGGAGGGGGCGCTTGCCGTGCTTGATGCGCGTGAAGCGCTCTTCCTCGGCCGCGGCGACCACCTGGCCGTCGCGTACCAGCACTGCGGCGGGGTCGTGGAAGCAGGCATTCAATCCGAGAGTGATCATGCGCAGGTCCTGTGTGTCGTGGCAGGCCGCAGGGCAATCGCTGTGCCGTGGGCCAGCACCGCCTTGAGGGGCGGGCGGCAGGGGCGTCGGCACGGCACCGTCGCTTCGCCGGGCGCTGCGCAATTTCTGCGGCAAGCTTGTCCGGGCCTTGCAGGCTGGATGCGGGCATGGGCGCTGCCGGATCGGCGGAGGAGCTGAGCGATGTTGACGCAGCTACTGTTGATGTTCGGCCTCGTGCTGCTGGTGCTGGCGCTGTGGGACCGCCTGCTGCGTCGGCTGCCGCTGACGGCGGCCGTGGTGTACCTGCTCGTCGGCTGGCTGGCGGGCCTGGCGCTGGGCGCGCCGCCGGCGGAGCTGTGGGCCGGCAAGGCACCGCTGCTGAGGTTGGCCGCCGAACTGGCCCTGCTGATGTCGCTGTTCGCGGTCGGCCTTCGCTTGCGCGTCGGGCCCAATCTGCGGAGCTGGGCGGTGGCCCTGCTCCTGGCCGGTCCGGGCGTGGTGCTGGCCATCGTGCTGGGAACCCTGGCAGGTATGCTGCTGCTGGGCCTGCCCTGGGCGGCTGCCTTGCTGTTGGCGAGCATCCTGGCCCCGACCGATCCGGTGCTGGCTTCGGAGGTGCAAGTCCGCTCCGAGGCGGACCGCGATGCGCTGCGCCAGTCCCTGACGGCCGAAGGCGCGCTGAACGACAGCAGCGTGGCGCCGGCGGTGATGCTGGCGCTGGGGCTGGCGGGCCTGCACGAACTGGGGGTGGGCGGACCGCTGGGCAGCCTGCACTGGTGGTGGAACGACCTGCTTTGGCCCATGGGCGGCGGCGCCTTGCTGGGGCTGGCGCTGGGCTGGCTGCTGAGCTGGTTGCTGCGTTTTCGGCACGCGCAAGGCGAGCGCCTGGGCCGCGACGAGCTGCTCTACGTCGGCATGGTGGCGCTTGCCTGCGGCCTCGCCCGGGCGACGCAGACCTCCACCTTCCTGCTGGTCTTTTGCGCGGGCCTGGTGCTCCTGCAATCCGTACGCGGCGGGATTGCAGAGTCTGCCGTGACCTCGCTGCCTGAACGGTGCCATGCCTTCGGCTCGCGGGTCGAGCGCCTGGTGGAAGCCGTGTCGGTGCTGGCGCTGGGCCTGGCTCTGCACAGCGTCTACATCACGGCCTGGACGCTGGGCTTTGCGCTGGCCATGGTCTTGCTGGTGAGACCGCTGTCCGTGCTGCTGGTCTTGCCAGCAGGCACTTTGCAAAGAGGCCAGCGGCGGCTGCTGGCCTGGTTCGGCATCCGCGGGCTGGGCTCGCTGTTCTACCTTTGCCTGGCCCTGGAGCAGGGCGTGGACCAGACGCTGGCTGATTCACTGGCTGCCGCGACGCTGCTGAGCGTCGCCTTGTCCATCCTGCTGCACGGCGTATCGGTCACGCCCATGATGCAGGCCTACCGGCGGCGCCACGGCCGTGGCCGTGGCAGCGCCTGAGCGGCTTCGCGGCTCAGCGCGCCCGTCCGCGCCGGATGAGGTTGACGATGGCCAGCAGGATCACCGCGCCCAGCAGCGAGACCAGCAGCGCAGCAAAGCTGAAGACGCCCTGGTTGATCGTCGGAATGCCCAGGACTGGCGAGATGAAGATGCCGGCGATGGCAGCGCCGACGATGCCGACGACGACGTTCAACAAGATGCCCTGCTGCCCGTCGGTGCGCATCAGCAGACTGGCGATCCAGCCGATGAGGCCGCCGATGACGAGCAATACGATGAGATTGACCATATGAAGGCTCCTTCTGTTCGACCCAATGGGGCCAGGCCTGCGGACGTGGCAATCCTTGTGCCATCTCTGGGCCGGCCTTGGCAGGGCGTTCAGCGTGCTCAGCGCGGTCAGCGCCTTCAGTCCTGCTTGCGCCGGCCGCCGGGATGGCCTTGGGGCGCGCCAGCAACGACGGGCGTCGTGAAGTCGTCCAGCGCCGCCCCGGGGTCTTCTTCGCCCGCCACGGACAGCGAATCCACCGCCGCCCGCGCCGGTGCGTGGCAGCGTCGCACGCCGGCGCCGGGGCGCCCGCCGGTGCGGATGCGCGATTGCGCGGCTCGCGCACGGCGTTTCATGGAGCGGGCGGCTGTCCCTGCAGCCGCTTGAAATGGCTGAGCGCCTGGGCCACCACCTGGTCCATGTTGTAGTACTTGTAGTTGGCCAGCCGGCCGATGAAGCTCACGTCGCTCAGCTGGGCGGCTTCGTCCTCATAGCGACGATACAGGGCCGTGTTCTCGGCCCGCGGCACCGGGTAGTACGGGTCGCCCTCGGCCTGCGGGTACTCGTAGACCAGGGCTGTTGCCGGGTGCACCTGGCCTGTCAGGTGCTTGAACTCGGTCACCCGCGTGTAGGCGTAGTCGTTGGGGTAGTTGATGGTGGCGCAGGGCTGCTGGTGCTCGCGGTGGCGGGGCAGCGTCAGCGTCTGGTGCTCGAAATGCAGGCTGCGGTAGGGCAGGCGTCCGAAGCAGTGGTCGAAGAAGCTGTCGATGGGGCCGGTGTAGATCATGTGCCGCCAGGGGATGCAGTGCACGACGTCCCGGTAGTCGGTGTTGAGCATCAGCTGGATCCGCGGGTGCGACAGCATGGCTTCGAACAGCCGCGCATAACCATGCAGTGGCATGGCCTGGTAGGTGTCGGTGAAGTAGCGGTCGTCGCGGTTGGTGCGCACGGGAACGCGCGCAGTGACGCTGGCATCCAGCTCGGAGGGATCCAGATCCCACTGCTTGCGCGTGTAGCCGCGAAAGAACTTGAGGTAGAGCTCGCGGCCAATGCGTGAGACCACCACGTCTTCCGAACTCCGCACCGGGCTGACCTTTTCGGCGCGTTGCTGGAAGAAGTCTTCCAGCTCGGCGCTGTTGAGCTGCAGGCCGTAGAGCCGGTTCACGGTGTCGAGGTTGATGGGCATGGGCAGCAGCTGGCCGTCGACGCTGGCCAGCACGCGGTGCTGGTAGGGCCGCCAGCGCGTGAACTGCGAGAGGTAGCCGAACACCTCAGCCGAGTTGGTGTGGAAGATGTGCGGCCCATAGGGGTGGACGAGCAGGCCGTCGGCGTTGTAGTGATCCCAGGCGTTGCCGCCCGGGTGTGGACGGCGGTCCACCACCAGCACGCGCTGCCCTGCCTGGCTGGCCAGGCGCTCGGCCATCACGCTGCCGGCAAATCCGGCACCGACGATCAGGTAGTCGAAGCCCGGCGCAGCGCCGGGAGCGGCAGGGAAGCGTTGTTTGTAGCTTGGCATGCGACGCCCATTGCAAGCGTCGTGCCTGCAGGGCCTGGCGATGCGCTGCGGCCCGCCGTTTGCCGCGCCTAGCGCAGGCACCCCGTCGTTGCGCGTCTTTTCGTGCGGTCGTGCCGCTTCGTCTGCCCCGGACCCCGCTGGCGTCAAGCTGTCGTCAACCGGGCTGGCCCGGGGCAATACCTGACCCCCTGACCCCATTTTGCAGTCGAGATCCGCCATGCCCCTATCTGCTTCGCAAGTTCCTGTTCCATCCCCTGGCGCCTCGGCGCCGCCAGTCCCCTCGGGGATGCCGCCCGGTGGCGTCTCTCCAGGTGACGATCTGCTCAGCGACGGCGGGGAGCGCCGTCCGGCGACTCCCGCGGCCGGATCGTCGCGGGGCGCTTCGGCCGAGGCTTCATCGCCGGTTGCGACCGGCGAATGGCTGGATCGCTGGGTCGATCGCGCGCATGCCGGCATCGACCGGCTGGCCGGCGTGGTCGGACCCCGCCTGCAGCGTTTGCAGGACGGCATGCGCGCGACTGGCGGCTCCTTGCGCCGGCGGGCGGGCCAGGTGCGCGACGAGGGCGAGGAGTGGACGCAAAGCCTGCGCGACACGGTGCGCGAGCATCCGATGCGGGCCATCGCGGTGGCCGCTGCGCTGGGCCTGCTGATCGCACGGGCAAGCCGCTGAGGGCAGCGGCCCGCGTGGCGCCGCTTCAGCCGGAGCGCGGAGCTGTTGCAGACCGCAGCCGTCCGCTGCTGCGGTCTGCGGCATCGCCCTCCACATCGGCATCAGCAGCATCAGCATCAGTGCCGTCGCCACCGGCAGTGCCCTGGCCACCCTTGTCATCGTCGCTGCCGCCATCGCCGTCGCGCGCCGCCCGTTGCTGCTTCTGCATGCCCGTGCTCTGCGGGCCGGCGTCCTGCCCATCTCCGGAGAACGAGGGGCTCATGGTCGAGCGGCGCTCGACGAACTCGCTCAGCAGGGCCGGCCAGTCGAGCTTGGCCTTCACCAGCTGCGGGAACATTTCGCGCTCTTCCTCCTTGACGTGATGAAGCGTGTATTCGCATAGCACGGTGAAGCGGGCATCGCGGTCGGCGGTGTCCGAGTCCTCGGCGTCGTCCGACGGGCGGGCGCGCAGCTGCTCCATCAGCAGGCGCAGCATCTCATGTTCCACCTCCGCTTCATCGATCAGCGCGGGCTCTGCGATTGCGTCCCTGGCGGCCGGGTACAGCAGTTCTTCCTCCAGCTGGGTGTGCAGGTTCAACTCGTCGAGCACCTGGTTCACCAGCTCGCGGCGCTGCGCCGCGTCTTCGACCGCATCCAGCTTGCGGAATTTCGTGTAGGCCTTCTTGACGCGCTGGTGGTCGTCCTTGAGCTGGGCGAGCAGCTCGCCGCGTGCCTTGGATCGGATGCGGTTGACGGTTCTGGATTTCGTTTGGGGTGTCGGCATGGGGAACTCCGTGACGTAGGTGGGGCTGCCAAGGCAATCCCCATGCCGGCGCAGGCGCGCGGCGCTCGCCGGTCCGATGGGGAAGGTGCTGGGCGCGACGCTTGCCATGCCCGGCCAGGCGGCGCGCTGCGCAGCCCCGCTACGGCACCGGTGTGCCGTATTTCCCAGCATCCATCCAAGGAGAAATTCACCATGGCCGCTTCCTCCATTCCTCATGTCACGGCGCTGTTTCCCGACCGCGAAAGTGCCGAGTTGGCCTACCAGAAGGCCGTGGACCGCGGCTACCGCCGTGAGGAGGTCAATGTGCTGATGACGGAGGACACCCGGCACCGTCTCTTTCCGACCGGCACCGGACGCAGCACCGAACTGGGCTCCAAGGCAGCGGAGGGCACGGGGCTGGGCGCCAGCATCGGCGGTGCGCTGGGTGCAGTGGCGGCCGCCATCGCGGCGGCCGGCACCACGCTGGCCATTCCCGGCCTGGGGCTGGTGGTGGCCGGACCCCTGGCCGCCGCGCTGGCCGGCGCCGGGCTGGGGGGCACTGCCGGCGGGCTGGTGGGCGCCCTGATCGGCTGGGCCATCCCGGAGGAGCGCATCAGGAGCTATGAGACTGGCTTGCGCGAGGGCGGCATCCTGCTGAGCCTGCAGCCTCGCAGCGAGGAGGACGCCCGCTACATCGAGGCGCAGTGGGAGGCCATCAAGGGGCAGCGCGTGGCGATCTAGGGTCGAGTCAGACGGTGGAGACCCCGGTGCGGCGAACTGGGGCGGCGCTGCCAGCCGCTGGCGCGCGCTCGGGCCGGCCCGGCAGGGAGATCGATCGCAGGGTGGCCTCCACCCCGGCCGGGTCGCGCACGGCGAAGTCGCCCAGCGAGATCACGCCGACCAGATGCTGCGCCTCGTCCAGCACCAGCAGGCGCCGGATCTGCACCCGCGCCATCTCGCCGAGCACCTCGCCCACATCGACATGGCAGCGGCAGACGCGCACCTTGCTGCTCATCACCTCGCTGACCAGGGTGGCCGTCGGATCCTGCCCGGCGGCCACCGAGCGGACGGCGATGTCGCGGTCCGTGATGATGCCCAGCAGCTGCTGGCCTTCACACACCGGCAGCGCGCCGACGTTGAACTCATCCATCAGCTGCGCCGCCCGCTGCAGCGTGGCCCGCGGGGTGATGGTGACGGGGTCCGGCGTCATGATGTCGGCAGCCTGGGTCATGCTTGCTCCTGCTTGGCTTCAGACCCCACTGCAGCAAGGCCCGTGCCCGCCCGGCCCTGCATCGCCGTCGCGTCCGCGACGCCGTGCCCCGGCCGGGAGCGCGGCCGTTTTTTCTGCAGTTCTTGCGGCGTTTGCCCTTGCTTGCGCAACGCCTGGCGATGGCTGGCAGGTACGTCGTTTGCGGGTAGCGCTCAATGGATGAAGCTGGACTGCCAACCCTTGCCGTGCCGCAGATGCTGACCGAGCTCTGGCGCTTCCTGCGGCCCTGGCGCTGGCGCGTGCTGCTGGCCCTGCTGCTGCTGCTGCTCTCCAAGCTGGCTGCCGTGGGCGTGCCGGGCTTGCTCAAGGCCATCGTCGATCGGCTGACGCCCGACCCCGGCTCGCTGGGCGCCGGCCTCATGCTGCCCGTCTGGCTGCTGATCGCCTATGCGGCGCTGCGCTATGCCTCGGCGCTCTTCACCGAGCTGCGCGACCTGGCGTTCGCCCGCGTGGGCAAGCAGGTGGTGGGCGACTACGCGGAGCGTGCCTTTGCCCACTTGCTGGCCTTGAGCCCGCGCTTTCATGCGAAGCGGCAGACCGGCAGCCTGCTGCGCGGGGTGGAACGCGGGACCGACGGACTGGGCTACCTGCTGGGCGCGGGGGTGTTCACGGTGCTGCCGACAGCGGTGGAGTTCATGGCGGTGCTGCGGGTGCTGAGCCTGGGCTATGGCGGGCGCTTCCTGGCGATCATCGGCGCCACGCTGGTGGCCTACGCGGCGTGGACGGCCTGGAAGACGCGGGCCCGCATCGAGAGCCAGCGCGTGATGAACGAGTACGACAACCAGGCCCGCGGCCTGCTGCTGGACACGCTGTTGAACTACGAGGCGGTCCGGGCGCACGGGCGGGAGGCTGACGAGCAGCAGCGCTACCGAGCAGTGCTGTCGCAATGGGTGGAGGGCGCGGTGCACAGCCAGCGCCGTCTCTCGGCCCTGCATCTGGGGCAGGCCGCGCTGATCGCCCTGGGCGTGGGCGGCGCCATGCTGGTCGCCGGTCGCGATACGGTGGCCGGACGCATGAGCATCGGCGACCTGGTGCTGGTCAATGCCTACCTGATCCAGGTCTTCCTGCCGCTGAACACGCTGGGCTTCGTGTTCAGGGAAACGCGCGACGCCCTGCTCAACACCGAGCGGCTGTTCATGCTGCTGCGGCAGCGCGTGGACATCCGCGATGCGCCGCAGGCCCGGCCGCTGCAGCTGGACGACACGACGGTGCGCTTCGAGCACATCGACTTCGGCTATGAGCCGCAGCGGCGCGTCGTGCAAGACCTGTCGCTGGAGATTCCGCATGGGCAGAGCTTTGCCATCGTGGGCAGCAGCGGGTCCGGAAAGTCCACGCTGGCGCGGCTGCTGATGCGCATGTACGAGCCCGACGGGGGCCGCATCACGATCGGCGGACAAGCGCTGGGCGAGGTGACGCTCAAGAGCCTGCGCGAGGCCATCGGCATCGTGCCGCAGGAGCCCATGCTCTTCAACGACAGCATCGCCTACAACATCGCCTACGGCCGCCCGGGCGCCTCGCGCGAGGACATCGAGGCCGCCGCGCGGCTGGCGCAGGCGGACGAGTTCATCCGGCTGCTGCCCGAGGGCTACGACACCGTGGTGGGTGAGCGCGGCGCCCGCCTGTCAGGCGGTGAGAAGCAGCGCATCGCCATCGCGCGGGCGCTGCTGAAGAACCCGCCCATCATGGTCCTGGACGAAGCCACCTCGGCCCTGGACACCCGTGCCGAACGTGCGATCCAGGCCGCGCTGGACCAGGCCGCGCGCGACCGGACGGCACTGATCATCGCGCACCGGCTGTCCACCATCGTCCATGCGGACCAGATCATCGTGATGGACCGCGGCCGCATCGTCGAGCAGGGGCGGCACGAGGCCCTGCTGGAACGCGCCGGGCTCTATGCGCAGCTGTGGGAGCTGCAGCGGCAGCAGGCCCATGCGCAGACGCTGGCTCGGCGGCTGAGCCAGCATCCGGTCAACCTGGCTGGCCTGCTCATCCTGGCGCTGGACAGCCTGCATGAGCAGTTGTCGGCCCATGGCATCGAGCTGTTCACCAGCCTGGACATGGCCGTGGCCCATGTGCTGGGCGATGCCAGCCGCATCGCACGTATCGTGCAGCTGCTGTGCGCCCTGGCCCTGCATGGCGCGACGGGTGGTCGCATGGAGGCCCGGCTGTCGCGCGAGGGCTTGTGCAGCCGCTTGAGCGTGGCCTGCCACGGGCGGCTGGACGAATCCTCCGGCCCGCCGGACACGCTGGAGCTCCGCACCCTGGTGAACGAGGCGGGCGGGCACCTGACGGTACAGCGCGAGGCGGCGCCGGACATGCAGCTGTACCAGGTGGAATTCCCCTTGCCCGTGCTGGCGCCGCCGGCCATGGCGGCGGCGGACGAGGCGCCCGTGGCCAAGGAGTCCGCGTCGCCCGCCGGCGGCGTCACGGCGATCCCCTCCGACGCCGGGCGGAGCCTGGCCGGCGTACGGCTGATGTGCGTCGATGACGACGAGGATGCCCTGGCTTCGCTGGCCGCCCTGCTGGAGAGCGAAGGCGCGCAGGTCGAGCCGGTGCCGTCCGGGCACGAGGCCTTGCAGCGGCTGGACGAGCGCGAGGCGGCCGACTGGCCCGACGTGCTGATCTGCGACATCGCCCTGGGCGACGAGGACGGCCATGCCGTGGCGCGCCGCATCCGCGCGCTGGAGGCGGCCCGCCAGCTGCCGCTCGCTCGCCGTCTGCCTGCCGTGGCCCTGACGGGCATGGCCCAGCCCGAGGACCGGCTGCGCGCCCTGGCCGCGGGCTTCCAGCGTCATCTCGCCAAGCCCGTGCAGCCGCACGAGCTGGTGCGCGTGCTGCGGCAGCTGAGCCGCCGGCCTGTTTGAACGGAGGAACCTGTCGTGACCCCCATGAACCATAGCTTCTCGGAACTGTTCGCCCAGCTGGGCCTGCCCAACCATCCCGAAGAGATCCGTCACTTCATCTGGCAGCACTCACCGCTGGACCCGCAGCTGCGCATCGACGAAGCACCGTTCTGGACGTCGGCCCAGGCCAGCCTGCTGCGCGAGGAGCTGGCGGCGAATGCCGACTGGGCCCAGCTGGTCGACCAGCTCAACGCGGCGCTGCGCCAGGCGTACGTGCAAGGCCAGCCGGAGATCCCGGGGCTGTAGCAGGCGTGCAAGCGGCGAGGTTCAGCCCTGCAGCAGCTTGTGCACCAGCTCGGGCGTGGTCGCGGCCTGGTACTTCTTCATCAACCGTGCGCGGTAGACGTCGACGGTGCGGGGGCTGATCTCCAGCCGGCGGCCGATCAGCTTGCTGGTCAGCCCCTCGATCAGCAATGCGGCGATCTCGCGCTCGCGCGGCGTCAGGTCGCCCGTGATGCGGCGGTGGGCGGAGAGATCCTCGAAGCTCCAGATGCCCTGGGCATGCGGCTCATCGGGCCGCAGCGCACGGCCGGCCACGTGGCACCAGAAAAGCTCGCCGGCCAGGGGGCCGCCGATGCGCTTCATCACGCGGTCGTCGGCGTAATAGCCCTTGGCGTCCAGGCAGGCGGCAATGCGTTCGCCCATGCGCTCGAACTCGTCGGGGCTGGGGTAGAGCAGGGCGAAGCTCTGGCCGATGAGCTGATCGCGGCTGGCGCCGAAGATGGCCAGCGCCTGCTCGTTGCAGTCGCGGATGAGGCGGCGTTCGGACAGCACCAGGCCCACGGGCGCCTGATGGAAGGCAATGCGGTAGTCGAGGTTCACGGCCGGCGCCTCAGAGCAGGGCATAGGTGGTGGTGGCCTGCACGGCCAGGCGCCCCTGCTCGTCCAGGATGTCGATGCTGCCGAAGGCCAGGCTCCGGCCGCTGCGCAGCACCCGGGCCTGCACGGTGGCATGGCTGCCGCTCAAGGGCCGCAGGAAGCTGGTCTGCAGCTGCACGGTGGTCATGGGCTTGAGGCCGCCCAGCTGCGTCATCAGGGCCAGCACCATGGCGGTGTCGGCGGCGGCCATGGCCGCCTGCCCGCAGAGGATGCCGCCCACATGGATCATGTCGGGCGAGATGGGCAGGCGCAGGTGGACCATCCCCGCTTCACTCGCCTGCACCTCCAGGCCCATTTGCAGGATCCACGGCGCAAAAATGCCAGGCATGGCGGCCTGCAGTTCGCTGGGAGTCATGGGCTGGTCCTCAAGTGGTGATAATTGATTCTACGTAATGCATTACGTAGTACGCTACATCCCGGTTGCGCGGCCCCCTCGGCTGGCGCAAGGCAGCCCCCTTAGGAGAACCCGATGAACAAGCTCTATCCCAGCGCCGCCGCGGCCCTGGACGGCATCGTCAAGGACGGCCAGCTGATGGCCGTGGGCGGTTTCGGCCTGTGCGGCATTCCCGAGGCCCTGATCGCCGCGCTGCGCGATAGCGGCGTCAGGAACCTCACCGTCATCTCCAACAACGCAGGCGTCGATGGCTTCGGCCTGGGCCAGCTGCTGGAGACGCGCCAGATCAGGAAGATGATTTCCAGCTACGTGGGCGAGAACAAGGAGTTCGAGCGCCAGTACCTGGCCGGCGAGCTGGAGCTGGAATTCACGCCCCAGGGCACGCTGGCCGAGAAGCTGCGCGCCGGCGGCGCCGGCATCCCGGCCTTCT
>JAYSEK010000059.1:0-17424 GCA_041913905.1 Burkholderiaceae bacterium | reverse complement strand
CGCCGACGTCCAGGAAGTTGGCCGGCTCGCCGCCGAACAGCTTGATGGTGTCCATGGTGGCCATGGCCAGGCCCGCGCCGTTCACCAGGCAGCCGATGTTGCCGTCCAGGGAGATGTAGGCCAGGTCGAACTTGGAGGCCTCGACTTCAGCGGGATCCTCTTCGTCCAGATCGCGGTAGGCCACGATCTCGGGGTGACGGAACAGCGCGTTGGCGTCGAAGTTGAACTTGGCGTCCAGGGCGATCAGATTGCCCTTGGAGTCGCAGTTCAGCGGGTTGATCTCCACCAGCGAGGCGTCCGTCTCCATGTAGCACTTGTACAGCTTGGCGAACAGGTCGATGGCCTGGTCCACCGAGTGACCGGTCAGGCCGATGGCTTCAGCGATCTTCTTGCTCTGCTCGGCGGTGATGCCCACCAGCGGATCGATGTACTCGGTGATGATCTTCTCGGGGGTCGAGTGAGCGACCTCTTCGATGTCCATGCCGCCTTCGCTGGAAGCGATGAAGGCGACCTTCTGCGTGCCGCGGTCGGTGACCAGCGAGACGTACAGCTCATTCTTGATGTCCGCGCCGTCTTCGATGTACAGGCGACGGACCTTCTGGCCTTCCGGGCCGGTCTGGTGCGTGACCAGCTGCATGCCCAGGATCTTCTCGGACAGGGCCTTCACATCGTCCAGGGTCTTGGCGACCTTCACGCCACCGCCCTTGCCACGGCCACCGGCGTGGATCTGGGCCTTGACCACCCAGACCGGGCCGCCCAGCTTCTGGGCCGCTTCAACGGCTTCTTGCACCGTGAATGCGGGAATGCCGCGCGGCACCGGCACGCCGAACTGGCGCAGGATTTCCTTGCCCTGGTACTCGTGAATCTTCATGGGGAGGTCTCGCTTGATGGAAAGTCAGGAAAGGTTGCCGTTACCAGCGGCCGGCGGGGTCACCGCCGCACCGCGATACCAGCGAGGGTAATGAGTTTGCACCACCGCACCGTCGCTGCGAAGGGCATGGCAGCGGTCGATCTGGAAGGGAGGCGTGCCGTCTTGCGCGCCTTCGCGTACATCCAGCACCACGCCCGCGAAGGCCTGGATCACCGCGGTGGGCAGGTGCTGGCAAAGCTCGGTGAGGTGGGTGCAGCCCTTGACGCCGGCCAGGCGCTGCTTGACGGCGGCCCGGAAGCCCGTCATCAGATTCAGGCCCACCAACTGCTGGTAGGCGTCGCCATGCTGGTCGCACTGGCCGGGATAGGGCATCCCGCGCGTGCTGGAGCTCGCCGCCAGGATGTCCAGCTGGCGGTCCACGACCAGCCACAGGACCATGTCGTGCACGGGCTCACCCGCGCGCCGGATGCCACCGGCCAGGGGGATGTCCCGTGTCTTGCTGTCCTGCAGTTCTGCCTCGACCTCGAACATCCCGTCGGCACGCGCATAGACCTGCACGGCAATGGCGCGGCGATGCATCAGTTGACGCTCGGGACTGGGGGACAAGGCGGACATGGAACAGCGGCGGTGCAAGGACGCAAAAAACGGCCCGCAGGCCTCGTCAGACCGGCGGGCGCGCTCGCGCAGGCCGCCAATGTAGCATGTTGCGCTGCACCAAGCCTGTCGCGAGGCTGTCGAGCCGCCTCTTTCTGGTGCGGATTTGCTGTCTGGCCGGGTGCCGCATCGGGTAGCGGCTGCCGCAGGTCCGGCAGGCGGCTGACGCACGGGTCAGGCCGGACCGGCTCCGATCGCCCCGGCCTTCCCGGCACCCTCAGGCCCCATCTCCCGTTTCGTTTCCTGGCCCGCCTTCTGGCCCCTCTCCTGGCTCGCCCCCTCCCTCGCGCGCTCACTCGCACGCTCACTCGTTGTCGCCTCGCAAGACCTGGCGCACCACCTCGGACGAGAACCCGCGCGCGGCCAGAAAGCGCATCTGCCTGGCTCGGCTGGCGGCGTCGATGGGCAACTGCGCGCCAAACTTGCGGCGCCAGACTTCGCGGGCGCGCTCCAGCTCGCTGTCCTTGAGCCGGGCCTGTTGTTCTTCATCGGGCGCCACACCCAGTTGCTTCAGTTCCTGCCGGATGCGCAGATTGCCGTAGCGAGAGGCCCTCGCGTTGATGCGCGACTCCACGAGGCGGGACTCGCTGAGATAACCCCGCTGCTGAAGCCATTGCAGCAGCAGCTCGACTTCCTCGGCGCGAGCCTGCTGGCCCTCGTCAGTCATGACGGCATCCAGCGCTTGCGGGCAGGGCGGGCGGGACGGTTCCCGGCGCGAAGATGGCGTCGCCACGCTGGCCCGTGCATGCGGCAGGCCGAAACCCTCGTCGAGTTCTCCCTCGCCCCAGTCTTCGTCCAGATCAAAGCTGCCGACTTGGCGCCGTGCAGCCATGTATTGATCGTCCGGCACGCGCTGGCGGCTTCGTGCGGGGTCGCCTGCTTCTGCGCCGCGGACCGCATGATCGCCCCTGCCGGCCTCGCGCGCCGCTTCGTAGGCCTGCAAGTCACGCTGCTGAGCCAGACGCAGCAGCTTGCGCCGCAGCTCAGCGACGCTGTGCTCGCGCTGGGCCAGCAGCGCAATGGCTCGCGCCTTCAGGCCAAGGGGTGATTTGCGACTGGCCATGGATGTGCTCTGGCCACTTCACGTTACTGAAGCGGCAGCCCCTGGCGCCGGTCCGTCGGCAGGGCGGTCCGACCCACCAGCGGCGCCAAGGGGTCGCGCCGCCAGGCCGGTGCGGCTTGCACATCGGACCAGTATTCATCGATCTGCTGGATCAAGCCGTCCCGGATGTGGAAGTAGCTGTTGGCATAGAAGCTGTGCCCGTCCTGATCCACACGCACCAGGCTCAGCACGCGGCCATCCATCAGCGGCTGAAGGTCCAGCAGGTGGATGGTCCAGCCTTCCGGGTAGACCGCATTCACGTGGACGACGGCGTCTGCGCCCCGGAAGCGCTCCTGCGTGGCCCACCAGAGGCATTCCGCGTGGGGCGCCAGCAGGGCCTGGGCCTGGGCCCACTGGCGGGCCTGGTACAGCGCCCAGAAGCGTTGAACCAAGGCCTGAGCCTGCACCTGGACGGGCGCCTGCGACGCCTCGACGGGCTGGGACAGACTGATATCGGACGGAACGCTCATGACCGGAAGGGGAGGCAGCCAAGGGGCTTGGCCGGGCGCAACAACTGTAAGCAAGAACCAGGCGCAGTCGCTATGCGAAAAACCAGGCGCAGTCGCTATGCGCAAGAGCACTGCGCTAGAACGATGAGCAAGGATCTGGCTCAGCTGGGCTTGCTCAGAAGAGCTTGCCCATGCGGCTGGGACCACGAGACTTGAAGAGACTTGATCCGGCGCGGCGCACTGATCAAGCGGCCGGGTCAAGCCGCTTATTCGGCGTCAGCCTCGGCCCCGATCAGCGGAATGCCCAGGGACTCGCGGATCTTGTTCTCGATCTCGATGGCCAGGTCCGGGTTCTCGCGCAGGAACTCGCGGGCGTTGTCCTTGCCTTGGCCGATCTTCTCTCCACCATAGGCATACCAGGCGCCGGACTTGTCCACCACCTTGGCGGCCACGCCCATGTCGATGATCTCGCCTTCGCGGCTGATGCCTTCGCCGTAGAGGATGTCGAACTCGGCCGTCTTGAAGGGCGGCGAGACCTTGTTCTTCACCACCTTGACCTTGGTCTCGGAGCCGATGACTTCCTCGCCCTTCTTGATCGAGCCGATGCGGCGGATGTCCAGGCGCACCGAGGCATAGAACTTGAGCGCGTTGCCACCGGTGGTGGTCTCGGGCGAACCGAACATCACGCCGATCTTCATGCGGATCTGGTTGATGAAGACGACCGTGCAGTTGGTCTTCTTGATCGTGGCCGTCAGCTTGCGCAGCGCCTGGCTCATCAGGCGAGCCTGCAGGCCGGGCAGGGCATCGCCCATTTCGCCTTCCAGTTCGGCTTTGGGGGTCAGCGCGGCCACCGAGTCCACGATGATCAGGTCCACCGAACCCGAACGAACCAGAGCGTCCACGATCTCCAGGGCCTGTTCGCCGGTGTCCGGCTGGCTGATCAGCAGGTCCTGCAGGTTCACGCCCAGCTTCTGGGCGTACTGCACGTCCAGCGCATGCTCGGCATCGATGAAGGCGCAGACGCCACCCAGCTTCTGCATCTCGGCGATGACTTGCAGCGTCAAGGTGGTCTTGCCGGAGGATTCCGGACCGTAGATCTCGACCACCCGGCCGCGGGGCAGGCCGCCAACGCCCAGCGCGATGTCCAGGCCCAGGGAGCCGGTGGAGACAACCTGGATGTCCTCAATCTTCTCGCCCTCGCCCAGGCGCATGATGGAGCCCTTGCCGAACTGCTTTTCGATCTGGGCAAGTGCGGCCTGCAGGGCCTTGGCTTTTTCGGTGTTCACAGTCTTTGCGGGGGCGTCCATTGATTGCTCCTGAGATTGCGCGCATTATGGCCCAATCTGTATGTTTGTACAGTAGTCTGGCTGCGCGCTGCTGACAAGCGCTGGCAGGAGCCCTGGGCCGGTTCCAGTCCCTAGAATGGGGGAAAGCCGCCGCCCTGGCTGTTCGGGCGACAAAGGCCAAGGAGACATGCATGCGCATCCTGATCGCGGAAGATGACCAAGTGCTGGCCGACGGCCTGCTGCGCGCCCTGCGCTCCAGCGGTTATGCGGTGGACCAGGTCTCGACCGGCACCGAGGCCGACGCCGCCCTGGCCTCGCACGAATTCGACCTGGTGATCCTCGACCTGGGCCTGCCCCGCCTGCACGGCCTGGAGGTGCTGCGCAAGCTGCGCGCCCGCGGCGCCACGATGCCGGTGCTGATCCTGACCGCGGCGGACAGCGTGGAGCAGCGCGTCAAGGGGCTGGATCTGGGTGCGGATGACTACATGGCCAAGCCCTTCTCGCTGCAGGAGCTGGAAGCCCGCGTGCGCGCCCTCACGCGCCGCGGCCTGGGCACGGCCTCCAGCATCATCAAGCATGGCCCGCTGTCCTTCGACGCCACCGGCCGCGTGGCCTACATCAACGAGCAGATGATCGAACTCTCGGCCCGCGAACTCTCGCTGCTGGAGGTGCTGCTGCAGCGCGCCGGCCGCCTGGTCAGCAAGGACCAGCTGGTGGAGCGCCTGTGCGAATGGGGCGAGGAAGTCAGCAACAACGCGATCGAGGTCTACATCCACCGCCTGCGCAAGAAGATCGAGCAAGGCCCGATCCGCATCGCCACCGTGCGCGGCCTGGGCTATTGCCTGGAAAAGATTCCCGGCTGAATAGGCCACCGAATGTGCCGCCGAGTGTGCCGCTGAATGTGCGCCCGACCCCATGAGCCGCTGACGCCATCGCGGGGTCAGGTCTTGCCAAGCACCCGTACGACGGAGGACCATGGCAGCTGAAGGCGGCCAGCGCTCGCTGTTCGGCGAGATCCTGGACTGGATGCTCGCCCCCCTGCTGGTGATCTGGCCCATCAGCGTCGCGCTGACCTGGCTGGTCGCGCAGGGCATCGCCAGCAAGCCCTACGACCGCGAGCTCGGCGAGATGGCGCGCTCGCTGGGGCTGCAGGTCGCAGCCGAACCCCGCAACCCGGCTGCCGCCAGCGCCCGCTCGCGCTACGCCCTCGCGCCCGAGGCCGCCGCCCTGCTGCGCGCCGACGAGTCCGACACCATCTACTACCTGGTCCAGGGGCCGCGCGGCGAGTTCCTCAGCGGTGACAAGGAACTGCCCGCGCCCGGCGCCGACGAGGCCGGCACGCCCTGGGAACTGCGCTTCCGCGACGACGAGGTCAACAACGAGAGCGTGCGCGTGGCCTACCTGTGGGTGACGCCGGAAGGCGGCGGCAAGGGGCCGATGCTGGTGCAGGTGGCCGAGACCCTGGGCAAGCGCTCGCGCCTGACCAACGAGATCATCAAGGGCGTGATCCTGCCGCAGTTCGTGATCCTGCCGCTGGCCGTGCTGCTGGTCTGGCTGGCGCTGGCGCGCGGCATTGCGCCGCTCAATGAGCTGCAGCGGCGCATCCGCTCACGCGACAGCTCGGACCTCAGTCCCATTGACGAGCGCCGCATCCCCGACGAGGTCGCGCCGCTGGTCCACGCGATCAACGATCTGCTGCAGCGGCTGGACCAGTCGCTCAGCCGGCAGAAGCATTTCCTGGCCGACGCCGCCCACCAGCTCAAGACGCCCCTGGCCGGCCTGCGCACGCAGGCCGAGTTCGCCCAGCGCGAGATCGACGAGGGCCGCAGTTCGCCGCAGGAGCTCAAGCGCTCGCTGCAGCAGATCGCCCTGTCCAGCCAGCGCGCAGCCCACATGGTCAACCAGCTGCTGGCCATGGCCCGCGCTGAAGACCAGGAGCATGCCGCGCGCCGCAGCGAGATCAATCTGCCCGGGATCGCGATGGAGACGGTGCGGGACTTCGTCCCCCGTGCGCTGGACAAGCACCTGGACCTGGGCTACGAAGGCCCGGACGAGGAGCGCAGCAGCCTGCGCATCCTGGGCCACCCCATCCTCATCCGCGAACTGATCCGCAACCTGGTCGACAACGCCCTGCTCTACACGCCGGCCGGCGGCACCATCACCGTGCGGATCGTGGAAGACCCCTTCGGCCAGGTCTGCGTGCTGCAGGTGGAGGACTCCGGGCCGGGCATCGCCGAGGCCGAACGGGAGCAGGTCTTCCAGCCTTTCTACCGGGCCCTGGGAACGAACGTGGACGGTTCCGGGCTGGGCCTGGCCATCGTGCGCGAGATCGCCCAGCAGCACGAAGCGGAGCTCACGCTGGATGACGCCCGCCCGCGCCGCGCTGGGGCCGTTGAGCCAGACGGCCTGGGCCCGGGCGCCCGCTTCACCATTCGCTTCCATGCACATCCGGTGGCTGAGCCTGGACCCGGCGCGGACAGCAGCGAGCCTGCCTAGGCCTGAGAGCCTGGGCGGAAGTGAACGGTGTGGCGGCGCTCAGTGCCGCTTGTAGCGCCTGGACTTGGCAATGCTCAGCAGGATCCCTAGGCTCAGGCCCAGCATCACCATGGCCGTGCCGCCATAGGAGATGAAGGGCAGGGGCACGCCCACCACCGGGAGGATGCCGCTGACCATGCCCATGTTCACGAACACATACGTGAAGAAGGACAAGGTCACGGCGCCGGCCATCAGGCGGCCGAACAGCGTGGGAGCCTCGAAGGCGATCATCAGGCCGCGCAGGATCAGGGCGGTGAAGCCCAGCAGCAGGGCCGCCGCCCCGACCAGGCCGAATTCCTCGCCATAGGCTGCGAAGATGAAGTCGGTGGTGCGCTCGGGAATGAACTCCAGGTGGGTCTGCGTGCCCTTCATGAAGCCCTTGCCCGTCACCCCGCCGGAGCCGATGGCGATCCCGCCCTGGATCACGTGGAAGCCCTTGCCCAGCGGGTCCTTGCTGGGGTCCAGCAGGGTGCAGACGCGGTGCTTCTGGTACTCGCGCAGCACCGGCCAGGTGACGTCCGGCTGGCAGATCTGCTCCTCGCTCATCACCAGGGCGGCGATGCCGATGCCGCCGGCCACCATCACCGGCACGATGAGCTTCCAGGACAGGCCGGCAAAGAAGATGACATAGAGCCCGGCCGCCAGCACCAGCAGCGAGGTGCCCAGGTCCGGCTGCTTGGCGATCAGCCCCACCGGCAGGGCCAGCAGCACGAAGGCGGCCAGGAAGTCCGGCAGCCGCAGCTGCCCCTCGCGCTTCTGGAACCACCAGGCCAGCATCAGCGGCATCGCGATCTTGAGGATTTCCGAGGGCTGGATCTGCGTGATGCCGACGTTGAGCCAGCGCGTCGCGCCCTTCTTGGTGACGCCGAACAGCGCCGTTGCCAGCAGCAGCATCAAGCCAACGGTGTAAAGCGGCACGGCGATCTTGATCAGTCGCTGCGGCGGCAGCTGGGCCATGGCCAGCATCACGGCCAGGCTCAGCAAGGTGTTGCGCAGGTGGTCGACGAATCGGGTGCCATGGTCATAACCTGCAGAGTACATGCACAGCAGACCCAGGCCCATCAGCCAGAAGACGGCGATGAGCAGCGGCCAGTCCAGGCCCTCGACCCAGGGCTTGATGCGGCCGCGCAGGGCTCGCAGGCTGAAGTTGTCGTTCATGGGCGGGCTCCGCTGGCCGCTGCGGGCGCTGCCGCGAGCCGCCCGGCTGGGGAAGGACGGCTGGCCGCGTGGGCAGGCGAGGAAGCCGCCGATGCAGCCGCCGATGCAGCCGCCGTCACGGCCAGCGGCACCAGCACCGGCTGGCCCGGCAAGGGCACCTCGCTGGCCTTGCGCGGCGTGCCGACCGGCGCCATCGACTTGCCCTGCTGAGTCAGGGCGATGTCCTCTTCGCTCGGATACAGGCCCAACAAGGCGTAGTCGAAGACGCGGCGGGCAATGGGCGCGGCGGCCACCGAGCCCCAGCTGGCGTTCTCCACGATCACGGCCAATACGATGGTGGGCTTGTCCACTGGCGCAAACGCCACATAGAGCGAATGGTCCCGCTTGTGCTCGTCCAGCTTGATGCTGCTGTACTTCTCACCCGCCTTCAGGCCGATGGCCTGGGCCGTGCCTGTCTTGCCCGCGCTTTGATAGGCCGCGCCCATGAAGGCCTGGCGCGAGGTGCCTTCCAGCGTCACGCCGTTCATGGCATTGCGGATCACGTCCACGTGCTCGGGCTTCAGGGGGATGGGCTCCAGCGCCTCGCTCGCGATGCGCCGGTTCTGGTGCTGGACCACATCCTCGATCTCGCGCACCAGGCGCGGCTTGAAGCGCTGGCCTCCTGTCGAGAGCGTCGCATAGGCGGTGGCCATCTGCAGCATGGTGAAGTTGTTGTAGCCCTGGCCGATGCCCAGCGAGATGGTCTCGCCGGCGTACCACTTCTGCTGCTCGGGCCGCTTGAACTTCCTGCGCTTCCATTCCTGCGAGGGCAGGTCGCCGGTGACCTCGCCAGCCAAGTCGATGCCGGTCTTGCGTCCCAGACCAAAGGGTTCAAGCTGGTCGTGGATCAGGTCCACGCCCATCTCGTTGGCCAGGCTGTAGAAGTAGACGTTGGAGGAGCTGACGATGGCCAGGCGCATGTCCTTGGGGCCGGGCCGGTCGGTCTCGGGGCTGCCGAAAGTGCGTCCGCCGAAGTTGTAGGTCAGGTTGTCCATGATGACCGTGCTGGCGGCGCGCTTGCCGCTGTTGAGCGCAGCCATCGCCATCAGGGGCTTGAAGGTGGAGCCCGGCGGGTAGGTGCCGCGCAGGGCGCGGTTCAGCAGCGGCTTGTCGATGTCCTCGTTGAGGGCGGCCCAGCTGTCGGCATCGATGCCGTCGACGAAGAGGTTGGGATCGAAGGTGGGCTTGGAGACGAAGGCCAGCACCTCGCCATTGCGCGGGTCGATGGCGACCAGGGCGCCGCGGCGGTCCTTGAACAGCTCCTCGACCAAGGCCTGCAGGCGGATGTCGATGGAGAGCTTGAGCGTGTTGCCCGGCGTGGGCGGCTGGTGGCGCAGGCGGCGCACGGCGCGGCCGCCGGCGCTGGTCTCCATCTGCTCGAAGCCGGTCTGACCGTGCAGCTCGCGCTCGTAGTACTGTTCCAGGCCCAGCTTGCCGATGTACTCGGTGCCGCGGTAGTTGGCGACGTCTTCGTCCGCCCATTCGTCCATGGCCTTCTTCTCGGCCTGGTTGATGCGGCCGATGTAGCCGATCAGGTGGCTGCCCACCTCGCCCAGCGGGTAGCTGCGGAAGAGCCGCGCCTTGATGTCCACTCCCGGAAAGCGGAAGCGCTGCGCCGCGAAGCGGGCCACCTCGGTGTCGGTCAGCTTGGTGCGGATGGGCAGGGACTCGAAGTTCTTGCTCTCCTCCATCAGCCGCTTGAAGCGCTTGCGGTCCCGCGGCTGGATCTCCACCACCTCGCTGAGCTCGTTGAGGGTGGTCTCCAGGTCCAGCACCTTGGACGGCGTGATCTCCAGCGTGTAGGCCGAGTAGTTGCTGGCCAGCACGATGCCGTTGCGGTCCACGATCAGGCCGCGGTTGGGGACGATGGGCACCACCGTCACGCGGTTGGATTCCGCGCGCTCCAGCAGGGCCTCGTGCTGCATCACCTGCAGGTAGACGAGGCGCGCGGCCAGCAGCCCGAAGCAGAACAGCACGAAACCCGCGGCGGCCAGCACCCGGACGCGAAAGCGGGACTGCTCCTGATGGACGTTTTGCAGCAGGGTCGTCATGGGCACCAACGAGGCGTGCTCACAGCGGACGATGCTCGTCGCGGTCCGGCGGGCGGCGCTGCGGCGCCAGCAGCAGCCAGCTGGCAAACGGCCACAGCAGGGCTTCGACGACGGGCGCGAGCAGCAGCGGCCATCCCGGCCACATGCCCCCCACCGCGAGGCGCACCACCAGCGACACGGCATGGGCCAGCGCGAACAGCGGCAGCACATGCAAGGCCTGACCCCAGCGCGAGAACCAAGGCAGACGGCGGTGCAGCGCCACGGCGCCGAAGCTCAGGCCGCTGTAGGCCAGGGCATGCTGGCCCAGCAGGGCGCCATGATGCACGTCGACCAGCAGGCCGAAGAGAAAGGCCCAGCCCACGTTGACGCGGCGCGGCTGGTGCACGTTCCAGAACACCAGCACGATGGCCAGGAAGTCGGGCATGGCGGGTTGGCGGCCCAGCGGGATCATGTCCAGCATCAGTGCCAGGACCAGGCTGAAGGCAATGAACAGGGGGTTGGCGGGCAGCAGCAGCTGGCCGGCGGCACGCGGCATGATCATCGCGGGGCTCCTCCCTTGCCGTCCTTGGCGGGCTCCTTGGCGGGCTCCTTTGCAGGCTCCTTTGCGGCGTCCTTGGCCGCATCCTTCGCGGCTTCCTTCGCCGCTTCACGCGCCGCCTTCTGCTCAGCGGCGCGCTGCTTGGCGTCCGCCTTGGCCTGTGCCTTGCGCTCAGCCAGCGCCTGGGCGTCCTTGGCCGCAACCTCGGCGGCTTCCGCGCGGGCTGCTTCGTGAACGGCCAGCGGTGCCAGCACGAGCACATGGCGCACGCTGTCCACCGGCACCGTCGCCTGCAGGCTGACGCGAGCGAAGCTGGTGTCGCCGCGGCGTTCGACGGCCGCGACCTTGGCCACCGGCAGTCCCGGCGGGTAGATGCCGTCCAGGCCCGAGGTGGACAGCACGTCGCCCGCCTGGATGTCGGCATTGGCCGCCGTGAAGCGCAGCTCCAGCCCGCGTTCGCCGCCGAAAGCGACGCCACGCTGCTGGGTGCGGGTGTTGAGCACGGGGATGGCGGCGTCCTTGTCGGTGATGAGGGTGACCTCGGACGAGAAGGTGTAGGCCCGCGTCACCTGGCCCAGCACGCCCGCCTCGGTAATCACCGGCGAGGCCAGGCGCACGCCGTGCTGGCTGCCGCGGTCAATGGTGACGCGGCGCGAGTAGGGGTCCGGCGCCTCGTACAGCACCTCGGCCGCCACCGAACTCACGCCCTGGGCCGGCTGCATCTTGAGCAGCTCACGCAGGCGCTGGTTCTCGGCCTGCAGCTGCTGGGCGCGGGCCAGGCGCTCGGCCTGCGCCACCAGCTGGCGTCGCGCCAGGTCCTCGGCAGCCATGGCCTTCTCCATGCCGCGCAGGTAGTCCCCGAGCTTCTCCCAGGTGTCGACCGGCGACAGCAGCAGCCGCTGCATCGGATTGAGCGCCAGCGCCACCACCGCGCGCGCCGGCTGTGCCAGCTTGAAGCGGGCATCCAGCACCATCAGGAAAATGGCAAAGGCCGCGCACAGCAGCAGCCGCGTCAAGGCCGAGGGGCCTTGGCGGAACAGCGGCGGCGCATTGCGCTCCAGGGTGCCGAAGGGCATAGCTAGCGAACTACGAACTCGTTTGTCAGGCCATCGCGGTGCATCGGGCCGTCGCGAGCGGGCGCCAGGCTAGGCGGACGGAGCGCAGGGACCGGAACGTACTGGAGGTACGTGAGGATCCCGAGCACCGCCCAACGACGCATGGCGGCCGCGCAGTAGGCCATCACTCCGAAGCGAAGATGGAGCCGAGGCGCTCCATGTGCTCCAGCGCCATGCCACAGCCACGCACCACGCAGGTCAGCGGATCCTCGGCCACCAGCACCGGCAGGCCCGTCTCCTCGGCCAGCAGGCGGTCCAGGTCGCGCAGCAGGGCGCCGCCGCCGGTCAGCATCATGCCGCGCTCGGCGATGTCGGCCCCGAGCTCGGGCGGGGTCTGCTCCAGCGCGTTCTTCACGGCCGAGACGATCTGGTTCAGCGGGTCGGTCAGGGCTTCCAGGATCTCGTTGGAGGAGATGGTGAAGCTGCGCGGCACGCCCTCGCTGAGGTTGCGGCCCTTCACTTCCATTTCCTTGACCTCGGAGCCCGGGAAGGCCGAGCCGATCTGCTTCTTGATGGCTTCGGCGGTGGGCTCGCCGATCAGCATGCCGTAGTTGCGGCGGATGTAGTTGATGATGGCTTCGTCGAACTTGTCGCCGCCGACGCGCACCGAGCCCTTGTAGACCATGCCGCCCAGCGAGATCACGCCGACCTCGGTGGTGCCGCCGCCGATGTCGATGACCATGGAGCCCGAGGCTTCCGAGACCGGCAGGCCGGCGCCGATGGCAGCGGCCATGGGTTCTTCGATCAGCTCCACGCGCGAGGCGCCAGCGCCGAGGGCGGCGTCACGGATGGCGCGCTTTTCCACCTGGGTGGAGCCGCAGGGCACGCAGATGATGATGCAGGGCGAGGGGCGCAGCAGCTTGGTGTCATGCACCATCTTGATGAACTGCTTGATCATCTGCTCGGTGATGACGAAGTCGGCGATCACGCCGTCCTTCATCGGGCGGATGGCCTCGATGTTGCCGGGCACCTTGCCCAGCATGGCCTTGGCCTCGCGGCCGACGGCCTGGATGGTCTTCTTGCCGCTGGAGCCGCCTTCGTGGCGGATGGCGACGACGGAGGGTTCATCCAGCACGATGCCTTTGCCACGCACATAGATCAGCGTGTTGGCGGTGCCGAGGTCGATGGCCAGATCGGTGGAGAAGTAGCGGCGCAGGGACGAAAACATGGTGTGGGACTGGGGCTTCAGGCCGGGCGGCGGCAGGGGTCACGCGGGCTCGGCACTGGCAATTCTTTGGAGGGCGGCGGGCATCAAACGAATGCAGCCGAAGCGGTGACGCCAGCGGCTGCACAAGGGTGTTCGCACCATGTGCAACGAGGCTGCCTGTGCCTTGGCGGCCCTGCAGCCCCGTTACCATGGAGATAAGCGGAGATAATACCTGATCACCCCTTTGTTTCGACCCCTGACTAGCCCCTGACAGCCGCTGTTTTTGCAGTCTGTAAGCGGCAATGCACCGCGCAAGACATCGCGTTTGCTGCGCGTTTTCGGCGCGGTGCCCAGGACCTCCAACAAACCCGGACCCGCCCATGGCCCTGACCCAGGAAGACGTGAGCCGCATCGCCCACCTCGCCCGCCTCGAACTTTCCGAGGCGGAGCAAGGCGCCTTGCTCGGCCAGCTCAATGGCTTTTTCTCCATCGTCGAGCAGATGAGCGCGGTGGACACCAGCGGCGTCGAGCCGCTGTACACCCCGCTGTCTGCCGTGCAGGACGTGCAACTGCGCCTGCGCGAGGACGTGGTCACCGAGAGCAATCAGCGCGAGCTCAACCAGCAGAGCGCCCCCGCCGTCGAGGACGGCCTGTTCCTGGTTCCCAAGGTCATCGAATGAAGTCTCTACATGAACTGGGCGTGGCCGAGCTCGGCCAGGGCCTGCGCAGCAAGGCGTTCTCCGCCACCGAACTCACCCAACACCTGCTTGCACGCGTTACCGACGCGTCGCAACTGGGCGCCTTCCTGCACGTGGATGCCGAAGGCGCGCTGGCCCGTGCGGCCGAGGCCGACCGCCGCCTGGCCACGGGCGACGCCAGCCCGCTGCTGGGCATTCCGCTGGCGCACAAGGACATCTACGTCACCGCGGACATGCCCACCACGGCCGGCTCCAAGATCCTGGCCGGCTACCGCAGTCCCTTCGACGCCACCGTCGTCGCCCGGCTGAACGCGGCCGGCACCTTCTCGCTGGGCAAGCTCAACTGCGACGAGTTCGCCATGGGCTCGGCCAACGAGAACAGCGCCTTCGGCCCGGCCCACAATCCCTGGGACCTCAGCCGCGTGCCCGGCGGCTCCTCGGGCGGCTCGGCCGTCGCCGTGGCGGCCCGCCTGGTGCCCGCGACCACCGGCACCGACACCGGCGGCTCCATCCGCCAGCCGGCCAGCTTCACCGGCATCACCGGCATCAAGCCGACCTATGGCGTGTGCTCGCGCTACGGCATGATCGCCTTCGCCTCCAGCCTGGACCAGGCCGGCCCCATGGCCCGCTCGGCCGAGGACTGCGCCCTGCTGCTGTCCGCCATGAGCGGCTTCGACGAGCGCGACGCCACCAGCATCAACCAGCCCCCGCAGGACTTCCACGCGCAGATGCTGGCCGCCCGCGAAGGCGCCACCGCCGCTCAGCCGCTGAAGGGCCTGCGCATCGGCCTGCCCAGGGAGTTCTTCCCCGCCGCGCTGTCGGCCGACGTCAACAGCGCCGTGCGCCAGGGCCTGGCCGAGCTGGAAAAGCTGGGCGCCACGCTGGTCGAGGTGAGCCTGCCGCGCACCGAGCTGGCGATTCCCGTGTACTACATCATCGCCCCGGCCGAGGCCAGCTCGAACCTGAGCCGCTTTGATGGCGTGAAGTTCGGCCATCGCGCTGCCAACTACACGGATCTTCTGGACATGTACAAGAAGACCCGTGCCGAAGGCTTTGGCGCCGAGGTCAAGCGCCGCATCATGATCGGCACCTATGTGCTGAGCCATGGCTATTACGACGCCTACTACCTGCAGGCCCAGAAGCTGCGCCGCATGATCGCCGACGACTTCCAGCAGGCCTTCCAGCACTGCGACGTGATCGCGGGCCCCGTGGCCCCGAGCGTAGCCTGGAAGGCGGGCGAAGGCGCGGACGACCCGGTCAAGGCCTACCTCGCCGACATCTTCACCCTGCCCGGCTCGCTGGCCGGCCTGCCCGGCATGAGCGTGCCCGTGGGCTTTGGCGAAGCGGGCATGCCCGTCGGCCTGCAGCTGATCGGCAACTACTTCAAGGAAGGGCAGCTGCTGCACACCGCCCACGCCCTGCAGCAGGCCACCGACTGGCACCGCGCAGCCCCGCCGGAGCGCTGAGCCATGTGGCTGGCCTACTTCGATGAGAACAAATTCGATCTCAGCGCAGGTCGGAATGCGTTCTGGATTGGAGGACTGTTGGTCGACGACCGCCAGGCTGCGGCGCTGGATGCGCGCCTGCGTGAGGTCCAGTCAACCTTCCTGGGCAGCTCGGTGCTGTCGGTGGCCACGGAATTGCACGGGAAAGAGCTGTTCCACAGCAAAGGCAATTGCAAGGGCCGCAGCCTGGCCGATCGCCTGGCCGTGTTCGACAAGGTCGCGCAGTGTGTGCTCGACATGAACCTGCCGCTGCGTTTCGTGTCCATTGACGTGGTGGCGCATCGGGCCCGCTACAAAACGCCCGAGCCTGAATATCGCCTGGGGCTGATGTTGGCGCTGGAACGCTATTGCGACTTCCTCGAGGCGAGAAGGGACCAGGGCCTGGTGTTTTGCGACTACGAAGCGGACGAGATCACAGGCTCGGTGCTGGACTTCTCTGCCTACAAGCAGCTGGGCTCGACCAAGTTCTGGTTTGGCCGGTCCTTGGATCGCATTCACGACACGATCTACTTCACCCATTCGCACCACAGCCGCTTCTTGCAAGCCTCCGACTTGCTGATCTACTTGGCCGCCCGCTATGACAATGTGCGGGAAGCCCCCGAAAAGTGGCACGAGCAGCAAGCCTGGTCCACCTGGCAAAAAATAAGGGCCAACGCTGAAATTCAGCATTGGCCCCGTTAGATGGGACGACTCTCTCCACAAGGAAGACTCCGCTTTTCGGAACGGAACAAGTCGTCGAAAAAGGATTTTAAACCATGATTAGCGCGAAATTGGTACGCGGCTACGAGGTGGTGATCGGCCTGGAGAACCACGTCCAGCTGTCCACCCAGTCCAAGATCTTCAGCGGCTCCTCGACGGCCTTTGGTGCCGAGCCCAACACCCAGGCCTCTCCGGTGGACCTGGCCCTGCCCGGCACCCTGCCGGTGCTCAACCGCGCCGCGGTGGACCGCGCCATCCGCTTCGGCCTCGCCGTAGGCGCCAAGGTGGCGCCGCTGTCCATCTTCGCCCGCAAGAACTACTTCTACCCGGATCTGCCCAAGGGCTACCAGATCTCGCAGTTCGAGATTCCGGTGGTGCAGGGCGGCACGGTGGAGTTCTTCGTCGGCGAAGAGAAGAAGACCGTGCGCCTGACCCGCGCCCACCTCGAAGAAGACGCGGGCAAGAGCCTGCACGAGGACTACCACGGCCAGTCCGGCATCGACCTGAACCGCGCCGGCACGCCGCTGCTGGAGATCGTCTCCGAGCCGGACATGCGCTCCGCCGCCGAGGCCTGCGAGTACGCCAAGACCCTGCACGCCCTGGTCATGTGGCTGGGCATCTGCGACGGCAACATGCAGGAAGGCAGCTTCCGCTGCGACGTCAACGTCTCGGTGCGCAAGCCCGGCGAGCCCTATGGCACGCGGCGCGAGATCAAGAACCTCAACAGCTTCCGCTTCCTCGTCGACGCGGTGAACTACGAGGTGAACTGGCAGATCGACCAGATCGAGGACGGCCTGCCCATCCAGCAGGCGACGGTGCTCTACAACCCGGACACCGGCGAGACCCGCGCCATGCGCTCCAAGGAAGACTCGGCCGACTACCGCTACTTCCCCGATCCCGACCTGCCGCCGCTGGTGATCGCGCCGGAGTGGGTTGAGAAGGTCCGCGGCGAGATGCCCGAGCTGCCTGCTGTGATGGCGAAGCGCTTCATCGAGCAGGATGGTCTGCCCGAGTACGACGCGACCATGATGACCCAGAGTCTGGCCACGGCCCGCTACTACGAGGCTGCCAAGGCCGCCGGCGCGGCACCGAAGCTGGTGGCGAACTGGGTGATGGGCGAGATCAGCAAGCGGCTCAACAGCGATGGCATCGAGATCGACGCAGCGCCGGCGAAGGCGGAACTGCTGGCCAAGCTGATCGCCCGCATCGCCGACGGCACCATCTCCAACAACTCCGCCAAGCAGGTCTTCGACGCCCTGTGGGCCGGAGAAGGGTCGGACGTGGATGCCATCATCGCAGCCAAGGATCTGAAACAGTCCAACGACACCGGCGCCATCGAAGCCATCCTCGACGAAGTCCTGGCCGCCAACCAGAAGTCCGTGGACGAGTTCCGCGCCGGCAAGGACAAGGCCTTCAACGCCCTCGTCGGCCAGGCCATGAAGGCCACCAAGGGCAAGGCCAACCCGGCCCTGGTCAACGAACTGCTGAAGAAGAAGCTGGGCGGCTGACAAGCATCGCCCCCATCGGCATAGGGGGCCTCCATTTGGAGGCGCCCCTGCCACACCACCCGGCATGCG
>JAYSEK010000058.1:0-17504 GCA_041913905.1 Burkholderiaceae bacterium | reverse complement strand
CCACCTTCAGCCCGCTGACCTTCAACAGCACTTCATTCGTCATCTTTGACTCCAAATCTTTTGCGTCACTGCATCGCCGCGCAGTCTTCCCGCGCGGAGCCTCAGGGTCCGGCTCTGCCGGCCCTAGAGGCTCGCCCCCATCGAGGGGGCTGGCGAAGCCAGTAGGGGGTGGGTCGTCAGTGGCCACCGGTGCCGAGATAGGCTTCAATGACCTTCTCGTTGCGTTGCACGTCCGCAGGCGTGCCCTCGGCGATCTGCTTGCCGTAGTCCAGCACCGTCACCCGGTCGCACAGGCCCATCACCAGCTTCACGTCGTGCTCGATCAAGAGGATGGTGCGACCGTCCTTGCGGATGCGGTCGATCAGCTCGCGCAGCACCACCTTCTCCGTCGCGTTCATCCCCGCCGCCGGCTCGTCCAGCGCGATCAGCTTGGGGTCCGTGGCCAGCGCGCGGGCGATCTCCAGCCGCCGCTGGTCCCCGTAGGACAGCGTGCGCGCCTTGAATTCCGCGTACTTGCCGATGCCCACGTAGTCCAGCAGCTCCTGCGCCCGCTTGGCGATCGCCGCTTCTTCCGCCTTGAAGCCCGGCGTGCGGAACACCGCGCCGATCAGCCCTGAGTGCGTGCGCACATGGCGCCCCACCATCACGTTCTCCAGCGCCGTCATCTCGGCGAACAGCCGGATGTTCTGGAAGGTCCGCGCGATCCCCGTCTTGGCCACCAGGTGCACCGCCGTCGGCTGGTAGGGCGCGCCCCCCAGCTCAAACGTCCCCGCGTCCGGCGTGTACAGCCCCGTGATCACGTTGAAGAAGGTGGTCTTGCCCGCCCCGTTCGGGCCGATCAGGCCATACACCTGGCCCTTGTTGATCTGGATGCCCACGTCCGAGAGGGCCTGCAGACCGCCGAAGCGCTTGGACACGCCGGCGACCTTGAGTACGACTTCGCTCATTGTTCTTTGCTCCTGCTGTCCTGGCTCACTTCACCGCCTGCGGCGCGCCCTTGCCGTGCTCACGGCTTGGCCACAAGCCGCGCGGACGCATCAGCATGATGCTGATCATCGCCAGCGCCACCAGCAGCTGGCGCAGGATGGCCGCGTCCAGCCGCCCGCCCGTCATGTCCTGCAGCGGGCCGGCCACATAGCGCAGCACCTCCGGCAGTGCCGACAGCAGCAGCGCCCCCAGGATCACCCCCGGGATGTGCCCGATGCCGCCCAGCACCACCATCGCCACGATCATCACGGACTCCTGCAGGCTGAAGGACTCGGGGCTCACGAAGCCCTGGAAGGCCGCGAACATGCTGCCCGCCACGCCACCAAACGTCGCCCCCATGCCGAAGGCCAGCAGCTTCAGGTTGCGCGTGTTCAGACCCATGGCCTTGGCCGCGATCTCGTCCTCGCGGATCGCCATCCAGGCGCGGCCGATGCGCGAGTTCTCCAGGCGGAAGCACAGGATCACCGTCGCCACCACCAGCGCCAGGAAGAAGTAGTAGTACAGCGTCACCGAAGGCAGCGTCACGCCGAACAGCTCGGTACTCTTGCCAAGGTCAAGTCCGAAGAAGTGGATGGAATCGATCTGGCCGATGCCGCGCGGGCCGTTGGTGATGTTCAGCGGGTACTCCATGTTGTTCAGGAACACCCGGATGATCTCGCCGAAGCCCAGCGTCACGATGGCCAGGTAGTCCCCGCGCAGCTTCAGCGTTGGTGCGCCCAGCACCACCCCGGCCAGGGCGGCAAGACCTGCCCCCAGCGGGATCACCAGCCACACGGACGAATGCAGCCCATTCGGAAAAATCCTCGCGATGTTCTCGAAGTTCTCCATCAGATGCGGGCTGGCCAGCAGCGCGAACATGTAGGAGCCCACGGCATAGAAGGCCACATAGCCCAGGTCCAGCAGGCCGGCGTAACCCACCACGATGTTCAGCCCCAGGGCCAGCATCACGTACAGCAGCGCCAGGTCGATGATCCGCACCGGCCCGTTGCCGAACTGCTGCGCAATCAGCGGCACCACCAGCAGCCCCAACGCTGCCAGCACGAACACAATCAGCTTGTTCTTCATCATTGGTACTCCTAGGCCTCAAGCGCGATCTGCAACGCGTTCGCCAAGCAGACCGCTCGGACGCAGGGTCAACACCAGGATCAGCGCCACGAAAGCGAAGATGTCCGCGTAGTGGCTGCCCAGCACGCCGCCGGTCAAGTCACCCAGATAGCCCGCGCCGATGGCCTCGATCAGCCCCAGCACGATCCCGCCCAGCATGGCGCCGGCCAGGTTGCCGATGCCACCCAGCACCGCCGCCGTGAAGGCCTTCAGCCCCGGCATGAAACCCATCGAGTGCTGCACCGTGCCGTAGTTGGCCGCCCACATCAGGCCCGCCACCGCGGCCAGCGCCGCGCCGATCACGAAGGTCGCCGAGATCACGAAGTCCGGCTTCACGCCCATCAGACCCGCCACGCGCGGGTTCTCGGCCGTGGCACGCATCGCGCGGCCCAGCTTGGTGTGGTTCACCAGGTACATCAGCCCGGCCAGGATCACCACCGTCAGCACCAGGATCAGCACCTGCGTCACCGTGATCACCGGGCCGCCCAGGTTGAAGGGCTCGGTGGGCAGCAGCAGCGGGAAGGGCTTGGGATTGGGCTTCCAGACGATCATCGCCAGCGTCTGCAGCAGCAGCGACATGCCCATGGCCGTGATCAGCGGTGCCAGGCGCGGCGCATTGCGCAGCGGCCGGTAGGCCACTTTCTCAATCGCGAAGTTCAGGAAGGTGCACACGGCCACCGCGCACATCAGCGCAACGACCATCAGCGCCCAGCCCGGCAGACCGCTGTCCGCCAGCAGGGTCACCACGGTCCAGCTGGTGAGCGCGCCCGCCATCAGGATTTCGCCGTGCGCGAAATTGATCAGGTTGATGATGCCGTAGACCATCGTGTAACCCAGTGCCACGAGTGCATACATGCTCCCGAGCACCAGACCATTGATGATCTGTTGCAGAAAAGTCTCCATAACAGGTCTTCCTTTACTTCTTTGCCGGGCGGAGGTGCCGCCCCACTGGGCTCGTTTAATGCACGAGCCGTGCCACACCGGGAAAAACACGGGTAAACACCAGGACTTGAAGTTCACAAAACCTGGTGTTTACCCTTTGTTTCAGCTACCAATCGCAGGCCAGTCCCCGTTTGCGCGGGGTCAAGTCTTGCCTGCGCGGAAAGGTGTCTTTCGTCACGGAACTGTAACTGGGCGGAATTCCACACGGGACAATTTCCCCCTGTGCGGATTTCCGCACTTTCCCTGAAGCGGAGGCGTCCCGGCCCCTCGGCAGGCCCCCGCCAAAGCTCAGGCGCAGACGCGACACCCCGTCGGCGATTGGGCACACTACGCCACCTGATGAGCTCGTCACCCGCCCTGCTGCAAGCACTGCCGCCGCCTGACCCCCGCCCCTGGTGGCGACGCTGGGCTGCCCGCCTGCGCAAGCCCAACGCCCACGTCTGGCTGACGCTGGCCCTGGTCGCCCTGGGCATGCTGGTGGGACAGAGGCTCAGCGAGAACGCCGGCATGGCCCAGTTGGCCGCCGTGGCCAGCGAGCGGCTGGAGCTCTACACCGCAGCCCTGGACGCCGAACTGGCGCGGCACGACTACCTGCCCAACCTGATTGCCATCGATGAGGACGTGCAAGCCCTGATCGCTCAACCCGAGGATGGCACGCGACGGCGTCGTGCCGATCTCAAGCTGGCGCGCATCACCGTACGGGCCGGCGCCAGCGCGTCCTACCTCGTCGACCAGCACGGCAATGTGCTGGCCAGCAGCCAGGCCAGCGACACCGGCAACAACCCCTTGAGCGCGGGCGAGCAGGCCCGCCTGCGCGATGCCCTGCAGGCGCAGGCGCAGCACTTCTTCGCGGTCAACGAGAGCAACGGCAGCACCGAGTACTTCATGCTGCACCTGGTGCGGCGCCAGCGTCAGCTGCAGGCGGCCGTCGTCGTGCGGCTCAACCTGGCCCCGTTGGAAGCGACCTGGGTGGACCTCGGCCTGCGCTCGCACGGCGAGAAGCTGCTGGTGGTGGATGACAACGAGGTGCTGATCATGTCCTCGGTGCCCGAGTGGAAGTACCGCATCCTGGGCCACGTCACGCCCGAGGTTCGGGCCGCTCTGCAGGCCTCCGGCCGCTACCCGGGTGCGGAGCTGCAGGCCATGGGATTGGACATCGAAGGCATGGAAAGAAAGGACGCCTTGCTGGTGGCCGTGCCGGCAGCCAAGGGCCTGCGCGAGGGCGGCCTGCTGCTGGCCCAGCAGCGCGTCGCGGCGCCGCTGGGGGTGCGGCTGGTGACGCTGTCGGACCCCGCTGAGGTCTGGCGCCAGGCCCATTACGCCACCTGGGGAGGCGGCGCCTTTGGGGCGAGCGTGGGTCTACTGAGCCTCTACCTGGCCTCGCGCCGCCGCGCCCTGCGCCAGGTCTTCCAGGCTCAGAACGCCTTGCAGAAGGCGCATGGAGAGCTGGAGCGCCTGGTGGACCACCGCACGCGCGAACTGCGCGCCACCAACGAAGAACTGAAGCGCCAGATCGCCCAGCGCCTGCAGGCCGAAACCGAGCTGGTGCAGGCCGGCAAGCTGGCGGTGCTGGGGCAGATGTCAGCCGGCATCTCTCATGAACTCAATCAGCCGCTGACCGCCCTGCGCGCGCTGTCCGCCAACACGCTGCGCTTCCTGGAAGCCGGCCGCACGCAGACGGTGGCCGAGAACCTGAAGGCCATCGACAGCGTGGTGGAGCGCATGGCGGCCATCACGCGCCAGCTCAAGAGCTTCGCGCGCAAGGCCGAGAATGCCGCCGAGCCCGCCGTGCTTCAGACCGCTATCGCCAACGTGCTGCTCCTGCTGGAGCACCGCCTGCGCAGCGCCCAGGTCGAGGTGAGGCAAGACCTGACCCTGCCCGAGCATCTGCGTGACAACTTGCGAGTGAAGGCCGACGCCAACCGCCTGGAGCAGGTGCTGGTGAACCTGGTGGGCAATGCCATCGACGCCATGGACGAGGTCTCGCCGCGCCGCCTGCAGATCAGCGCGCGCCTGGACGGCGACCGCGTCCGCGTGCAAGTGCGGGACAACGGCAAGGGGCTGGATCCGGCCCTGGTGCCGCGCCTGTTCGAGCCCTTCTTCACCACCAAACCCGCCGGCCAGGGGCTGGGGCTGGGGCTGGTGATTTCGTCCAAGATCATCCATGAATTCGGCGGTACGCTCAGGGCCGTACCGCCCGAGGACATGCCGCACGCAGAGGCCGGCGGCATGTGTTTCGAGTTTGACCTGGCCTGGGAATGACATGTTTGAGGGTTACAAGGTTCTCTTTGTCGAGGACGATCCGCCGGTTCGGCTGAGCCTGTCGCAATCGCTGGAGCTGGCCGGCCTGGAGGTCCAGGCCTGCGGCACGGCCGAGGAGGCGCTGCCGGAGATCGTGCCGGGTGCGCAGATCGTCGTGATGAGCGACGTGCGGCTGCCGGGCATGGACGGCATGCGGCTGCTGGAGCACGTGATGAGCGTGGACCCCAGCATCCCGGTGGTGCTGATCACCGCCCATGGCGACGTGGCGATGGCGGTGCAGGCCATGCGCATCGGCGCCTATGACTTCATCGAGAAGCCTTTCGCGCCCGAGCGTTTCGTCGAGACCGCGCTGCGGGCGCTGGACAAGCGCATGCTGCGCAATGCCGTGGACGAACTGCGCTCGCAGCTGCAGCGCGCCAACGGCATCGAGGCCGTATTGCTGGGCCAGTCCGCCGCCATGCAGCAGGTGCGCAAGCAGATCCTCAACCTGGCCGATACCTCGGCCGACGTGATGATTCTGGGCGAGACCGGCACCGGCAAGGAGCTGGTCGCCCGCTGCCTGCACGACCAGAGCAAGCGCCGCGACCGCCATTTCGTGGCCATCAACTGCGGGGGCCTGCCGGAGAACCTCTTCGAGAGCGAGCTCTTCGGCCATGAGCCCGGCGCCTTCACCTCGGCGGCCAAGCGCCGTGTCGGCAAGCTGGAGTTCGCCAATGGCGGCACGCTGCTGCTGGACGAGATCGAGACCATGCCCGTCCCGCTGCAGATCAAGCTGCTGCGGGTCTTGCAGGAGCGACGACTGGAGCGCCTGGGTTCCAACGAGGAGGTGCCCATCAACGTGCGCGTGATTGCCGCCACCAAGGCCGACCTCAAAGCCATGAGCGAGGCACAGCAGTTCCGCGGGGATCTCTACTACCGCCTCAACGTAGCGACCCTGACCCTGCCGCCGCTGCGCGAGCGGCGCGAGGACATCCCCCTGCTCTTCCAGCATTTCGTCGCGCAAGCGGCGGCGCGCTACGAGCGTGAGGCGCCCGAGCTGGACCCGCAGCGCCTGCGCGAGCTGATGTCCCACGACTGGCCGGGCAATGTGCGCGAGATCCGCAATGCCGCCGACCGCTTCGTGCTGGGCCTGGCGGGCGGCAATGACACGCAGCTGATCGAGCCGGCGCCATTGACGCTGGCCAAGCAGATGGACCTGATCGAGAAGACGCTGATCGAGCAGGCCCTGCGCCGCTGCCAGGGCAAGATCCCCGCGGTGATGGAGCTGCTGGGGACGCCGAAGAAGACGCTCTATGACAAGCTGCATCGGCATGGGATTGAGTTGGAGCGGTTTCGGAGCGGGGGGTGAGGCTGGAGGACGGCGTGGGGCCGTCTCAGGCTGCCAGGAAGATGGCCGTCGGAGCCCGACTCAAAGCGGAAATCGGCGGAGTCAGAGCCCCCGGAGAACTGACGCTCGATGTTCGGGGCTCCGCGAGCGCCGAGGCGCTACGCTGCAGCAACTCACTGAGTCGCACTGGCCGATCTTGGCTGATTCTGGAAGAAGAGCACAAAGTCGCGGACCGTCTTTACCTTGCCGAAATAGGGATTGGTGGCGCTGCTGTCCAATGATCTCCCAGTCCGCATTTCAACTTCTTGAGCTAGTTCCATATCGAAGTCATCGTCGTCAAGCAATAAGTCTTCCTTCAGCCTGTCGTCCGCACGAACCGGGAAGGCTGGATGCATGTGTTTGAGTTTCCCTTGCAGTTGCTCGTATACGGCGCGCATGACCCAGGTGTCTACTTCCCGTGCGTTGAAGTCCCTCGCGAAATCGCATATCGATTGGCCTTCCCGTTGGGATGCCAGAGCCAGAAGTTGTCGCGCCTCACGTTGACCGCGCTGGCGCGACAGCCAGACGAGCGCGAGGAGTCCTCCCAACGCGACAAGGAAGGCCTGTGACTCCGCAAAAGCGAGATACGCGACGGCAGCTAGGGCACAAGCGATGGACAGCCACCCAAATAGTCCCATCGGGCGGCGAACGAACTTCGGCATGTGGCGAGAAGCGACGCGCATGGTGAGCGACTGAAGGTGTTGTAGGTGAGCCGTGTACGATTCTTGCCGAATCATTGACGACTGTCCAAACCTGCCTTTCGGCAGCGTCAGCGCCTGGCCGAAAAACGCCCATCGTGAGACCTGCGGTAATGCCCGCTCCCGCCCAGTCCACGAGGGCCCTCTTCACCGATACGCCCCCGGATCCGCCGCATCCGTCGGCTTCGCGATCACCCGCTTGAAGGCCTCGCCCATGGGCAGTTGCAGGTTCAGGCCGCGCGGTGGGATGGGATTCTGGAACCAGCGCTGGTAGATGGCGTGGATCTCGCCGCTGCGGTAGAGGCTGGCGATCACGCCGTCGACCAGGCGCTTGAACTGCGGGTCATTGGGCGGCAGGCCGATCGCGTAGGGCTCTACCGACAGCGGCTGCTCGGCGATGTAGAACTCCTGCGGATCGCGCACCTGGGCGATCAGGCTGCGCAGCAGCACGTCGTCCATGGCGTAGGCCACGGCGCGGCCGGTCTGCAGCAGGCGGAAGGACTCCTGGTCGTCCTGGCCCACCAGGATGCGAAAGCCCAGGCCCTTCTGCACATTGAGCTGGTGCAGGTACTGCAGGCTGGTGGTGCCGATGGTCGACGCTACCGTCAGGCCGCGCAGGTCCTCGATGCTGCGCATCATCTGGCTGCGGCGCGAGAGCAGCCGGCTCTCGGCCACATAGGTGGTCGTCGAGAACGACTGGCTGCGCGCGCGCTCGGCGTTGTGCGTGGTGATGCCGCATTCCATGTCCAGCGTGCCGTTGGCGACCAGGGGCATGCGGGTGGCGGAATTGACCGCGATCTGCTTGACCTCCAGATCCGGCAGCTGCAGCTGCTCGCGGATGGCGTCGATGACGCGCTCGCACAGCTCCACCGAGTAGCCCACCGGCTTGAGGCGAGCGTCGAGATAGGAGAAGGGCAGCGAAGCGGGCCGGTAGCCCATGACCACCACGCCGGTGTCGCGAATGCGGGCCAAGGTGCGCGAGGACGGCACATCCATGCGCCCGGCCACCGAGGCCGCAGAGGCTGCGGCAGCCGACGAGGCCCCCTGCCCTTGCGGCACCGCCCACAGCGGCAGGCCCAGGCCCAGCAAACCCGCAGCGGTGAACAAGCGTCGGCGACTCAAGGCAAGGCGGGAACCGGGGATGGCGAACATGGACTGCAGGAAATTGGGGATCCGCCTGGCCAGCGCAGCGCTGGCCATGGCAGTGACCGGGCCGCATTGTGCGCCATGCGGCTGCTCCTGCAAGCGTGCAAGCCCCAGCATCTGCGGGCTTGCCGGTTTCGTCAGTGGCTGGGGTCGCCCTCGGAAGGCTGCATGTGCGCGTCGATGCCCTCGTCGTCCAGAAAATCTTCAGGCGCCACGCGGCTGCAGTCCACCAGCCGGTCGAAGGCCGCCTGCTCGGCGCTGACGGCCTTGGGGATCAGCGGCTTGTCCAGCGGCCGGTAGATGCGGCGACGCAGGCGGTTGAGGCGCTCGGAGTGCGCGGCCTCGCGGGCGTACTGCTCCGGGTCCAGCAGCATGGCAAAGGGATTGGCAGCAACGGCGGTCGGACGGGTGGACATATGGGTCTCCTGCTGGCTGATGGCCCTGCGACGCTGCGCAGGGCCTGTCGATGGAGCCACTGTAGGCAAGAGGGCTGGGCCAGCCCAGTCGGGCGGCAGACAAAGCCGATGTCGGAAAAAGGCTGACGTCCGTGTAGGGAAGTCCTTCAGCGCGGACGGGTCTGCAGCGCCTGCTGGATGCGCCGGGCGAGTTCGGGCCGGCCGGAGCGCTGCGCGAAATCGGCGGCACTCAAGCCCTTGTCGTTGAGCAGGCCGGGGTCGGCGCCGGCCTGAAGCAGGACGTCCACGCTGTCCGGCGAGCCATAGCCCGCCGCCAGCATGAGCGGCGTGCTGCCATTGGGCGAGCGGGCATCGAGCTCCGCCCCTTGCGTGATCAGCCAGGCGCTCACGCCGTTGTCCGGGCCGCTGCAGGCGTAGTGCAAGGCGGTGAAGCCGGCCTCGTTGATCAGCGCGCCGCGCCGCACCAGGGCTTGCACCCAGGGCAGGCGGCCGCGCAGCGCGGCCAGCATCACGGGCGTCTCACCGGCCAGGTTCAGCGCGTTCACGTCCATCTGCGGATGCTCGATCAGCAGCATCGCCACCTTTTCGGACTCCTCCATGATGGCCTTGTGCAGCGCGGTGTTGCGCTGGGCATCCGCCTGGTTGGGATCCACGCCGGCGAGCAGCAGCTTCATCACGAAGCTGGGCTGGTCTCTCGCCGCGGCCAGCATCAGGTCACGGAACTCATCCTCCGTTGCGGCACGGAAGACGGCGACCCGCGGTGGCGGCTCCGCCTGCGCGTGCGCCAGCCCCATGGCGACCAGCAGCACCAGCGTCAACGCCGAATGCCGGGTTCTGCTCATGCCGGCATGCGGAACAGGCGGCGCGTGTTGGCGCTGGTGGCCTCGGCCACGGCTTCCACGCTCAGGCCCTTGATGGCCGCCAGCTGCGCCGCCACGTGCGGCACATATGCCGGGCTGTTGGTCTTGCCCCGGTAGGGCACCGGTGCCAGGTAGGGGCTGTCGGTCTCGATCAGCAGGCGATCCAGCGGCAAGGCGGCGGCAACCTCGCGCAGGTCAGCGGCATTCTTGAAGGTCAGGATGCCGGAGAAGGAGATGTAGTAGCCGCGGTCCACGGCAGCCTTGGCCACCGCCAGGCTTTCGGTGAAGCAGTGGAAGACGCCACCCGCTTGCTCGCCGCCCTCTTCGTTGAGGATGGCCAGGGTGTCCGCCGCACTGGAGCGGGTGTGGATCACCATCGGCTTGCCCGACCGCCGCGCAGCGCGAATATGCGTGCGGAAGCGTTCGCGCTGCCACTCCATGTCCGCCAGACTGCGGCCGTTGAGGCGGTAATAGTCCAGGCCGGTCTCGCCGATGGCCAGCACCTTGGCGTGCTGGCTGGCCTGCACCAACTCGTCTTCGCTGGGCTCGTGCACATCCTCATTGTCTGGGTGCACGCCGACGCTGGCGAACAGCTGCGCATGCCCTTCCGCCAGCGCCAGCACCGCCGGAAACTCCTCCATGGTCGTGCAGATCGTCAGCGCCTGCAGAACCTGCGCCGCCTGCATGGCGGCCAGGATGTCGGTCAGTTGTGCGCTGAGCTCAGGAAAGCTCAGATGGCAATGGGAATCGATGAACATGGGAAATGCAGGGGCGGCGGCCGGTGCCGCCGGAAATCAGAGCGTCTGCGTCGGCTTGGTCGACGAGATGGCCGTGCCCAGGATCTCCTCGATCTTGAGGCGGATCAGGCGGGTCTTTTCGTCGCCGGGGAACTTGACGCCCACGCCTTGCGTGCGCCCCCCCGAGGCATTGGCCGGCGTGATCCAGGCCACCTTGCCGGCAATGGGATAGCGCTGAGGATCCTCGGGCAGGCTGAGGATGAGGTAGATGTCTTCGCCCAGCTTGTATTCACGCGGCGTGGGCACGAACAGGCCTCCGTCGGAGAAGGCCGGGATGTAGGCCGCATAGAGAGCGCCCTTCTCCTTGAAGACCAGCTGCATCATGCTGGGGCGGGCGCCCCCACCGGGCTGCGCTGCGGCCAGGGCCGCGGCCTGGGACTTGGCGGGGATGTCACTCATGCGGGCAAGTGTAACGAATGCCTCTGGGCTCCTGGCGCGCAAGGCCCCTGGGATCTGTGAGCAATTGAAGGGACACCGGTTGAAGGGGGCATGCCGCGCCTCTTCGCTTCTTGGCTGCTTCGTCTGGACGGCGCAGCAGCGTCACATCCTCAGGCATCCTTGCGGACGGCCACCCGCATCAGCCGCTGGCCCTGCCCCACCAGCGACTCCATCAGCAGGTTGGCGTTGAGCGGATGTTCGGCGTGGCGCGCGGCGTCCTTCAGCACGCGCGCCCATTCCTGCATGGCCTCGGGATTGCGCGGCGCAGGCAGCGCATCACGCGGGAAATAGGCCGGCGGGGCGCCATGGGCCGTGCGGATCAGATCGGTCGCCAGGCGCTGCAGCGCCTCGATGGCGCGCGGCACGGGCCAATCCGCCAGCGCACTGGCCTCGTTGCGGGCGATGCGCCGAGGCAGTTCCAGCCAGCTCTTGGCCGCCACGCCGTCTTCCGCCCACTGCAGCGCCTGCTGGGGGCGACCTCCGCAGGCGTCCAGCAGCACCTCCGGCGACGCCACGCCGCGCTCGGCAAGCCAGGCCAGCGCCTGCTCGCGCGGCGGCAGGCCCAGCGGCACGGGCTGGCAGCGGCTGCGGATGGTCGGCAGCAGGCTTTCCGGCGCCGTGCTGGCCAGGACGAAACGCAGCAGGCCGGCCGGCTCTTCCAGGGTCTTGAGCAAGGCATTGGCCGCCACCGTGTTGAGACTCTCGGCGGGAAAGAGCACCACCACCTTGGCCCGACCGCGGGCCGCCGTGACCTGCGCAAAACTCAGCATGGACCGCACCGCATCGACCTTGATCTCGCGGCTGGGCTTGCTCTTGCTGGCCTTGCCCTCGCCCTCCTTGGCGCCCTCCGCCTCATCCGCTTCCAGGCCCAGGGCCTCGCGCCAGGCGTCCGGCACCAGCAGCATGAAGTCGGGGTGCGAGCGCGACTGGAACAAGTGGCAGCTGGCACAGCGCCCGCAGGCGAGGCCTGATGTCGATGGCGTCTCGCAAAGCCAGGACTGCGCCAGCGCCAACGCCATCTCCAGTTGCCCCACGCCCTCCGGCCCCTGCACGAGCAAGGCGTGCGAACGCGCCTGCGCCAGCGCGTGGCTCAGCGGCGCATGCAGCCAGGGCAGCGGCAGGGCCCCGTCCTCCTTGATGCTCACCATCCGCGTTGCTCCAGCACGGCCACGATCTGGGCCGACACGCTGGCCACGTCGCCGCTGGCGTCGATGCGGGCGAAGCGCTGCGGCGCGGCGGCGGCACGGGCGGCATAGCCGGCGCGCACGCGCTCGAAGAAGTCCAGATCCTGCTGCTCGAAGCGGTCGGCTTCACGCGCCGCCGCGCGGCGTGCCGCGGCCATGGCTGGCGGCAGGTCGAACCAGATGGTGAGGTCGGGCTGGCGGCCTTCAGTCACCCAGGCTTCCAGCTGTGTCAGCACGGCCAGGGGCAGGCCGTTGCCACCGCCCTGATAGGCGAAGCTCGCGTCGGTGAAGCGATCACAGACCACGGTGCGGCCCGCGGCCAGCGCCGGCTCGATGACCTCGCGCACATGGTCACGCCGGCCGGCGAAGACCAGCAGGGCTTCGGTCAGGGCATCCATGCGTTCATGCAGAACCAGCTCGCGCAGACGCTCGGCCAGGGGCGTCCCGCCCGGCTCGCGCGTGTTGAGCACCTCGGCGCCGGCCTGGCGCAGGCGCTCGCTCACGGCGGCGATGTGGGTGGACTTGCCCGCCCCATCTATGCCTTCAAAGGAAATGAAACGACCGCTCACGCTGTGGCCCTGGAAAGCGACGGCTCAGCGGCCGCGCTGGTATTGATTGACCGCGCGATTATGCGCGGCCAGGTCCTCGGAAAAGACGCTGCTGCCATCACCTCGCGCCACGAAATACAGAGCCTTGCTCGGCGCCGGGTGCAGAGTGGCCTGCAGCGAGGCTGCACCCGGCATGGCGATGGGCGTGGGCGGCAGGCCGCCGCGGGTGTAGGTGTTGTAGGGCGTGTCGGTCAGCAGGTCGCGCTTGCGCAGATTGCCGTCGAAGGCCGTGCCCAGACCGTAGATCACCGTCGGGTCGGTCTGAAGCGGCATGCCGATGCGCAGGCGGTTGACGAAGACCGAGGCCACCATGGGACGGTCCGCCGCGCTGCCGGTCTCCTTCTCGACGATGGAGGCCAGGATCAGGGCCTCGTCCATGCTCTTCAGCGGCAGCCCCTCGGCCCGCACAGCCCAGGCCGCGTCCAGCTTGCGCTGCATGGCCTGCTGGGCGCGCTTGAGCACTGTCAGATCGCTGACGCCGCGGCTGTAGGCGTAGGTGTCGGGGAAGAAGCGGCCCTCGGGTGACACGCCGGGCAGCCCCAGGCGGCTCATCAAGGCGGCATCGTCCAGATCCTGGATGGTCTGCTTCAGCGCCGGAGCCTTGGCCAGCGCCGCGCGGAACTGGCGCCAGGTCCAACCTTCGATCAGCCGCACCTGCTCCAGCACTTCCTCGCCCCGCACCATCTTGTCCAGCAGGCCGCGCGGTGTGATGCCCTGATGGATCTCATAGCTGCCCGCGCGGATCTGCCGGGCCTGGCCGGACCATCGGAACCAGTGATAGAGCAGCCGCGCATCCTCCTGAACGCCCGCCAGCACCCATGCACCCGCCACCTCGCGCGGCGAGGCGCCGGGCTCGATGGAGAGCTCCACGGTCGGGCTGCGCAGGGACATGGGCCGCTGCAGCCACCACCAGGCCGTGCCGGCCAAGGCCAGGGCGCCCAGCAGGGCCAGCAGGAAAAGATTGCGCAGGAACTTGAGCATGCAAAAAAGTGGGCGTCGAGGCATGAAGACCGCGAAGGCAGCAGGAGACGACTCAACCTTGCTTTTCCCAGGGTCTGGCCGGCCAAATCATAATTCGCCCATGAGCCAAGCATTGCCCAGCACGAACACCACCGCCCTGCCCCTTCCCTCTCTTGCCGCCGGACTGGAGGGCGCCACCCGCCTCGAGGACTGGGGGGTCATCGCAGCCCGCGGCGAAGAAGCCGCCAAGTTCCTGCACAGCCAGCTGACGCAAGACCTGGCCCTGCAGACGCCTCAGCAGGCGCGGCTGGCGGGCTACTGCTCCGCCAAGGGCCGCTTGCTGGCCACGATGGTCGCCTTCAAGACGGCGTCGGACGAACTGCTGCTGGCCCTGCCCGCCGAGCTGCTGGCGCAGACCCAGAAGCGGCTGTCCATGTTCGTGCTGCGCGCCAAGTGCAAGCTGAGCGACGCCAGCGCCGTGCAGTCCGACGGCTGGGCCGTCTGGGGTCTCGCCGGTGAGGCGGCCCGGCAATGGCTGGGCGGCGATGCGCCGGAAACGCCCTGGTCGGCTCGCAGCAAGACCTTGGCCGACGGGCGCATGATGTGGTCGACGCGGCTGCCGGATGCCGGCACCGCCGCAGGCTCGCTGCCTCGCTATCTCGTCCTGGCACCCGCTGATGCGCCCTTGAGCGAACTGCCCGGCATGAGTCCGGCGGACTGGGCTGCGCTGGACGTGGCCGCCGGCCTGGCCTGGGTGCGGTCGGCCACCGTCGAGCAGTTCGTGCCGCAGATGCTGAACCTGGAATTGCTGGGCGGCGTGAATTTCCAGAAAGGCTGCTATCCCGGCCAGGAGGTCGTGGCGCGCAGCCAGTACCGCGGCACCATCAAGCGCCGGACCTTCGCCTTCGCCTGCAGCGCGCCGGCCCAGGTCGGCCAGGAGATCTTCCACAGCGCAGATCCCGAGCAGCCAGCCGGCCTGGTGGCGGGCGCGGCGCCCCATGGCGAGGGCAGCCTGCTGCTGGTGGAAACCAAGCTGGCGGCGCTGCAGTCCGGCAGCCTGCACCTGGGTTCGGTCGATGGGCCGATGCTGAAGCAGCTGGCCCTGCCCTACGACATTGCCGAACCGCAGTGATGTCTGGCGCACCCGGCGTTGAACGCTTCGTCTACTACCGCGTCCACGAAGCCGACGCTGCGGCCGCCCTGCAGGCCTTCCTGGCGGCGGTACCCGCCGGCAGTGTGCGACTGATGCGCCGACTCGACGCCGGCGCAGGCGCCCTGCAGACCTGGATGGAAATCCACGCCGCCGACACCGCAGCGCAGACCGAGCCCGCGCTGGCCGCAGCGCTGGCACCCTTCATCCAGGGGCCGCGCCATCTGGAGCAGTTCGTTCCGATCTGAGTGGCGTGGCGCTCAGAGCGTGCGCACCATCTCCACGTGCTGGATGCCGGCTTCCTCGAAAAGCGGGCCGCGCTGCACGAAGCCGGCGCGCATGTAGAAGCTCGCCGCCGACAGCTGCGCATGCAGCAGGACCTCGCGCTCTCCGCGCTGGCGGGCGGCCTGCATCAGAGCCTCCAGCACTTCGCGCCCGATGCGCGCGCCGCGCATGCTGCGCATCACCGCCATGCGCCCGATCTTGGCCATGCCAGGCACATGCTCCAGCAAACGGCCGGTGGCCAGCGGCACGCCCAGGCGGTTGTAGGCCACGGCGTGCACGCAACTGGCGTCCGCAGCGTCCCACTCCATCTCGGCTGGGATCTTCTGCTCCTGCACGAAGACGGCCTGTCGGATCGCGCCGGCATCGGTCCCCAGCTCGCTCCAGTCGCCAACCTGCACGCGGACCATGGCTTCGCCCGCCTCGAAGCCCGTCAGCGTATCGCGCAAGGCCCGCGGCACGGGCAAGGGGCGCTGGCTCTGCACATCGGCGAAGACATAGACCAGCTCGCCATGCACCAGCAGCTCCTCGCCGCGAAAGACCGCGCATGCCACGGTCAGCGATGTCGTACCCACGCGAGCACAACGCACGCCGATGTCCAGCAGGTCGTCGTAATGCGCCGAGCCGAGGTATTCCACCGTGGACTTGCGCACGAAAAGGTCGCCGCCCAGGGACTTCATGGTGTCGGCATACGGCAGCGCCAGTGCGCGCCAATAAGCGCCGACGGCCGTGTCGAAGTAGCCCAGGTAATGCGCGTTGAAGACGATCTGCTGCGCGTCGATCTCGGCCCAGCGCACGCGCAGCCGCTCCAGGCAGCGGAAGTCCTGACGGCTCATTTGTACGGGACGGTCCTGCGCGCGCGGCGCCGCTGAACCGGCCTTGGGGGAGCGACCCGGCGTGCTCATGGTTTCAAGGCCTCCTTGAGTGCATCGGCGCAGGCGTCCAGGGCCTGCAGGGCTTCAGGAATGGTACGCCCCATCTTGATGAAGTCATGGGTGACGCCACGAAAGAGCTCCAGTTGCACGGGCACGCCCTGGCTGCGCAGCAAATCGCCATACGCCAGGCCTTCGTCCACCAGCGGATCGCATTCGGCCAGGATCAGCGCGGCCGGCGCCAGGTCGCCGTGGTCCGGCGCCAGCAGCGGGGCAAAGCGCCAGTCCTTGCGATGGTGGTGCTCGATGTAGTGGTCGAAGAACCACTGGATGGAGGAAGCGTCTAGCAGAAAGCCCTGCGCGAACAGCTTGTGCGAGGCGGTGTCCGCATGGGCTGTCGTGCCCGGTGTGATGAGCAACTGCAGCGCCAGCGCCTGGCCCTGGTCGCGGGCATGCAGGGCGCAGACGGCGGCCAGCGTGCCGCCCGCGCTGTCGCCGCCCACGGCCAGGCGGCTGCCGTCCAAGCCGAATGAGGCCGCCGCGCCGGGCAGCCACTTCATCACCGCCCAGCAATCGTCGACGGCGGCCGGGAACTTGTGCTCGGGCGCCAGGCGGTAGTCCAGCGCGATCACGGCACAGCCGCTGCGCAGCGCGAGCTGCCGGCACAGGCTGTCATGGGTCTCCAGGCTGCCGATGGTGAAGCCGCCACCATGGAAGTACAGCAGCACCGGCAGGACGGCGTCGCTGGACGCATACAGGCGCGCCTGCAGCGGACCTTCGGCCCCCGGCACGGTCAGGTTCTCCACGCGGGCCAACGGCGCGCGCGGCAGATCCAGGATCTCGGCGCCCATCAGATAGCCGATGCGAGCCTGCTTGGGCGTCAGGCTGTGAAACGACGGGCGGTTGGCGCGATGGATGCGCTCCAGCACCGCGGCCATGCGCGGTGTCAACAAGGTGGTACTCAAGGAGGACTCCAGGACTTGGGCCGCAGCAGCGCGTGCCTCGGCCAGGGCGGGCATTTTCGCAGACGTCTGGCCCAGAACGGCGGGGAGCCGGCCGCTCGCAAAAAAAGGCCTGACACCTCGCGGGGTCAGGCCTTGCCTGGGGCGTCAGACCGCCCGCTCTCGAGCCGGGCGGTTCGTGATCAGCCGTGCTTCTTGTCGAAGAACTGCTCGTCCTCGGTCGAGCCCTTCAGCGCGGCGGTGGAAGCCTCGGCTTCGATGGTGGTGGTCACCGCATCGAAGTAGCCGGTGCCAACCTCGCGCTGGTGCTTGACGGCGGTGAAGCCACGCTCGGCCGCGGCGAACTCCTTCTCCTGCAGCTCGACGAAGGCGCTCATGTTGTTGCGCGCATAGCCGTAGGCCAGGTCGAACATCGAGTAGTTCAGGCTGTGGAAGCCGGCCAGCGTGATGAACTGGAACTTGTAGCCCAT
>JAYSEK010000057.1:0-18967 GCA_041913905.1 Burkholderiaceae bacterium | reverse complement strand
CTGTTCGCGCTGATCTTCTCCATCGGCATCCTGGTGGACGACGCCATCGTGGTGGTGGAGAACATCCATCGCCACCAGCAGCTCCATCCCGGCCGCTCGCTGGTTCAACTGATCCCCGGTGCCGTGGACGAAGTCGGCGGCCCCACCATCCTGGCCACGCTCACGGTGATCGCCGCCCTGCTGCCCATGGCCTTCGTCAGCGGTCTGATGGGGCCGTACATGGGCCCCATCCCCATCAACGCCAGCATGGGCATGCTGCTGTCCCTGGCCATTGCCTTCATCGTCACGCCCTGGCTGGCGCGACTGTGGATGAAGGCCATGCCCGCCGCCGGCCATGAAGCCGATCCGGACGCGCTGCACGGGCTGTCCGCGAAGCTGGCGCCGATGTTCAGCCGGCTGTTCGCGCCGCTGCTGGATGCACAGCGCGGCGCACGCAGCCGTCGTCTGCTGGGCATGGCCATTGCTGTGCTGATCGCGCTCTCGCTGGCGCTGCCCGCGGCCGGCCTGGTGATGCTGAAGATGCTGCCCTTCGACAACAAGTCCGAACTCCAGCTGGTGGTGGACATGCCCGCCGGCACGCCCGTGGAGCAGACCGCGGCCGTGATGCACGAACTGGGCGCCTATCTGGCCACCGTGCCCGAGGTGCTGCATTACCAGGCCTATGCCGGCACGGCCTCGCCCATCAACTTCAACGGCCTGGTGCGACAGTACGAACTGCGCGCTGGCAGCGAGCAGGGCGACATGCAGGTCAACCTGGTCGACAAGCAGCACCGCAAGGCCCAGAGCCATGCCATCGCCACCCGCCTGCGCCCACCGCTGCAGGCCATAGGCCGGCGCTTTGGCGCCAATGTCAAGGTCGTGGAAGTGCCGCCAGGGCCGCCAGTGCTGGCGCCCATCGTGGCCGAGGTCTATGGGCCGGACGATGCCGGCCGCCTCCAGCTGGCGCGCCAGGTGCGTCGCGTCTTCGAGCAGCAGCAAGGGCTGGTCGATGTGGACGACAGCAGCATCGCCCCCGCCCCTCGCCAGCTGCTGCTGGTGCAGCGCGCCAAGGCGGCCCAGCTGGGCGTGAGCCAGGCCGACATCGTCAGCACGCTGCGCACGGCGCAGGCGGGCGAGTCGGTGATCTGGCTGCACGACCAGAGCAAGTACCCCGCCGCCGCCCGGCTGCAGCTGCCGCCCCAGCAGCAGGGAAGCCTGGACGCCCTGCTCTCGCTGCGCGTGCGCTCGGCGACCGGTGCGCTGGTGCCGCTGCGCGAGCTGGTCAGCATCTCGGACACCCAGCGCGAGCAGCCGCTTCATCACAAGGACCTGCTGCCGGTGAACTATGTCGTGGGCGACATGGCCGGCCGCCTGGACAGCCCGCTCTACGGCATGTTCCAGATGCGCAGCGCGCTGCGCCAGCTGCAGGCGCCGGACGGCGCCGCGATGGACGAGTACTTCATCAGCCAGCCCGAGGACACCCTGCGCGGCTACGCCCTCAAGTGGGACGGCGAATGGCAGATCACCTATGAGACCTTCCGTGACATGGGCGCCGCCTACGCCGTAGGCCTGGTGCTCATCTACCTGCTGGTGGTGGCGCAGTTCGGCTCCTACCTGACGCCGCTGATCATCATGGCGCCCATCCCCTTGACGCTGATCGGCGTGATGCCCGGCCATGCGCTGCTGGGCGCGCAGTTCACCGCCACCAGCATGATCGGCATGATCGCGCTGGCCGGGATCATCGTGCGCAACTCCATCCTGCTGGTGGATTTCATCCTTCTGCAAGTGCGCGCCGGCATGCCCCTGGAAGCAGCCATCCTGCGCTCGGCCATCACCCGCGCCCAGCCCATCCTGCTGACCGGCCTGGCCGCCATGCTGGGCGCCTTCTTCATCCTCGACGACCCGATCTTCAACGGCCTGGCCATCTCGCTGATCTTCGGCATCCTGGTCTCGACCCTGCTGACGCTGATCGTCATCCCGACGCTGTTCTACGCCGCCTACCACCGCCACCCGCACTTGCTGCAAGGCGGCACCTCGTCCCACCCTCGCTCTGAAGGAGTCTGACATGACCTCCTGGCAAATCGTGCGCATCGCCGCCGGCAGCTTCGTGCTGCTATCCCTGGCGCTGGGCATCCCCGGCAGCCCTGTGTTTCATTCGACCTGGTGGCTGGCCTTCACGGCCTTCGTCGGTCTCAACCTGCTGCAAAGCGGCTTCACCCGCTGGTGCATGATGGAGACGCTGCTGCGCAAGCTCGGCGTGCGCCCCGGCTGCTGAAGGAGGAGAGATCCATGCATCTGGTTTGTGCCCACTGCGGGGCGACCAACCGCGTCCCTGAATCCCGGCTGCAGGACCAACCGGTCTGCGGCCGCTGCGGGGCGGAGATCGCGCCCGCCCATCCGCTCCCCTTGAGCGACGAACAATTCGCCGGCTATGTTGCCAAGACGGAGGCCCCCGTGCTGGTGGACTTCTGGGCGGCCTGGTGCGGCCCCTGCCGCATGATGGCGCCGCAGTTCGAAGCCGCAGCCGCTCAGGCGCCGGGCGTGCGCTTCGTCAAGGTCGACACGGAAGCCTGCCCGCACACTGCGGCACGTTTGAACATCCGCAGCATCCCAACCCTGGCCCTGTTCCTCGGTGGCCGCGAGATCGCGCGGCAAAGCGGCGCCATGCCCGCGGCCGAGCTGCTGCGCTGGCTCCAATCGCATCTCCAGAAAGGACAACCCTGATGAGCGACGAACTCGTGCGCGTCGACCTGCTCCAGCAGGCGGATTACCGCTTCGAAACCCGCTTCGGCGCCGACATCGCCCCCCTGCAGACCGACGAGCCGCCGCCGCTGGGCACGGGCCAAGGCCCATCGCCCGTGCAGCTGCTGTGCGCGGCCGTGGGCAACTGCCTGTCGGACTCGCTGCTCTTTGCCCTGCGCAAGTACAAGCAGGCGCCGGAACCCCTGCGCTGCAGCGTGGAGGCGCAGGTCGGCCGCAATGCCGAAGGCCGCCTGCGCGTGCTGGCCATGCATGCGCGCCTGCAGCTGGGCGTTCCGGCTGACAGCCTGCAGCACCTGGATCGCGTCCTGAGCCAGTTCGAAGCGTTCTGCACCGTGACGCAGAGCGTCGGCCAGGGCATCGCGATCTCGACGGAAGTGGTGGACGGGAACGGCCTGCCGCTCAAGGGCGCGCACTGATCCACATCAAGACGCGCCGCGCCACCGGGTTCGATCATCAGTCTGCCTGCCAAGGAGTCCCACCATGCAAGCCAATGTCGGAACACTGGACCGGGCGATGCGCGTCATCGCCGGGATCGTGCTGATCACCGCCACGCTGCTGGGCTACATCGGCGCCTGGGGCTGGATCGGCGTGATCTTCATCGCCACCGGCCTGCTGCGCTTCTGCCTGGTCTACAAGATCTTCAGTGCGAGCACCTGCAAGGCACCGGATCCCCGCTGAACGGCTGCAGGAGGCTGGCCGCAGGGTCAGGTCTTGCTGGATTCCCTGGATGCGTTCGGCTCCTTGGCAATCTGCTCCCGCACCCAGCGCTGCAGCACCTCGGCCGGCTGTTCGCTGTTCTGAAGCGCATGCAGCGGGCCGATGCTCAGCAGCCGCCCTTCTGGACTCAGCAGCGCGAACGCCGGGAAGCTGCTGACGCCCAAGGACTGGAGAAAGGACTGGGCTTGCGCATAGACCGGCCAGCGCAGTCCGTGGTCCTGCACGAAACGCCGGCTGGTGGCTTCGTCGTCGAAGGTGACGGCAGCCAGGCGCAGCTCAGGCATGCGCGCCTGCAGCGCGTTGAGGGCGGGGATTTCCTTCACGCAGGGCGCACAGCTGGCGAAGTAGAAGCTCATCAGCGTGTAGCGCCCTTTGAGCGCGTCTCGACTCAGCGTCGACTGGTCCAGGGATCGCAGCGAAAAGCTGGGGATGAGATCCCCGGCTGCCACCTTGAAGCGGTCCGCCTCGGGCCGCTTGCCCGGCGCCTGGAATTGCAGCGTCACGTCCTGCGGCGTCTTGCGGATGCCGAAGCTGAGCTTGCCCTCGGCACGGGCCATGCGTTCATAGAAGGCCTCACGCGTCAGGCTGCGCCCGTCCTCATCCTGGTATTTGACTGTCATCTGTGGCGTGACGCCGAAGGCCGCAAGAAAGGCGGGTTCGTCGGCAGCGGACTGCAGGCTGAGCTTGCCGTCCGCATGCGCTGGTTGGAAGGAGGCGGCCAAGGTCAGGGCAGCCAGCAGCAGCGCGCGACGGAAGGGATGGGAATGGTGGACGCTCATCATGGACGCTAGTGTGTCACAGGGAGGGATCCAGCCCTTAGGATCCCCTTAAGGCAAGTCAAGCCATGCCAAGCCAATGCGCGCAGCGCCGGCGGCCAGCCGGAAGCTGTCACCTCGGCGTCATTCTGCAGGGGATGGCCCCAAGCCCGGAACCGGGGCTGCTGGGTTAGTGTTACGGCATGAGTAGCTCCCTGCCCCGCACGGTCTTCGAGGCCGAGTTCACAAGCGCCTTGTGCCGGATATTCGAAGAACAGATTGCCTTCAACAAGGTGCTGGGTCTGCAGGTCACGGCGCTGGAGGCCCAGGCGGCCGAGACCGCCGTGGCCATGCGGCCTGAGCTGATCGGCCATTTCGCTCACCAGCGCATGCATGGCGGCGTGATCTCCGCCACGCTGGACGCCCTGGGCGGCCTGGCCGTGATGGCCGCCATCGGCGACCGGCACCGCGACGAAGCGCCGATGGCACGACTGCTTCGCTTCAACAAGCTGGGCACCATCGACCTGCGCGTGGACTACCTGCGCCCCGCCATCGGCGAAGGCTTCCGGGCCCGCGCCGAGGTACTGCGCCTGGGCAGTCGCGTGGCCAGCACCCGCATGGAATTCATGGACGCCCAAGGCCGCCTGCTCAGCACCGGCTCCGCCGCCTACATGGTGTCCTAACCCCCGGAGCACACCAAAGCCCACGCCACCAGAGCACGGCGAAGCCCGTGCCCCAAAGCACGGCGAAGCCCGTGCCCCCGCACGGAGGGCGCTGATCCGGCTCCGCCGGTCAGCCGCCCTCGCCCCCTTGAGGGGGCTCGCGAAGCGAGTAGGGGGTGGTCAAATAGAACTCCCTCTTCTGCTCATACATCATCGAGTCGGCGCGATGCATGGCGGCCTCGATGCGCTCCTCGCCGCACCAGACGGCCCGGCCCATGGACATCGTCAGCGGCGTTCCCGCATGGAACTGGTTGTTGAGTTCCAGCAGCTGCAGGATCTGCGCCTGCACCGCCTCAACGGACGCATCGTCGGCCCCGGGCATGAGCACCACGAATTCATCACCGCCGATGCGCGATGCCGTCATGGGCGGCTCCACCGCCTTGGCCAGCACTTCGCCAGCGCGGCGCAGCAAGGCATCGCCGGCGGCATGTCCGGCTTCGTCGTTGAGCCGCTTCAGGCCGTTGACATCGATCATCAGAATGCCCAGAGGCGCCAGACCGCGGCGCTCCAGGCGATTGATCTCGTCGCTGAAGAAGCTGCGATTGCGCAGCTTGGTCAGCGCATCATGCTTGCCCAGGAACTCGAGATAGGCCTCGGCCTTCTTGCGCGCGCTGATGTCGGTCAGCGACACCTGCACCAGCGACCAGTCGTGCTCGTAGCCCGGCAGCACGCTGAACTGCAGATGCACATGCAGCAGTTCGCCGTCCAGCGTGTAGTTCACCGTCTCGCGCTGCTGGAAGATCTCGCCGTTCCAGAGCTCGATCAGCTGCTCGGTGAAGGGGCGGCGCATTTCGTCGCGGAACACGTCACCGAGCCGGGCCACGAGCGTGGACTGGTCGGGCGCGCGAAACATGCGCAGCGTCTGCCGGTTGACCCGCAGCACGCGGATCTGCGCCATGCAGCGGTCGACGAAATCCGGATGCACATCGGTGAAGGTGCGGAAGTCGCTGATGCCCTGCTCACGGACCTCGTCCAGCAGGCGCTTCACGCCGCTGAAGTCCTCCACCCACAGCGAGACCGGCGAATGGTCGAACAGGCCGTTGGCGTAACGCTCGCTGGCCTGCAGTTCGCGCCGTGCCTGCTCGCGCGCGGTGATGTCCTCCAGCGAGAGCAGCACCCGTGACCAGTCCGCCTCATGGCCCGGCAGCATGCGCACCTGCAGACGCACGTCCAGGCGGCGGCCATCGAGGGTGTAGTTGACGGTCTGACTCTCGTAGCTCAACTCGCCATGCCAGAGGCGTTCCAGATCCTGCACGTGGTGCTCCAGCATCTCGTCGCGGAACACGGCCCCGAGGTTGGCCAGCAGATGTGCCTGATCGCGGGCGCCGAAGAGATCCAGCGTCTTGCGATTGACGTGCAGCACGCGGATGCAATCGGCGCATTGGCGCAAGTCCGCCGGCTGCCGCTGCAGATGCGCCCGCAGATTCGTCACGCCCTGAGCGCGCAGGCGCTGGAACAGGGTGGCCAGGGCACTGAAGTCCTCCAGCCAGAGCGACACCGGCGCCAGCTCGAACAGCGGGAACCATGCCTGCGCATCGGCATGAGCATCCAGGTCACGGCGGAAGGCGGCGGGGTCGTCGACTGGCATGAGCAGGGTCCGGCATCAGGGTTATCGACGCAGTCTAGCGGTGATTTCTGGCAAGGCAGCGTCGGCAATTTGGCATAGAGTCCTGGCATGCAGTACCCGCAGGACCCCGATGCCAAGACCGTCCCGACACCAGCGCTCGACAGTCCCACCCAAGAGCCACCGGAAGCCCTGCCCTCCCTCGGCGAAGCCCAGCTGGCACAGGCCATCCAGGCCTGGCAAACCGGCGATCTGCTGAGCAGCTGCCGTCTGGCGCTGACCGCTGCCGCGGCCCTGAGTGGCGGCCCTCGCAGCGCCGCACTTCCCCATGCCCTGCGCCAGGCCGCCCTGGCCTTGTGCGAGTTCGGCCTCGCCGCAGACGCCCTGCCGCTGGCCCGCGCTGCCGTGTGCTACCTGGAGCGGCAGAACCTGCATGAACCTCTCTCGGCCTGCCTGAGCTGCCTGGGGCACGTGCAGGCCCGCCTGGGCAATCTGGACCAGGCCGAGCTGCTGCACATGCGGGCGCTGTCCCTGGCCCGCGAGTCCGTCGACAGCGCCGACCGCATGCGGGCCTACACCAATCTGCTGGTCTCCATGACCGCCGCCCATGAGCAGGCGCTGGACCGCGGCGACGAGGAAGGCCGCGTGATGGCGCGCCTGGCCCTGCGGCGCGCCGAGCGGCAGCTGGGGGGCGCCAAGTCACTGGCCCAGGACGGCCGCCTGCACGAGGCCTTCCAGGATGTCCTCAAGCTGGCCGTGGCGCACCTGTTGGTGCTACTGCACAGGCTGGACGAAGGGGAGACCTTGTTGAACCAGCTGCTGGCGCAGTGGTCCCGCGACGAGAAGACGCGCTACTGGCGCTGGTCCGCCCAGGAATCCATGGCGGACCTGCTGAACCGGCGCGGCCGGCACGGCGAGGCCTGGCGCCTGCTCGCGGAGCTGCTGGCCGAACCCGATCTGCAGAGCAATGTGCAGCTGCATGGCTCGGTGCTGCGCCAGGCCCTGCGCTGCCTGCGCGGCATGGGCGGGGCGGGCTCGCAGGAGCGCCTGGCAAGCCTGGAGGCCGAACGCCACCTCTGGGAGCAGCGCTGTGCGCAGGCCTCCGTCCAGGCGCGCGAAGCACTGGCCCAGGAACTGCAGCAATTGCAGCCCTGGCTGCAGACGCTGCTCAGCGCTTCGGGATGATGCGGTAGGCACAGCGCCGGGCGCCGGCCAGTTGGTGCTCCACGCGCTGCACCTCGGCCCAAGGCGCGAGGCAGCGCTGGAACAAGGACAGCTCCGAACGGCAAAAGCCCTGGCAGGACTTCGCCGCCGCGCAAATGGGGCAGTGATCCTCGACCAGCAGCCAGTCCGCCCCTGCCCGCTCCACCCGGGCCATGTAGCCCTCGCGCTCGCGCTCGTCCGCCAGCGCCTGCAGGGCACTGCGCAGGCTGCGCTTGCCGGCCAGCAAGGCCTGGTAGCGCTGCTCGGTCTCATGCTCGCGCGCTTCGATCAAGCGATCCAATGCCGGCTCGCCCAGGAGCGTGCGGACCTGCTGGATCAACTGCACCGTCAAGTCGCCATGCCGATCGGGGAACTGGGCATGCCCGGCCGCGCTGAGACGCCAGACCCGCCGCGGCCGGCCGACACTGCCGGCCTCGTCCTGCCACAGCACCTGGCCCTCGTCCGCCAGTTGCTGCAACTGCTTGTGCACGCCCATGCCGCTCAGGCCCAGCTCCGCCGCCAATTGGGCCGCCGTCTGCGCGCCGCCTCGCTTGAGCAGCCGCAGCAGTCGCTCGCGGGACTCGGTCTTCACGTCTGGCCCTCCGACCTCTGGCCTTCAACCCGGGCCAGCGCCAGCAACTGCCAGGCCGCCAGCACGCAGGTCACGCCACCCAGGCCCATGATCCAGCGCGAGGACAGCAAGGACAGCCCCGCGCCCAGCAAGGCCACCAGCACATTGGCCAGACAGAAGATGGTGGACAGCAGCCCCATCACCCGGCCCTGGCCATGTTGGGCGAAGCGCTCGGCCATCCAGGCAGGCATCACCGCGTTGTAAAGCGCCAGCGGCAATCCCAGGAAGGCGATCATGAGCAGGCCTGGCGAAGCCGGCAGCACGGCCAGCAGGCTGAGCCCCACGGCCGCGGCCAGGGCCATCCAGGCGGCATCTCGCAGCGGGTGGGCGCGCCGCCCGCTGCCAAAACGGCCGGCCAGCACGCTGGCCAGCGTCATGGTCGCGCACTGCGCCGCGGTGACCCAGGCAATGCCGCGGCTGTCCAGGCCCGCCTGCTCCAGCATCCAAAGCGGTGCGAACTCGTACAGCGCCGTCACGCCCAAGGTGTAGAGCAGTTGCAGCAGCCCCAGGCGTGCCAGCACCGGGTCGTCACGCAGCAGACCCAGGGCCTGCTGCTCACGCAGGGCCTGCATCAGGCGCAAGGAGCCCGCCTGCCGACGCCCGGCGGGCACGCCGGCCGCCAGCACCACCAGGCAGGGCAGCATCGCCAGCCCGGCCAGGACGAAAGGCACGGGCTCGCCCCAGCCCAGGGTCAGACCGCCCACCAGCGGCCCCAGCAGCCAGCCGGCATACAGGCAGGCATTGAGCCAGGCCAGGCCGCGGACGCGGTCGACCTGGCCGTGCAGATCGGCCACCAGGGCCCGGGCCACCGCCACATTGCCCTCGGTGATCCCGCTCACGAAGCGGGCCAGCACGAAGACCAGGTACCAGCGCTGGTGCAGGGCGTAGGCCGTCAGCAGGTAGCCCAGCAGCGTGGCCGTCAGCGTGACGTTGAGCACCAGGCGGCGGCCGTAGCGGTCCGAGAGCGGGCCGATGAACAGGCTGCCCAGCAGGATGCCCAGCGGATTGACCGCCAGTGCCAGGCCCATCAGCAGCTTGGGGTCCAGGCCCAGGAAGTGCGTGAAGGCGTCGGGTGGCCCGTCGACAAAGATCGGCGCCAGGATGGGATAGGGCATGGACACGCCCACCGTGCTCATCAGCGCCAGAGCGCAGATGGCGCCCAGCACCCAGTAGGGATGGCGGATGGGCTCAAGAACCTGGGTGGCTTGAGAAGGATTCAGCGCGGCGCTCATGATGCAAGGGCCGCACGCGGTGGCTTGTCATTCGTCATGTCGGCATGATGCTGGCGCCCGTCAAATTAATCAACATTTCGTTTATTAACCATGGAAGCCCAGCAGGCATCAGGCCGCGCCACCCGCCGCAGCGTCCAAGCCTGAACTCCGCGCTCGGCGCTCGGCGCTTGGCAGTTCGGCCTTGAAGGCAGAGCTGGAGGCACAATCGCCCCATGGCATTTCGCGCGCTTGAACTCCCTTCCGACATCAGCGGCCGGCTGTGGCTGCAGTCCATGCCCGGCCGGCTGGAGTCCTGGGGCTCTTTCCTGGACGAGGCCCGGCTGCGCCGGCTCAGCCTGGTCAGCTGCCTGAATCCCCTGGACGAAGTGGCCCAGCTCTCCCCCCTGTACCACAAGGCCATACGCGAAGGGCGGCTGCCCTTCCGCTGGCACCACCTGCCCATGCGCGATTTCGGGGTGGGACTGGACGAGGAGGCCTTCCGCCAGGGCGTGCAGATGCTGGTCCACAGCCTGCGTGTCGGTGACAGCGTGCTGCTGCACTGCGCGGCGGGCATCGGCCGCACCGGCACCGTGGCCGCCTGCGTGCTCAAGGGCCTGGGGCTGGAGGTGGACGAGGCCTTGCAGCGTGTGCGCGAGGCAGGCTCGAATCCGCAGTCCGCCGTGCAAAGCGGCTGGGTGGAGCAGTTCTGAGCGCCCTGCCCCCGGCGCCGGACCCGCAGTCGCTGACGCTGGACTGGATCCATGTCGGCCCCGGCTGTCTCGTCGTCGACAAGCCCAGCGGCCTGCTGTCCGTGCCCGGACGGGGCGAGGACAAGCAGGACTGCGCCAGCCGCCGTGTCCAGGCGCGCTTCCCGGAGGCGCTGATCGTCCATCGGCTGGACATGGCCACCTCCGGCCTGCTGGTCTTCGCCCGCAGCCCCGCAATGCAGCGCCTGCTCAGTGACGCCTTTGCGAGCCGCAGCGTCGAGAAGCGCTATGTGGCCGTGCTGGGTGGGCTGGTCCAAGCCGATGAGCTGGCCATCGACCTGCCCCTGATCACCGACTGGCCCAATCGCCCTCGGCAGATGGTCTGCCCGCAGCGCGGCAAGCCCTCGCAGACCTTGCTGCGCGTCCTGGCGCGGGACAGCGCGCTGCAGCAGACGCGGGTCGAACTGCGCCCGCTCACCGGGCGCTCGCACCAGCTGCGCGTGCATTGCCAGGCGATCGGCCACCCCATACTCGGCGATGCGCTCTATGCGCCACCTGCACTGCAGCAGGCCGCGTCGCGCCTGCTCCTGCATGCGGCGGAGTTGGGGCTGCCCGCGCTGGGCGAGGAGCCGGCGCTGTTGCTGCAAAGCCGCCCGCCGTTCTGAGTCCCCCCGCGTTGGCGATCCCGGGGGAGAATGGGCCCATGAACAGCCCCAAGCGCCATCTCTACATCCTCAGCGGCAGCTCGCGCGGCCTGGGCTTGGCCCTGGCCAGGCAGTTGCTCACCGGCCCCGAGCAGCAGGTCCTGGGCATTGCCAGGCGGGACAACGAATCCCTCTACGGCCTGGCGGCCTCCACGGGCAGCGCGCTGCTGCAATGGCGCCAGGATCTCGGCAACCCGCTGCCGGTGGCGCAGGCCCTGAAGCAATGGTTGCAGGGCCAGGCCCTGGAGCGCTATGCCAGCCTCACCCTGATCAACAACGCCGGCATGGTGTGCAGCCCGGGTGCCGTGCAGGACACCCCGCTGGACGAGTTGTCGAGCGCCCTGCGCGTGGGGGCCGAGGCCGCACTGCTGCTCAGCGCGGCATTTCTGGATGCCTGCCGGAACGCGCCCGGCGAGCTGCGCGTGTTGAACATCTCGTCCGGCCTGGGACGGCGCGCCATGGCCGGCACGGCGGCCTACTGCGCGGCCAAGGCCGCGATGGATCATCTGTCGCGCGCCATGGCCCTGGACGAAGCCCATCGCGCCAGCCTGGGCCTGAAGGCGGCCCGCATCGTGTCCCTGGCTCCGGGCGTTGTCGACACCGACATGCAAATGCAGCTGCGCAGTGCCGAGTCTGAAGGTTTTCCGGAACAGGCGCGCTTCAGCACCTTGAAGGCCGAGCAGCAGCTCAGCAGCCCGGAGCAGGCCGCGGCGGCCGTGCTGCGTTATCTGGCGAGGCCGGATTTCGGGGCGCAGGTGATCGCCGACGTGCGCGAGGGCTGAGGCGTCCGGCCAGGAGGCCGGGAGCGCCCGAACGAGGCGCTCAGCCCAGCAGATTGGCCAAGGTCAGCAAGGCCAGCAGGAACATCCACAGCACGACGGAGCGCCAGACCAGGCCCACCACGCTTTGCAGATGCCCCAGCGCGGGCGGCATGCCGGGGGTGGAGCCCTCGGCGCGGGTGGCGTCCATGTCACCGCCGGCTTCAAAGGTCTTGCTGCGGTCCGGCGTGACGCCAGGTGCGGCCGAGCCGCCCAGCTGCACACCCAGAGCGCCGGCGGCAGAGGCCAGGATGATGCCCTCGTTGGGGTGCATCCACAGCCCTGCATCACGGCGCCAGCCGTTCACCGCCTCTTCGAAGTTGCCCACGATGGCGAAACCGGTGGCCGTCAGGCGGGCCGGCACGTAGTCCACCCAGCCGAAGAACTGGCGCGAGATCTGCATCAGGCGCTCGTTGGTCGGGGCGTCGATGGTGCGGCTCTTGAAGGCCCAGTAGCGGCTGGCGAATTCGGCCATGCGGTAAAGGATGGCCCCGGCCGGCCCCAGGCCCACGGTGGACAGCACGATGAACCAGAAGAAGACGCCAAAGACGTGCCGGTGCGCCGCCAGCAGCGAATGCTCGATCACGTGGCGCAGCAGCTCGGTGCGCGGCAGTTCGCTGGCGTCCAGGTGGCGCCACTCCGCCAGCAGGCGGCGGGCTTCCAGCTCGTCGGCACGCTCCAGGGCGTCGCGGATGTCGGTGAAGTAGTGGCTGAACTGGCGGAAGCCGAGGGTCAGGTACAGGACCAGCACGTCCAGCGCCAGGGCGCCCAGCACGGTGAAATGCCGCATCAGGGCGTAAATCCCGGCCGCCAGCAAGGCCGGCCCCAGCACGGTGATGCCCCAGACCACCAGGGCATGGCGCTCCTGGCCGGCATCGAAGTTGCGGCCGGTCCAGCGCACCCAGCTGATCACGCCCTGGTGCACCGCATTGCCATGCGGCAGCGGTTTGAGCTGCTCACAGATCAGGGCCAGCAGGACGGCGAAGAAGTTCATGGGCCCGCATGATAGCGGGCCGGCGCCGCTCAGACCGAGAGGAAGCGGTAGAAGTTGCGCAGCATGGCTGCCGTCGCCCCCCAGATGAAGTACTCGCGCGGCGCGCCGGCAAGATCTGACCCCGTCCAGGGCATGGAGAGGAACTGCCGCTCCCCCTCCTGCCAGCGGAACACATGGCGCTGGTGGTGGGCCGGGTTCATCAGAAAGGCCAGCGGCACCTCGAAGGCCTCGGCCACCTCGAAGTCATCCAGCGCCAGACTGAAGCCGGGCTCCACCAGCGCCACGACGGGGTGCACCAGGAAGGCCGTGACCGTGCGGTAGATCGGCAGCTGACCCAGCACCTCCACATGCCGCGGATGCAGGCCGATCTCCTCTTGGGCCTCGCGAAGCGCCGTGGCGACGGCGTCGGCATCTTCCGGCTCGGTGCGGCCGCCGGGAAAGCTGATCTGCCCCGCGTGATCGCGCAGATGCGCGGTGCGTTGGGTCAGCAGGACTTGCAGCCCCTCGGGCCGCTGCACCAGCGGCACCAGCACGGCCGCGGCTGCGGGCTCGCGCTGGGCCAGCACGCCGCCATCGCCGGGCAACTCGGGCGTCCAGGCCGGAGGCGCGCGGAAACGGGCGCGCAGGGCGTCGGCCGACATGGACGCAGCAGGCACGGCGGGAAGCGCCGTATCGCTGGACAGGACAGGCACGGAGCGGGGATCCAGAATGGGCGGGCGACTCATGGCAGCAGCATAGCGCCGCCGCCGTGTCCGCTCCTGCGCCGGGGCATGACTGCCCCCGAGGGGCTGCGAGCTGAGCACAAGCACCGAACTCAGCGAGTGCGTTGGCCGATCGACATCGGGTGTGACTGCAAGGCCTGGACAATCGAAGTCAATGCCGCTGTGTTCGAATGAACACGCCGCAGTCCTCCCTCAGCCCTGCCGTTCGCCGTGAACCATGAAGCTTGAGCGCCCCTTTGTCTTTTGGTTGCTTCTTGGTCAGTTGCTGGTCGTGGTGCCTGCCATCGCGCTTGCTGCCGCACTGATCAGGCACCTTGTCGACCGTTACGAGGCAGACGCGCTTGCCAGCCTGCGGCAGCGCACCAGCGTGGCTGCCGATGCCCTGGCTCGGGAGGCCGACCGCGTCAAGGCCCGACTTCAGCTATTGGCCAGTCACGAGGCTGCTTTGGCCGGCGACGTTGAAGCGATCCGGAACCAGGCCATGCGCATGATGGCCCTCGACCCGGCCATCGCCGGAGCGTCTGCCTACGACGCAAGCGGGCAGCTGGTCTTCACGACCCATCGCCCACCTGGCACGCCGCTTCCCAAGATTCCACTGCCACCAGGCGCGAAACCGGTCTTTGAACGGGGGGAAACCTTCGTCAGCGGGCTGACGCTAGGCGGACTCAACGACGTCATCGTGATCGGCTTTGCCACGCCTTGGCGCGTCAACGGCCAAGTCAAGTATTCGCTGCGCATGGCGATCAAACCGTCCAGCCTCAGCGCCATTCTGCGAGCCCAGAGATGGCCCGATGACTGGATCGCCGTGCTGATGGACCATGAACTGAAAACCGTTGCTCGCACGCGCGAGGAAGAAAAGTACTTCAACCAGCCGGTCTCGGCCTCGCTTCAATCGTTCATCCGGACCCATGGAACTGGCGTCGGTGTGTCGACGACACTGGAAGGCGAGGAAGTTGTCGTCTCGGTCGCGCAAGTCCCGGGCACGCCTTGGCGCATTGCGGCGGGGCTTCCCCGCCAGGCCTTGCACGACGCAACAGCGAAGCCCATCGACCAACTGGCCATCGGCGCCATCGGCGTCACGCTGTTGGGCGCGGCCGGAGCGGTGTTCATTGGACGACGGTTGACGCGTGAGGTCCGATCCATCGCCGCCGGTCGCTCGTCGCGCGAATCCTCCATCAGCGAGTTCCGCGCGATGGACGTGCAGCGGCTGATGCTGGACAACGAACTCGTGGGCATGGTGCGGCTGAAGGACCGACGGGCCGTCTGGCACAACCGCGCTTTCGAACTCATTTTCCAGTACTCCGCCGAAGAGCTGGTGAACCACTCACCCCGTCTCATGCACATCGACGACGCTGCCTTTGAACAGTTCGGTGCGGAGGCCTATCAGGAGCTCAGGCAGGGCAAGCCATTTCGCAAGCAGATCCAGATGGTTCGAAAGGATGGCGGGAGGATCTGGGCAGACGTCAGTGGCATCGAACTGGCGCCGGGCGAGACGCTCTGGATGATCCTGGACGTGACCTTGATGAAGCATGAGCAGCAGCGCGCCGAAGCACGTGCGATGACCGACGCCCTGACCGGTCTGCCCAACCGCGAGGCCCTGCTGCAGGCGCTGCTTGCCGCACTGGACGCGGCGCGTCATGCGGGACAGGCCGTGGTCGTCTGCTTCGTTGACCTGAACGGGTTCAAGGCCGTCAATGACACGCATGGACACCATGTCGGCGACGAACTTCTGAAGGTGGTCGCCACCCGCCTGGCGGATTGTCTGCGCCCTCATGACACCGTGGCGCGGCTCGGCGGTGACGAGTTCGTCCTGCTCATCACCCAGCTCCGCGTCGCGACCGAGGGCGCCGACGTCCTGCGACGTGTGGCGGAACGCGTGGGCGAGCCTGTCCGGGTCGACGGGGTTGTTTGCTCGGTATCGGCCGCGATCGGCTGGTCAAGCTACCCCGGGGACGGCACATCCGATGCCGAGGCGCTCCTCGCGCTGGCTGACGCACGCATGTATGAGGCCAAGCGGCAAACCAAACGTCCGACCTGAGCAAGGACGGCGCGGCCCTCGGTCCGAGGACCGCCCGCAAAAGGCAAAAGCCCCGCGCATCACTGCAACGGGGCCTTCTTCAGTCCGGCAGGGCCGGCGCAAGCGCCGACCGCCGGGGTGATCAACGCTCGCCGATGGGCTTGACGTTGCGGGGCGTGGCGCCCACGAAGAGCTGGCGCGGACGGCCGATCTTGTACTCGGGGTCGCTGATCATCTCGTTCAGCTGGGCGATCCAGCCCACCGTGCGGGCCAGCGCGAAGATGGCGGTGAACAGCGGCACGGGGATGCCGATGGCGCGCTGCACGATGCCCGAGTAGAAGTCCACGTTCGGGTAGAGCTTGCGGGCGACGAAGTACTCGTCTTCCAGCGCGATCTTCTCCAGCTCCATGGCCAGCTTGAACAGCGGGTCGTTGTGTAGACCCAGCTCGCCCAGCACTTCATGGCAGGTCTCGCGCATCAGCTTGGCGCGCGGGTCGTAGTTCTTGTAGACCCGGTGGCCGAAGCCCATCAGCTTGACGTTGCTGTTCTTGTCCTTGACCTGCTTGATGAACTCGCCGATCTTGGCCACGCCACCCATCTGCTGGATGTCGTTGAGCATGTTCAGGCAGGCCTCGTTGGCGCCGCCGTGAGCCGGGCCCCACAGGCAGGCCACGCCGGCGGCAATGGCTGCGAAGGGGTTGGTGCCGGAGGAGCCGCACAGGCGCACGGTCGAGGTCGAGGCGTTCTGCTCGTGGTCGGCATGCAGAGTGAAGATGCGGTCCATGGCGCGCACCAGCACGTCATTGGGCTTGTACTCCTCGCAGGGCGTGGCGAACATCATGCGCATGAAGTTGCCGGCGTAGCTGAGGTCGTTCTTCGGGTAGATGTAGGGCTGGCCGATGGTGTACTTGTAGGCCATCGCGACCAGGGTCGGCATCTTGGCGATCAGGCGGATGGCCGCGATCTCGCGATGCTCGGGGTTATTGATGTCGGTGCTGTCATGGTAGAAGGCCGACATCGCACCCACCAGGCCCGTCATCACGGCCATCGGGTGGGCGTCGCGGCGGAAGCCGCGCAGGAAGAACTGCATCTGCTCGTTGACCATCGTGTGGTGCATCACACGGTGCTCGAAGTCCGCCTTCTGGTCGGCATTGGGCAGCTCGCCGTTGAGCAGCAGGTAGCAGGTTTCCAGGTAGTCGCAGTTGACGGCCAGCTGCTCGATGGGATAGCCGCGGTACAGCAGCTCGCCCTTGTCGCCATCGATGTAGGTGATGGTCGAGTTGCAGGAGGCGGTCGACAGGAAGCCCGGGTCGTAGGTGAACTTGCCCGTCTGGCCGTAGAGCTTGCGGATGTCGATCACATCGGGACCCACGGAGCCCTTGTAAATGGGCAGGTCCATGCTGGGGCTGCCGTCGGAGAACGACAGGGTGGCTTTGACGTCAGACGGTGTCATGGGGCGTTCCTTGTGACTTCTTGGAAAAACAGGTCAGGGGCGGTGACAGATCAGAGCGGGGTCCTGAGCATGCCCAGGACCTCCAGGAATTCGGGCGTGGCCTGTTCGCCCCCGGGCTCCTTGCGCGCCAGCAGCAGGTCCATCAGATCGTTGTCCGACAGTTCCATCAGCTGGCGTAGGCCTTCAGCCTGACGCTCGGTCAGCGTCGTTTCGTAACGCTTGAAGAACCGCTCAATGAAGAGGTCATTCTCCAGCAGTCCGCGGCGGCAGCGCCACTTCAATTTGGAGAGTGCTCTCTCGTCAATGAGAGCATCGGTCAAGGTTGTCACGACTTGAGGGCCTTTGCAAAAAGTCTGGGGGCGGATCCAGTCATCAGACGGCGCGGCGCACCATCAGTTCCTTGATCTTGCCGATGGCCTTGGTGGGGTTCAGCCCCTTGGGGCAGACGTCCACGCAGTTCATGATGGTGTGGCAGCGGAACAGGCGGTACGGATCCTCGAGGTTGTCCAGGCGTTCCGCGGTGGCTTCGTCGCGGCTGTCGGCGATGAAGCGGTAGGCCTGCAGCAGGCCGGCCGGGCCGACGAACTTGTCGGGGTTCCACCAGAAGCTGGGGCAGCTGGTGGAGCAGCTCGCGCACAGGATGCACTCGTACAGGCCGTCCAGCTCCTCGCGCTCCACCGGCGACTGCAGGCGCTCCTTCTCGGGCGGCGGCGTGTCGTTCACCAGGTAGGGCTTGATCGAGTGGTACTGCTTGAAGAACTGCGTCATGTCCACGATCAGGTCGCGGACCACGGGCAGGCCCGGCAGCGGCTTGAGCACCACCACCTGCGGCAGCGAACGCATGTTGGTCAGGCAGGCCAGGCCGTTCTTGCCATTGATGTTCATGGCATCGGAACCGCAGACGCCTTCGCGGCAGGAGCGGCGGAAGCTCAGCGTGGGGTCCACGGCCTTGAGCTTGAGCAGCGCGTCCAGCAGCATGCGCTCATTGCCCTCGAGCTCGATCTCGAGGGTCTGCATATAGGGCTTGGCGTCCTTGTCCGGGTCGTAGCGGTAGATCTGGAAGGTACGTTTTTGGCTCATGTTCTTGTCCTCAGAAGGTACGCACCTTGGGCGGCACAGATTCCACGGTCAGCGGCGTCAGCTTGACCGGCTTGTAGTCCAGGCGATTGCCTTCGGAGTACCACAGGGTGTGCTTCATCCAGTTCGCGTCGTCGCGGTTGGGGAAGTCGTCGTGCGCATGGGCGCCGCGGGACTCCGGACGGGCGGCAGCCGAGGTCATCGTGGCCTTGGCGGCCTCGATGAGGTTCTCGACTTCCAGCGCCTCGACACGGGCGGTGTTGAAGACCTTGGACTTGTCCTTCAGGCCGATGGACTTCACGCGCTCGGCGACTTCCAGGATCTTCTTGACGCCTTCGTCCATCACGGCCTGGGTGCGGAACACGCCGGCGTGCTTCTGCATGGTCGAGCGGATGTCGTTGGCGACGTCCTGGGCGTACTCGCCGTTGCTGGCCGATTCCAGGCGCGCCAGGCGGGCCAGGGTCTGGTCCGCGGCGTCCTTGGGCAGGGGCTTGTGCTCGCGGTTCTTGAGGTTGAACTCGACGATGTGCTTGCCGGCCGCACGGCCGAACACCACCAGGTCCAGCAGCGAGTTGGTGCCCAGACGGTTCGCGCCGTGCACCGAGACGCAGGAGCACTCGCCCACTGCGTACAGGCCGTTGATGACCTCGTTGGGGTTGCCGTTCTTGGGCACGACCACCTGACCGTTGATGTTGGTCGGGATGCCACCCATCTGGTAGTGGATGGTCGGCACCACGGGGATCGGCTCCTTGGTGATGTCGACGTTGGCGAAGTTGTGGCCGATCTCGTACACCGAGGGCAGACGCTTCATGATCGTCTCGGCGCCCAGGTGGGTCATGTCCAGCAGCACGTAGTCCTTGTTGGGACCGCAGCCGCGGCCTTCCTTGATTTCCTGGTCCATGGAGCGGGACACGAAGTCGCGCGGGGCCA
>JAYSEK010000056.1:0-19866 GCA_041913905.1 Burkholderiaceae bacterium | reverse complement strand
TGAGCGACCAGATCGAGAACCGCATCATCGAGGCCAAGAGCCGCGGCATCTACGAAGCCCCGGGCATGGCGCTGCTGCACATCGCCTATGAGCGCCTGGTGACCGGCATCCACAACGAGGACACCATCGAGCAGTACCGCATCAACGGCATGAAGCTGGGCCGGCTGCTCTACCAGGGCCGCTGGTTCGACCCGCAGGCCATCATGCTGCGCGAAGCGGCCCAGCGCTGGGTCGCGCGCGCCGTGACGGGCGAGGTGGCCCTGGAACTGCGCCGCGGCAATGACTACTCGCTGCTGGACACCAAGAGCCCCAACCTGACCTACAAGCCCGAGCGGCTGTCCATGGAGAAGGTCGAGGACGCGCCCTTCTCGCCGGCCGACCGCATCGGCCAGCTGACCATGCGCAACCTCGACATCATCGACACCCGCGACAAGCTGATGACCTACAGCCAGGCCGGCCTGCTGGCCCCCGGCTCGGGCGTCGCCCTGCCCCAGCTGAAGAACGAAGGCTGAGCATGCCGGGCCCATGCCGCGTCGCCATGCTGCCAGGCCGTCGCAGGGGCCTGGCGGTGCTGCTCGCGCCGCTGGCATGGGGCGCCATGGGCATGGCCGCCCAGCAGCCCGCCTGGGCGCTGGACAGCCCCAAGGGGCGGGTGGTGCTCACCATCAGCGGCTCGGCACTGAAGGCCAACCTGGATGGCCGCGTGGCCTTCGACATGGAGATGCTGGCCGCCCTGCCCCAGCGCAGTTTCACGGTGCAGACGCCCTGGTATCCGCAGGCCCGCAAGTTCACCGGCCCGCTGCTGCGCGACGTGCTGGCGCTGGCCGGCGCTCGCGGCAGCAGCATCGAGGCCTATGCGCTGAACGACTACCGCGTCAGCATCCCCATGGAGGACGTGCTCCGGCATGAGGTGGTCCTGGCGCGCCTGATGGACGACCAGCCCATGTCCGTCCGGGACAAGGGCCCGCTGTTCATCATCTACCCCTTCGACGAGGACCGGCGCCTGCGCTCCAGCCTCTATTACAGCCGCTGCGCCTGGCAGCTGAAGGCCCTGGAGATCCGCTGACGGCATGGAGCCCAGAAAGCACAAGGTCCGCCGCTGGCTCAAGCTGCCGGTGGCCATGGTGCTGGCGCTGCTGCTGGCGCAGGGCGGCATGGCGTGGCTGCAGATCCGGCAATACCAGCTGCTGGACGCGACCGAGCGCTACCAGGACGACTACCTCGTCTGGAGCCTGTTCCAGTTCGAGGCCGAGGCCCTGCGCCTGCGCCTGGCGCTGGAGCAGACGCTGAACGCCAGCCCCTCCATCGACCCCGAGCAGGTCGTGCAGCGCTACGAGATCTTTGTCAGCCGCCTGAGCCTGGTCGAGAGCGAGCATGCCACGCTGATCCTGCGCGAGCACCCCGACTACAAGCTCACCCTCGAACGCACACGGGCCTTCATCCGCTGGGCCGACGCACTGCCGCTGAATGCGCGGCTGGTGACCGAACGCCCGGCCGCCCTGCGTGAAGTGCTGGACCGGCTGGAGGCGCTGGCCGAGCCCATCCGCGAGCTGTCGTTGACGGCCTCTCATTTCGTCGCGGCGCAGGTGTCGGAGCGCAATACCGTGGTGCGCGACCACAACCGCACGGGCCTGTGGCTGAACGCCTTCCAGGTCGGCTTGGTGCTGCTGCTCTCCGCCCTGGTGCTGCGCCAGTTCAGCCGGCTTCGCGACCATGCGCGCGAACAGGGGGCGCAGGCCCGCCGACTCGCGCAAGCCCAGGAGCTGGCGGAAGCCGGCAGCCGTGCCAAGAGCGTCTTCCTGGCCAATATGAGCCATGAGCTGCGCACCCCCATGCACGGTCTGCTGGGCATGCTGGCGCTGCTGCAGGACAGCAAGCTCGACGCCCGCCAGCGCCAGCAGCTGCAAGCCGCCGGCGACTCGGCACGCCACCTGCTGGCGGTGCTCAACGACATCCTGGACGTGTCCAAGATGGAAGCCGGCGGCGTGGACATCCACCCCGAGCCCACGGACCTGCCCGCCCTGCTGCGCGAGCTGGAGGATCTCTGCTGGCCCCAGGCCCATGCCAAGGATCTGGCCCTGGACCTGCAGCTGCTGCCCGACGTACCGCGCTGGGTGATGGCCGATCCAACCCGGCTGCGGCAGATCCTGCTGAACCTGATCGGCAACGCCATCAAGTTCACCGAGCACGGCCGCGTCAGCATGCTGGTGAGCCGCCAGACCGACGCGCTCGGTGGCGACCTGCTGCGCTTCGAGGTGCGGGACACAGGCATCGGCATGGACTCGGCCACGCAGGCCCTGCTCTTCCAGCGTTTCAGCCGGGGCGACACCAGCAGCTCACGTCGTTTCGGCGGCACCGGGTTGGGGCTCGAAATCTCACGCACGCTGGCACGCGCCATGGGCGGCGACATCCAGGTCCAGTCGGCACTCGGCCAGGGCTCGGTCTTCACCGTGGAGCTCAAGCTCAACGAATGCCAGCCCGGCCTCGGCACGGCGCAACTGGTCAAGCCCGACGCCGTGCCCCTGGCCGCCCTGAGGCAGCTGCGCGTGCTGGTCTCCGAGGACAACGCCACCAACCGGCAATTCCTGGAAGCAGTGCTCGAGCGCCTGGGGCACAAGGCCGTGTTCTGCGAGAACGGGGCGCAGGCCGTCGAGCGGCTGCGCGCGGAAGACTTCGACGTCGTGCTCATGGACCTGCACACGCCCGTCATGGACGGCCTGGAGGCCACGCGGCAGATCCGCGCCATGCCAGCCCCCAAGGGCCAGACGCGCATCATCGCCCTGTCGGCCGACGCCTTCGACCACACGCGGCGCGAGGCGCAGCTAGCCGGCATGGACGAATTCCTGGCCAAGCCCATGAGCATCCAGGAGCTCACGGTGGTGCTCAACCGCCAGCCCTGGGAGCAGGTTGACGCACCGCCTGCCGGTGCAGCGAATGCCCGCCCGGCGCGCCGGGCCGCTTCGGCAGCGCCGGGGGAGGACGAGCTGGACGCGCAAGTCATTGCCGAACTCGGCAGTCACCTCAGCGGCCAGGCCGTCGCGCAGCTCTACGAGCGCTTCGTCGCCGGCCTGCCGGAGATCGAACGGCGCCTGGACGAAGGCCTGGCCGGACCCCATCACACGCAGCTGCGGGAGCTGGCCCATGAGCTCAAGGGCGCCGCCGCCAATCTGGGCCTGCGCCTGCTGAGCCAGCCGGCCGCCGAGCTGGAGGCGGCCGCGGGCGCCGAGCGCCATGTCGACGTCCTGCAAGGCATCGCTCAGCGCATACGCAAGGCCATCGAACGCTGCCGGGACCTGTGCGCCCAGCCGCTGATCAAGTCCTGACCCCTGCGGCCGCAGCGCCTAGCCTCAGACGATCACGGGCTCGGGCTCCAGGCGGATGCCGAAGCGGCCGTAGACGCTTTCCTGGATGGCGCGGGCCAGGGTCACCACCTCGGCCCCGCGGGCCTCGCCACGGTTGACCAGCACCAGGGCCTGGCGCTCGTAGACCGCCGCGCCGCCCACGCTCTTGCCCTTCCAGCCGCAGGCATCGATCAGCCAGCCGGCGGCCAGCTTCACCGAGCCGTCGGGCATGGGGTAATGAACGATGCCGGGGTCGCGGCCGATGATGTCGCGGCACTGCTCCTCGCTGACCACCGGGTTCTTGAAGAAGCTGCCTGCGTTGCCGATCTGGCCGGGGTCTGGCAGCTTGGCACGCCGGATCTCGCAGACCCAGTCGAAGATCTGCCGGGCCGAGGGTGCGGTGATGCCGGTCTCCGCCATCTTGCGCTCCAGGTCCAGGTAGCCCAGCTGGGGCACCCAGGGCTTGGGGCAGCGCAGCAGCACGCGCGTGATCACGCTCTTGCCGGCCAGGCCGCCAAAGCCCGTCTGCTTGAAGACGCTGTCGCGGTAGCCAAAGGCCAGCACGCTGGCCGGCAGGCGCACCGGTCGACCGGTGACGAGGTCGATGACCTCCACCGCCTCGATGCGGTCCTTGATCTCCACGCCGTAGGCGCCGATGTTCTGCACGGGCGCGGCACCGGCCGTGCCCGGAATCAGGGCCAGGTTTTCCAGGCCCGGGCAGCCCTGCTCCAGGCTCCACCGCACCACCTCATGCCAGGTCTCGCCAGCACCGACCTCGAGGATCCAGGCGTCGTCACGCTCCTGCACGACACGCTTGCCCAGGATCTCCATCTTCAGCACCAGGGCCTCGACGTCGCGGGTCAGCACGATGTTGCTGCCGCCGCCCAGCACGAACTTGGGCATGCGGCCCAGCTCGGGGTGGTCGATCACGCGGCGCAGGTCGGACTCCTGGCGGATGCGCACCAGGCGCTGCGCCGTTGCGGGCAGGCCGAAGCTGTTGTAGGGGCGCAGGTTCACGCCTTGTTCGACCGTCACGGTCAAATTCGGCGGATTGGGGCGCAGACCCTCGTCCCGGGTGTTCGGCGTCTCTTGTTGCATGGCAGAATTTTCCCAGATTCCCCCGCCGGTTCCGGCGCGGGGCCCCTTCCCTCAAGAATTCTTCAAGAGATGCCTAGCTTTGACACCAAGCTGGAACCCGACATGGTCAAGATCGGCCATGGCGTGGACAACAGCAAGAAAGAAATCGACACCCGCTTCGACTTCAAGGGCACCAGCGCCTCGGTCGAGCTCAAGACCAAGGAAAAGGAAATCCACGCCGTGGGCGACAGCGATTTCCAGCTCGAACAGATCGAGGCCGTGCTCTACAGCAAGCTGACCAAGCAGGGTGTGGTGATCAGCTTCCTGGATAAGAACGACAAGATCGAGAAGCTCGGCGGCGACAAGGTCCGCCAGGTCTACAAGATCCGCTCCGGCATCGACGCCGAAAACGCCAAGAAGATCAGCAATGCGATCAAGGCCAGCAAGCTCAAGGTGCAAAGCTCCATCCAGGGCGACGTCGTCCGCATCACCGGCAAGAACCGCGATGATCTGCAGCTGGCCATCGCGCAGCTGAAGAAGGACATGGCGGACCTGCCGCTGAGCTACGACAACTTCCGGGACTGAGCCCGGCGCTGCCTCCTCTGTCGGGACCGCCGCGGCGGTCCCTTTTCATCGCAGGCCTCGCGCCGCATACCCGCACTGGACCGCACTGGACCGCTCATGAACCGACTGCCCACCCGCCTGCTCCTGCCCCTGCTGCTCGGTGCCTGCCTTCAGGCCCAGGGCGCCGGCGACGCGGCCAGCAAGTTCTACGACGACGCCCAGCAGCGTCTTGAGAAAAAGGACATCGACGGCGCACTGATCCAGCTGCGCAACTCGCTGCAGGCGGATCCCCACATGCTGTCGGCCCACCTGCTGCTGGCCCGTACCCTGCTGAAGAAGGGCGACCTGCCCCCGGCCGAAGCCGCCTTCGACGAGGCGCTCAAGCGGGGCGTGGCGCGCAGCGAGGTGATGGTGGACCTGGGCCATCTCTACATCGCCCTGGGCGAATACAGGAAGATGCTGGACCGGGTCAACATCAACGGCGTGCCGGTGGGCAGCCATGCCGAGATCCTCACCCTGCGCGGCACGGCCTTCGCAACCCTGGGCCAGAAGGATTCCGCCGGCAAGGCCTTCGCCGATGCGCGGGCCCTGGCGCCGCGTTCACCGCTGCCCCTGCTGGCCGAAGCGACCATGCTGGCCCGCCAGGGCGAGCTGGAAAAGGCCCGCAGCCAGATCAGCAAGGCCCTGGAGCTGCAGCCCGCCAACAGTGCCGCCTGGTACGCCCTGGGCACCGTGCAGCAAAAGCTCAAGGACAACGGCGCCGCGCTGAGCTCCTTCGGCAAGGCGCTGCAGCAGCAGCCCCAGAATGTCGACGCCCGGGTGGCGCGTGCCGGCCTGCTGTTCGCGACAGGCCAGACCAAGGAAGCCGAACAGGATCTGGCCGCCCTGGAGCAGGCCCAGCTCGCCGATGCCCGCGCCTCCTACCTGCGCGGTGTCATCGAATCGCGCAAGGGCAATGCCGCCCAGGCCCGCGACGCTTACATCGAGACCACCGAGCTGCTGGCGCTTCAGCCCGCCGGTGTGATCAACAGCGACGAAAGCCTCAACTTCGCCGGCGCCATGGCCTACAGGGCCCTGGGCGACAACGAAAAGGCCCGCGAGCACCTGAAGAACCTGCTGGCCCTGAACGCCAACCACTACGCTGGCCTCCTGATGGCCGCGAGCATCGCGCTGGAGCAGCGCGACCCGACGCAGGCCCAGCAGATCGTCAGCAATCTGCAGCGCAGCCGCCCCAATGATCCGCAGGTGCTTTACCTGCAGGGCAGCATCCACCTGGCCCGCAAGCGCTACGACCAGGCAGCCGAGGCCTTCGACAAGGCCGCCGCCCTGCAGCCCACGCCGGACACCGTCCGCGAGCTGGCACTGAGCCAGCTGTCCACGGGCCAGGGCGAGGCCGGCGTCAGCAACCTGGAGAAGGTGCTGGCCGTGAATCCAGGCGACATGCGCGCGGCGGTGCAGCTGGTCACGGCCTACGCCAGCATGGGCAAGGGCGCGCGCGCCTTGCAGCTGGTCGAGAACATGCTCAAGGGCGATCCGCAAAACCCCATGCTCATCAACTACGTGGGCAACATCAAGGGGCGGCTGGGCGACAAGGGCGGTGCCCGTGCCGCCTTCCAGCAGGCCCTCGCCTTGAGTCCCGGCTTCAAGCCTGCACTGATCAACCTCGGCTGGCTGGACATCGAGGAGAAGCGCTTCGACGCCGCCCGCCAGCGCCTGGACGGCCTGCTCAAGAAAGAAGCCGAGGATCCTCAGCTGCTCTACCAGCTCGGCATCCTGGAGTTCCGCGCCCGGCGCTTCAACGAAGCCGTCGACGCCCTGGACAAGGCCTCCAAGCTCGCGCGCAACGACCCGCGACCGGGCCTGACGCTGATGGAGCTCTACACCGGCCAGCGCAAGCTGGACCAGGCCATCCAGGTCGGCCGCGCACTCAGCGCCAAGTACCAGGGCAACCTGGAAGTCGCCCTGACGCTGGGCCGAACCTACGCCATGCAGGGCGACCTCGGCAATGCGAAGGCACTGTTCCAGGAAGCCACCCGCATCGCCGGCTACGACACCGAAGCCCAGGTGGTGGTGGGCCGCCAGCAGCTGTCCATCGGCAATGTGGATGGCGCGAGCTACAACCTCCAGAAGGCCCAGCAAAATGGAGCTGAGGCCTTGAACGTGCTGGTGCTGGGCATCGAGGTCGCCAACCGCCGCAAGGACAACGCCCGCACCGACGCGCTGCTCAAGACCCTGCTGAGCAAGCACCCCAATGCCACACCGGCCCTGCTGACAGCCGGCCACCTGGCCTATTCGCGCGGCCAGTTCGCCGAGGCCGCCAAGCGCTACCAGCAGGTGCTGGACCAGGAGCCCAGCGCCGCCAACGCCTTGCTGCTGGCGCGGGCTCAGACCAGTGGCGGCGACCCGCAAAAGGGCCTGGCCACGCTGGAGGCCTGGTCGCAGAAGGCACCGCAGGAGCTGGGCCTGCTGCGCGTCCTGGCGGAAGCGCAGGCCGAACTGGGCAAGGGCGAGGCCGCCAAGCGCAGCTTCTCGAACTTGATTGCCCGGGACCCGCAGGATGTGTCGGCCATCGCGACCTACGCCCTGCTGCTGCAGCGCCTGGGCGACGCCGGCGCCTTGGCCATGGCCGAGCGGGCCCGCAAGCTGGCGCCGGAAAGCCCTGAGACCCTGGACGCGCAAGGCTGGATCCATGTGCAGCGCGGTGAGATCGAGGCCGGCCTGCGCCTGCTGCGCGATGCCCGACTGCGCGACCCCAACCAGGGCCTGTTGCGCTTCCACCTGGCCTACGCCCTCGCCAAGTCGGGACGCAAGCCCGATGCGCGCGAGGAACTGCGGGCCGCCATCAGCATGCCGGGGCGCTTCCTGGACAGCGCCGAGTTCAAGGCCCTGAAGGCCGAACTGGGCCTGTGACGCCTTGCACGGTCCATGCTTGTCGGCCCGCCTTACAGGGAGGGTTCGACGCGCAGCCAGAGGCGCACCGGATTCCATTAAAATCAAATACTTACAAGCTCTGGCCTCGTACTTGCTAACGTAACAACCCAATACGACGAGCCCGCCACGCGAAGCGCCAGCCCCTTGTTCACGGGATGAACGAAAACCCTTTCGCTGTTAGGCTCGCGACCAAGTTTGGGCGGATTGCGCCAGCAAGCAACAAAGCGACAACACCATGAGCACTGCAGCAATGACCAAGACCTTTGCCAGACTGGGCGCCTGCCTCGGGATTGCGGTGCTGGGCATGGGCACGGCCCAGGCCTACAACACGACCCTGTCGAACACCGGCACCAACCGCTTCACGCAGGCCGACATCCAGATCGGTGCCTACACCAAGAACGGCCAAAGCATGGGCGCCATGATGGTCGGCGACTCGACGGCTGGCCAGCAGTTCTGGGTCTACTGCGTCGATCCGCTGACCACCACCAAGCTCGCCAGCTCCTACGCCACCAGCACCCTGGACTCCTTCATGGGCGTCACGCTCAATGCAGGTGGCACGGCCACGGGTGGCAATGGCGCCGCCTCCGCTTACAAGACCCTGTACACCAGCGGCGCCTACGCCACGGTGGACAACTACGAGTACCAATCCGGCACCGTCAAGCTCTACAACAACCTGGTCGAGCTGTACAGCTATGCCTACAAGGACAGCATGACCAGCAACACCAAGTCGGCGGCTTTCCAGTATGTGCTGTGGGAACTGCTGGGTGACGCCGGCAGCGGCGTGGCCGACCCCACCAAGAGCGGCGGCGCCTATTTCACCAACACCAACTACGAGCTGGTGCGCACCCAGGCCGAGAAGTACCTGGATGCCCTGAACAACGCCAACGAGTCCTTCTGGACCACCTCGCTGGGCCTGAGCAAGTCGGCCTACAACTACACCGTCTACAAGAGCACCGCCAGCCCGTCTTCGCAGGCCTTCGTGGCGGTTTCGGACAAGCCCAGCAGCGTGCCCGAGCCGGGCTCTATCGCCCTGGCCTTCGCCGCCTTCGGCGCCGTGGCCTACGTCCGTCGCCGCAAGCAGTAAGCGCACGCCAGGTTCTCACGAGAAAGCAGCCACCCGGCTGCTTTTTTCATTTTCCGGCCGTCCGGTTCGCCGGCCCGCGGCCTTGCCTGGCACGCCGCGGCATCAGCGCTGGCGGTGTCAGCGGAAAATGCGCGCCTGCGCCGCCTCGCCCAGCCGGACCCAGCCGCGGTACATGCCCTCGGTGTTGAAAGGCAGGCACAGCTCGCCCTGGCGCGACACGGCGATGAGCCCTCCTTCTCCGTCCACGGCCGGCAGGCGCGTGCCGATGACGTCCTCACAGGCTTCCGTGAGGGGCCGGCCCAGGTAGCGCATCTGCGCCGACACCTCATGCGCCGCCACGCTGCGCATGAAGGCTTCGCCGGTGCCGGTGCAGGACACGGCCACGGTGTCGTCGGCATAGCAGCCCGCCCCCAGGATGGGCGAGTCCCCGACGCGGCCCGGCTTCTTGTTGGTCATGCCGCCGGTCGAGGTGGCGGCCGCCAGCCGCCCGTGCTGGTCCAATGCCACCGCGCCCACGGTCCCGAACTTGTGGCGCTCGTCCAGCGGTGCATCGGCCGGCCGGACCTGCAGGCGCTGCGCGCCATCGTGGTCCAGCACGGCCTGGCCGCCTTCGCCCTGGATCTTGCGCAGCTGCGCCAGGCGCGCCGAGGTGCCGAACCAGTCAGGTGCCACCTGCTCCAGGCCCTGGGCCGCCGCAAAGGTATCTGCCGCTTGGCCGATCAGCATCACATGGCCGCTGGACTCCATCACGGCGCGCGCTGCACGCACCGGGTTGCGCGTGGTCCGCAGGCCTGCCACGGCGCCGGCACGCCGGGTATGGCCCTCCATCACGCTGGCATCCAGCTCATGCGTGGCCGCGGCGGTGTACACCGCGCCCCGGCCGGCATTGAAGCGCTCGTCTTCTTCCAGCAAGCGCACGCAGTCCTCCACGACGTCCAGCGCCGTTGCGCCGCGGGCCAACAGCGCTTCGCCGGCATGCAGGATGCCCAGCAAGGCCGACAGGTAGGCCTGTTCCGCCTCCGGGCTCGTGCTGTGGCGAAGAATCGTGCCGGCGCCTCCATGGATGGCCAGCAGGGCTGATGTCGTGTTCATGCCTGGATTCTCACCGGCAGGTCGCCACTCGGCCAGGCCCGGACCGCTGTCCCGCATTCGACAGGGGAAAAAGTACGGCCGTGCTAAAAAGCTGGCAAGACCCGTCCCCACAGGACGGCGCAAGGAGACACGAGCATGCAACTGGCCTTCACCGCCGAGCAGGAAGCCTTTCGTGCGGAGATCCGCGCCTGGGTGGCCCAGCACCTGCCCAAGGACATCAGTGACAAGGTGCACCAGGCCCAACGCCTGCACAAGGAAGACCTGCAGCGCTGGGCCCGCATCCTGGGCAAGCAGGGCTGGCTGGGCTGGGCCTGGCCCAAGCGTTTCGGCGGCCCGGGCTGGGACGCCATCCAGCGCCATCTCTTCGAGGAGGAATGCGCGCTGGCCGGTGCGCCGCGCGTCGTGCCCTTCGGCCCGGTGATGGTGGCGCCGGTGATCATGGCCTTCGGCAGCCCCGAACAGCAGCAGCGCTTCCTGCCCGGCATCATGAGCGGCGACGTCTGGTGGAGCCAGGGCTACAGCGAGCCCGGCGCGGGCTCGGACCTCGCCTCGGTGAAGACCCGCGCCGAGCGTCAGGGTGACCACTACCTGGTCAACGGCCAGAAGACCTGGACCACCCTGGGCCAGCACGGCGACTGGATCTTCTGCCTGGTGCGCACCGATACCCAGGCCAAGCCCCAGGCCGGCATCTCCTTCCTGCTGATCGACATGAAGTCGCCCGGCGTGACCGTGCGGCCCATCCTCATGCTGGATGGCGAGCACGAGGTGAACGAGGTCTTCTTCGACAACGTGCGCGTGCCCGTGGAGAACCTCGTGGGCGAGGAAAACAAGGGCTGGACCTACGCCAAGTACCTGCTGGCGCACGAGCGCACCAACATCGCCGACGTCAACCGCGCCAAGCGTGAACTGGAACGGCTCAAGCGCATCGCCGTCGCCGAGGGCGTCTACGAGGACAGCCGCTTCCGCGACCAGATCGCGTTGCTGGAAGTGGACATCATCGCGCTGGAGATGATGGTGCTGCGCGTGCTGTCGGCCGAAACCTCGGGCAAGCAGTCGCTGGACGTGGCCGGCCTGCTCAAGATCCGCGGCAGCGAAATCCAGCAGCGCTACACGGAGCTGATGATGCTGGCCGGCGGCCCCTTCGCCACCCCCTGCATCCATGAAGCCATGGAGGCGGGCTGGCAGGGTGATCAGGCGCTGGGCGGCCCTTGGCCGGGCGGCGCGGCGCACTGCGCCTCGCTGACCAGCCACTACCTCAACCATCGCAAGACCACCATCTACGGCGGGTCCAACGAGGTGCAACGCAACATCGTCGCCCAGACCCTGCTGGGTTGAAGCGAAGCGCAGGAGACGTCCATGGATTTTGATTTCAGCGAAGACCAGCAGGCCCTGCGCGATGCGGTGCAGCGCTTCGTCGAGAAGGACTACGGCTTCGAGCAGCGCCGTCGCATCGTCCGCGAGGGTGGTTTCTCGCGGATCGCCTGGGAAGGCCTCGCAGGCCTGGGTCTGATGGGACTGCAAGTGGCCGACACCCACGGTGGCCTGGGCCTCGGCGCGGTCGAGGCCATGGTCGTCATGGAGGAACTGGGCCGCGGCCTGGTGCTGGAACCCTATGCACAAGGGGCCCTGCTCGCCCCGCAGCTGCTGTCGCGGGCGGACGAGACCCTGCAGGCGGCCTGGCTGCCCCGCATCGTCGCCGGCGAGGCGCTGGTGGTGCTGGCCCACCAGGAGCGCAGCCTGCGCTACCAGCTGGGCATGGGGCAGGCGCGGGCGCGCGAAGGCCGCCTCAACGGCGTCAAGAGCCTGGTCAGCGCGGGCTCGATGGCGCAGGCCTTCATCGTCCCGGCCCTGGACGAGCAGGGGCCCGCGCTCTACCTGGTCGAGGCAAATGCCGCAGGCGTGAGCACCCGCGGCTATCTGCTCCATGACGGCTCGGCCGCCGCCGAACTCCAACTCCATGAGAGCCCCGGCCAGCGCATTGCCACGGGCGAATCGGCCCAGGCCCTGCTGGAGCTGGCGGCCGACACCGCCATCGCGGCCCAGGCCGCCGAAGCCGTCGGTGCCATGGACGTCCTGGTGCGGATCACTGCCGACTACCTGAACACCCGCCGGCAGTTCGGCGTCGCCATCGCGAGCTTCCAGGCCCTGCGCCACCGCATGGCCGACATCAAGATGCAGCTGGAGCTGGCTCGCTCGATGAGCTACTACGCCACGCTCAAGCTCGGCGAGCCGGCGGCCCAGCGGCGCCGCGCCCTGTCGCAGGCCAAGCTGCAGCTGAGCCAGTCCATGCGCTTCGTCGGCCAGCAATGCACCCAGTTGCATGGCGGCATCGGCGTGACCGACGAATACATCTCCAGCCACTACTTCAAGCGCCTCACCGTGATGGAGATGCAGTGGGGCGACGGCCTGCACCACCTGGCCGAGGTCAGCGCCCGCATGACGGCGCAGGCGGGGGTCTTCGCCTAAGGGAAGCTGCGGACTACACTGGCCCGCAGCCCCCTTTCGAGGAGTTGCGATGAAGCCGATCCGCTACCCTTCCCTCGCCCGGTCCCTGCTGCTGGGCACGCTGCTCGCCCTGCCGCTGTGCGTCGGCGCGCAGACCATGAAGCCGGGCCTCTGGGAAATGACCCAGAAGCCGCAGCTGGACGCTGAGCAGCAGGCCAAGATGGACCAGGCCCGCCAGGCCATGGCCAATATGCCGGCCGACAAGCGCCAGATGATGGAACAGATGATGAGCCAGCATGGCGTCCAGATGGGCATGGGCGCTGGCGGCACGATCACGGTCAAGACCTGCATCAGCAAGGAGCAGGCCGCGCGCCATGAGCCGCCGGTCGACGACAAGGGCCGCTGCAAGCAGCAGGTGTCGCGCAGCGGCAATACCGTGCGCAGCCACTTCGTCTGCACCGACCCAGCCTCCGAGGGCGATGGCGAATTCACCTTCGACAGCCCGGAGCACTACAGCAGCAAGCTCAGCATCCAGCGCCAGGGCCGGTCCATGAGCATGAGCGGTGAAGGCCGCTGGCTGGGGGCCGACTGCGGGAACCTCAAGCCCCTGAAGCCCCAGCCCTGACCCCATGGCTGTGGCGCTGCAAGGCCATCTCTGTGATGTCGCCGGCCTGAGCCTGGGCCACTGGACCGACAGCCGCCGCCCCACGGGCTGCAGCGTCATCCTGTGCCCGCAGGGCGTCACGGCCGGCGTCGACGTGCGCGGCGCGGCGCCCGGCAGCCGCGAGACCGAGCTGCTGCGGCCCGAGAACACCGTGCAGCAGATCCACGCCCTGCTGCTCAGCGGCGGCAGCGCCTTCGGCCTGGATGCCGCCAGCGGCGTCATGCGCTGGCTGCGCGAGCGCGGCCATGGTCTGCGCGTGGGGCCGGCCTGCGTGCCCATCGTGCCGGCCGCCGTGCTTTTCGACCTCTGGCTGGGCGACGCCACGCTGACGCCCGATGCCGCCGCCGGCCATGCCGCCTGCGAGGCCGCGAGCACGACGGCGGGCCGCGGGTCCGTCGGCGCCGGTGCTGGCGCCACGGTGGGCAAGCTGCTGGGGTCGCAGGGCTGCATGAAGGGCGGCCTGGGCATGGCGTCGCTGCGGGTGGGGCCGACCACGCTCAGCGCGCTGGCCGTCGTCAACGCCGTGGGCGACGTCGTCGACCCGGCCAGCGGGCGTCTGGTGGCCGGTGCCCGCGGCGCGAACGGCCGACCACGCGGCACCGTCCAGGCCCTGCTGTCGGGTGAAGCGCCCATACGCCCCATCGCCGGCGGAGCGACCACGCTGGCCGTCGTGGCCACCGACGCCAAGCTGGACAAGGCCCAGGCCACCAAGCTCGCCCAGATGGCGCACGACGGCCTGGCGCGCAGCATCAGCCCGGTTCACCAGCCCAGCGACGGCGACATCGTCTTCAGCCTCGCCTCCGGCAGCACGGGGCCGGCCGACCTGGGCCTGCTCGGCGTGATGGCCGCCGAGGCCGTGGCAGCCGCTGTGCTGGACGCCGTGCGCTCGGCCCGCGGCCTGCCGGGCATCCCTGCCGCCAGCGAGCTTGGATAATGCCGGGATGCGTTTGTCCCAGATTCTCTTCTCGCAGGGCTTCGGCAGCCGCCGCCTCTGCGCCGGCTTGATCCATCACGGCGAGGTCAAGGTCCATGGTGAAGTCGTTGACGACCCCGATGCCGACTTCGACCCCCACGGGCTGCAGTTCGAGGTCAGTGGCAAGACCTGGCCCTACCATGAGAAGGCCCTGATCCTGCTGCACAAGCCCGCCGGCTACGAATGCTCGCAGAAGCCGCGCCACCATCCCAGCGTCATGAGCCTGCTGCCCGCCCCCCTGCGCGAACGCGGCGTGCAGCCCGTGGGGCGGCTGGATGAAGACACCACCGGCCTCTTGCTGCTGACCGATGACGGCAGCCTGATCCACAAGCTCACAAGCCCCAAGCACCACGTGCCCAAGGTCTACGAGGCGCAGTGCAAGCACCCGGTGGACGACAGCCAGCTCCAGCGCCTGAGGGACGGCGTTGAGCTGCACGAGCACGAGCTCAAGGTCCACCAGGAGCCGCAGCTGGTCAAGGCCCTGGCCGCCGAAGCCATGGGCACGCACGGCGTGCGCCTGACCCTGGCGGAAGGCAAGTACCACCAGGTCAAGCGCATGATGGCGGCCGTCAGCAACCGGGTGGAGCGCTTGCACCGGCCGCAATTCGGCGCCCTGCGCCTGCCAGCCGACCTGCCCGAAGGCCAGTGGTGCTGGCTCCCGGGTCCGGCCTGCATTCTCGGCGGCTCGGACGGGGCCGACGCGGCGTGAGATCCTTCACTGATACGGCGATCGGCCGAGCTTGGAAAACCCCATTCCCAGGGTTCCTCCTAGCCGGCGTACCGGCCAGTGAGGCTACAACACGCTGCCCGCGCCGAGGCCGCAGCCAAGTCCTGCAGTCCGGCGCTTCGACACCGATGCACATTGCCCCTGGACTCAGGCCCGGGGGCGCTTAGAGGGATCTCGTCCTTGGATCAGGACATTGCCGCGCAGATCGAGCGCGAACGCCTCAACTCGCTGTATGAGCTGAGCCTGCGGCCCAATCTGATTGGCGCCGCCTTCAGCCTTTGTCCGGTGCTGCTGCTGTGGGACCACCTGCCCACGGCTCTGCTGCTGGGCTGGCTGTCCGCCCGGCTGTGCGTGGCCCTGCTGCGCGCCCTGGATGTGTTCAGCTATCGCCAGGCCCAGCCGGACCTGGGCAGCCTGCGCGCCTGGCGCCAGCGCTATTTCGCCCTGTTGGCGCTGGATGCCCTGAGCTGGGGCGCCATGGGCTGGTTCTTCCATACACCCGCGGTGCCAGGTCTTGACGGCTTGGTACTGGCCTCCATGGTGGGCCTGGGCGCGGTGTCGCTGTTCTCCATGGGGGCGGAGTTCCGGGCCAACGCCCTGTTCTCCAGCATCGCCTTCGCGCCCGTGCTGGCCTACAACGTGCTGCTGGACAGCCGCGAGGGCTGGATCTCGGCCGTGGGGCTGCTGATCTTCCTCTACGTCACCTGGACCGAATCGCGCCGCGTGCAGATCCGCCGCCTGGAGCTGCTGCGCCTGCGCTTCGAGCATGCCAAGCTGGCCGAGGAGCGTCAGCTGGCCCTGCATTCCGCCCAGCGTTCCAGCACCAGCAAGAGCCGCTTCGTGGCGGTGATGAGCCACGAGATCCGCACACCGCTCAACGGCATCCTGGGCATGGCCCAGTTGCTGGAACGCTCCGAACTGGACGAGGGCCAGCGCGAGCAATTGGGCGTCATCCACAGCTCGGGCCGGCACCTGCTCAACCTGGTCAATGACATCCTGGACCTGGCGCGCATCGAGTCGGGCAAGCTGGTCATCGAGCCCGCCCCCATGAACCTGGCCGAGGAGGTCGACGAGGTCTGCCGGCTGCTCAGCGCCCCGGCACGGGACAAGGGATTGCAGCTCAACGTGCGCCTGGCCGAAGGCCTGCCCAGCCATGTGCTGGCTGACGCCTCGCGCATCAAGCAAGTGCTGCACAACCTCGTCGGCAATGCGATCAAGTTCACCGAGCAGGGTTCGGTCGACGTCGGCGTGGCCGTCGTTCAGGACATGCGCAGCGGCCCCCTGCTGCGCTTTGCCGTGCGCGACACCGGCGACGGCATCGAGGCCGACCAGCTGGAGCGGATCTTCGCCCCCTTCGAGCAGGTCGGCGGCAAGCTGCAACAGCGCCGCGACGGCACCGGGCTGGGCCTCACCATCTCGCGGGAGCTGGCGCATGCCATGGGCGGCGAGCTGCGCGCCAGCTCGCGCCGCGGGCTGGGCTCCATGTTCGAGCTCACCCTCCCGCTGCAGGCCTGCGAGGCCCCGGCGGCGCCCACCATCGAACTGCGAGACTCCCAGCTCCCCGCCCTGCAGGGCCGGGTATTGCTGGTCGACGACAGCCCTGTCAACCTGCTGGTCGCCGCGTCCATGCTGGCTCATTGCGGGGTCGAGGTCGACCAGGCGGAGAACGGTCGCCAGGCGTTGGAACTGATGCGTCAAGGCGCCTACGACCTGGTGCTGATGGACTGCCTGATGCCCGAGCTCAACGGCTTCGAGGCCACGGCGGCCTGGCGGGCCGAGGAGCAGCGCCAAGGACGAGCGCGCACCCCCATCGTCGCCCTGACTGCCAGCACCTCGCAGCTGGATCGCGAGCAGTGCGAGGCTGCGGGCATGGACGGCTACCTGCTCAAGCCCTTCGACATGCAGCAGCTGCTGGAACTCGTGGTCGCCTACGCCGGCCTGGCCCGCCCCGCAGTGGCAGCGGCAGTGCCACAGGTCGAGGACGCCGCGCTGGCCTGAGCGCTTCCTCCAATCAACCGGCCGGCGGGCAAGGATAATGCCGCCCATGCAGGTATTCCGCGGCTTCCATCATCCGGGCATCGCCCCGGCCTGTGCCCTCACCATCGGCAATTTCGACGGCGTCCATCGCGGCCACCAGGCCATGCTGGCCTTGCTGCGCTCGGAAGCCCAGCACCGCGGGCTGCCGTCCTGCGTGATGAGCTTCGAGCCCCATCCGCGCGACTTCTTCGCCCGCAAGCTGGGCAAGCCCGAGCTGGCGCCGGCACGCATCGCCACCCTGCGCGACAAGCTGCAGGAGCTGGAGCGCTGCGGCATCGATCAACTGGTGGTGCTGCGCTTTGACGAGAAGCTGGCCTCGCTGCCCGCCCAGGACTTCATCCAGCAGGTGCTGGTGGACGGCCTGGGCGCGCGCTACGTGCTGGTGGGCGACGATTTCCGCTTCGGCGCCAAGCGCCAGGGCGACTACGCCACGCTGGACGCCGCCGGCCAGCGCCAGGGCTTCGACGTGGCTCGCATGATGAGCTATGAAGTGCACGGCCTGCGCGTCAGCAGCTCGGCCGTGCGCGAGGCCCTGGCTGAAGGTCGCATGGACGATGCCGAGCGCCTGCTGGGCCGCCCCTATGCCATCTCCGGCCATGTGATCCACGGCCAGAAGCTGGGGCGCCGTCTGGGCGAGTCGCAGGCCGGTGCCGAGGACGGCTTCCGCACCCTGAACCTGCGCTTCTCGCATGCCCGGCCGGCGGCCATGGGCATCTTCGCGGTGCGCGTCCATGGCCTGGGCGCACAGCCCGTGGACGGCGTCGCCAGCCTGGGCGTTCGCCCCACCGTGGAGGATGCCGGGCGCGTGCTGCTGGAGGTGCATTGCCTGGACTGGCCGGCCGAGCTGGGCGCCAACGGGGCCTACGGTAAACTCGTGCGCGTGGAACTGCTGCACAAACTGCGTGACGAAGCCCGATTCGACGGGCTGGACGCCCTGACCCAGGCCATCGCCCGCGATGTCGAGCAGGCGCGCGCCTTCCTGGCCACCCACGCCTCGGTACGCCGCCAGACCACCCGCGATCGAATTTGACGCGGGACCGCCCTCAGGGATCGCTGCCCTGACGCCCCGGCGCCGCCCCGGTGCTCCCCTTGCCCGCCGACTGGCTTCCCGCCAGCGGCCCTGCCTGATTGCTGCCATGACTGACGCCACCAAGCCCGCTGCACCCGACTACCGTGCCACCTTGAACCTGCCCGACACGCCCTTCCCCATGCGCGGCGACCTGCCCAAGCGCGAGCCGGGCTGGGTCAAGGCCTGGGAAGAGCAAGGCATCTACAAGAAGCTGCGCGACGCCCGCTGCGGCGCGCCCAAGTTCGTGCTGCACGACGGCCCGCCCTACGCCAACGGCCAGATCCACATCGGCCATGCCGCCAACAAGATCCTCAAGGACATGATCGTCAAGGCGCGCCAGCTGGCCGGCTTCGACGCCGCCTACATCCCCGGCTGGGACTGCCATGGCCTGCCCATCGAGAACCAGATCGAGAAGACGCACGGCCGCGGTCTGCCGCGCGACGAAGTGCAGGCGAAGAGCCGCGCCTATGCCGCCGAGCAGATCGACGGCCAGCGCGCCGACTTCAAGCGCCTAGGCATCCTCGGTGAATGGGACAAGCCCTACCGCACCATGGAATACGCCAACGAGGCCGGCGAGATCCGCGTGCTCAAGCGCCTGTTCGAGCGCGGCTTCGTCTACCGCGGCCTGAAGCCCGTCTACTGGTGCTTCGACTGCGGCTCCTCGCTGGCCGAGTTCGAGATCGAGTACGCCGACAAGCAGTCCCCCGCGGTGGACGTCGCCTTCCTGTGCGCCGAGCCCGCCAAGCTGGCCGCGGCCTTCGGCCTCGAAGCACTGGACCAGGACGCCTTCACGGTGATCTGGACCACCACGCCCTGGACCATCCCCGCCAACCAGGCACTGAACCTCAACCCCGAGCTGCCCTACGCCCTGGTCAAGACCGAGCGCGGCTGCTTCGTCGTGGCCGAGGCCCTGGTGGAGAAGTGCCTGGCGCGCTGGCAGCTGGAGGGGCAGGTCCTGGCCGTCACCCCGGGCCGCAAGCTGGAGCTGCTGAAGTTCAAGCATCCGCTGGCCCATGTGGACCCGGGCTTCGACCGCGAGAGCCCCGTGTACCTGGCCGACTACGCCACCGCTGAGGACGGCACCGGCGTCGTGCACTCCGCGCCGGCTTACGGCCTGGACGACTTCCAGAGCTGCGTTTCGCACGGCATGGCCTTCACCGATATCAAGAACCCGGTGCAGGGCAATGGCGCCTATGAAGCCGCGCTGCCCCTGTTCGGCGGCCAGCACATCTGGAAGGCCAATCCCGTCATCACCGAAGCCCTGGCCCAGGCCGGCCGGCTGATGGCGCAGTCCAAGATCACCCACAGCTACCCGCACTGCTGGCGCCACAAGAGCCCGGTGATCTACCGCGCCGCGGCGCAGTGGTTCGTGCGCATGGACGAAGGCGCCGGCCTCTTCGCCACCGAGGCCCCGGCAAAGACCCTGCGCCAGACGGCGCTGGCGGCCATTGACGCCACCAGCTTCTACCCGGAGAACGGCCGGGCCCGCCTGCGCGACATGATCGCCAACCGGCCCGACTGGTGCATCTCGCGCCAGCGCAGCTGGGGCGTGCCGCTGCCCATCTTCCTGCACAAGGACACGGGCGAAGCGCACCCGCGCACGCTGGAGTTCATCGAGCGCGCTGCGCAGCTGGTCGAACAGGGCGGCATCGAGTCCTGGGCCAAGCTGGACCCGGCCGAGTGGCTGGGCGCCGAAGCGGAGGTCTACACCAAGGGCCAGGACATCCTGGACGTCTGGTTCGACTCCGGCTCGACTTTCCAGCACGTGCTCAAGGGCAGCCATGCCGGCGCCGCGCACGAAGACGGTCCCGAGGCCGACCTGTACCTCGAAGGCCATGACCAGCACCGCGGCTGGTTCCACA
>JAYSEK010000055.1:0-23478 GCA_041913905.1 Burkholderiaceae bacterium | reverse complement strand
TACGACGGGACTTGCACCCGTAGGAGTGCGCCCATGCTGGGCGCACCGAAAAAAATCCCCGCCGCAGCGGGGATTTCTTCAAGCATCAGCGAACTGATTACTTCTTGGCGCGGGTACCGACCACTTCGATTTCCACGCGGCGGTTCTTGGCGCGGCCTTCGGTGGTCTTGTTGTCGGCCACAGGCTGCTTCTCGCCCTTGCCTTCGGTGTACACGCGGTTCTTCTCGATGCCCTTGGAGACCAGATAGGCCTTCACGGCTTCGGCGCGGCGCACCGACAGCTTCTGGTTGTACTCATCGGAGCCAACGCTGTCGGTGTGACCGACGGCCACGATGACTTCCAGGTTGATGCCCGAGGTCTTGGACACCAGGTCATCCAGCTTGGCCTTGCCTTCGGGCTTCAGCACGGACTTGTCGAAATCGAAGAAGGCGTCAGCGGCGAAGGTGACCTTCTCGCTCTGGACCACCGGAGGAGCCGGGGGAGCAGGAGGAGCGGGAGGCGTCACCACGGGAGCAGGCGGCGCCACCTTGGGCTCTTCCACCTTCTTGACTTCCGGCTTCAGCGCGCCATCGCAATCCTTGGCAGCGGTGGCAGGCGTCCAGAAGTTGTTGCGCCAGCAGTATTCGTTGCTGCCGTTCTTCCACACGGTGCCGTCGGCAGCACGCCAGTTGTCAACGTTCTGGGCAAAGGCACCAGACGACAGGACAGCAGCCACTGCGAAGAGCGACGCCACACGGTTCAATTTCTTCATGTTTATCCTCTCAAGGAAAGACGCAGTTGCCCTGCGAAATGTCCGGAACTTGAAATGCCAAGCAGATTCCCCACGGCAAAGCCCAAGGGTTTCCACTAGGGACTCGGCGATTGTGCCATAGTGCCAAGGGCCTCCGGCATTCTGCTGCCTGCTTGTCCCAAGGCATGAACCCATGTTGTGCAAGAGCGACATGCCGGCCGACATAGAATCAACCCTTCCCGTCCGTACCAGATTCGGCGCCGGTTCGCACCGGGGCCGCAACGCGCATGACTCAGTTCGCCAAGGAAACACTGCCCATCAGCCTCGAAGAGGAAATGCGGCGCTCCTACCTCGACTACGCGATGAGCGTGATCGTGGGCCGTGCCCTCCCCGATGCCCGGGACGGCCTGAAACCGGTGCATCGCCGCGTGCTGTTCGCGATGCATGAGTTGAACAACGACTGGAACAGGCCTTACAAGAAGTCGGCCCGTATCGTCGGCGACGTCATCGGTAAGTACCACCCGCACGGCGACAGCGCGGTCTACGACACCATCGTCCGCCTGGCCCAGGATTTCTCCCTGCGCCATATGCTGGTGGATGGACAGGGCAATTTCGGTTCCATCGACGGCGACAACGCCGCTGCGATGCGATACACCGAAATCCGCCTGGACAAAATCGCCCATGAAATGCTGGCGGATATCGACAAGGAAACCGTCGATTACGGCCCCAACTATGACGGCTCCGAGAAAGAGCCGCTGGTTTTGCCGACCCGGCTGCCGAATTTGCTGGTCAACGGCTCCGCCGGTATTGCGGTGGGCATGGCCACGAATATCCCGCCGCACAACCTCAACGAGGTGGTCGACGCCTGCCTGCATGCGCTGAAGAACCCGGACTGCTCGGTCGACGAGCTGATGGAGATCATCCCGGCACCCGACTTCCCCACGGCCGGCATCATCTACGGCCTGAACGGCGTGCGCGAGGGTTACCGCACCGGCCGCGGCAAGGTCGTCATGCGCGCCAAGGTCCATTTCGAGGACATCGACCGCGGCAGCCGCCAGGCGATCATCGTTGACGAGATCCCCTACCAGGTCAACAAGAAGACCCTGCTGGAGCGCATCGCCGAGCTGGTCCACGAGAAGAAGATCGAAGGCATCAGCCACATCCAGGACGAGTCGGACAAGTCCGGCATGCGGGTGGTGATCGAGCTCAAGCGCGGCGAAGTGCCCGAGGTGGTGCTGAACAACCTGTACAAGCAGACGCAGCTGCAGGACACCTTCGGCATCAATATGGTCGCCCTGATCGACGGCCAGCCCAAGCTCTGCAACCTGAAGGATCTGGTCACGGTCTTCCTGGAGCACCGCCGCGAAGTGGTGACCCGCCGCACGGTCTTCGAGCTGCGCAAGGCACGCGAACGCGGCCACGTGCTGGAAGGTCTGGCGGTGGCGCTGGCCAATATCGACGAGTTCATCGAGACCATCAAGACCTCGCCGACGCCCCCCGTCGCCAAGGCCGCGCTGATGGCCAAGAGCTGGGATTCCTCGCTGGTGCGCGAGATGCTCGCCCGCGCCGAAAACGAGACCACCGGCGGCCGCAATGCCTACCGCCCCGAGGGCCTGCCCGCTCAGTACGGCATGCAGCCGGATGGCCTCTACCGTCTCTCCGACGACCAGGCCAGCGAAATCCTGCAGATGCGTCTGCAGCGCCTGACCGGCCTGGAGCAGGACAAGATCGTCGGCGAGTACAAGGACGTGATGGCCCAGATCGCCGATCTGCTGAACATCCTGGCCACGCCCGCCCGCGTGACCACCATCATCAGCGAAGAGCTGATCCAGCTGCGCCAGGAATTCGGCCAGACCAAGCTGGGCGCACGCCGCAGCGTGATCGAGCGCAATGCCCAGGAGCTGGGCACCGAAGACCTGATCACCCCGACCGACATGGTCGTGACGCTCTCGCATACCGGCTACATCAAGAGCCAGGCGCTGAGCGAGTACCGCGCCCAGCGCCGCGGCGGCCGCGGCAAGCAGGCGGCGGCAACGAAGGACGACGACTGGATCGACCAGCTCTTCATCGCCAACACCCACGACTGGATCCTGTGCTTCTCCAACCGCGGCCGCGTCTACTGGCTCAAGGTCTGGGAAGTGCCGCAGGGCTCGCGCAATTCGCGCGGCAAGCCCATCGTGAACATGTTCCCGCTGCAGCAGGACGAGAAGATCACCGTGGTGCTGCCGCTAACGGGAGAGTTCCGCAGCTTCCCCGAGGACCACTTCATCTTCATGGCCACCGCCCTGGGCACGGTCAAGAAGACCTCGCTGAAGGACTTCAGCAACCCGCGCAAGGCCGGCATCATCGCCGTGGACCTGGACGAGGGCGACTTCCTGATCGGCGCGGCGCTGACCGATGGCAAGCACGACGTGATGCTGTTCAGCGACGGCGGCAAGGCCGTGCGCTTCGATGAAGACGACGTCCGCCCCATGGGCCGCCAGGCGCGCGGCGTGCGCGGCATGATGCTGGAGCCCGAGCAGCGCCTGATCGCCATGCTGGTGGCCGAGGACGAAAGCCAGAGCGTGCTGACCGCCACCGAGAACGGCTACGGCAAGCGCACCTCCATCGTCGAGTACACCCGCCACGGCCGCGGCACCAAGGGCATGATCGCCATCCAGCAGAGCGAGCGCAACGGCCGCGTGGTGGCCGCCACGCTGGTGCGTCCGGAAGACGAGATCATGCTGATCACCGACAAGGGCGTGCTGGTGCGCACCCGCGTCGCCGAGATCCGCGAGCTGGGTCGTGCGACCCAGGGCGTGACCCTCATCGCGCTGGACGACGGCTCCAAGCTCTCCGGCCTGCAGCGCATCGTCGAAAACGATGCCAATGAAGGCAGCAACGAATCCGGTACCGAGGCAGCATCAGATGCCGGTGACGATGTCGGCAAGCCTGCCGACGACCAGGACTCCACCAAGGAATGAACTTGAAGGCACATCGCATGAACGCACTGAAGCTGCTCGCAGCCACCTCCACCCTGGCCTGCGCGAGCTTCGCGATGGCCCAGAGCTCACCGGCGCCTGCAGCGGCACCCGCCACTGCGTCCTCGCCGGCCAAGAAGGAACTGGTCGCCAAGCTCCTGCAGCACCAGCAGCAGGGCGTCGAGATCCTGGCCCGCAACATGCTGCAGGCGCCCGTCGCCCAGCTGATGCAGGGCGCTGGCAGCATGCTGCAGCAGATGCCCGCCGACAAGCGCGAAGCCGCGGCCAAGGCCATCGAAGCCGATGTCAAGAAGTTCATCGAGGAAAACGGTCCCTTCCTGCGTGACAAGGCCCAGAAGCTGGCGCCCAGCACCGTGGGCGCCATTCTGGAAGAGAAGTTCACCGAAGACGAGCTGAAGCAGATCCTGGCCTGGCTGGACTCCCCGGTGAGCAAGAAGTTCGGCCAGATGGGCGGTGAAATGCAGAAGGCCCTGGGCGACAAGCTGCTGGCCGAGAACGGCGCCACGCTGGACACCCGCTTCAAGGCGCTGCAGCAGAACGTTGCCAAGCACCTGGGCGTATCCATGCCCGGCGCCGCCAGCAGCCCGGCGGCCAACAAGAACGCCCCCAAGAAGTAAGCCGCACCCATCGCCCTACGCCATCCCAGACGCCATGAACCGACGCCCGTTCAATTTCTCCGCCGGTCCCGCTGCACTGCCCGAGGAGGTGCTGCAGCAAGTCGCCCAGGAGATGCTGGACTGGCACGGTTCGGGCATGAGCGTGATGGAGATGAGCCACCGCGGCAAGGAGTTCATCTCCATCTGCGAGCAGGCCGAGGCCGATCTGCGTGAACTGCTGGCCGTGCCGGCGCATTTCCGCATCCTCTTCATGCAGGGCGGCGGCCTGGCCGAGAACGCCATCGTGCCGCTGAACCTGTCCCGCGGTGGCAAGGTCGACTTCGTGCTGACGGGTTCCTGGTCCCGCAAGAGTGCGCAGGAAGCACGCCGTTATGCCGACGTGCACATCGCCGCCGATGCCGGAGGCCCCGGCCCGCGCACCATTCCCGAAGCCAGGGCATGGCAGTTGCGTGACGGCACGTCCTACGTGCACCTTTGCAGCAACGAGACCATCGATGGCCTGGAGTTCCATGAACTGCCTGACCTGAAGGCGCTGGGCTGCGAGGCGCCGCTGGTCATCGACTTTTCCTCTCATGTGCTGTCGCGCCCGGTGGACTGGTCCCGCGTGGGCCTGGCCTTCGGCGGCGCGCAGAAGAACATCGGCCCTGCCGGCCTGACCCTGGTCATCGTGCGCGAAGACCTGCTGGGCCGCGCGCTGCCGGCCTGCCCCTCGGCCTTCGACTACAAGACCGTGGCCGAGGCGCAGTCCATGTACAACACGCCGCCCACCTTCGCCATCTACGTGGCCGGCCTGGTGTTCCAGTGGCTCAAGCGCTTCGAGTACGGCGGCAAGGCCGGTCTGGCGGCCATCGAGCAGCGCAATATCGACAAGGCCGCCCTGCTCTACCAGGCGCTGGACCACAGCGCGCTGTTCGAGAACCGGGTCGCCGCCGCTTGCCGCTCCCGCATGAATGTGCCCTTCTATCTGCGCGGCACGCATGACACCCCACAACTCAACCAAGCCTTCCTGGATGAAGCCCGGGAAAGGCAACTGCTGCAACTCAAAGGCCACAAGTCGGTGGGCGGCATGCGTGCTTCCATCTACAACGCGATGAGTCTGGAGGGCGTGCAAGCCCTCGTGGACTTCCTGAAGGACTTTGAGACCCGCCATGGCTGAGGAAAAGCCCCCCGCCCCCATTGCCAATCCGGCCCTGCTGGCGCTGCGCGACCAGATCGATGCGCTGGACGGCCAGCTGCTGCAGCTGCTGAACGAGCGCGCCCATGTGGCCGAGCAGGTCGGTGAGCTCAAGCGCCGCGAAGGCACGCCCTTTTTCCGTCCGGACCGGGTGGCCCAGGTCATCCACAAGATCCAGGCCGCCAACCGCGGCCCGCTGAAGAACGAGCATGTCGCCGCCATCTGGCGCGAGATCATGTCGGCCTGCCTGGCGCTGGAGTCCCCCCAGCGTGTGGCCGTGCTGGGGCCCATGGGCACCTTCTGCGAGCAGGCCGCCATCGAGTATTTCGGCGGTGCGGCGGACCTGATCTATTGCAGCAGCTTCGACGAAGTCTTCCACGCCACCGCCAGCGGCAGCGCGCAGTACGGCGTGGTGGGCGTCGAGAACATGACAGAGGGCGTGGTGACGCGCTCGCTGGACCTCTTCCTGCACACGCCCACGCATGTGGTCGGCGAAGTCAGCCTGCTGATCCGCCACAACCTGCTGCGCAAGGACAACAGCCTCAACGGCGTCAAGGCCGTGCTGGCCCATCCGCAGGCGCTGGCCCAATGCCAGAACTGGCTGAGCAAGCACCTGCCGGATGCCGAACGCCGCGCCGTGGCCAGCAACGCCGAAGGCGCCCGCATGGCCGCCGAGAATCCGGAGTTCTGCGCCATCGCCAGCGAACGCGCCGCCACGCTCTTCGGCCTGCACATCGTGGCCCACGCCATCCAGGACGAGGCCTACAACCGCACGCGCTTCGCGGTGATCACGCTGCCGCAGACCATGGCCACACCGCCGGCCACGGGCCGCGACTGCACCAGCCTGGTGGTCTCCGTGCCCAACAAGCCGGGCGCCATGCATGACATGCTGGTGCCGCTGAAGAAGCACGGCGTGTCCATGACGCGGCTCGAATCCCGTCCCGCGCGGACCGGTCAGTGGGAGTATTACTTCTACATCGACCTGGACGGCCATCCCAGCGAACCCAACGTGGCGGCAGCACTGGAAGAGTTGCGCGCCCTGTGCGCGTTCTACAAGGTCATCGGCGCCTACCCCCGCAAGGCTTGAACCCAACAAAGGAAGCAATGTTCAATCAACTGGGAGTGATCGGCTGTGGATTGATGGGCGGCTCCTTTGCGCTGGCCCTGAAGAAGGCCGGCCTGGTCAAGCGGGTCGTCGGCTACAGCAAGTCCCCCTCCACCACCGAGGCCGCCAAGCGCCTGGGCGTGATCGACATCGCCGCCGAATCGGCCCTGCTGGCCGTAGCCAGCTCGGACATCGTCCTGCTGGCCGTGCCCGTCGCCGCCACCGAAGCCACCTTCCGCGCCGTCAAGCACCTGGTCGATCCCAAGGTGCTGATGATGGACGTGGGCTCGACCAAGTGCGATGTGGTCGATGCCGCCCAGCGCGTGCTGGGCAAGCAGATCGGCTCCTTCGTGCCCTGCCACCCGATCGCCGGCAAGGAACAGTCCGGCGTGCAGGCCGCCGATGCCACGCTCTACCAGGGCCGCCAGGTCATCCTCACCCCGCTGCCCCAGACCGATGGCGCGCTGATCCAGAAGGCCACCGACGTCTGGTCCGCCCTGGGCTGCCAGGTCCTGAAGATGACGCCGCAGAACCACGACGCCGCCTTCGCAGCCGTCAGCCACCTGCCGCACCTGCTGGCCTACGCCTACTTCAGTACCATTGCCAACCAAACCGCCGGGCGTGACTACCTCAGCCTGGCGGGCCCGGGCTTCCGCGACTTCACCCGCATCGCGGCCAGCGACCCGGCCGTCTGGCGCGACATCCTGCTGGCCAACAAGCAGGAAGTGCTGGCCCAGTCCCAGCGCTTCCGCGAGATGCTCGCCCGCTTCGAGCAGCTCATCCAGCAAGACAATGCCCAGGCCCTGGAGGCCTTGCTGCAGCAGGCGTCCGACGGACGCTCACAATGGCAGATGGGCCAGTTGCCCGGCAATCGGCCGCGCTGAGTCCGTCTTCCGCTTTTCGGTTCCTCCCATGTACAAGATTCCCTTCCTCGACCTGCCGCCTCTGCAGGCCGCAGCGGGCACCGTGCGCCTGCCGGGCTCCAAGAGCATCTCCAACCGCGTGCTGCTGCTGGCCGGCCTGGCCGAGGGTGAAACTCAGATCCACGACCTGCTGGCCTCGGATGACACCGCCGTGATGCTGGAAGCCCTGCGCGCGCTGGGCTGCGAGATCCTGCAGGACGGAGCCGTGCTGAGCGTCCGCGGCGTGGGCGGCCAGCTGTCCGCGGCCGTGCGCGAAGCCGGTCTGAAGCTCTTCCTGGGCAATGCCGGCACCGCGATGCGCCCACTGGCAGCGGCCCTGGCCCTGCTGGCGGCCACGCAAGGCGGCCAGTTCGAGCTCAGCGGCGTGCCACGCATGCACGAACGTCCCATCGGCGACCTGGTCGACGCCCTGCGCGAGCTGGGCTGCGACATCGCCTGTCTCGGCCAGGAAGGCTATCCGCCACTGCGCCTGAGCGGTCCGGGTGCGCTCAAGCTGGCGGAGCCCGTGCGCGTGCGTGGCGACGTTTCCAGCCAGTTCCTCACCGCCCTGCTGCTGGCCCTGCCCCTGGTGGCGCGCGAGGATGTGGTCATCGAGGTCGTTGGCGAGCTGATCTCCAAGCCCTACATCCACATCACCCTGGAACTGCTGAAGCGCTTCGGCATCGAGGTCCGCCGCGAAGGCTGGCAGCGCTTCACCATTGCGGCGGGCAGCCGCTATCGCTCGCCCGGCGAGGTCCATGTCGAAGGCGACGCGTCCTCGGCCTCCTACTTCGTCGCGCTGGGAGCCTTGGCCGGCATCGACGCGCCGGTACGCATCGAAGGCGTGGGCTCGGCCTCCCTGCAGGGCGACGTGCGCTTCGTCGAGGCCGCCGCGCTGATGGGCGCCCAGGTCGCGCAGGGCCCGAACTGGGTCGAAGTGCGCCGGGGCGCCTGGCCGCTGAAGGCCCTGGACCTGGACTGCAATCACATCCCCGATGCCGCCATGACGCTGGCCGTGATGGCGCTCTATGCTGACGGCCCCAGCACCCTGCGCAACATCGCCAGCTGGCGGGTCAAAGAGACGGACCGCATCGCCGCCATGGCCACCGAGCTGAAGAAGCTGGGCGCGCAGGTCGAGGAAGGCCCGGACTGGCTGCGCGTGCATCCTTTGCACGACTGGCGCGCCGCCAGCATCCACACCTACGACGATCACCGCGTGGCCATGTGCTTCTCGCTGGCCGCGCTGAACCCACTGGTCACCGACCGGCCGGTGCCCGTTCGCATCCAGGATCCGGCCTGCGTGGCCAAGACCTTCCCGGACTACTTCGAAACCCTGTTCGAGGTGGTCCAGGCGCGCCGCGCAGACATCCCCGTGATCACCATCGACGGCCCCACGGCGTCGGGCAAGGGCACGCTGGCGGACGAAGTCGCGCATCAACTCGGCTACCTCGTACTAGACTCCGGCGCCCTGTACCGAACCGCTGGCCTGGCGGCCTTCCGCGCCGGGGTCAGCCTGGACGACGGTCCGGCGGTGGCCCGCATTGCAGCCAGCCTGGACCTGCATTTCCGCAAGGGCCGCGCCATCTTGCAGGGCGAGGACATCAGCGAGCTGCTGCGCGAGGAAGCCACCGGCCTGATGGCCTCCCAGGTGGCCGCGCATGCCGAAGTGCGCCAGGCCCTGCACCAGCTGCAGCTGGACTTCCGACGCCTCCCAGGCCTGGTGGCCGATGGCCGCGACATGGGCACCGCCGTCTTTCCGGACGCCGGCCTCAAGGTCTTCCTCACCGCCAGTGCCCAGACGCGCGCCGAACGCCGCCATAAGCAATTGATTGACAAGGGAATTTCAGCTAATATGGAGAGCTTGCGTGCGGACCTTGAGAGTCGGGACGCGCGCGACAAGGGTCGCGCCGCCTCACCGCTCAAGCCCGCGCAGGACGCGCTGCTGCTGGACAACTCCGGCCAGACCATCGAGGAGTCGAAGGATCTGGTGCTGGGATGGTGGCAGGAGCGCCAGCCCTTTTGAGGGCAGGATCGGATCCCCCGGCGATGAGTTTCGCGAACGGATCCACGGGGATGGCTCGAAAGGGCGCAGACCCACGGGCCTCAACCCTCAGGTTTTGGCCCAAAAGCGGGCGCACCTGCCCTCCGGACGACAGTCCACCGGGTGCGCTTTTGTCTTCAACCTAACCCGCAAGTCTTCTTGCACTCACCGTCGGCGCCCCACAGAGTCTCTTCATTCGCTGCTCGCGTCGATTCAGGAATCAACATGTCCCAAACCCAAACCGCCACCGGCGGCGAATCCTTCGCCGCTCTCTTCGAAGAATCGCTGCAACGCGCTGACATGCGCTCGGGCGAAGTCATCTCGGCCGAAGTCGTCCGTGTTGACTACAACTTCGTGGTGGTGAACGCCGGCCTCAAGTCCGAAGCCTACGTGCCCATCGAAGAGTTCAAGAACGACCAGGGCGAACTCGAAGTCAACGTCGGCGACTTCGTGTCGGTGGCCATCGACGCCATCGAAAACGGCTACGGCGACACCATCCTGTCGCGCGACAAGGCCAAGCGTCTGGCTTCCTGGCTGAGCCTGGAAACCGCACTGGAGTCCGGCGACTTCGTGACCGGCACCGTCTCCGGCAAGGTCAAGGGCGGCCTGACCGTCCTGGTCAACGGCATCCGCGCCTTCCTGCCCGGTTCGCTGCTGGACACCCGCCCGGTGAAGGACATGAGCCCGTTCGAGGGCAAGACCATGGAATTCAAGGTCATCAAGCTGGACCGCAAGCGCAACAACGTTGTGCTGTCGCGTCGCGCTGTGGTGGAAGCCTCCATGGGCGAAGAGCGCGCCAAGCTGCTGGAAACGCTGTCGGAAGGCGCGATCGTCCAGGGCGTGGTCAAGAACATCACCGAGTACGGCGCCTTCGTGGACCTGGGCGGCATCGACGGCCTGCTGCACATCACCGACATGGCATGGCGCCGTGTCCGTCACCCGAGCGAAGTCGTTCAGGTCGGCCAGGAACTGACCGCCAAGGTCCTGAAGTTCGACGCCGAGAAGAACCGCGTCTCGCTGGGCCTGAAGCAGCTGGGCGACGATCCCTGGTTCGGCGTGTCGCGCCGCTACCCGGCCAACACCCGCCTGTTCGGCAAGGTCACCAACATCGCTGACTACGGCGCCTTCGTCGAGATCGAGCCGGGCATCGAAGGCCTGGTGCACGTCTCCGAAATGGACTGGACCAACAAGAACGTGGCACCTTCCAAGATCGTCTCCCTGGGCGACGAAGTGGAAGTCATGGTCCTGGAAATCGACGAAGACAAGCGTCGCATCTCCCTGGGCATGAAGCAGTGCAAGGCCAATCCGTGGGAAGAGTTCGCCGAGAACGTCAAGCGCGGCGACAAGGTCAAGGGCCCCGTCAAGAGCATCACCGACTTCGGCGTGTTCGTGGGTCTGGCGCAAGGCATCGACGGCCTGGTGCACCTGTCCGACCTGTCCTGGAACGAGCCGGGCGAAACCGCTGTCCGCAACTACAAGAAGGGCCAGGAAGTCGAAGCCGTGGTCCTGGCTGTGGACGTCGAGCGCGAGCGCATCTCCCTGGGCATCAAGCAGCTGGACGCTGACCCGTTCACCAGCTACACCTCGATCAACGATCGCGGCATGACCGTGACCGGCAAGGTGAAGACCGTCGACGCCCGTGGCGCCGAGATCGAGCTGGCTGACGACGTGCTGGGCTACCTGCGCGCTTCGGAAATCTCCCGCGACCGCGTGGAAGACGCCCGCAACGTGCTGAAGGAAGGCGACGAAGTGACGGCTCTGATCGTCAACATCGACCGCAAGACCCGCAACATCCAGCTGTCCATCAAGGCCAAGGACAGCGCCGACCAGCAGGAAGCCATGCAGCGCCTGTCGGCGACGTCCGAGCGTGAAAACGCCGGCACGACCAGCCTGGGCGCCCTGCTGCGTGCCAAGCTGGACAACCAGAACAGCTAATCCCTGTTCCGCAAAGGCCCGGGCTCTGATAGCCTGGGCCCCAGCCGCAAGACGCAGGCTCGCCTACCTCACCGGGGCGAGCCTGTTTTTCTCTCCCGCCTGGAATTCCCCGTCATGACCCGTTCCGACCTCGTCGCGCACCTGGCAGACCGCTTTGGCCAGCTCACGCAACGCGACACCGAATTCGCCGTCAAGACGATCCTGGACGCCATGTCCGATGCCCTGGCCCGCGGCCACCGCATCGAGATCCGCGGCTTCGGCAGCTTCTCCATCAACCGCCGCCCGCCCCGCATGGGCCGCAATCCGCGCAGCGGCGAGCAGGTGCTGATCCCCGAAAAGCTGGTGCCCCACTTCAAGCCAGGCAAGGCCTTGCGCGAAGCCGTCGACGCCCAGCTGCCGGTGGACCAGAGCGCCTGAACCTGCTTCGACCCTCATTGCCGAGTTTTCGGCGAATCTTCGGCGAATCTTCGGCAAAACTTCGGTGAGTCTTCGCCAGGTCTTCACCGCATGCGGGCGCGACCGCCGCTTGCGCCTCCCGCGCCACAGTCTCGATCGCCATCGGCATACCGCCTTTGCGCGCACGGCTGACGCCTCCCTCACCGCCCCTTAGAATCCGCCACGATGCGATTCATCGTCCGGCTCTTCTGGGCCTTCATCTTCTTCGCCCTGTTTTCCTTCGCGCTGAACAACAGCCAGGAGGTGGCCGTGCATTGGTTCTTCGGCCATGCCTGGCATTCGCCCCTGGTGATCGTGGTGCTGCTCAGCTTCGGCCTGGGCTGCGCCTTCGGCGTGCTGGCCATGGTACCGGCCTGGTGGCGCCACCGCCGCGCCGCCACGCGTCAGATCGAGGCCCAGCAGAGCACCTTGGCAACACCTGACCCCCTGGCCAATCCGGGCGTGCGCGATGGGCTTTGAACTCAGCGCCCTCCTCATCGCCCTGCCCCTGGTCTTCGCCCTTGGCTGGCTGGCCTCCAAGCTGGACTCGCGCCAATGGAGGCGCGAGCAGCGCGACGCCCCCAAGGCCTATTTCAAGGGCTTGAACCTGCTGCTCAACGAACAGCAGGACAAGGCCATCGATGCCTTCATCGAGGCCGTGCAGGCCGACCCCGACACCTCGGAGCTGCATTTCGCGCTGGGCAACCTGTTCCGCCGCCGAGGCGAGTACGAGCGTGCCGTGCGCGTGCACCAGCACCTGCTGCAGCGCGGTGATCTACCCAAGGCCGAGCGCGACCGTGCCCAGCATGCGCTGGCGCTGGACTTCTACAAGGCCGGGCTCTTCGACCGCGCCGAGCAGGCCTTCGCCGCCCTGCGCGGGACGCGATTCGAGAGCGAGGCCGAGCTGGCGCTGCTGACCCTGTACGAACGCTCGCGCGAATGGCGCAAGGCCGCTGAAGTCGCGCGTCACCTGGAGCAGGGCGGCACCGGCTCCTTCGCATCGCGCATCGCGCATTACCTTTGCGAGCAGGCCCTGGAGGCCCAGGCCCGCAACCAGGATGCCGAGGCCCAGGCCCTGCTGGCTGAGGCGCGCAAGGTGGCGCCTCAATCCGCGCGCGCCCATGTGCTGGCCGGCCAGCTGCTGAGCCGGCGCGAGCAGCCCGAGCAAGCCATGGCAGCCTATGCGGAGCTGCTGGCGGTCAATCCGGAAGCCTTCAACCTCGTCGCCCGCGACTATGCCCAGGCCGCCCTCCAGACCGGCAAGCAGGCCGAGGCCCTGAGCGCCCTGCAGGCTCAGTACCAGCGTCATCCCAGCATGCATCTGCTGCTGGCGCTGGCCTTGCTGGAACCCGAAGGCGAGGCGCAGCGTCGCCGTCTGCGCCAACACCTGCAGGCGGAGCCGGCCTTGTCGGCCGCGCGCGCGCTGCTGGCCCAATCCCAATCCCGTCTCAGCGAAGACGAAGCCCCCCTGGTCGCCGCGGCCCTGGACAAGGCCGTACGCCCCCTGCAGCGCTACCGCTGCGCCGCCTGCGGCTTCGAAGCCCAGCACTATTTCTGGCAGTGCCCCGGTTGCCTCAGCTGGGACACCTACCCGCCTCGCCACGTCGAGGAACTCTGATGAGCCCTTCCCAAGCAGCGAGCGATCGCGTCATCCTGTGCATGAAGTGGGGGACCAAGTACGGCCCCGAGTATGTGAACCGCCTGTACGGCATGGTGGCACGGCACCTGCGCGGGCCCTTCAAGTTCGTCTGCCTCACCGATCGCAGCGAGGGCATCCGGCCCGAGGTGCAGTGCCTGCCCATTCCCGAGCTCAAGCTGCCTGCCGGCATCCCCGAACGCGGTTGGACCAAGCTCACCACCTTTGAGGCCGACCTTCACGGCCTGCAGGGCACGGCCCTGTTCCTGGATCTGGACGTGGTGATCGTCGACGACATCACGCCCTTCTTCGAGGTGCCGGGCGAGTTCCTGATCATCCACGACTGGAAGCGCCCCTGGCGCATCACCGGCAACTCCTCGGTCTACCGCTTCCGCCTAGGCGCCCACGCCGACGTGCTGGCCAAGTTCCGCCGCGAGCATGAAGCCATCCGCGCGAAGTTCCGCAACGAGCAGGCCTATCTGTCCGACGAGATCCACCAGCAGGGCAAGCTTCAGTACTGGGACGCTGCCTGGTGCGCCAGCTACAAGTACCACTGCATCCCGACCTGGCCCAGCAACTATTGGAAGGCGCCCATCGTCCCCAAGGGCGCACGCATCCTCATCTTTCACGGCGTGATGAACCCGCCCGACGCCCTGGCCGGCCGCAGCAACGGCAACTGGCGCAAGGCCAAGCCCGCGGCCTGGATTGCCGAGCATTGGCGGGAATGAGCGTCGTCGCCTGGCTGGGCCTGCTGCTGCCGCTGCTCGTGCTGGCAGCGCTGGGCTGGGAGCTGCTGCGGCTGCTGCGCGCCCAGGCCCCGGCCCAGGTGCGCCAACGGCTGCTGGGCACCGCGCCGGCGCAGGCCGGCCCAGGCATCCCCAAGCTGATCTGGAGCTACTGGAACAGCGAGCCCCTGCCTCCGCTGATCCAGGCCTGCGCCGACAACTGGCGCGCGCAGGCCCCCGGCCACGAGCTGCGCTTCCTGACGCCCGCCACCGTCCGTCAATGGCTGCCCGCCGGCACGGACCTGAGCCTGCTGGAGCGGCTGCCCCCCTTCCGGCAGGCGGACTGGCTGCGCCTGCAGTTGCTGCAGGCGCACGGCGGGATATGGATTGATGCCTCCACGCTGCTGACCGAGGGCCTGGACTGGGTGCATGAGCAACAGGCCGCCAGCGGCGCCGAGTTCATCGGTTTCTACATCGACAGGCTGAGCACTCGCTCGGAGCGGCCCATGGTCGAAAACTGGTTCATGGCCGCCGTGCCGGGCAGTCGCTTCATCCGCGAGTTGAATGCGGAATTCGAGCGCGCCCTGCAAATGGGCGAGGAGGCCTACCTGCAGGCCTTGCGTGACGCAGACCGCTTCGAGCGCGCGGTGCAGGCCATCGATCCCAGCCTGCAGGCCTACCTGATCATGCATGTGGCGGCTTCGTCACTCCTGGACGCCGATGCCAGCCGCTACCGCCTGCAGTTGCAGCGCGCCGAGGACAGCGCCTTCGCCCTGCAACAGGCCCTGGGCTGGCGCAAGCGTCACCTTTACGCCAAGCTGGCCCTGTGCCCCTGTCCGGCGCGGGTGCCTGCCCTCATCAAGCTGCGCGGCAATGACCGCCGCGTGCTGGAGCAGCAGTTGCAGCGCCGACCGGCGCGCCACGGCAGCCTGCTCCAGCGCTTCCTGCCCACCCTGACGCCTGCCGGCCATGAGCGCTGATCAACACGCGGACAAGCCCATGGCGCCCTGGCTCAGCCTGCTCATCCCCGTCTACAACGTCGAGCCCTGGCTGGAGGCCTGCCTCGCCTCGGTCTTCGACCAGGACCTGGCTGGCGTGGAGGTGCTGGTCGTGGACGACTGCGCGACCGATGGCTCGCCCGCCTTGCTGCAGTCCTGGGCCGCACGTCATCCGGGGCCGATGCGCGTCATCCGCCATGAACGCAACAGCGGCATCAGTGCCACCCGCAACACGCTGGTGGAGGCCAGCCGTGGCCGCTATCTGTGGTTCCTGGATGCCGATGACGTGCTGATGCCTAGCGCAATCGCATCGCTGAAGCGCCAGGTGCAGACGCATCAGCCCGAGCTCGTGCTGTGCGACTTCGCCTACCTGCGCGAACGGCCTCGGTTCAAGCACCGCCTGCGCGGCGAACAGCATGTGCGCAGCTTTGCCGGCCCGTCCGGCAGTCTGCAGGCCGACCGCGGCGAGCTGCTGCAGGGTCTGCTGCTGCTGGGTTATCTGCATTGCTGGAGCCGCATCTCGCTGCGATCGCTGTGGGGTGAGGACCTGCGCTTCCCGGTGGGCCGCTACTACGAGGACATGGCCGTCGTGCCCGCCCTGGCCCTGCGCGCGAAGTCATGGCTGCATGTGCCCGAGGTCTGGATCGGCTACCGCCAGCGCCCCGGCTCCATCCTGGCCACTGGCGACACGCGCAAATACGAACACATGATGCAGGCCCTGGCTGGACTGGGCCGGCACTGGCAGCAGCCTGCTGAACTGGACCGCCGCATCGCCTTCGCTGCAGCGCATTTCGCCGCACGCTCTTTCATCGGCGCCAGCCGCCATGTGGACAAAGTGGGCGATCGCGATCGCCTGCCTGGTTTCCTGCAGGTCTTCGAGCAGGCTTCGCCGCTGCCGCCCCGAGCCCTGCTCGGGGCCTACCTGCGCCGCGGCTGGTGGTGGCGTGCCTTGCGCCTGCGGCACTGGCTCAAGCAGGGCGCTGAAGCCAGCAGCGGCCGCTAGGCCTCAGATCGACGCCAGCAGCGCCTGGTAGCGCAGCCGCATCAGGTCCAGCCCATGGGCCTGCAAGGCCTGCTGGCGCGCCGCCTGCGCCAGCTGCTGGCCCAGCGCCGGTTCGCTGAACACCCGCTCCAGGGCCATGGCCAGCGAGGCCGGATCAGCTTCCGGCACCAGCAGGCCGGTGCGTCCATGCTCGATCACGCCCTCAACGCCGGGCACATCGGACGCGATGCAGGCGCAGCCGGCCGCCATGCCTTCGACCAGCGCCAATGGCATGCCTTCCCAGTGCGTGGACAGCACGAACACGGCCGAGTTCATCAGCAGCTTGGGCATATCCGAGTGGTGGCCCAGGAACTGCACCTGCTTCTGCAGGCCCAGGCGGTGCACCTCGGCCTCGCAGTCCTTGCGATAGCTGTCCTTGCCCGCGCCGGCCAGCAGCAAAGGCAGCTTGAGCCCCCGCTGGTTGAGGATGGCCAGGGCGCGGATCAGGGTCTTGTGGTCCTTCTGGCGGGCAAAGCGCGCGGACATCACGATGCAGGCCTGGCGCTCCGCAAAACCACGAATCTTGCTCTCGGGAAACTTGGAGAGGTCGATGCCGTTGGGGATCGCAAAACTGCGCTCCTCCGGAAAGCCCAGCTCGACCAGGCGACGCCGCACGCCCTCAGACACCCCGACGAAACGCGCCGTGTGCTTGGCCAGCCAGCGTGACTGCATCAGACGCCAGCGGCTGTAGCGCTCGCGGGTGTTGTGTTCCACATGCACCAGGGTCGGCACGCCGGCCAGCCAGCCGGCCAGGCGGCCCCAGATGTGATCGCTGAAACCGTGCGCCACCAGCACGTCCGGTTTCATCTGCTTGCATAGCCGATAGAGGGACCACACCGTCAGCAAATGGGACCAGCCCGGCACCACGTGCACGTCCAGGCCGCGGTCCTGCAGATCCTGCAGTCGCTTGGCATCCGTGTTGCGCTTGCGGCGCAGCACCAGCACAGCGCGCATGCCGCTGCCCGGCGCCTTGGCGGCATTGCACAAATCGACCGCGACCTGCGTGGCACCGGAAAAACCGCCGGTGACGAAGTGCATCACCACCTGCTCCTGGATGGGCAGAGACCGGGTGAAGGGCTTGGATGGGGAGGAGGAAACATCCGACATGCGAACAGTATAGGCAGGGGCGTCAAGCCGAATCGATCGGTATTCGCAGCGACAATGCAAGCACATGCAAGCAAGCCCGCCCACCGAATCACGCCCCCAGACCCTGGATGCCCTGCCGCTGACGGCCAGCGGGTCGCCGCCCGGCCTGCGGCAGACCGCGCGTCGGCTGCTGCCCTTCTTCTGGCCGCAACGCTGGGGCCTGGTCTTCACCCTGATGGCCTACCTGGGTGCGGCGGCCACAGAACCCCTCATCCCCGCCTTGATCGAGAAGGTCTTCGGCGAAGGCTTCCGCGCCGACGCCTTTGCCGTCTGGTGGGTGCCCGTGGTCCTGATCGGCCTGTTCGTGATGAGGGGCATCTTCAGCTTCCTGGGCCAGTACCTGCTGAACTGGACCAGTTCGCGCACCGTGATGCGCCTGCGCCTGGCCCTGGTGGATGCCCTGCTGCAGGCGGATGCCTCGGTCTACACCAGCCTGCAGCCCGGCGTGGCCGTGTCCAAGGTGGTGAACGATCCGCAGCAGATCATGGAACGGCTGTCCACCAGCGTGATCACCGTGCTGCGCGACGGCCTGCCCTCGCTGGCGATGCTGGGCTACCTCTTCTACCTGAACTGGCAGCTGACGCTGCTGTCCATGGTGACCACGCCGGTGATGGCCTTCGTGGTCAGCAAGGTGAGCCGGCGCGTGCGCGCCATGGGCAGCGCGGCCTACGACGCGCAGCTGAGCCTGGTGGCCAAAGTGGAGGACATCAGCCGCGCCTGGCGCGTGGTGCGCAGCTTCGATGCGGCCGAGCACGAGCGCCAGCGCTTCGAACAACTGGCCCGCGCCGCCCAGCGCTCGGCCCTCAAGACCGCCGCGGCCAATGCCTCGGCACAGCCGCTGTCGCAGTTCGTGGCCAGCCTCGGGCTTTCGGTCATCGTCAGCCTGGCCCTGCTGCAGGCGCGCGGGGCGCATACCGGCGTCGGCGAGTTCAGCGCCTTCATCACCGCCTTGCTGCTGCTGACCTCTCGACTGCGCCACCTCACCGAAGTCAGCCAGCCCATCATCAACGGCCTGGTCGTGGCCCAGGGCTGCCTGCAGCTGCTGGACACCCCGCGCGAGCAGGACAGCGGCACGGGCAGGTTCGAGCACTGCCGGGGCGACTTGCGATTGGAGGCCGTCACCCTGCGCTACCCCAACGCCGAGCGCGCGGCACTGCAGGAGCTGCAGCTGCACATCCCCAGCGGCCAGACCACGGCGCTGGTCGGCTCCTCCGGCGCAGGCAAGAGCTCGGTGGTCCAGCTGCTGCTGGGCTTCGCGCGCCCGCAGTCCGGGCGCATCCTGCTGGACGGGTACGACATCGCCCAGCACACGCGCGCAAGCCTGCGCCGGCAGTTCGCCGTGGTCTCGCAGGACATCGTCCTCTTCGACGGCAGCATTGCCGACAACATCGCCTACGCCCAGTCCCGTGACGACGCACGCCTGGAGCAGGTGCTGCGAGCCGCGCACCTGTGGGACTTCGTCTGCCAGCAGCCGCACGGCCTGGACAGCCCCGTGGGCGCCAACGGCAGCCTGCTCTCCGGCGGCCAGCGCCAGCGCCTGGCGATCGCCCGCGCCCTCTACAAGGAAGCACCGATCTGGGTCTTCGACGAGGCCACCTCGGCCCTGGACACCGAAAGCGAGCGCGCCGTGCAGCAGGCGCTGGAGCAGTGGCAGGGCAAGAAGACGCTGATCGTGATCGCGCACCGCCTGTCCACCATCCGTCATGCCGACTGCATCCATGTGATGAGCGAAGGCCGGGTCGTGGAAAGCGGCACGCATGAGGCGCTGCTGGCGCAGGACGGGCTTTATGCCGGCATGGTGCGGGCCCAGCACTGAGCCGCGGCGGCAGTGCCTGCGGGTGGGCGTTGGCCTGCTGCTGTGCCTCGCTTGGCGCTTCGGCGGTGCTCAGGGGCAAGACCTGACCCCGCCTCCGCTGGAGCTGAATACGGCCAGCCGTGCCGAGCTGGAGTCCCTGCCGGGCCTGGGGCCTTCGCTGGCCGGGCAACTGATCGAGATGCGCGCTCAGTCGACCTTCCGGGACTGGCAAGACCTGGCACTGCGCGTGCGCGGGATGGGTCCGAAGCTGCAGGCTCGGCTCTCCGGCGCGGGGCTGCGCATCAACGGTCTGCCGCTGCCTGGCACCCATCCGCAGCCGCCGGCGCCCGTCACCTCCATACCCGCGGCAATACCGGCGGCATCAGCACCCGGTGCACCGAAGCCCGCCACACCGAAGCCCGCCACACCGACGCCCGTCACATCGGCGCCTGGGCCTCGGTACTGAGCCCGCTGGCGCGCTCGCTGCGCCGCTGGCGCGCGGGGTCGGGTCGCTCGGTCTGTTCTGGCCAGCCAAAGAAGCGCAGCACGTCGCTGCGCCGCGCCAGCGTGTCGGTCATGCCCAGGTTGATCAGGTCCACGGTGTAGGACGGCTCGAAAAGCAGATAGCTGGTCAGTGCCGAGCCGCTGGCCGACTTGCCCTCCCCCGACACCCCCACGCTGCGCAGCATCGCGCGTATCGGCGCAGGCAGGCTGCCCTGGTGCTCGGCCGCGAGGTCATCCAGCCGGCGGCTGGGTGCGATCACCAACACCTCGATGGGGCGCAGCGGCGTCTCGGCACGGACGGCTTCCGGCAGCAGGGACAGGGTCTTGTTGATGCGCTGCAGGCGCTCGACATCCACGGCCAGGGCGTCCAGGAAGATGTTGGACAGCGCATGGCCCGCGATCTGCGCCATGCTCGGATGCCCCTCCACCAGCGTGACCCGCCGGCCGGGCGGCTCATGCATGCGGCCGGCGCCAATCACCAGCACCCGCTCTGCGCCCAGATGCACGGCCGGCGAGATGGGCGCGCTCTGGCGCATGGAGCCGTCGCCGAACCATTCCAACTGCCCATCCAGCTCCAGCTGCTGAGCCGGAAAGATGAAGGGGATGGCCGAGGAAGCCAGCAGATGCCGGATGCCCAGTTGCGCGGGCACGGCGATGCGCTGCGAACGAAGCCAGGGCTGGAAGGGCTTGTGCGTCTGGTAGAAGGTGACGTGCTGGCCCGAGGTGTAGCTGGAGCCGGTGATGGCCAGGGCTTCCAGATGCTCGGTGTCCAGCATCTCGTCCAGGCGCTCGAAATTGATCCAGCGGCGCAGCAAGTGCGAGAGCGGGTCGTTGTCCAGCAGGCTGCGCGGCTTGGAACGACGCCAGCGCGCCAGGGCCCAGCCCAGGCTCATCATCGTCATCCAGCGCGCGCCGGTGCGGATCACCCCCAGCGAATCAGCCGCGTAGACCTGGTCCACATGGATGTTGCGCCAGATGTGCACCAGGCCATCCACGGCCGCATCGAACTGGTCCGCCTGGCAGGCCAGCGTGGCGGCGTTGATGGCGCCCGCCGACGTCCCGGCGATCACCGGGAAAGGGTTGGGCCCCTGCACGCCGGCGTCCCGCCTGAGCTGGGCAACGGCCGCCAGCACGCCGACCTGATAGGCCGCGCGTGCACCGCCTCCTGTCAGGATGAGGCCGGTGCGAGGCGTGTAGGCGGTCGCGCTCAAGGAATGACCTCCGCACAACGGGTGCTGAAACAGGCGCTGACTGCAGGTCCAGCGCCCCCGTCGAGCTGATCATCGCAGCAAGCCCGCCCCGGCATCCAGGGGAAGATGGCACGAAATACCCCTAAACCAGGGGACGTTGGCAGCGGCCCACAATCGTGCTCAACGCTGCCCGGCTCGAAGAGCGCGGGGACGACTCATTCGTAACTGATCTGCGCCGGCTCGCCCTTGGGGCCGGCGAAGCGCGCCAGGGCCTCGTCGCAGGGCCAGAACTTGGCGGCATCGCCCAGCTCCAGCTCGGCCACCGCGCCCTCGCGCTTCAGGCTCAGGCGCAGGCTCAGGCCCTGCGTGATGACGCCCTGCTCGGTCTCGACCACCTTCGGGGGCCAGGTCTTGACCACCTCCTGCACCGGCGGCACCGTGCCGTTGACCGCCAGACGCAGGAACTTGCCGAAACGCGCGCGCGCGCCGGCCAGGTCCCAGACCGCCTGGATGTTCATGCGCAGGCCACCGGAGAAGCGGTCGTTCTGCACCTTGCCGGAGACGATGATCAGTTCGTCATCAGCCAGGATGCCCTTGGCGCTGTTGATCAGCTCCTCGTTGGCGACGGACTCGATGACATCGGTCTTGTCGTCCAGCTTGAAGATCGCGACCTTGCCGCGGTTGCCGTTGATGATGCGCATGTCGGACACGATGCCCGCCACCAGCACCGGCTCGCGGCTGTCCTGCAGATCGGCAATACGCCGGCGCACCATGCGGCGCACCTCTTCGCCGGACTGGTCGAAGAGATGGCCGGAGAGGTAGTAGCCGATGGCCGTCTTCTCCAGGCTCAGCTTCTCCTTGATGCTCCAGGGCGGCACGCTGACCAGCTCGGGCTCGGCCGTCGAGGAGCCGTGGGTGTCGTCGAAGTCGAAGAGCCCGCCCTGGTCCGCATTCGCCGCCAGGTTCTCGCCATAGGTGTAGCCCAGGGCCACGCTGGCCAGCAGACGGGCGCGGTCCGGCTCCAGGGTGTCGAAGGCGCCGGCCTTGATCAGGGCCTCCACCACGCGCTTGTTGACGGCCTTGCGGTCGACGCGGGCGCAGAAGTCGAAGAAGCTCTTGAAGGGCCCGCCTTCCTTGCGGGCGCGCAGGATGGCCTCGATGGCGCCCTGGCCCGTGCCCTTGACGGCGCCCAGGCCGTAGTTGACGAGCTTGTCGTGGATGGGCTCGAAGCGGTAGACGCCGCGGTTGACGCAAGGCGGCTGGAACTCGATGCCAAAGAGCTTGGCGTCTTCCAACAAGACCTTGAGCTTGTCGGTGTCGTCCATTTCGATGGTCATGTTCGCGGCGAAGAACTCCGCCGTGAAATGCACCTTCAGCCAGCCCGTGTGATAGGCCAGCAACGAGTAGGCGGCCGCGTGCGACTTGTTGAAGCCATAGCCCGCGAACTTTTCCATCAGGTCGAAGACTTCGTCGGCCTTGGCTTCGTCGATGCCCTTCTCGGCCGCGCCCTTGCGGAACAGCAGGCGGTGCTGGGCCATCTCCTCGGGCTTCTTCTTGCCCATGGCCCGGCGCAGCATGTCGGCGCCGCCGAGGCTGTAGCCGCCCAGCACCTGGGCCGTCTGCATCACCTGCTCCTGGTAGACCATGATGCCGTAGGTCTCGGCCAGCACGGGCTCGGTCAGCGGGTGTGGATACTCGACCACTTCCTTGCCGTGCTTGCGCGCGACAAAGGTCGGGATCAGGTCCATCGGGCCCGGGCGGTACAGCGCGTTCAGGGCGATCAGGTCTTCCAGGCGCGAGGGCTTGGCGTCGCGCAACATGCCCTGCATGCCGCGGGATTCAAACTGGAACACCGACTCGGTCAGCCCGTCGGAGAAGAGCTTGTAGACCTTCTTGTCGTCCAGCGGGATCTTCTCGAAGGCGAAGTCCTTCTGCGCCGGATGCCGGGCCACGATGAAGTCCTTGGCCAGCTCCAGGATGGTCAGCGTGGCCAGGCCCAGGAAGTCGAACTTCACCAGGCCGATGGCCTCGACGTCGTCCTTGTCGTACATGCTGACCGCGCTGGTGGAGCCCGGCTGCTGGTACATGGGGCAGAAGTCGGTGATCTTGCCGGGGGCGATCAGCACGCCGCCCGCGTGCATGCCGATGTTGCGCACCATGCCTTCGACGCGTGCCGCCAGCTTCAGCAGCTCGGCGACTTCCTCTTCCTGCTGCTCGCGCTCCTCGATCTCAGGCGCTTCATGGCGGGCGTAGATGACCTTGGCCTTGTCCGGGTCGAAGTCCGGCGGCAGCTTGGCCAGGGTCACGGTCTTGCCCGGCGGGGCCGGGATCAGCTTGGCGATGGAATCCACGTGGCCGAAGCCCATGCCCAGCACGCGGCCGATGTCGCGCAGCGCGGCCTTGGCCGCCATGGTGCCGAAGGTGGCGATCTGGCTGACCGCGGGGCGGCCGTACTTGTCCTTGACGTACTCGATGACGCGGTCGCGGTTGCCCTGGCAGAAGTCGATGTCGAAGTCGGGCAT
>JAYSEK010000054.1:0-26865 GCA_041913905.1 Burkholderiaceae bacterium | reverse complement strand
TGCCGGGTGGTGTGGCAGGGGCGCCTCCAAATGGAGGCCCCCTATGCCGATCCCGGCCGGCCCTGCTGGCGCCGTCATCTCGCGCCACCCTGCCGGCATTTCGCGGCATGCCCTGCACGTCCGTCGCAGCGGCGTCGCGCCAGCGCCGGCAGCTGCCTACGCTGCGTCCCATGTTCAAACCCTGACATGAGGACGCCATGAGCCCCAAATTCCTGCGCAGCGCACTGTGCGCCAGCCTCGCCAGCCTCTGCCTGGCCGCCCACGCCTTGCCCGAGCCCGCCATGCAAACGGCGGTGGGCCAGTTCACGGCCGCCACCAAGGGTCGAGCCGAAGCCACCGACCTCAGCATCGAGCAGTTCCAGGCCCTGCTCAAGGCCGAGCCCGGCCATCCGTTGCTGATGAGCTACCTGGGCGCTGCCACCACGCTCAAGGCGCGCGACGCCTGGGCGCCGTGGAAGAAGATGAGCTATGCCGAAGACGGACTGGCCCAGATCGACAAAGCCCTGAGCCTGCTGGCACCCGAGCATGAGGGGGCGCTCTACCAGGGCACGCCTATCAGCCTGCAGACGCGCCTCGTGGCGGCCAACACCTTCCTGGCCCTCCCGGACATGTTCAATCGGGGGCCGCGCGGCAAGCAGCTGCTGGACGACATCCAGGCCAGCCCGCTGTTCGACAAGTCGCCCGCCGGATTCCAGGGCGCCGTGCTGATGCGCGCAGCGCGCCAGGCCGAGCAGGCCAGGCAGGCGGAACGGGCCAAGGGCCTGTTCCAGCAGGTCGTTGATCGCCAGCTGCCGCAGGCGGCCGAAGCGCAAGCGGCGCTGAGGAGCATGCAGTGAAGGCCGCCCCCGTCATGGCCTTGCGGGGCATCCGCAAGACCTACCGGCTTGGCGAGCACGTGGTGCCGGCTCTGCAAGGTGTGGACCTGGACGTCCATGCCGGCGAGCTGCTGGCGCTGACCGGCCCTTCCGGCAGCGGCAAAAGCACCCTCCTCAACCTCTGCGGCCTGATCGACAGTCCCGACGAGGGTCAGGTCTTGCTGGAGGGGCGGGCCGTCGACGCGCGGCGCGAGCTGGAGTCCACCCTGCTGCGTCGCGACGCCATCGGCTTCGTGTTCCAGAGCTTCAACCTCGTGCCGGTGATGACCGTGGCCGAGAACGTGGACTATCCGCTGTTCCTCGCCGGCGTTCCCTCGCGCGAGCGGCGCGCGCGTGTCGCCGAAGCGCTGGCCCAGGTCGGTCTCGGCGAGCATGCCGAGCACCGGCCGGATGCGCTGTCCGGGGGCCAGCGCCAGCGCGTCGCCATGGCACGCGCCCTGGTCAAGCGGCCCCGCCTGGTCATCGCCGACGAGCCCACCGCCAGTCTGGACTCGCACACCGCCGAGCAGGTGCTGGGCCTGATGCGCAGCCTGGCGCACGAGGCGGGCGCGGCCTTCCTGATCGCCACCCACGATGAACGGCTGACACGGCGCTGCGACCGCGTGATCAGCCTGCTGGACGGTTGCATCGTCCACGCGGCAAAGCCGGCCCAGCACGTCGCCCCGCAGGAGATCGCCGCATGAAAGCCCTGATGAAATGGATGCACTTCGCCTGGCTCAACGCCCTGCGCAACAAGCGCCGCTCGGCCGTGACCCTGTCCATCGCAGCCTTGGGCACGGCGGGCCTTTTGCTGGCCGGCGGCTTCGCGCTCTTCACCTATGAGAGCCTGGCCCAGTCCGCCGCGCGCAGCACCGGCCACCTGGTGCTGGGCACGCCAGCCCAGTTCAGCAAGGATGAAGACACGCCGCTGCAACACGGTCTGGACGACTGGCAGGCGCTGCGCAAGGCCGTGCTGGCCGAGCCGGAAGTCCGCCAGGTCCTGCCGCGGGTGGAGTTCACCGGCCTGATCTCCAACGGCGAGAAGTCCACCGTGATGATGGCCAACGGCATCGATGCCGACGCCGAGTTCGCCGTCAAGGGCCCCTTCCTGCAGGTCAAGGCCGGTGAGGTGATCATGAGCCGCGAGCGCCTGGTCGTGATGCTGGGCGAAGGCCTGGCCAAGAGCCTCAAGGCCGAGCCCGGCAGCAGCCTGACCCTGCTGGCCAGCACCACGGCCGGCGCGCTCAACGCCGTGGACGTGACCGTTCGCGGCGTGGTCTCCACCGGCATTGCCGAGCTGGACAAGCGCCTGGTCTACATCGACCTGCCCAGCGCGCAGGCCCTGCTGGCCACCGAGCGGGTGTCCACGCTGGGCGTGTTCCTGCAGGACATGGCCAGCACCGCGCCGCTGCAGCAGCGCCTGCAGGCGGCCCATGCAGGCCTGCAGGTCAAGACCTGGCTGGATCTCGCCACGTTCTACAAGGCCGTTCGCGATCTCTACAACCGCATCTTCGGCGCCCTGGGCCTGATCATTGCGCTGATCGTGCTGTTCGTGGTCGCCAACGCCATGGCCATGGCCATCATCGAGCGGACCCGGGAGATCGGCACCCTGCGCGCACTCGGCACCACGCCGCGCCAGCTGCTCACCACGCTCTCGCTGGAGGGGCTGGTGCTCGGCGGTGGCGGCGCCGTGCTTGGCGCCCTCCTGGCGCTCGGCATCAGCGCCCTGCTGCTGGTCGTGCCGGTGATGATGCCGGCGCCGCCGGGCTCCACCAAGGGCTATCCGCTGCATATCGCCATCGACGCATCCCTCTATGCCTGGACCCTGCTGGCCATGCTGCTGCTGACGGGCGTCAGCTCCGCTCTGGTCGCACGCAAGACCGTGCACCAGCCGGTGGTCGAGGCGCTGGCTCATGTCTGAACACCCGGAAAGAAGCATCCCATGAAGACGACCGCCTTACTCGCTGCGCTGCTGAGCGCGCTGTTGACCAGCCCCTGCGCCATGGCGCTGGAGGCCGCTGTGGTACTGAAGAACGCCGATGCCTTTCGCACCGGCGGAGCGCAGCTGCAGCAGGTGGAGACCGAAGTCCGCGTGCTCAATGCCGACGGATCGCTGGACAAGGAGCGCCGCTACACGGTGCTCACGCAGACCGAGCACCGCTCCCTCGTGCTGATGCGCAGCCCGGCCGAGAAGGGCCAGAAGGTGCTGATGCTGGGCGACGACTTCTGGCTGCTGATGCCCTCCAGCCAGCGGCCCTTGCGCATCACGCCGCTGCAAAAGCTGCTGGGCGACGCCTCCACCGGCGACGTGGCCACGCTGTCCTGGAGCGAGGACTACAGCGGCGAACTGCAAGGCGAGGAGCGCTGCGGCGACCAGCCCTGCCTCAAGCTAAGCCTGCAGGCCACGCGCAAGGGCGTGAGCTACCAGCGCATCCTGCTGTGGGTCGGCAAGACCCGGCACCAGCCGCTGCGCGCAGAGCTCTACGTGCAATCGGACAAGCTCGCCAAGACGGCCGAGTTCCGCTATGAGAAGAACGAGAAGGGCGAGCAGCTGATCAGCGAGATGCTGCTGCAGGATGCGCTCTCGCAGCGCAAGCAGACCCAGGTGCGCTATGTCGCCCGCAAGACGCGCGAGACGCCGGAGGCCTGGTTCAACCCCATGTTCCTGGCCCGCAGTCCGAACCTGGAGTGAAGCGAATGCGCCTGAACTCCACCCTTGCGCCGCTGGGCCTGGCCCTGCTGAGCCTGCCCGCCCACGCCCAGCTCCTGGACGACAGCAGCCTGCAGCTGCGCAGCCAGGTGCAGGCCAGCCAGCGCAACGCCGAAGGCCCGCTGGCCCAGGCCGAAGCGCTGCAGCCCGGCATCAACGGCGCCGCACGGCAAAGCCTGCTGCTCGAAGCCGAATGGAAAGCGCGCAGCGGCCCCGTCAGCGCCACGCTCTACGCCCAGCACCTGCAGCGCGACCGGGCTGCCGCCAGCAGCCATGCCGCAGTCCATGAGCTTTACGCCTCGGGCGACTGGGGCGGCGCCGCAGGATGGCAGTACAGCGTCGGCCGCAAGGTCGTCAGTTGGGATGTGGGCTACGCCTTCCGCCCCAACGACATGGTGGCGCAGGAGGAGCGCCGGACCCTGGTTGGCAACTACAACCGCGGCCGGCCGCTGCTGCAGCTGGAGCATTTCAGTGCCGAGACGGCGTGGAGCCTGGTCTGGGTCAATCCCTTGCAGCCAGGCGGTCAGGTCGGAGACGAGGAGGCGCTGGCCCTGCGGGTCTACCAGCGCATCGGCAGTTGGGACTGGCACGGCTTCGCCCGCTACGGGCATGCGCAGCACGCCAGCGTGGGCGCAGCCTTCTCCGTGGTCGCCAGCGATGCCCTCGAGCTGCATGCCTCCCTTCGCATCAACGAGCGCGGCAGTGTGTGGCGGGCCGTGCCGCAGGCGCCTGTGCCGAGCCCGGCCCTGCCCTGGCAGCGCGAGCGGCAGGCCGGCGGGAGCCAGTTGCTGGCGGGCGGCACCTGGACCAATGAGGAGCAGCTGAGCCTGCTGCTGGAGTACTGGTGGGACTCGCAGGCGCTTTCCAGTGCGCAATGGGCCGCCTGGCGCGAACGGGGGGCGCAGCTGCAGCAACTCGCAGCAACCGCCCCGGCGAACCTGCGGCCCGCCCTCGCGGGGAACCTGGCCTGGCAGGCACAGGGCTTTGCCAACAGCAGCCTGCGGCAGCACAACACCTTCGCCCGGCTCAGCTGGACCCGCGGCGCCTGGACCTGGGCCGGCGACCTGCTATGGACGCCGCAGGACGGCGGGCGCATCCTGACCGCGTCGATGGCCTGGCAGGGCGATCGCTGGAGCCTGCAGGCGGGCCTGCGCCAATGGGCGGGGCCCAGCGACAGCGTCATCGGTCAACTGCCCGGTCGCCGCCTTGCCTATGCAGCCGCGGCCTGGAGCCTTTGAGTCCGCTTGGTGCTGCCAAAAGCAGAAGCCGGACACAGGGTCCGGCTTTTCGCTTGTCAGGGGGATGGGCCGCAGGGCTTAAGGACCAGGCGCCGGATCAGGCTGCGGCGCTGGCCAGACGGATCACGCGGCGGGTCTGAGCCAAGGGCTCCGCCATCGCGGCAGGCACCGCGGCATGCTGGGCCAGGGCTTCGTCGAAGACCTCACGGGCGCAGTCATGGCAGGCGCCGCAGGCGGAGGCCACGCGGGTGTCGTCCTGCAGCACCTCGAAATTATGGGTGCCTTCGGCCACGGCACGGCGGATGTCGCGGTCGGAAACTCGGTGGCAGAGGCAGACGATCATGATGGCTTGGCGAAGAAAGCTGCGAAGCGTTGGCTGAATGTTAACGCAAACGCGAACGTTTCTCAATTACAAGCCACTGCAAGACCTGTCACTGTGCCAATTTCGGCACGCACGGCCCCGCTTTGTCAGCGCCCGACTGGCCTTGCGGCAGGGACAGCCGGGCCTACGGCGCGAGATCAGCTCTCGCTGCCCGGGCCCATCTGCGACTGCAGCCAGTTCTGCTCGCCGAGCTGGTTGACCAGCTCGATCTGCGTCTCCAGGTGGTCGATGTGCTCCTCGGTGTCGGCGAGGATGTCTTCCAGCACCTGGCGCGAAACATAGTCGCGCACGCTCTCGCAGTAGGCGATGGCTTCCTTCAGCAGCGGGTGCGAGCCCGTCTCGATCTTGAGGTCGCAGTGCAGGATCTCCACCGCGTTCTCGCCGATGTACAGCTTGCCCAGATCCTGCAGGTTGGGCAGACCTTCCAGCATCAGGATGCGGTCCATCAGCTTGTCGGCATGCTTCATTTCCTCGATGGATTCCTCGTACTCATGCTTGGCCCGGCGCTGCAGGCCCCAGTTTTTCAGCATGCGGTAATGCAGGAAGTACTGATTGATGGCCGTCAGCTCGTTCTTCAGCTGGGCGTTGAGGTACTCAATGACCTTGGCATCACCTTTCATGGCGGGCTCCTGTTCCTTCTGTTCGATTGTTCTGCCGCAGCCAGCCCGGGCGGGTGGATGCGAAGGTCGATTGTGGACCCAGTGCCCGCCCTGTGCGCGCTCAACCCTGCAATGATTGACAGTGGGCGAATGCTTGCAATTGCGAATTATTCGCATTTATGATGCCTGCATGGACAAGCAAGCCACCCCCTCCTCCGTGCCCCCGATGACGCTGCCGCGCGCGCCTGCCAGCCCCGCTCCGCGTCGCCTGCGCAGCCAAGACCTGCTGGGCCAGGACCGCGAGCTCGAGATCGAGCACGCCGGCCAGCTCTACCGGTTGCGTTTGACCAACCTGGGCAAGCTGATCCTCACCAAGTGAGGCACCGGGCCCATCGTCGCCCGCTTCGTCGCCGCCAGCAGCCGCCAGCCGATTCCTCCAACCGCCGCAGCCTGGGCGCCCCGCTTGCGAGGGCCGTCCCAGGCGCCAGCCTCCGACTGGACTCCTGCATGCCGACGCGTACGCCCGCTTCCGCCCTTTCGTCCTGCCTTGCGCCTTCCGGGGAGCTCCATCATGTGTGAGCCCCGGACGCCGGCCGATGCCGCCCCCAGCCTGGCATTCGCTCCCCCGGAGCTGTGCCTGCCGAATCAGTTTCTGGGATCGCGGCGGCGCCGCCTCTGGGAGCTGCCCTCTCAGGCCCTCTGCCCGGTGATCGGCGCCTGCCTGCCCCTGACGGTGCTGCGCAAGCGTATCGGCAAGGCCCTGGGCGGCGAAGCCCTGGTGCAGGACTACGAACTGCATTGCGGCGCCATCCATGAATGCAAGCAGCGGGGCCGCATCGCCGAACTGCTGCACCGTGAACTGGACCAGCGCTACGCCCTGGCCGTGCGCCAGGCCACCAAGCTCAAGACCACCCTGCAGCTGCGCGACTGGTGGAAGGAGGCCGCCACCGGGGCCGAGGTGGCTGGCGCCTTGTGGGCCACCTTGACCCATCCCCGCTGCGACGGCTTGCTGCAGGACGAGGTGCTGCAGGACATCCACATGATCCAGCATCAGGTCGGCAGCTCGCACCGGGCCGACATGCAGCGCATCCAGGCCCTGGCACATGAGAACGGTGTGCTGGCCGCAGAGCTGGGCCGCGCCCAGCAGCGCAGCACCCAGCTGATCGCGGAGCGCGACCGTCGCATCGAGGAATTGCAGTCCCAGCAGATGCGGGCACGTGCCGAGCTGGTGCTGCGGGACAGCCGCCTCGCGGCCCTGCAAGGCGAGCTCGACACCCTGCACGCCGCCCAGCCCGCACTGCGTCAGGCGCTGGCCCGGGAGCGCCAGCTGGCCGAAGGGCAAGAGCGCATCCGCCAGTTGGAGCAGGAGCTGCAGCGCCTGCGCCGTGAGCTGCGCCAGGCTCAGCAGGCGCCGGTCGCTCGCCCGCCCGAGGCCTTGCCCCCCGCTCGCGGCGAGGAGCCGCCCAGCGACGCCGCGCCCGTGGTGCTGGAGGACCAATCCGTGCTGTGCGTGGGCGGCCGGGCGGCGACGGTGCCGGTCTACCGGCGCCTGATCGAGGCCCGCGGCGCCCGCTTCCTGCACCACGACGGCGGCGAAGAGCATGCCGTCACCCAGCTGGACGCCACGCTGGCAGCGGCCGACCTCGTCATCTGCCAGACCGCCTGCATCAGCCATGACGCCTATTGGCGCGTGAAGGAGCACTGCAAGAGGCACGGCAAGCGCTGCGTCTTCGTGGACCAGCCCAGCCGCAGCAGCCTGATGCGCGCGCTCGTCCAACTGGCAGGCCCTGACCAGGAGGCAGCCAGCCCGTCGACCGATGCTGCGAACGCATCCCCGGTGTCTTCTTGACCGCTCGGGGTAGCCCTTGCAGCGCAAGGCCTGCATGATGTGAAGCAGCGTCGATATTCAAATATATCTACAATATTCACATCCAAGCATTGCGAGACAACGAGGCAAGCCCATGAGCACTTCCCTTCATCCTCTCTACATCGGCGGCGAATGGCTGGACGGACCGCGCCTGCGTGACAACATCAACCCTTCCGACACCCGCGACGTGATCGGCCGCTATGCCCAGGCCGACGCAGCGCTGGCGGAGCGGGCCATTGCCGCGGCATACGAGGCGGCGCCCGCCTGGGGTCTGAGCAGCCCCCAGGTCCGCGCGGATGCACTGGACCGCATCGGCAGCGAGATCCTGGCGCGCAAGGAGGAGCTGGGCACCCTGCTGTCCCGCGAGGAAGGCAAGACGCGGCCGGAGGGCATCGGCGAGGTGGCCCGTGCCGGCGCCATCTTCAAGTTCTTCGCCCAGGAAGCCCTGCGCCTGCGTGGCGAGAAGCTGGCCTCGGTGCGCCCTGGCGTGGAGGTGGAGATCACCCGCGAGCCGCTGGGCGTGGTGGGTCTGATCACGCCCTGGAACTTCCCTAGCGCCATCCCGGCCTGGAAGATGGCCCCGGCCCTGGCCTTCGGCAACACGGTGGTGTTCAAACCGGCCGATCTCGTCCCCGGCTCGGCCTGGGCCCTGGCCGAGATCATCAGCCGCGCCGGCCTGCCGGCGGGCGTCTTCAATCTGGTGATGGGCCCCGGTTCGCAGGTCGGCCAGGCGTTGCTGGATGATCGCCGGGTGGCCGCCATCAGCTTCACCGGCTCAGTGGGCACGGGCCAGCGCGTGGCGCAGGCGGCGGTGGCCCGCGGCGCCCGCTTCCAGCTGGAAATGGGCGGCAAGAACCCCTGCATCGTGCTGGACGACGCGGACCTGGACGTGGCGGTGAACGCGGTGCTGCAAAGCGCCTTCTTCTCCACCGGCCAGCGCTGCACGGCTTCTTCGCGCATCATCGTGCAAAAAGGCATTTATCCGCGCTTCGTCCAGGCCCTGGGCGAGGCGACCCGCGCGCTGCGGGTGGGCGATGCGCTGGACCCGCAGACCCAGATCGGCCCCGTGGTCGATGAATCCCAGCTGGCCCAGGATCTGCGCTACATCGACATCGCCAAGGCCGAAGGCGCGCGCCTGGTCTGCGGTGGCGAGCGCCTGCAGCAGGACAAGCCCGGCTTCTACCTGCAGCCGGCCCTTTTCGCCGATTGCGACAACGCCATGCAGCACTGCCGCGAGGAGATCTTCGGCCCCGTGGCCAGCCTGATCCCGGCGGACAGCTATGAGCACGCGCTGGCGCTGTCCAATGACACACCCTTCGGCCTGGCGGCCGGCATCTGCACCACCTCGCTCAAGCATGCCAGCCACTTCAAGCGCCACGCCCAGGCCGGCATGGTGATGGTCAACGTGCCCACGGCGGGCGTGGACTACCACGTACCCTTCGGCGGCCGCAAGGGCTCCAGCATGGGCCCGCGCGAGCAGGGCAGCTATGCGGCGGAGTTCTACACCACGGTGAAGACGGCGTACGTGCAGCCTTGACGCGCCGCCTCAGAACCGGTCGCGGCCGCCACGCGGCTGGTTCGCCTGATTTCGTGCAAATCACACAAACCAATTTAATACCACCCCAATCACGGGGGTGGTTTGTGACGGTCTGCTTCCTAGAATCCGCCGCAGTTCAAATAGGCGATGAACGCCGAGGATGTCGAAGGGAACCATGGATAGGAAGCAAGAAAAGGCCAGCCTGTCGCGCACAGCGCTGGCCTGGGCCGCGGGCCTTGCTGGTCTTACATTGGCGCCAGCCACCATGGCTGCGCCTGTCATCGACCTGGGCGTGGCCGCACAGTACAGCGCCTTCATCTTTGGCGACGTCAAGGCCGCCAATGACGTCGAAGGCCGCCTGGCCGTGGGCGGCTCGCTGACGGCCAATGGCCTCAGCGTGGGCTACCGGGCCCCGGTTGGCAGCACGGGTCCAGCGCTGGTGGTGGGCGGGGACGTGCGCTTCACCAATGGTCGCATCTACTCGCCGGCGCCCTCATCGGTGACGGATTCCAGCGCAGGCGAAGGCAATCTGGTGCCCTGGGATCCGGGACTGCTGAATTACGGCAACAGCTATGGCGTCTTCGGCGGCCAGAACCAGGGCTCGTCGAGCTATCTGGACCTGCGCGCCGAGCCCAAGATCAGCGGCGTGGTGGATTTCAAGGCCGCGCAGACCCAGCTGACGGCGTTGTCCGGCTCCCTGGCTGCGCTGGGCAGCACAGGCACCGTGACCCAACCCTGGAGCGACATCAGCCTGAGCGGCACCGGCAAGGCCGGCGCAGTCGAGGTCTTCGACATCCTGCTGGGCAGCAAGAACCGGCAGGGTCAGAGCTGGGTCCTGCCCAGCCTCAGCCTCAGCAACGTGGCCACCGACGCCTGGGTGGTGATCAACATCCTCAACGAAGGCGATGTGCAACTCACCGGCGCCTTCAGCGGCTTCAAGCCCGTCCAGGAGGCGCAGGGCAAGGTGCTGTTCAATCTGTCCAAGGCCAGCAGGGTCAAGCTGGGCTGGGTGGACGGCAGCGTGCTGGCGCCCAAGGCCGAGCTGTATGGCCAGGGCCACGTGGAGGGCACGGTGATCGGCGCGTCGATCTCGCAGGCCTTCGAGATCGGCTGGGAGCCCTACACGCCAACGCCCAAGCCGCAAGATGGCAACAAGGTGCCGGAGCCGTCGATGGCCTGGCTGGCCGGCCTGGCGCTGGCGGCTTCTGCCGCGGCTGCGCGTCGTCGCCACAAGACCTGATCGACAGGCCCTGATCTGCAGGCGCCTCAAAAACCAAAGACAAAGGCCCTCCGCTGGAGGGCCTTTGTCATGGCGACGGTCGCTCAGTGGATCGCCGGAATCTGGCGCAGCGCCTTGACGGCCCCCTCGCCCATCGCAGCGCCGAAGCGCTTGGCCAGGCGCTCGGCCACGTTGTCGCGCGGGGTGTAGTCGATCACCTCTTCGGCCCTGACCACCTCGCGAGCCACGAAGTCCAGGTTGCCGGTGCCGTCGGCCAGCCCCAGCTTGACGGCCTCCTCGCCATTCCAGAACAGACCGGAGAACATCTCGGGCGTTTCCTTCAGGCGCTCGCCCCGCCCCTCGCGCACGACAGCGATGAACTGCCGGTGGATCTGGTCCAGCATGCCCTGCGCGTAGGCCTTCTGGCGGGGGTTCTCGCGCGAATACGGGTCCAGCATGCCCTTGTTCTCGCCCGCGGTGAGCAGGCGCCGCTCGATGCCCAGCTTGTCCATCAGGCCGGTGAAGCCGAAGCCGTCCATCAGCACGCCGATGGAACCCACGATGCTGGCCTTGTCCACGTAGATCTCATCGGCGGCGGCGGCGATGTAGTAGGCGCCGGAGGCACAAATCTCCTCGACCACCGCGTAGACCTTCTTGCCATGCTTGGCCTTGAGGCGCCGGATCTCGTCATAGACGATGCCTGCCTGCACGGGGCTGCCGCCGGGCGAGTTGATGCGCAGCACCACCGCCTGCGCGCCCTGGTCCTCGAAGGCACTGCGCAGGGCCGAGAGCATCAGCTCGGCGCTGGCCTCGGTATCGGCGGCGATCTCACCGCGCACCTCGACCAGGGCCGTGTGCGGCGTGTTGGGCGCACTCACATGGCGGGGCTGGTAGAACAAGGCCCAGAACAGGAACACGAACAGGCTCAGCCACAGCAGCCGGAAGAAGGTGCGCCAGCGGCGCTCGGCGCGGCGGTCGCGCAGGTAGTCATGGGCGACCTGCGCCAGCAGGTGCTCGTAACCACCACCAGCGGCGGGCCCGGCGCTGGCCGCCCCCTCCGCCCCCTCCGCCCTCTCGGGCTCGGGCTCGGGCTCGGGCTCGGGCGCGGTGGCCTTGAGCATGTCTTCGGGCCGGGGTGTGGCATCAGGCAGGATGCGCGGCTGATCGTCGTTGGAGTTCATGGTGAATGCTTGCGGTGCGGGCAATCCCACAGGCCCGGGGCCTGGATCGCTCTTTGGCGTCGTTCTGGGGCCAGGCCCCGGGGTGTGCTTCAGCGGGAGGTGCTTCAGTCCTCGCGGGCCGGCTTGGTGTCGCGACTAGGATACCAATAGACCTTGCCCTCGCGCTCCTGGACCTCGATCTTGTGCAGCCCCATGCGGCCGCACATGCCGGTCACGCAGCGGCCGGTGAGCGGGTCGTACACGGCGCCGTGGATGGAGCAGATGATGTAGCGCTTCTCGCTGTCCAGGAACTCGCCTTCCTGCCAGTCCATCTCGGTCGGCACATGCGCACAGCGGTTCAGGTAGGCCACGGGCTGGCCCTCGAAGCGCAGCGCGAAGGCGCTGGCCGGCTGGCCGTACTGCAGCACGTCGAAGCAATGCGCCTTGCCGCGCTCCTGCAGGGCTGAGGAGTCGCACAGGGGCAGGCCGTCGCCGGCGGGAGTCTTGTCGCTGGAGTCCATGGACGGGGTCAGGTCTTGTCAGGCGTGCTTCAGCAGCCAGTCATGCAGATCGGGCACCGAGTGGGCAATGTGCACCGGCTCGAACGCCTCGAAATGCTCGGGGTCGTGCGCGCCATAGCTGACGCCCAGCGCGGCGCAGCCCGCATTGCGCGCCAGCTGCAGGTCATGCGTGGTGTCGCCGATCATCAGGGTGCGCTCGGGCTCGACGGCAAATTCGCGCATCAGCTCTTCCAGCATCATCGGATGCGGCTTGCTCTGCGTCTCGTCGGCCGTGCGGCTGGCGTCGAACACGCCGTGCAGGGCGACATGACGCAGGGCCTCGTTCAGGCCGCTGCGGCTCTTGCCGGTAGCGATGGCCAGCCAGTGGTGCCGCGCCTTGAGCGCCTGCAGCAGATCCTCGACGCCGGAGAACAGGCACAGCGCCTCATGCTGGGCGAAATAGTGCTTGCGATAGGCCTGCCCCATCTCGGCATAGCGCTCGCGGGGCAGCTCGGGCGTGGCGATGGCCAGGGCTTCATAGAGGCCCAGGCCGATCACGTGCGCCGCGCGCTCGGTCGGCGGCACCGGCAGGCCCAGGTCCGCCGCAGCGCCCTGGATGGCCTGAACGATCAGGGCCGTGGAGTCGAACAGCGTGCCGTCCCAGTCGAAGACGATGAGGTCGTAACGTTGCGGTCGCTGAGTTGTCATGGGGAAGGCTCGTTGCGCGCTGCCTGGCGCGGCTCCTGGCGATGAGTTTCGCGCAGTTGGCGCAGCAGCGACTCGCAGTCCTGCGGCAAGGGCGCCAACAATTCGATCTCTTGCCCGCCCTCCGGGTGGGTGAAACGCAGCCGGCGGGCATGCAGGAACATGCGCTCGAAACGCAGGCCCGGCAAGGTCTCGCCACGCGCCAGGGCCTTGTTTGCCTCGAAGTCACCGTATTTCGGATCGCCCACGATGGCATGGCCCGCCTGGGCCAGGTGCACGCGGATCTGGTGCGTGCGGCCGGTCTTGATGGTCACGTCCACCAGGCTGAAGCCCGGCAGACCCTCGGCCAGCTTGACGAGGCTGATGGAGCGCTTGGCCTGCTCGGCGCCGGGGTCGTGCGAGGAGGTCACGGCCCGCACCCAGCGCTCGCCGTCACTGCCGACGAACTTCAGCAGCGGCACGTCGATCACCGTCTGCCCCTTGGGCCAGCTGCCCCAGACCAGGGCGGCATAGGTCTTGCCCGTCTCGCGCTCGCGGAACTGGTCCTGCAGCGCATTGAGGGCGCTGCGCTTCTTGGCGATCAGCAGCAGCCCGGAGGTTTCCTTGTCCAGGCGGTGCACGAGTTCCAGGAACTTCGCCTGCGGCCGGGCCTGGCGCAGTTGCTCGATCACGCCGAAGCTGACGCCCGAACCGCCATGCACGGCCACGCCGGCCGGCTTGTTGATGGCTATCAGGTGATCGTCTTCGTAGACCACGGGGAATTCGCGGGCCGGCACCGGCGCCTGGGCCGCGCTGCTGCGCTCGGGCAGGCGCACGGGCGGCACGCGCACCTGGTCGCCCAGTTCCAGCCGGGTGTCGGCCTGGGCCCGACCCTTGTTGACCCGCACCTCGCCGGCGCGGATCACGCGGTAGACATGCGTCTTGGGGACGCCCTTGAGCACCTTCAGCAGGAAGTTGTCCAGGCGCTGGCCGGCGGAGCCTTCGTCGATGGTGAGCCATTGCACGGCCGGCGCGGTTTTCGCCGGGGCGGCTGTCCCCTTCGCCGGGGACGGCGCCTGCGCCCGCGGCACCGCTGCGACAGGCGCTCGCACGGAAGAACGCGGCGTTTCGCACGGTTTCATCGTGGTCGACGCCTTCTTGCGCCCGGCCAATGGGGCATTCGTCGGGCGCCGGGCAGCCTGGTCGCTTCCCGAACTCGGGCTGCGACCTTTAGCCCCTATAATCTTCCGTACCACGATTGCGTTCTAAGTATTTGATTTTTCTGATTTTACCTGCGGGTGAGCCGCGGGGATGCAAAGAACGCAGGGGTGGTGGGGCCTGGAACAGGCGGTCCGCGGCGCAAGCCGCCGCCCGATTTCCTGGGCCCTCACAATTTGGTGAAGCAACGTGTCTGCCTGCCCGGCGGGCCCTGTCCCCAAGTGACAGCGGCGGTCGGTGGGCCGGCACGGAAGAGCAACGCAGTACGGACCACGCCAGGTCGAGGGGCTACACCCCCGCGATCGGCACGAATAAGGTTTTTCATCGTGTGAGGCCGCCCGGTCAAGAGCCGGAGGCCTCATGCCAGCGCCCAGCAGTTTCTCGCGGATGAATCCCAGCAATCCCCCCACCCCCCGCCGCATGCGTGCGCAGCCCCGGTCGCTGACCGGCCGCCTGGCGCGCATTTGCCGTGGCCGGGTCGCGCCAACGATGGTGGCGCGCTCACGGGAGGGAGGCTCCGCGCCACCTGTTGAAGCGCACGCGCCAACGCTGCCGGCCTGATCGCGAGCTTCGCGATCTCCAGCAGTCCAGGGCGATTCCTTCCTCGGTTCCACCGCGTTTCTCGTGCTGATGTCGGTCGCCCGCGGGTTCACGCCCCGTGCGATGTGGTGCTGCGCGCCGTGCGGGCTGGTCTTGACCAGTGTGGACGGCGTGTAAGGAGAAACGATGAAACGCATGCTGATCAATGCGACGCAGCCGGAAGAACGGCGCCTCGCAATCGTTGATGGCCAGAAACTGCTGGACTTCGAAACCGAAATCGAAGGCCGCGAGCAGCGCAAGGGCAACATCTACAAGGCCGTCGTGACGCGGGTCGAGCCCTCGCTCGAAGCCTGCTTCGTGGACTACGGCGAAGACCGCCACGGCTTCCTCCCCTTCAAGGAAATCTCGCGCCAGTACTTCCGTGAAGGCACGGACGTGCGCTCGGCCAAGATCCAGGACGCGATCAAGGAAGGCCAGGAACTGCTGGTCCAGGTCGAAAAGGAAGAGCGAGGCAACAAGGGCGCCGCCCTGACCACCTTCATCTCCCTGGCCGGCCGCTACCTCGTGCTGATGCCGAACAATCCCCGCGGCGGTGGCGTTTCGCGCCGCATCGAGGGCGAGGACCGCGAGGAGCTCAAGGAAAACCTCGACCAGCTCGACTACCCCAAGGGCATGTCGCTGATCGCCCGCACCGCCGGCATCGGCCGCACCGCTGCCGAGCTGCAGTGGGACCTCAACTACATGCTCAAGCTCTGGACGGCGATCGACGACGCCTCCCGGGGCGGCAAGGGCGCCTACCTGATCTACCAGGAAAGCTCGCTCGTCATCCGCGCGATCCGCGACTACTTCACCGCCGATATCGGTGAGATCCTGATCGACACGGACGACATCTACGAGCAGGCCCACCAGTTCATGAACCACGTGATGCCGGACAACGCGCATCGCGTGAAGCGTTACCGTGACGACGCCCCGCTGTTCAGCCGCTTCCAGATCGAGCACCAGATCGAGACGGCCTTCAGCCGCACGGTGAACCTGCCCTCGGGCGGCGCCATCGTGATCGACCACACCGAGGCCCTGGTCTCGGTGGACGTCAACTCCGCCCGCGCCACCCGCGGCGGCGACATCGAGGAAACCGCGACCCGCACCAACCTCGAAGCGGCCGACGAAATCGCCCGCCAGATGCGCCTGCGCGATCTGGGCGGCCTGATCGTCGTGGACTTCATCGACATGGAGGAGTCCAAGAACCGCCGCGAGGTCGAGCAGCGCCTGCGCGACGCCCTGCGCCAGGACCGCGCCCGCGTGCAGTTCAGCTCCATCAGCAAGTTCGGCCTGCTGGAGCTTTCCCGCCAGCGCCTGCGCCCCGCCCTGAGCGAAGGCAGCCACATCACCTGCCCGCGCTGCAACGGCACCGGCCACATCCGCGACACCGAAAGCTCGGCGCTGCAGATCCTGCGCATGGTCCAGGAAGAGTCCATGAAGGACAACACCGCCGCCGTGCACGTGCAGGTGCCGGTGGAGGTGACCAGCTTCCTGCTGAACGAGAAGCGCACCGAGATCACCAAGATCGAGCTCAAGCAGCGCGTGACCGTGCTGCTGGTGCCCAACAAGCACCTGGAGACGCCCAACTACAAGCTGGAGCGCCTGCGCCACGACGATCCGCGCCTGGAGAACCTGCAGGCCAGCTACACCATGATCGAAGAGCCGCAGGATGAGGTGGGCATCACCCGCCGCGGCGGCGACGACAAGGGCAAGAGCAAGCAGGAGCCGGTGATCAAGGGCATCCTGCCCGAGCAGCCCGCTCCGGTGGTGGCGCCCAAGCCGGCCGCCGCCCCCGCGGCACCGGCCGCCGCCGCACCGGCAGCAGCCGCCACCAGCACCGGCTTCTTCGGCTGGCTGAAGAAGATCTTCGGCAATGGCGAGACGCCGGCCGAGGAGGCCAAGCCGGCCGAGACCGAGCGCAAGGAAGGCAAGCGTGAAGGCCGCGAGGCCCGTGAAGGCGGCCGCGACGGCCGCCGCCGTGACCGTGGCGAGCGCGGCGAACGCGGTGACCGCGGCGAACGCGGTGACCGCAAGGACGGCAAGAGCCGTGGCGAAGGCAAGGAAGGCCAGCGTGCCGAACGTGGCGACAAGGCCGAACGCGGTGAGCGCAGCGAGCGCAATGGCGAACGCGCCGAGCGCGGCGAGCGCCAGGAGCGCGGCCGCCGCAACGAGCGGGGTGAACGCAACGAGGCGGCGCCGCAGGAAGGCGGCCGTCCGGAGCGTGGCGAGCGTGGCGAACGTGGCGAACGCGGCGAAGGCCGTCGCAACCGCGGCGAGCGCACCGAGCGCCAGGAGCGTCCGGCCGCCGAGGTCCAGGCCCTGGTCGAGACCACCGGTACCGAGTCCCCGACCGCGTTCCAGGACACCATCCCCGATGGCATGGCACCCGAAGCGGCAGGCGAAGAGCGCCAGGGCCGCCGCCGTCGCCGCCGTGGTGGCCGCGACCGCGAGGACCGCGCCCAGGAGGCCGGCAGCGAAGCGCTGACGGCCGGCGATGCCCAGCAAGCCGCCGAGGCAGATGCTGTCCCCATGCCGGCTGAAGCGCCGGGCCAGGAAGCGTCCGCCGAAGCCCAGGGCGAAGCCCCGAGCGAAGGCGCACAGGGCGAGGAAGGCCGCGATGGCCGCCGCCGTCGCAGCCGTGACCGCTATCGTCGCGACCGCCGCGAAGGCCAGGCGACCGACGGCGCTGAGGGCGCCGAGAACGCCGCACCGCAGCAGCTGGAACTCGTGGGCGAGCCCGCCGAGGCCGCTGTCGAGGCGCCGGCCGCCGCGCCTGCTCAGGCCACCGTTGCGCCGGCTGTGGCCGAAGCTCCGGTCCAGGCCGCTGCCCCCGCCCCCGCCATCGTGGTGCCGGCCTACAGCCTGCCGCTGGGCGACCTGCACGGCATCGCCGAAGCCGCCGGTCTGCAATGGGTGAACTCGGACGCCGACAAGGTGGCCGCTGCCCAAGCCGCCATCGCCGCCGAGCCCAAGCCCCTGCATGTGCCGCGCGAGCGTCCGCCCGTGGTGCAACTGGACGAAGGCCCGCTGGTGCTGGTCGAGACCCGCAAGGATCTGGCGCAGGTCAAGCTGCCCTTCGAACTGCAGGGCTGAACCAGCCCCTGAACGCCGGCCCTGAGCCGGCCTCATCACGCCGCCGTGGCCCGCGCCCCGGCGGCGTTTTTCGTTTCCGGGTGCACCGAGCGCTGTGGGCGCCCGGCCGGCGGCGCCCGGCAGTCGGTACCGAAGGCGTCGGGAGGCGTCGGGAGACGGGCCAACGGACCCGTTGCCTAGGGTTGGCACCCTTTTCCCGGCAGCCTTTTCGCCTACAGTGGCAGCCCTGCTGCACCCCAGCACTGCCGCCGCGGCAGGCAACCCGCCCGCCGCTCGACACAAGGACCCTGACCGTGACCCAGACAGCCAGCACCGCGGCGCCAAAGATGCCGCCGCAAATTCCCTACATCATCGGCAACGAAGGATGCGAGCGCTTCAGCTTCTACGGCATGCGCAACATCCTGACGGTCTTCCTGATGACCAGCCTGCTGATGGCCATCCCCGAAGACCTGCGCAAGGCCGAAGCCAAGGAGGTGTTCCACACCTTCGTGATCGGCGTGTACTTCTTCCCCCTGCTGGGCGGCTGGATCGCCGACCGCTTCTTTGGCAAGTACAACACCATCTTCTGGCTGAGCCTGCTCTATTGCGCCGGTCACGCCTGCCTGGCGATCTTCGAGAAGAACATCAACGGTTTCTACACCGGGCTGTTCCTGATCTCGCTGGGCTCGGGCGGCATCAAGCCCCTGGTGAGCTCCTTCGTCGGTGACCAGTTCGACAGCAGCAACCGCAGCCTGGCCCAGAAGGTCTATGACGCCTTCTACTGGATCATCAACTTCGGCTCCTTCTTCGCCTCGCTGCTGATGCCCATCTTCCTGAAGCAGTTCGGCGCGGCCGTGGCCTTCGGGATCCCCGGGGTGCTGATGGGCATCGCGACGCTGATCTTCTGGAGTGGCCGCAAGAAATACGTCCACACACCGCCGGTGGCCCACGACCCACACAGCTTCATGAAGGTCGTGATCAGCGCGCTCAAGACCGGCGGTCCCGGGCTGGCGGTCGCGATGATCGGCCTGGCGGGTGCTGCGGCTGTCATGGGCAACTTCCTGCTGACGAAGCAGCTCGGCTTCGTGGTCAGTTTCTGCCTGGCCCTGGTGCTGGTGATGGGCTTCGGCGGCGCAGGTGCGGCGCTGCAGCTGCGCAAGGCCGCCATCGCCCACCCGCCCGCGGCCATCGAGGGTGTTCGCGCCGTGCTGCGCCTGCTGGTGCTCTTCGCGCTGGTGACGCCGTTCTGGTCCCTGTTCGACCAGAAGGCCTCGACCTGGATCCTGCAGGCTGACCAGATGAGCAAGCCCGAGTGGTTCCAGTCCTCCATGATGCAGGCGCTGAACCCGGCGCTGGTGATGATCCTCATCCCCTTCAACAACCTGGTGCTCTATCCGCTGCTGGAGCGCATGGGGCTGCGCATCACGGCGCTGCGCCGCATGGGCGCGGGCATCGCGCTGTCGGGCGTGGCCTGGATCGTGGTGGGCGGCCTGCAGCTGTGGCTGGACGACGGCCACACCGTCAGCATCGTCTGGCAGATCCTGCCCTACGCCATCCTGACCCTGGGCGAGGTGCTGGTCTCGGCCACCGGCCTGGAGTTCGCCTACAGCCAGGCGCCGCTGCCCATGAAGGGCGTGATCACCAGCTTCTGGAACCTCTCGGTCACCATCGGCAACCTCTGGGTGCTGCTGGCCAACAGCAGCGTCAAGAGCGAGGGCGTGACCAGCTACATCAAGACCACGGGCTTCAGCATCACCGCCTTCCAGATGTTCTTCTTTGCGGGCTTCGCGCTGCTGGCGGCGCTACTGTTCGGACTGTATGCGCGGGGATATCGGATGCAGGACAACTATCGGAAGTAGCGAGCGCCGGCGCATGCCGGCTCCCTGGCCTCGGCATTGCAGCGCGGCCTGCCCCTCCACCCGAGCGGCAGGCCGTTTTTCATCTGCACAAGACCGGATTCACCATTGCAGCTGCTGCAAGGCCAGGTGATACCCCGGCTCATGCATCAGCTCATCCCAGCTCAGCGGCGCCTGCTGCGAGAGCAGGCGCTGGCGCCGTCCCTCGCTTTCCAGGCTGGGTTGCCAGCGGCCCTGCAGCGCGGCGTCCTCCAGGGACTGCAGCACCTCATCCAGCGCGCGGCCGCCCTCCTCCAGTGACTGGTTGCACAGCAGGGCGATGTCGCAACCTGCGTGCAGCGCGGTGATGGCGGCCTCCGCGAAGCCGATCTCGCGGCCTTCCAGCACGCGGGCGCCGCGCATGCCGAGGTCGTCGCTGAAGACGAGGCCGGCGAAGCCCAGGCGCTCGCGCAGGATGTCCTGCAGCCAGCGCGAGGAGAAGCCGGCCGGCCGTGCGTCGACCTTCGGATAGATCACATGCGCCGGCATCACCGCCGCCAGGCTCAGGTGCAGCCACTCGAAGGGTTTGGCGTCCTCGGCCAGGATGGCCTTGAGGCTGCGCTTGTCCACCGGCACGTCCACATGCGAGTCGGCCTTGACGAAGCCATGACCCGGGAAATGCTTGCCGCAGGCGCCCATGCCGGCGATCAGCTGGCCCTGGGCCACGCTCTTGGCCAGCAGGGCGACCACGCGCGGGTCGCGATGGAAGCTGCGGTCGCCGATCACCGAGCTCTCGCCATAGTCGAGATCCAGCACGGGCGCAAAGCTCAGGTCCACGCCGCAGGCGCGCAGTTCCATGGCCATCACATAGCCCAAAGCCGTGGCCGCCTGCGTGGCGCGCAGGGCGTCGTCCATCCACAGCTCGCCCAGGCGGCGCATGGCCGGCAGCGGCGTGAAGCCGTCAGTCCGGAAGCGCTGCACGCGCCCGCCTTCCTGGTCCACGGCGATGAGCAGGTCGGGCCGCAGGGACTTGAGTTCGCCGCACAAGGCCGTCAGCTGCGCCCGGCTTTCGAAGTTGCGGGCAAAGAGGATCAGGCCGCCGACCAGCGGATGACTCAGGCGCTCGCGCTCCTGCGGACGCAGCGTGGTGCCGGCGATGTCCAGCATCAGGGGGGCGTGGTGCAGCATGTCCATGCGACGAGCTTTCTGGAAGGAGTGGAAATGGATGTGTTGAGGATGTGTTGCGCTTGGACCCGGGGGCAAGACCTGACCCCCAGTTCAGCCGGGCTGTGCCAACGCCCCGCGTCTCTCGACCACGACAAAGGACGTCGCGTAGTCCGTCTCATCACTGACGCTGACATGCGCCTGCAGGCCGCGCGCATCGAACCAGGCCTTGAGCTCGCCGTGCAGGCGGATCTCCGGCTTGCCGCTGGCGGCCTTGACGATCTCGCAGTCGCGCCAGGTCATGGGCATGCGCATCCCCAGACCGATGGCCTTGGAGAAGGCTTCCTTGGCTGAGAAGCGCGTGGCCAGGTAGGCGATGCCGCGGGCGTCGACGCGGGCGCTGCGCTCCCGGAAAACCTCGATCTCATGCGGGCCCAGCACCTTCTCGGCAAAACGCTGTCCGCGGCGCTGCAGGGTGTCGGCGATGCGGCGGATGTCGCAGACGTCGGTGCCGATGCCGTAGATCATGTCGAAGCTCCCTTTGCCGCCGTCAGAGGCGGCCACCCGTAGATCCAGTTGAGGTGGCGCTGCTGCTCAAGCTCGAACCAGGACTCGCCGAGCCGCCGGCCTTGTTGTCGCTCGTAGAAGGCAATGGCACGCTCGTTACGGGCCCAGACACTCAACCAGAGCGAGCACTCCGGTAGCTGCTCGCGAGCGTGGCCCAGCAGGGCCTGGCCGAAACCGCGACGAGCGCGGGGCGGAACGACATACAGCTCGCAGATCTCGGCTTCTCGGCCGGTCGGCCATGCCACGGGGCAGCGGCTGTCGAGCTTCGCGTGGAGCAGGCCCTGCAAATTCCCCTCGGCCTCGACCAGCCAGCAGCGATGCCCCTCCTCCAACCAGGCGCCCAGCGCCTCGGGGTTGAAGGTCTCGCGCAGATGGCCGGCAAAAGCTGGCTTCACGCCCTGCTCGGCGTAGGTCTGCAACCAGACCCATGTGATCAGCTGCGAGAGAACCGGCAGATCCTCCGCACGGGCCAGGCGCAGCTCAGGCATAGGCCCGCTGGATGCTGCGCTGGTAGTCACGCACGGTCTCGGCATAACCCAGCTCCAGCGCGTCGGCGATCAGGGCATGGCCGATGGAGACCTCCAGCACACCCGGCACGGCCTTCAGGAAGGCGGTCAGGTTGGGGCGGTTGAGGTCATGCCCCGCGTTGATGCCCAGGCCCAGCGCCAGCGCAGCTTCCGCGGTGGCGGTGAAACCCGCCAGCACCTCGGCCTCGCGCGGTGTGCCGAAGGCGCTGGCAAAGGTCTCGGTGTAGAGCTCAATGCGGTCGGCGCCCAGCTCGGCCACGTGGACCATGGCCGCGGGCAGCGGATCCATGAAGAGGCTGACGCGCACACCCAGGGCCTTGCATTCGGCAATCAGCGGGCGCAGACGTTCCATGTCGGCCGGCAGGTTCCAGCCGTGGTCGGAGGTGAACTGGTCTTCGGCATCGGGGACGAAGGTCACCTGGTGCGGACGGACCTGGCGGACGAAGTCCATCAGGTTCTGCGTCGGGTTGCCCTCGATGTTGTATTCGGCCTGGGGCCAGGCCTTCAGCAGCTCGGCCAGCTCATGGACGTCCGCGGTGCGGATGTGGCGGCCATCGGGCCGCGGATGGACGGTGATGCCCTGGGCGCCCGCCTGCAGGCACAACTCGGCCGCGCGGGTCACGCTGGGAATGCCCAGATGACGGGTGTTGCGCAGCAACGCGACCTTGTTGACGTTGACGGACAGCGCGCAGCGGCCTTCGTGGCGCAGCGCTTCAGGGGCGACCAGGGGGTTCATGGCATCAGTCCAGCAGTTTTTGCAGATCCAGCATCACCGCGCGGGTCCGCAGCGGCTTGTGGCCCAGATGATAGTGAAGCAGGCCACGCAGGCAGGCCTTGAGCGAGGGCAGGCATTCGGCACAGGCCTGCTGCAGGGCGGCCTGCGAACCATGCAGCAAGGCGGCCTGCAGCTGCACCAGCTGCAGCGCGCCAAAGGCCGGGGCCTCGTGGCTGAGGGAACAGACGCCCATCTCCGGGCTCAGCATGTAGAGCCGCTCCGGGTCCAACGCACGCTGCGTCTGGGTGACCAGGCTGAGATCGGGCAGCAGGCCCAGGTCGGCCAGCAGGCGCAGCTCAAAGGCGCGCAGCGCGGCCTGGCTGCGCTGGTCTTCGTCTTCACTCAGCAGCGGCAGCGTGGCTGCATAGGCTTCAAAGATGCGGGGATGCGGGTCCTGCCGGGCCAGCAGCTTCAGCAGCAGCTCGTTGAGATAGTAGCCGGCGAACAGCGCCGCGCCGGCGGGCAGGGTGTGACCGCCGGACCATTCGGCGCTGCGCAGGGTCTGGACCTCGGTCTCGCTGCGCTCGTCGCGCGAGGGCTTGCTCAGGCCCACCTGCAGGCGCTGGAAGGGCAGCAGCACCGATCTCAGCTGGGAATACGGCCGCTTCGCGCCCTTGGCGACCACGGCCAGCCGGCCCTGCTCGCGCGTGAAGAGGTCGAGGATGAGACTGGTTTCGCTCCAGTCGTAGTGATGCAGCACGAAGGCCGGCTGCGTGCTGGGCAGTCGAGGAGCGCGGGTGACCATTCAGGGCCGCCGCGGCCACTCACTCGTAGCCATAGGTGCGCAGATGCTCCTCGTTGTCCGCCCAGCCCGAGCGGACCTTGACCCACAGCTCCAGGAAGACACGGCCATCCATCAGGTGTTCCAGCTCCTGGCGAGCCTCGGAGCCGATGCGCTTCAGCCGCTCGCCGCCCTGACCGATGATCATGCCCTTGTGCGCGTCGCGCTCCACCACGATGGACGCCGAGATGCGGCGCAGCTCGCCCTCGTCTTCCCATTTGTCGATAACGACGGTGGAGGTGTAGGGCAGCTCGTCGCCGGTCAGGCGGAACAGCTTCTCGCGGATGATCTCGCTGGCCAGGAAGCGTTCGGAGCGGTCGGTCAGGGCGTCCTCGTCATAGAACCAGCCCTGTTCAGGCAGGTAGGGCTTGAGGATCTTGAACAGGCGCGTGACGTCGGCCTCCTTGCGCGCCGACAGGGGCACGAACTCGGCGAAATTCCGGCGCTCGGCCATGCTCTTGAGCCAGGGGGCCAGTTCGGCGCGGCGGTGCACGGCGTCGAGCTTGTTGGCGATCAGCACCACCGGCTTGTCCTCGGGCAGCAGCGCGAGCACCTTGGCGTCGTCCAGCCCGAAGCGGCCGGCCTCGACGACAAAGAGCACCAGGTCCACGTCGCCCAGCACGCCGTGCACCGTGCGGTTCAGATTGCGGTTCAGCGCGGCGTTGTGCTTGGTCTGGAAGCCCGGGGTGTCGACGAAGACGAACTGCGCCTCGTCCATGGTGCGCACACCGGTGATGCGATGGCGCGTGGTCTGGGCCTTGTCCGAGGTGATGCTGACCTTCTGGCCCACCAGGGCGTTCAGCAGGGTGGACTTGCCCACGTTGGGGCGGCCCACGATGGCGATGAGGCCGCAGCGCTGCGGCAGCCCGGATGCGGGCGCGGTGTCGTTCATGTCTGTGACCTTTGGGGCGCCTGGGGGAGGCGCATGTGTATCGCGCGTGGATGTCTCGCCCGTCATGACGACAGCGCGGACCCGGGCTTGTCGCGCGCCATCAGTTCCTCAAGCATACGCTTGGCGGCATCCTGTTCGGCAGTCCGGCGCGAGCGGCCTTCGCCGCGCTTGCTCAGACCCAGGGCTGGCACCGCGCACTCGACCTCGAAGGTCTGGGCATGGGCCTGGCCGCGGGTTTCGATGATGCGGTAGCTGGGCACGGCCAGGCGGCGTGCCTGCAGCCATTCCTGCAGGGCCGTCTTGGCGTCCTTGGCCCAGGTATCGCTGGCCGAGGTGTTGATCAGCTCGCCCAGCAGGCGACGCACGATCTCACGGGCCGCCGGGTAGCCGCCATCCACGAAAGCGGCGCCAATGATGGCCTCGGTCGCATCGGCCAGGATGGAGGCACGCTGCGCCCCGCCGCCGCGCGCCTCGCCTTCGCTCATGCGCAGCACCTGCGGCAGACCCAGGCTCAAGGCCAGCTTGTGCAGGCTTTCCTCGCGCACCAGATGGGCACGGATGCGCGTGAGGTCGCCCTCGTCGGAACCCGCATAGCGCTCATAGAGCAGGCTGGATACCGCCAGGCTGAGCACGGCGTCGCCCAGGAACTCCAGGCGCTCGTTGTGGTCCGCGCCGAAGCTGCGATGCGTCACGGCCCGCTGCAACAGGCCGCTGTCCTTGAACTCGTAGCCCAGCCTTGACTGGAGGGCATCCATGGGATGGCTCATGGCGCAGGCAGGCGGCTCAGCGAGACCGCCCCTCATACTTGATCAGCAGGGAGACCGGGCCGAACAGATCCACCTGCTTGTCATAGGCGAAGCTGATGCGGACCTTCTCGTCTTCCTTGGTGATCACCAGGTCTTCCGACCCGATGCTCGTGATCGAGTACTCGATCTGCTTGATGCGATCGAACTCGGCCCGGGCCAGAGGCACGGTGGCCGGGTTGCCGCGGGCGATCTTGTCCACCGCATGCTGGATGGTGTAGTACTCCATCACGGTCGGGATGGTGCGGGCGGCGATCAGCCCCGTGAAGGACAGAACCACGGCCCAGAACAGCAAGCCCAACAAGCTGATGCCTGACTGGCGACGGTGCGCACGCCTCATTGCCTCTCCTCGCTGAACGAATGCCATGCAGTATCCACGGATGAATCAGTCAAAGAAGCCGATGCGCTTCGGGTTGCTGAAGTTCATCCAGATCATGAAGGCCTTGCCGACGATGTTCTCGTCCGGCACGAAACCCCAGAAGCGGGAGTCACGGGAGTTGTCCCGGTTGTCCCCCAGCATGAAGTAGTGTCCTGCCGGCACCTTGCAAGTCAAGCCCTCAGCGTTGTAGGTGCAGTGGTCCTGGAAGGGAAAGGGGCCATCCTTGCGATCAGGGTGGAAGAACTGCTGCCGGTTCATGTCGACCAGCAGCTTGTGAGACTTGCCGGCCAACTGCTCCTCGAAGCGGTTGCGCATCTGCATGCTGTCTTCATCGTAGTAGGCGTCGACCGGCTTCACATCCACCGGCTTGCCGTTGAGGAAGAGATGCTGATTGCGATAGCTGACCTCGTCGCCCGGCAGACCGACCACGCGCTTGATGAAGTCCATGCGCGGATCCTCGGGGTAGCGGAAGACCATGACGTCACCGCGCTGCACCTCGTGGTTGCTGATGATCTTCTTGTTGATCACCGGCAGACGGACGCCGTAGTGGAACTTGTTGACCAGGATGAGGTCGCCCACCAGCAAGGTCGGCACCATGGACCCCGATGGGATCTTGAAGGGCTCGAACAGGAAGGAGCGCAACAGGAAGACGATCAGGATCACCGGGAACAGCCCGGCGGTCCAGTCCAGCCACCAGGGCTGGCGCAGCACTTCTTCCTTGGCACCGGCGATGTCGCCATCCACCCGGGCGATGCCCTGCGCCGCCAGGGCCTCGCGGCGCTTCAGGTCGGCGGCCTCCAGCGCGATCGCGGCCTGCTCGCGCGCCGGGCGGAAATGGAATCGCTCGGCCAGCCAGTACAGGCCGGTCACCGAGGTGAGGATCAGGAGCAGCAGGGAGAAATTCCCCGTCCATTGCCCTGCATACCAGCCGCCGCCATAGACGATCAGGGCCGCGAACAGAATCCCGGTCAGTGCACTCATGTAGATGTTGTTCAGTCTTCCACTTGGAGGATGGCCAGGAAGGCCTCTTGCGGCACCTCCACACTGCCGATCTGCTTCATGCGCTTCTTGCCCGCCTTCTGCTTTTCCAGCAGCTTGCGCTTGCGGGTGATGTCGCCGCCGTAGCATTTTGCCAGCACGTTCTTGCGCAGGGCCTTGATGTCTTCACGAGCGATGATCTTGGCGCCGATGGCCGCCTGGATCGAAACGTCATACATCTGGCGCGGGATGATCTCGCGCATCTTGGCCGCGACCTGGCGGCCGCGGTACTGGCTCTGGCTGCGGTGCACGATCAGCGAGAGCGCGTCGATGCGATCGCTGTTGATCAGCATGTCCACCTTGACCACGTCGGAGGCGCGGTACTCCTTGAACTCGTAGTCCATGGAGGCATAGCCGCGCGACACGGACTTCAGCTTGTCGAAGAAGTCCAGCACGATCTCGGCCAGCGGGATCTCGTAGGTCAGCATGACCTGGCGGCCGTGGTAGGCCATGTTGATCTGCACGCCGCGCTTCTGGTTGGCCAG
>JAYSEK010000053.1:0-29472 GCA_041913905.1 Burkholderiaceae bacterium | reverse complement strand
GCCAAGGCGCTGCGCACGGTGAAGACCTGCGTGGGCAGCGAGTGGTGCCGCTTCGGCACCCAGGACTCCACACAGATGGGCAAGGATCTGGAACGCGCGCTGTGGCGCATGTATGCCCCGCACAAGGTCAAGATCGCCGTCAGCGGCTGCCCGCGCAATTGCGCCGAAGCCGGCATCAAGGACGTGGGCGTGATCGGCGTGGATTCCGGCTGGGAGATCTACATCGCCGGCAACGGCGGCATCAAGACCGAGGTCGCCGAGTTCCTGTGCAAGCTGCGCACCGCCGAGGAAGTGCTGGAGTACAGCGGCGCCTTCCTGCAGCTCTACCGGCTGGAAGGCTGGTACCTGGAGCGCACCGTGCATTACGTGGCCCGCGTGGGCATGGACCATGTCCGTCGCCGCATCCTGGAGGACGCGCCCGGCCGCCAGGCCCTGTGGGCCGAGCTCCAGGCGGCACTGGCGAACGAGCCCGATCCCTGGTTCGAACACGACAAGGCGCGCGTGGACCTGCGCCAGTTCGAAACCCTCTGAGGAGCTGCCATGACGATGAACGACACCCTCACTGAAGCCTGGATCGCCGTCTGCCGCATCGACGACATCCCGCCGCTGGGCTCGCGCCGCATCCTGCGCCCCGAGCACCCGGAGGCGGCGCCGGTGGCCCTGTTCCGCACCTCGGACGACGAGGTCCACGCCCTGCTGGACCGCTGCCCGCACCAGGGTGGGCCGCTGAGCCAGGGCCTGGTCTTCGGCAAGGCCGTGGCCTGCCCGCTGCACAACTGGACCATCGAGCTGCGCACCGGCTGCGCGCGCGAGCCCGACGAGGGCCGCACGCCGCGCTTCGAGGTGAAGCTGCAGGAGGGTCAGGTCTTGCTGTTGGCGAGTGAGCTTGCCGGCCTGGGCACCGAGCCCGTCGCCCCCAGCCCCTGCGGCCGGCGCTGCTGAAGCCATGAAGGAAACGCGCAGCACCTGTGCCTACTGCGGCGTGGGCTGTGGCCTGATCATCGAGAGCGATGGTCGCCACATCACCGGCGTGCGGGGCGATCCCGAGCATCCGGCCAACTTCGGTCGGCTCTGCAGCAAGGGATCGAACCTGCACCTCACGGCACGGCCCGAGGTGCTGGCCAGCCGCCGCCTGCTCGCCCCACGCTGGCGCGAGGACCGCGCGCAGCCCTGGCAGGAGCCGGGCTGGGACGCGGTCCAGCAGCGCCTCGTCGAGCGGCTGCTGGCGCTGCGCGCGGCGCATGGCCCCGAGGCCCTGGGCTTCTACATCTCGGGCCAGTTGCTGACCGAGGACTACCACGGCTTCAACAAGCTCGCCCGCGGCCTGTGGGGCACGCCGCACATCGACAGCAATTCGCGCCTGTGCATGAGCTCCGCCGTGGTGGGCTACAAGAAGGCCCTGGGCGCCGATGCACCGCCCTGCAGCTACGAGGACATCGAGCAGGCGGACTGTCTCTTCATCGCGGGGTCCAACACCGCCTGGGCGCACCCCATCCTGTTTCGCCGCATCGAGGCGGCCAAGGCCGCGCGGCCGGGGATGCGCCTCATCGTCGTCGACCCCCGCCGGACCGAGACTGCCGAGTTCGCCGACCTGCACCTGGCGCTGCGCCCGGGCAGCGACGTGGCCCTGTTCCAAGGCATGCTGCACCAGATGATCTGGGCGGGCTGGATACGGCCGGACTACATCGCCGCGCATACCGAAGGCTTCGAGGCCGTGCGCGAGCAGGTGCGGGCCATGCCACCGGCCCGTGCGGCCCAGCTCTGCGGCTTGCCGGAGGCACAAGTCATCGAGGCAGCAAGGCTCTTCGCGCAGAGCGCGGCCACGCTCTCCCTCTACTGCATGGGGCTCAACCAAAGCAGCGCCGGCACCGACAAGAACCAGGCCCTGATCCAGCTTCACCTGGCCTGCGGTCAGATCGGCCGACCGGGTTGCGGCCCCTTCTCGCTGACGGGGCAGCCCAATGCCATGGGCGGTCGCGAGGCGGGCGGCATGGCCACGCTGCTGCCGGGGCACCGCGATCCGGGCTCGGTGCAGGATCGGGCCGAGGTCGCTGCCTTGTGGGGCGTGGACGCCTTGCCGGGCGGCCCCGGCAAGACCGCGGTGGAGATGTTCGAAGCGGCCGCGGACGGTGTGATCAAGGCCTTGTGGATCGCCTGCACCGACCCGGCGCAGTCCTTGCCGAAGCAGTCCATGGTGCGGGCTGCCTTGCAGCGCTGCGAGCTGGTGGTCTTGCAGGACGCCTTCACCGGCAGCGCCACCGCCGAGTTCGCGCACGTGCTGCTGCCCGCGGCCACCTGGGGCGAGAAGGAGGGCACGGTGACCAACAGCGAGCGCCGCATCAGCCGGGTGCGCGCCGCCGTGCCGCCGCCCGGCGAGGCCCGCAGCGACTGGCAAATCGTGCGCGACATCGCCCGCCGCATCGAGCCACACCTGCGACCGGGCCAAGCCAGCCTCTTCGCCTGGGAGCGGCCGGAGCAGGCCTGGCTGGAGCACCGCGAGGCTACGCGCGGCCGGGATCTGGACATCACCGGGCTCAGCTACACACGGCTGGAGCAGACCCCGGAGCAATGGCCTTGTCCGGAAGGCGCCGTGCAGGGCCAGGCACGGCTGTATCTCGATCATCGCTTTGCAACGCCGACGGCGCGGGCGCGCTTTCATCCGATCGAATGGCGCCCGCCAGCGGAAAGGCCAACGGCCGATCGGCCGCTGCAGTTCTCCAGCGGCCGGCTGCGCGATCAGTGGCACAGCCTCAGCCGCAGCGGCACGGTGCCCGCGCTCTTTGCCAGCGCCCCGGAACCGCGCCTGGGTCTGCACCCGGACGAGCTGGCGCGCCAGGGCTTGAAGGCGGGCGAGCTGGTCGCGGTGAGCTCGGCGCGCGGGCGGCTGCACGTGAAGGTGGCGGCTGACGCACAACTGGGGCCGCGCCAGGCCTGGTTGCCCATGCATTGGGGCAGCGAGTACTTGCTGGGCAAGGACGCGCAAGACCTGACCCTGGCGGGCGTCAATGCCCTCAGCCAGGCTGCGCTGTGCCCGGACTCCGGCCAGCCCGAGCTCAAGTTTGCCGCCGTGGCCTTGGAGCGCCTGGCCTTGCCCTGGCGCGTGCTGGGGGCCTCCTATGTGGCCGAAGCGCAGGCGGAGTCCCTGCACCAGGCACTGCAGGCCCTGGGGCGCGAAGCCGGCTATGCCAGCTGCGTGCCGGTGGCCGGCGTGCTGCCCGGCCAGGTCGGCTGGCTGTTGGACGCTGCCTTTGCCCAGATGCCTGAGGGTGCCTGGGTGCAGCAACTGGTCCGGGCGCTGGACCTGCAGCGTCCTGGCACCTTGCGCTACGCCGACGGCCGCCGCGGGCACCAGCGTCTGCTGCGTCTGCAGGGCGAGGGCGCCGAGGCACGGCTGCAAACCTGGCTGCGCATCGGCGAGGCCCGCGAAGCGGCGGGGGAGGGGGCGGGCGACGGCGATGGTGCCTGGTTGGACGCCTGGTGGCGCGAGGGGCGGCCGGTGGCCAGCCTGGGCCGCCAGCTGCTGGCCCCGCAGGCGCTCAGCGCGGCGGCCCAGGCCGCCGCCAGCCCGGTGGTCTGCCAATGCCTGGGGGTGCGCGAAGCACCGATCCGCGTCCACCTGCAGCGCTGTCAAGACCTGCCCCCCGCCGAGCGCCTGCAATCCCTGCAGGCCGGGCTCCGGTGTGGCACGCAGTGCGGCTCCTGCCTGCCCCAGCTGCGCCGCCTCAGCCAGACATCCCTGGAGACTGCCTCATGACGACATCCCCTTCATCGCGCGGTCGTGTCAGCCTCGTCGGCGCCGGCCCGGGCGACCCCGAACTGATGACGCGCAAGGCCTGGTCCCGCCTGATGCAGGCGGAGCTGGTGCTGGTCGACGAACTGGTGGACCGCCGCATCCTGGCCGAGCTGCCGGCTAGCACGCGCGTGCTGCAGGTCGGCAAGCGCGGCGGCTGCGTCTCCACCGAGCAAGGCTTCATCCATGGCCTGATGATCCGTTCGGCGCGGCAGGGCCTGCGGGTCGTCCGGCTCAAGGGCGGCGACCCCTTCATCTTCGGCCGCGGTGGCGAGGAGATGGATGCCTTGCTGGCTGCCGGCGTGGAGGTCGAGGTGGTCAACGGCCTCAGCGCGGGGCTGGCGGGTCCGGCCAGCGTCGGCATCGCCGTCACGGACCGTCGCTGCGCGCCCGGCGTGGCCCTGGTGACCGGTCACAACGGGGAGGGCGGACGTGCGCCCGACTGGGCCGCCCTGGCGCGATCGGGGCTCACCCTGGTGGTCTACATGGGCGTGAGCCGTTGCAGCGAGATCGTGAAGGCCTTGATGGACGGAGGCCTGGCGGCCGACACGCCGGCCGCCGTGGTGTGCTCGGCCCATACCGAGCAGCAGCAACAGGCCTGGACCCAGCTCGCAGGCCTGCCCGCCCTGCTGGCAACAGAAGGCCTGGGATCACCCGCGGTGCTGGTTATCGGGCCGGCCGCCCGCATGGCGCTGGAGCGGCAGCCGCTGCTCCAGCTTGCCGGAGCGACGCTCGCCGGTCCGGATCAAGCGGCCGGTGCGCAGGAGCTCGACGCCGTGTTCGCCGTGGGCGCGTGAGCCGCGTGTCCCGCCGGGTCCGTGCGCTCGCCCAACAGGGCTTGCAGCGCGAGCTCATCGCTGATGTCCCGCAGGGCATACACGGAACCGAGGAAATTGCGGCCGCCACCCCAGAGCGGCGCGGCGCTGAGCTGGATATCGCGAACGCTGCCGTCGGTGCGGCGCAGGCGGACCCGCTCATCGCTGCCTCGGCCGTCCTCGGCCGCGCGCATCGATGACAGCCTCGTGGAGGCCGGCCCATCGTTGTCCAGCACGGTCAGCAGCTCTTCCACGGTCTGGCCAAGGGCCTGTGCCTGGGAGCGCGCGAGCAGGCGCTCGGCTGCGGGATTCATGCGCCGGACGCGCCCCTGGGCGTCGGTGACCAGCACCGCGTCGCCAACGGACCGGAGCGCGACGTCCAGGTGCTGCTCGTTCGCAACCATGTCCTGCCGAAGGCGCCGGGTCAGCAAGGATTGCGATCGGAGCAGGGCGACTCCCACGCACAATAGCGTGAGCAGTACCGCAGCGGCGGCGGTGAACATCCAGCGCAGCTGGCTGCGCGTGCGTGCCTGGCGATCGCTCTGTTGCCGCAGCTGCTGCAGGGCATCCGCCTCCATCGCGTCCAGCAAGGCGTGTATGCGTTGCCGGGTGGGCATCAACGGGGCCTTGGCCGCGAAAGCGGCCGCTGCGGCAGAACCCTGCTCCTGCCGTAGCCGCAAGGCCTCGGACACGATCGCGACGCGCTCGTCGATCACCTGGCGCAGCTGCAGCCAGCGCGCCTGCTGGGGCGCGCTGTCCCGCACGAGGCTGCGGATGAGGCTCAATGAGGTCTCGCGCCGACTGATCTGCGACTCCTGCGAGCGCTGCGGGCCTGCCTGCGTGGCAAAGCGGACGCTGTGGGTCTCCAGCTCGATCAGCAAGGTGCTGCTGCGCACGAAAGAAAGCTGGGACAGCAGCTGCTGCGTTTGCGCGAGCTTGCGAGCCGCCTCTTCGGTGTCGACATATCGCTGGCAAAGGAAGGCGGCCAGCAACAGGCTTGCCAACAGCAGGCCTGTGAGCCCCCATCGCAACATGCATTCGACTTGTGGCTTCACTTGGGCGCTCCAACTTCCGGTGCACAGACGGCTCACCGTGAGCGTATACCGCCGCCAGCTGACCCCATTGCTCAAAGGGCCGCTCCCTTTTGACATTGTGCACAGCATGGCGGACCAAGACGGCGGCGGCATTACGCGCAAGCGCGAGCACATTGTCAATGACTTGACGGTGCCAGTATTTGCCAATACCGTCGTCTGAAATTGGGCATGAAGTTAACAAACCGGACGCCCTCAGAGTTCCTTCACGGGCTGAGTTCAGGGTCAGCAATCCCCTGGAACACTGCGCCACGCTCCTACAAGCAGATCAAGGACTGTCATGCGGAACGGCACTCGTCTGTGGATGAAAATAGTGCTGGCCATGGGGTTGGCCATTGCGTTGGTAGGAAGTGGCTTGACCTACCTCAATTTAGCAAACATGCGGCGCCTGGTTGACGAGGCCAAGCAAACGGAATTGCAAGCCAAATTGGCGGTGATCGCACTGGACCTCCGCATGGAGATCCGCGCAGCCGAGATATTGGCAACGCAGCTTGCGACCACCGAAGATGTCCAGGAACGATTTGCAGCTCGCGACCGAAAGGCATTGCTGGACTACGTGGCGCCCAGCCTGCAGCAACTTCGAGCCAATTTTGGCGTGACCCAGATTCAGTTCCACACGCCTCCGGGCATTTCGTTCCTGCGGGTACACAACCCCAGTCAGTTTGGCGACAACGTAGCTGAAGGCCGTCCACTTGTCGCCCAGGCCAACAAGGAGAACAAGACGGTCTCAGGCATGGAAAAGGCGGTCAGCGGCTACGGTCTGCGCGCGGTGGTGCCGGTGCATTGGAAGTCCCAACCCATCGGATCAGTAGAGGTTGGGCTTGAGCCGGGCGATGCCTTTTTCAAGAAGGCATTGACAGGCTACAACGTTCTGGGGCGCCTGTATTCCAGGGTCGACCGTGGTTTTGTGGTGGTGGGGTCGTCCTTGGGCAGCACCGAGGCGGTGGACACGGAGCGCCTGGATAAAGCGTTCCATGGCGAGCAGCAGCTGTTTGACCGCGACGTGGCTGGCGTGCCGATGGCCGTCCTGATTGCGCCGATGATCAATGCGCAAGGGCAGGCCAATGGCGTCATTGAAGTCACCATGGATGCCAGCACCTTTGCGGCGGCTCATGCGAAAGCGACACGCACGGCGTTGGCGGTGGGCGTGTTGTCCATGCTTTTGGGCGTGGCCTTGGCGGTTGCTTTGTCCCGCCACCTGGGACAGCGTATGAACGTGGTGGTGGCCGGCGTCAATCGCATTGCTCAAGGGGATCTGCGCTCGCACGGCGCTTTGCAGGGGGGAGATGAGATCGCCGACCTGGACCATGCCGCACAGGCCATGCGGCAACGACTGTCAGCGCTGGTGGCCGATGTGGCCGACAACGCGGTCCAGGTGCTGGCCGCTGCCGAGGAAATTACGCGGGCCGTGGAGGCGCAGGCAGCCACCTCCAGCGAAATGTCGTCTTCCATGGCGGAAATCACCTCCACCATGGAGGAGCTGTCAGCGTCGTCCACCCTGATCGCCGATCACTCCAAGGCCGTGGTGCAGGTCGCTGGGGTCACCCTGGACGGCAGCCGCAAAGGGGCCGAAGCCATGGAACTGGTGCTGGACCGCATGAACGGCATCAGCGTCGACAACCAAAAGAGCCTGCAGGAGATTGTGGAGCTTGGCGCCAAGTCCAAGGAAATCGGCAAGATCATGGAGATCATCAACACGGTGGCCGACCAGACCAAGCTGATCGCCTTCAACGCTGCGCTGGAGGCTGCCAGTGCGGGGGAGGCAGGCAAGCGATTCTCGGTGGTTGCCAGTGAGATCCGTCGGCTGGCCGACAGCGTGAGCGCATCGACCGAGGAGATCGCCGGCAAGATCAACGAGATCCAGGGATCGATCAACCGTTTGGTGCTGAGCTCGGAGAAGGGGGCCAGCAGCATCGGAGCCGGCAGTGCCGCCAGCCGCAACACGGCCGAGCGCCTGGGCGAGATCATTGCAGCAGCCACGGCGGCGAGCACGGCCGCCGAGCAGATCTCGCTTTCCACGCAGCAGCAAAAGACCGCCAGTGGTCAGGTGGTGGTGGCGCTGCGCGAGATTGCAGCGGCCAGTTCGAACACGGCAGGCGCAGTGAACCGGATCTCCCAGATCAGCAAGGAGATGTCTGGCCTGTCTGCGCGGCTGGATCGCATGGTGCGCTTGTTCCAGACTGACACCAACACGCGGCCGCGGGATTCTGCAGTGTCGGCCTAGTCCTTCGGCAACTGTGCGCGGACTTCACATGCGGGCGATGTGTCCATCGCGAGTTGACGGCAACGATTCCCGCGACGCGCTTGATGTTGCGAACTCCAAGTTTGGTAGCTGCAGTTCCTCTGACGTAGAGAGCATTCTTCATGCGTATCAATCATCCTGTCACGCAGCGTGAGTATCGGTTTCCGGACAATGAAACGCTCTTGTCCATGACCGACACGAAAAGCCACATTGGCTACGCCAATGCAGCATTCATTCGAATCAGCGGGTTCTCGCCTGATGAGCTGATGGGCCAGCCGCATAACATGGTGCGCCATCCGGACATGCCGGAAGAGGCCTTCGCGGACATGTGGCGCAGTTTCAAAGCCGGGCAGTCCTGGCAGGCGTTGATCAAAAATCGCCGCAAAGACGGTGACCATTACTGGGTATGTGCCAACGCCGCGCCCATGCTTCGCAATGGGACCTTGACGGGCTATTTGTCGGTGCGGACCAAACCCACGCCTTCGCAGGTTGATGCGGCGGGCAAGTTATACGCCCGCTTCAAGCAGGGCAAGGCCTCAGGGCTCGCGTTTCACCGGGGGCTCATCGTTCGCACGGGTTTCATGCGCTGGTTGAGCGCCTTGCAGTTGCTGCCAGTCGCCTGGCGGGTTCGGTTGCCCTTGTTGGCGCTGGGTATCGTTGTTGGCGGCGCGTTGTCCAGGGCGGGAATGGAGGGTCCGACGTTGGGCGCGCTGGTGGCGACCGTGGTCGTTGGATTGTTGCTGACGGACTGGTTCATCGAGGCGCAAGTGACTCGCCCATTGAAGCAATTGGTGGGTGCTGCACAACAAGTGGCAAGTGGCGAGGCGGCGGTCGATCTGGGTTTGAATCGATGTGACGAAATTGGGATGATCGCCCGCGGCATCAACCAGGCGGGCTTGAATCTGCAGTCAATGGTGGCCGATGTGGCCGACAACGCGGTCCAGGTGCTGGCCGCCGCCGAGGAAATTACGCGCGCCGTGGAGGCGCAGGCAGCCACCTCCAGCGAAATGTCGTCTTCCATGGCGGAAATCACCTCCACCATGGAGGAGCTGTCAGCGTCGTCCACCCTGATCGCCGATCACTCCAAGGCCGTGGTGCAGGTCGCTGGGGTCACCCTGGACGGCAGCCGCAAAGGGGCCGAAGCCATGGAACTGGTGCTGGACCGCATGAACGGCATCAGCGTCGACAACCAAAAGAGCCTGCAGGAGATTGTGGAGCTTGGCGCCAAGTCCAAGGAAATCGGCAAGATCATGGAGATCATCAACACGGTGGCCGACCAGACCAAGCTGATCGCCTTCAACGCTGCGCTGGAGGCTGCCAGTGCGGGGGAGGCAGGCAAGCGATTCTCGGTGGTTGCCAGTGAGATCCGTCGGCTGGCCGACAGCGTGAGCGCATCGACCGAGGAGATCGCCGGCAAGATCAACGAGATCCAGGGATCGATCAACCGTTTGGTGCTGAGCTCGGAGAAGGGGGCCAGCAGCATCGGAGCCGGCAGTGCCGCCAGCCGCAACACGGCCGAGCGCCTGGGCGAGATCATTGCAGCAGCCACGGCGGCGAGCACGGCCGCCGAGCAGATCTCGCTTTCCACGCAGCAGCAAAAGACCGCCAGTGGTCAGGTGGTGGTGGCGCTGCGCGAGATTGCAGCGGCCAGTTCGAACACGGCAGGCGCAGTGAACCGGATCTCCCAGATCAGCAAGGAGATGTCTGGCCTGTCTGCGCGGCTGGATCGCATGGTGCGCTTGTTCCAGACTGACACCAACGCACGGCAGTAAGGCATGGCAGCACCGGTTCGGGTCCTGATTGTTGACGACAGCGTCTTCGCGCGCACGCTGCTGCGAGAAGCCCTGGAACAGGCCGGCGGCATTGTCGTGGTGGGGGAGGCGGCCAACGGCGCACAAGCAGTTCAAATGGCGCGGGACTTGCGGCCCAACCTGATCACCATGGATCTGGAGATGCCGGTCATGGGTGGTTTGCAAGCCATAGAGGCCATCATGAGCTTCAAGGCCGTACCCATCCTGGTGGTCAGCGATGTCGCCCATGCCGATAACGCCATGGAGGCGCTGGACAAAGGGGCGCTGGAAGTCATGCAAAAGCCCGACTATGGCACGCTCAACGCAGGGCTGCTGGCTCAACGCGTGCGGTTGCTGGCAGGGGTTTCGGTAGTCACTCGCGTGCGCCCGGGCACATCTGCGGCAGTAGGCGGCCATGCGGTGGCGAGCGGGCCACACCATGCACGGCCATTGCCCGCCAACGGAGCTGCACAGTATCAAGGCCGGGTGATTGCCATTGCGTCATCCACCGGCGGCACTCAGGCGCTGGCCCACATCTTGGCCGCCATACCTGCGGACTTTGCAGCCAGTGTGTTGATTGCCCAGCATATTTCAGAGGGATTTGTGGCGGGACTGGCCGAGTGGCTGGGGCGGCTTTGCTCATTGCCGGTTCGGGTGGCCGAGCAGGGCGAACCGGTGACAAGCGGGGTGGTGCTGATTGCGCCGCCGGAATACCACATGTCGGTATCCGCCAAAGGCTGCATCCACCTTGCCACGCCCAAGCCGCAGGACATCTACCACCCCAGCTGCGATGTCCTGCTGCAATCGGTGGCGCAGGTGTTTGGGGTGCACAGCATTGGTGTTATTTTGACAGGAATTGGACGCGACGGTGCCGAAGGAATGGGCAGCATTCGGACGGCCGGCGGCGTGACCATTGCGCAAGATGAAGCCAGTTCGCTCATTTACGGGATGAACCGGGTGGCCGTGGAGCGTGGCTACGTGCAGCACGGCCTGCCGCTGGAGGCCATAGCGGGTGCGCTGCAGAAGCTGGCGAGCGAGCTGGCGTCATGATGACTCATGACCTCTCTCTGTTTGCGGAGCTGATCAAGGACCACAGCGGCTTGAACTTCGCGGGCGTGAATATTCATCGACTGGAAGCTGGGCTGCTTGCTCGCATGCACGCGCTGGCACTGGAGCCGCAGCCGTATGCGGCGCGATTGCGCTCGGATGCCACCGAACTGCAGGCCCTGGTCAACGCGCTCACAGTCAACGAAACGTACTTTCTGCGTGAACAGGCGCAGTTGCAGTGGTTGGTGCATGTCTGGGTACCTCGGACGTTGGCAGCGCGTGGGCGCCCAGGCAAGCTGCGCATTCTCAGTGCCGGCTGCTCCTCCGGGGAGGAACCGTATTCCCTTGCCATGACGCTGCTCGACGCCCGTGGTCCGCAGGCCGGGCTTGACTGCGAAATCATCGGCGTTGACATCGATACCGCTGTCTTGGCGAAAGCCGCCTCCGCCTACTACACGGAGTTCTCCTTTCGAGGCGTGCCGGACGATCTGCGAGCAAGGCACTTCCACCTGCAAGGGACGGGATGGGTTTTGAACGACGTGGTGCGCTCCATGGTCCGGTTTCAGGCCTTCAATGTCTTGAGTGCCGAGCCGCTTGCGAATCTGCGGGATTTTGATGTGGTTCTTTTCCGCAACGTGTCGATCTACTTTGACACCGCCACGCGCAAACGCATCCAGGAGAATTTTCTCGCCATGATGTGTGCGGACGGCATCTTGCTCACGGGCTTGTCAGAGTCGCTCGCCAATGACCTTGGCGTACTCCACCTGCTCAACGACGAGGGCCTGTTTTACTTTTCCCGGCGTGCTGAACCTGCCGTGCAAAAGGTGCCACCTCCCGCTGCGGCCCCGTCGCCAGACGGCACAGTCCCCCTTGCGCGGATTCGAAATGCACCGGCGGTTGTGATGCCACACGCACAACAGCCAAGCAGTGTGCCGGGCACGGGGATGCCCCTCGGTGACATCCAGCGGCTGGTGCAGGGCAAGATGTTCGATGCTGCCTACGAGGGGCTGGGTGCACTGCTGCATCAGCAACCCGAGCATGAGGAGGCACAGTTGCTGATGGCATACGTGCTGCTCAATCGCAAAGACTACGTGCAGGCAAAAGCCCGCGTCGAGCAGGTACTGGATGAGCAGAGCTGGTCGATTGACGCGCTGTATCTCCTGGGCCATATCCACCGCTGGCAGGGGCAGCATGGCGCCGCTATTGAAGGGTTCAAGCGGGCCGTGTACGCCTGCCCATCCTGTTGGCCTGCCCACTACTACCTGGGAGGTTTGCATCGGGAGACGGGCAACATCGACCTTGCGCGGCGTGCATTGCGCGCCGTACAGCAATTGATCAAGGACGGTGCGCCCCACGGTCTGCTATATGTTCCTGTCGAGCTGCCCCGTCAGGAGATGCACCATTTGTGCGAGCGCCAGCTGGCCCAATTGGGAGCCCCCTGAGCAGAGGAAATCGTGCCATGGCTCTAGACATCAAGAAGTTCACGGCTCGCTTTGTTGAGGAAGCTCGTGACCATATCAACCGCCTGAATGATGGTCTGGCGCAACTTGATGCGGGCCCGTGCGATGTCGAGCTTATCAACACCGTGTTTCGCTCGGCCCACACGATCAAGGGTTCCTCGCGCATGCTCAAGCTCGCAGGCGTCACGGACACGGCCCACCACCTCGAAGAAGTGCTGGTGCAGCTGCGCAGCGCCAGCTTGACCTACGACGCGACGCTTGGGCATCTCCTGCACCGAGCAGTGGATGCTTTGGCCGGTCTGGTGGATGCCATTGCCAACGATGGCGATCCGCAATTGTTGCCAGGAGCGGACCCGCAGCTGTGCGCAGAACTGGCACTGGCTGCACAGCCAAAGCGTGAGTGCTCGATGCCTGGCGCCACAGGCAGCACAGCCCCCCCAACACCCGGCGGTGGTTTGTCGGGCATGGACACCTCAATGGCTGCCGCGGTCCACGCGCCTGTTGCATCCGTTGCAGCGCCCAGTGCTGCCGCCGCCGCTGCATCCTTGTCGCCCCCCGCCGCACCTGAGCCTGTGCTCAAGGCGGCTGAGACTGTGCGCATTCGGCTCGACAAGCTCGATGAACTTGTGAAGCTCATGGGCGAGGTGGTGTCCAGCCATGCCGCGTTGAGGCAGCGACTGGCCGATGCACAGGCGCTGGCGAGGGCTTGTGCCGACGGTCCGATCGGCACGGCCCTGCACGACTACGCGCTTGCACTCAGCGACGATGTGCAGGCACAGGAAAGCCTGATGGTGGAACTGCACGACACCACACTGCGCATGCGCATGCTGCCGCTGGCCATTGTGTTTGAGCCGGCTTCGCGCCTGGTCCGAGAGATGGCACGTTCGGTAGGCAAGGAAGTGCAGTGCCTGGTCAGCGGCGCCGACTACGAGCTGGACCGGCAAATGATTGACAAGCTCGCCGATCCCATCATTCACCTGATTCGCAACAGCATCGACCACGGTCTGGAATCGCCTGCTCAGCGCCAGGATGCTGGCAAACCGGCGCAGGGCCAGCTGCGCCTGTGCGCCCGCGCTGACAGCGGGTGGATGGTGGTCGAAGTGAGTGACGATGGGGCAGGAATACCGATCGAGCGGGTGCGAGAGAAAGCGGTCAGCAAGGGGTTGGCAGCGCCAGAGAAGGTAGCCGCCTTGACGGACCAGGAAGTCATCGACTTCATCTTCATGCCTGGTTTCTCAACGGCGAGCATCATGACGGATATGTCCGGCCGCGGTGTCGGCATGGACGTGGTCAGACGCTGTGTACTAGATGACTTGCGCGGCGTCATCAGTGTGGAAACTCGCAAGGGGCATGGCACCACCTTTACGCTGAAGCTGCCCCTGTCGCTGGCGGTGATGCGCGTGTTGCTGGTGGAGGTTGGTGGCGTTGCCTACGCCTTCACGGCCCAGTACGTTGCCGAGTTTCTGCGCCGCTCGCGCGATGCCATCTTGACGGTGGGCGGCCGGCTGGTCACTATCGTCCGCAACGAGTTTGTAGCGGTCGTGACGCTGGACAGTGTGTTGCGCACGCCGGATGGAAGCGCAAGGCCGGTGAGTGCAGGCACGGACGAAGACCTGCTGCTGCTGATCGTGCAGGTGCGTGGGGAAAAGCTCGCCATCGTCGTGGATGCCTTACTCGATGAGCGCGACATGGTGATCAAGCCCCTGCCGCCGCACCTGCGCAAACTGGCGCTGGTGTCTGGCATGGTCACCACGGGAAAAAACGAGCTGGTCAATGTGTTGCATGCCCCGGCCTTGCTGGACGCGGCACGGCAGGCGCGCACGTCGACAGCACAAGCGGCCGCAGACCGTCAGGTTGACACCAGACGTCTGCGAATACTGGTGGTGGACGACTCGCTGAATACCCGTGAGATTGAGCGCGACGTGCTTGAGGCAAGCGGTTATGACGTCACGCTGGCTGAAGACGGCGTCGAAGCTCTGCGCAAGGCCCAAATGGAATTGTTTGACGCCGTGTTAACCGATGTTGAAATGCCAAATATGGATGGCTTCACCCTGACGGCACGCTTGCGGCAGGAGGAACATTACCGCAATCGCCCTATCGTCATCATTACCTCGCTGGCCAGGGAGGAAGACAAGCGCCGGGGCATCGTGGCAGGTGCCGATGCATATATCGTCAAGGGCGACTTTGACCACAACAATCTGCTGGACACCTTGCGCAGTTTGCTTGCATAGGCCCTATCGCTATTTTTTTGAGCGGAGGTGGAATTTTGACGATTGACACTTCAAAAACTGGCGGCAGCAGGCTTGCTCGACTGAAGATGGACTTTGTTGCCTCGCTTCCCGCCCGCCTTGCCGAGGCCCAACGCCTTGCGGCGTTGATGAAAAACACCGCCGGCGAGGGCGTCACAACGGACGCCTTGCTTACGGCATTTCATAACATCAAAGGGGTGGCAAAGGTATTTGGCATGGGCGATATCGGCGCTACCGCTTCCGAGGGGGAGCAGTTGGTGGCCGATCGGAAAGCGGGAACTGCTGTCGACGAGCAGGCATTTGCAGCTGCTCTGACCGCGTGCCTGAAAACTCTGGAGCAGCAATGTGAAATAGCACGCTCCAGCGTGGCCAACGGGGCTCCAGACAGCGAATGCTCCGCTGTGCAGGGTGGCGCCACGGATACCATTCCGCAGGCGCGATCTGGCGCCCCCCGCATCTTGCTTGTAGATGACGAAAGCATCCTTCGAAATATTCTGAAGAACGTTCTTAGGAATGAAGGATACAGCGTTGTTGGTGAGGCGGGTGACGGTGTTGCCGCATTGGAGCTATGCCGTGGGCTGAAGCCGGATTTGGTGCTGTTGGACATCAATATGCCAGGCGTCGATGGATTGGATGTGCTGCAGGCCATTCGCAGATACTTTCCTTCAATCAAGGTCATCATGGTCAGCGCCTACGGATCGCTGGATCGCGTCAGCTCAGCAATATCATCTGGCGCCGTTGGATTTGTAGTAAAACCCTTCAACGCGGCCAGTGTAATCAAGCAAATTGAGCGAATTTTTCTGCATTGATTGCCAACGGTCTGCATTTTTTCGTATCGCCAGCTCATTGATTGGGTGCACCATGAAAATACTGCTTGTAGATGACGATGCCATGGCCGCCGAGATGACCGCAGCCATTTTGGAGGAAGCTGGGCACACCCTGGTCATGGCCAAGGACGCGGCCGATGCAGTCCGGCAAGTTGACGCCAACGGCAATTTGGACATGGTTGTCAGTGATATGAACATGCCCTTGCTCAGTGGCATTGATTTGTTCCGGCACCTGCGTGAGCAGGGACTGAGCCTGCCATTTGTGCTGCTCACCGGCGATGCCGCCGAGCCCCTGCTCGCCCAGGAACCACGGCTGGATGCCTGCCTGGTCAAGGATTTCAGCCTGGAAGAGACACTGGCCCCCGCCATTGCGGCCGTCATGCAAGCGCATCGGGGGGCGTGATGGACGACAACACTGCGCCCTTGGCTCCCTCTGCACGGGATCGAATTGCGCGCCTGCGCGTGCGCTTCATGGAGCAACTGCCCCAGCGCGTTCTCGACTTGCAGGCGCTGTGGAACGCCCTGCAGGCCGACCCCCGCAGTACCGATGCGGTTGAGGCCTTGCACCGCAGCCTGCACAACTTGAAGGGTACCGCCAGCTCGTTCGGTTTTGCCGATCTGGGGTGTGCAGCAGAACAGGCAGAGGCCTGCGTGGCGGCAGCTCAGGAAGAGGGCGGGGCTGCATTGGGGCAGCAGCGCATGGTCCTGGTCGCTGGCAGCCTGGCGGTGTTGGATGAACAGGTGCGGTTGCTGAGCAAGCCAGGGGGCCTTCAGGCTTGGGAGGATTTGCCCAGCTTCACTGTTTCCAGTGGCGCGATCGGCTTGGATGGGAAAGCCGGCGGGCGCCTCATTTATATGTGCGACGACGATCCCTTCATTCTGGAGAAGATCGCCGGCCAAATCAGTTGTTTTGGCTATCAGTGTGAGTGTTTCAAGGACACACAGGCCTTGCGTTCCGCGATTCTGGCCCGCAGGCCGGATGCCGTCATCATGGACATCATTTTCCCAGCCGAAGGACTGGACGGAACCCGTGCGCTGGCGGAGCTACAGCAGGACCTGGGGGGGGCTGCCGTGCCGACCGTTTTCATCTCGGCACGGGGGGATTTTGATGCCCGCATCAAAGCAGTGCGGGCTGGTGGACAGGCATTTTTGCAAAAACCTGTTGACGCGTTGGCCCTTGCGGGCGTGCTGGATCGGCTCACTGGCCAGCAAAAACCTGGCGCCTACCGCATTCTCATTGTTGATGATGAGCCTGAAATGGCCAGCTACCACAGCGTCCTGTTGCAGGATGCCGGGATGAATACCTATGAGCTCGCTGACCCGACCCGCATCATGGCAGCACTGGAGGAATTCAGGCCAGATCTGGTTCTGCTGGATATCTATTTGCCTCAGTGCAATGGCCGCGAACTCGCCAGCCTGATCCGCCAGATTCCCGACTATGTGAGTATTCCAATTATCTATCTCTCCAGCGAGCTGGACCACAAGAAGCAGTTTTCTGCCATGCGGATCGGCGCTGAAGGATTCTTGACAAAGCCGGTGCAGCCGGAGCAGTTGATTGAATCTGTTTCGGTGCGGGCCGAGCGGATGCGAGTGCTGCGGGCGATGATGGCGAGAGACAGCCTCACCGGACTACTGAACCATAGCGAGACGACCAAAACCCTGGTCTCCGCCATGGCCGCGGCTCGACGCACCGCCGGCAGCATGTGTTTTGCCATGCTGGACATCGATAATTTCAAGCATGTGAATGATACCTATGGTCATCCCGTGGGGGATCAGGTATTGCTGGCGCTTTCCCGGCTGCTGCAGCAGCGACTGAGAATATCGGACACTGTGGGTAGATATGGCGGCGAGGAGTTCGCGATTATTCTTCGGGACGTTCAGTTGCCGGAAGCAACCGCGCTGCTGGAGAGCTTGCGGGAAGCGTTTACTCGTGTCCAGTTCCATACTGAGCAGGCGGATTTTTCCTGCTCTTTCAGTGCCGGCATTGCCTGGTCCTGCGCGTATTCCAGCATGGCGAGCTTGCGCGAGGCGGCAGACAAGGCCCTGTATGCGGCCAAGCGCGGTGGGCGAAACCGGGTGATGACGGCCAATGCCCCACAGGAGGCCGGCGCATGAGCGAATCCCACTTCGATCAAGTTCTGACGCAGCGACTCAGCGCCTCGCAGACCGTGGTCGACGTAGAGGAAGCGTCGGCAAAAATGGTGGTCTTCGCATTGGACAGGCAGTGGTACGCTTTTGCCGGCCGGGGCATTGCGGAGGTTTTGGCACCACGTCGTATTTTCGCGGTGCCAGGTTGCCCGCCATCGCTGGTGGGGGTGATCAATGTGCGAGGCCAGATCGAGTCCGTTATTCGCTTGCATGAACTGCTGGGCCTTGCACCGCAGGGCGCGCGCACCGAAACGCCCATCTTGCTCGGCCGCGGGACAGCCCTGCACAGCGGCATTCTTGTTGACCGGGTAATCGATGTGGTCGACGTCGCCGCAAGCAAGATCCTCGCGCCGCCATCCACGCTGTCAGACCACTTGAGGGGCCTGGTGATGGGGGCGTTTGAACTCAAGGGGGAGTCCGTCACTGCGCTGGACATTGACCAAGTGCTGTCACGCTATGCCGAGGGTCTGGGATGAGTGCGGCGGATGCTGCCACTTCGACTGGCACGACGATCGCACTGGTTGAATTTCCGTTCCTGGAACGGTGGACGGCTGGGATTCTGGCCGCTCAAGTGACGCCAGTGCCAGGCAGCCCCGACGGCAGGGAGGCGGTTTCCGTGGCGGCCTTGGCTGGCTTGGAGTGCTCGGGTGCGGCGCGGAAGCAAGTGTTCCTCTCGTTGCAGGTTGGAGGGAGCGGTGCACGCGTTTTGGTAGACGCCGGCGGAGCCGCAGACCTGCTGTACTTGCAACACGAGGCGATCCACCCAATGCCACCACTGCTGGCTGCGCGGCATCGGCTCATCGGACTTCGCGCGCTGGGTTGGACCGCCGATGGCCGGGACAATCCCTTGGTATTGCTGTTTGATTGGAACGCGCCTCTGGAGCGCGACGAGCGCTTGTCCCACCGCCTTGTGCACGACGCTGAGGCCCATCCCGACTCACCAAGCTGCAATTTGAATCAGGGCTGCCAGATGTGAGGTCTCCGCCGGGAATCCGTAGGCGTGCCCTGTCAAGAAGCCGGCCCAATCCAACGGTGCAAAGGTGCCGAGCGGGCAGCGGTCGCGCCAGACCCGCTCGCGGCTCCTTCAGTGGTGCGGCCCCAGCCCGCGCAGGGCTTCCGGCCACTGCTGCGGACTCGTCGCCTGCAGCTGCGCCCAGCTCAGCAGCTCACCGCCGTAGCGTTGCTGGATCTGCAGTGCCTCGGCCCTGTCATCGAACGCAGGCAGGGCTCCGCGGCGCATGGGGGCGGAGGCGATTCCTGGCCAGTGCGTGCCCACCAGCAAGACGCTTGACTCCGCCGCCAGCCACCGCTGTTCATGCCTGCCGGCCACGGGCAAATAGAGTCGGGCAATGTCCCGCTGGCCATAGCCGGGGGCATGCCGCGCGGGATGCTGCAGGTACAGCAGCAGGTCCAGGGCCGCATCAAAGAAATGCGCCGCCCCGTCGCGGTAGATCAGCTGGCAGGCCCAGCGGGGCTGGCGGGCCGGGTACATGCCGCAGACGGGGCAGCGCGCGTCCGGCGGCGGCAGGCGGGGCGCGAACCGGTCCGGCCCCATTGACGGCGTCCAGGCCTGCAGCGGCGCGACCCGGCAGACCTCGTCGGGCAGCGGCAGGGCGTCCGCGGCCTGCTGGCGCCGCCAGCCCGCCCAGGCGCCATAGCTGCCTGCCAGCGCCGGCAAGGCCAGCCCGCCAAGCAGCCAGCGGCCGACCCGGCGCCGGTTCGGTGGTGCCGTGCTCATGGCGCGCTCACATGCGGCTGTCCTGCTGGGCGCCGCCGCTGAGGTCCATCATGTCCGGCTTCAGCTCGGCAAACGCCAGCACCTTGCCGCCGAAGGCCTGGGCAAAGGCCTGCGCGGCCGCCTGCTCGCGGAAGCTGGCGATGGTGGGGCCCATCGAGCCCTGGCGCTTGCTGCCCAGCACATAGAAGCCCTGGCGCACGTCGAACCAGTGCCCGCGGGGGATCTCCCAGTCGGCCCGCGCCATGTCCTGGGTGTAGGCCACCCGCACGGCGCGCTGCTGCTCGGGCTTGAGCAGCACGTTGAAGAGCTCCACGGTGTCGCAGAACCAATGCGGCTTGGCCTCGCCCACGTAAAGCACCTGGCCCTTGGGTCCGGGGTAGTCGGCGAGCAGCATGCCGTCGAGGTCGCAGCTGAGGCCGGCGACGATCTCGCTGGGCGCAGGCGGAGCCTCGTCCTGCCGGCCGCAAGCGCTCAGCAGGCCGCCCAGGCCAAGCAGTCCCAGCGCGAGCCCTTGGCGGCGCGTCAAGGCGGGCAAGTCGGCAAGGGCGGGCAGGGGGGCAAGCGGGGTGTTCATGGCTTGAATCTCCAGGAGGCGAGGGCCAGGGGCGCGAGGATCCAGCCGAGCATGGCCGTGCCCAGCAGCCAGGGCTGGCCCAGACTGGGCGGCACCACGGCGGCCAGGCCGTAGAGGCGCCGGACGTCGTCCAGCGCAAAGACGTTGAGGATGCGGAACAGATCGGCCGGGTTCAGCAGCAGCACGTAGGCCAGGGCATCACCGCCCACCTGGCCCTGGCTGGCCACCAGCAGGCCCATCAGCGCGAGGTCGAAGACCAGCACCAACACGAACCACAAGCTGATGGCGAGGCCCGAGGCCCGTGTGCGGTCCCGCGCCAGCACCGAAATCAGCAGGGCCAGGCTCAGGAAGGCCAGGCCCAGCAGGATGGAGCTCAGCACGAAGCCGCTGTAGTGGTAGAGCCCCGCCTCGCCGAAACGCTGCCACAGCAGCAGGCCCACGAGGGCGAAACCGATCAGCGTGGACAGGCTCAGGGCCGCGGCCAGGCCCAGGTACTTGCCCAAGAGCAGCTCCAGCCGCGTCACCGGGTGGGCCAGCAGCAGATCCAGCGAACCGCGCTCGCGCTCGCCCACGATGGCGTCGAAGCCCAGCAGCAGGGCGATCAAGGGGATCAGGTAGATGACCAGGCTCACCAGGCTGGCGATGGTGAGTTCGATGGAGCGCGGCCCCACCACGCCTTGCGCAGCGCTGCCGAAGTAGGTGATGGCCAGCGAGAAGGCGGTGAACACCAGCGCCACGGCCAGCACCCAGCGGTTGCGCAGGCGGTCGCGGAATTCCTTGCCGGCCAGGGTGGCCATGCCACGCCATGCCACTGCTGCACTCATGCGGCCTCCCGCAGTTCAAAGTACACGTCTTCCAGGCTGGGCTCCTCGATGCTGAGGTCGGCCAGTTCCAGCGCGGCGAGGCGCTGCAGCACCGGCATCTTCATCTCGCGGGGGCATCGCAGGCAGGCTTCCATTGGCCCTTGGCGATGCAGCTGCAGGCGATCCATCAGGCCCAGCAATTGCTGCGGCAGGGCGTCCAGCTGGGCCGGGGTGCCGTTGAGCAGGAGTCGCAAGGGCATGACCGAGCGCTCGCGCAGCGACTGCATCGTGCCCTGGGCCTTGAGGCGCCCGCCGCTGAGCATGGCCAGCGCATCCACGCGGCCTTGCAGTTCGGCCAGGATGTGCGAGCTGATCACCAGCGTCACGCCGCGGGCGCGCAAGACCTCCAGCTGCTGGTAGAAGTCGCGGATGGCGGCGGGGTCCAGCCCGGTGGTGGGTTCGTCCAGCAGCAGCAGGCGCGGTTCGCCCAGCTGGGCTTGCGCAAAACCCAGGCGCTGGCGCATGCCCTTGGAGTACTCGCGCACCGCACGGCGGCTGGCGGCGGCCAGGCCCACCTGCTCCAGCAGCGCTTCGCATTGCGACAGCGGTGCGCCCTTGAGCCGCGCGAAGAACTGCAGGGTCTCCAGACCGCTGAGGTTGTCGTAGAGCACGAGGTTCTCGGGCAGGTAACCCAGTTGGCGGCGCAGCTCGCGAAAGTGCGGGCCGTCCACCGGCTCGCCCAGCACGCGCAGGCTGCCGGAGGTGGGCCGGATCAATCCCAGCAGCAGTTTGAAGAGTGTGCTCTTGCCGGCACCGTTGTGGCCGATCAGACCAAAGAGCTGGCCGGGCGCCACGTCCAGGTCCACGCCGTCCAGTGCACGGACCGTCGCGGGCCCCTCACCATAGTGCTTGCGGAGATCGCGCAGCTGCAGCACGCCTCCGCGGTCATTGTGCGAGCTTGTCACGCCAGGTACTCCAGTCGCGGTGTTGAGGATGCATGCGCGGTGCGGCGTCGACGACGCTGGGCACGCGCAGCACGGGGAACTGCTGGCCGAGCACACGCAGGGCCTGCACCGCCGGGCTGCCGCTGAGCAGGCCCATGGCCGGGTGCTGGTACTGCAGGCGGTCGACCACGTCATTGGCCTCATAGGGCAGGTCGCCCAGGCCGTCGCCATCGCGGTCCCAGCCCTGGTAGTTGCTCCAGTGGTTGCCCTGGCCCCGGCTGGCCTTGCTGTCGCCCCAGGCCTCGTCGCGGCTGCCGACGTAGCGGACCTGCTCGCGGTTGGCAATGAAGTCATTGCCCTGCACGGTGTTGCGTGTCGAGCCGGCGCTGAGGTGCACGCCCACCGCGTTGCCCAGCACCAGGTTGCCGCGCAGGGTGGCGTACTCGACGTCGTAGATGAAGAAGCCACGGCCATTGCCAGCCACCACGTTGCCTTCGATCACCGAGTCCTGCAGCGTGCGCAGCATGATGCCGTGATCGGTATTGGCCCAGGTGCGGTTGTTGCGCACGGTCTGGTCGCGCACCTCCATCAGGGCCAGGCCGCCACGGTTGTGATGGCTGTCGTTGCCCTCCCACAGGTTGAAGTAGGAGTTCATGTAGTGCGTGCCATAGCGGCTGTGGTGCAGCTCGTTGCCGCGGAAGACGGCATGGTGCGAGACGTCCACATAGAGCGCGTCCCGCACGAAGCTGATGCGGTTGCCCGTGATCTGCGCTCGCTGCGTGTTGTAGAGCTGCACGCCATTGCCGCGCTGCGCGCTGTTGAGGTCGCGCAGGCCGGTGATGTTGTTGCCTTCCACACGCACGTCGTCGGCCTTCTCGATCCACAGGCCGAAGAGGTTGTAGACCAGCTCGCAGCCGCTCACGACGGCGCGGTGCGAGCCCGGCTGGATGTAGATGCCGGCATGCTGGTCCTTGAGGCTGTGGCCGCTGTCGCGCACGATCAGGCCCTCGATGCGCACATCCGGCGCCGCCACGCGGATCGTGTCCCCCCGCTGTCCACCGCTGAGCGTGGGCCGGTTCAGCCCGCGCAGGGTCAGGGGCTTGGCGATGCGCAGCGACTCGTCGTGGAAGGCCCGCTCGATCTCGACGACATCGCCGGCCGCTGCCCGGTCCAGCACGGGCTGTATGGCCTCGCCAGGTTTGACGCGCCAGGTGGCAGACCAGGCCGCCCCGCAGAACAGCAAGGCGAGCAGGACCGCGGCAGGTCGGGCATTGGGGGGCTTCATGGCAGCAACACCCCCGTGGCCTTGAGCAGCAGGAAGAGGCTGGCCCCCAGCAGCAGGTTCTTGAAGCCCACGTAGCTGAGCATGTCCATCACGCTGGCGCGGCGGTAGTTCGCCTGCCACCAGGGACCGTCCTTGACGTAGCGGCGCCCTTGCAGGCGGATCAGCACCTCGTAGACGCTCCATCCGAACCACCACAGGATCAGCGCCGGGCCGGACAGGCGCCCTGTGGCGGCCAGCACCCAGGCCACGCTCGCGGCCAGGGCGAAGGCCACGCCGGCCAGCAGCAGGGCACGCGGGCCGTGCAGGCTCTGCGGGCTCCAGGGCCAGAGGTGGTCGCGCAACTCCAGCATCAGCCAGCGCAGGCCGGTGGCGTCGGCCTTGTGGGGCGGTTGATGTGGCTCCGTGGGCATGCGCGGGTCCGGTCCCTGGACCACCCTGGCCGGCAGCTCGGGAGCCGCGGGGGTGATGGGAATGAAGTAGCCGTCGCGCCCGATCGGCGTGATCAGCAGGCCGTCGCGCTCGCGACGCTTGCGCTCCTTGGCCAGGGGCGGGCAGCCGGCGGTGTCGGTGTAGAGCACCATGCAGTCCAGGCAGTGCAGGCACTCGCGATGGTCGATGCGGCCGGCGGCGTCGATGGCCTGGGCACCACAGCCCACGGCGCAGGCCTTGCAGCTGTTGCAGTCCATCTTGCGGCGCAGGCCGAACCAGCGGAAGGTGCTGGGCATGGCCAGCGCCGCGCCCAGCGGGCAGATGTACTTGCAATAAGGCCGCTCGACGAAGATCGAAACGCCCAGCAAGGTGCAGACGAAGAGCCCGTAAGGCCAGGCCCGGTTCAGGAGGCCCACCAGGAAGGTGGTCTTGAAGGGCTCCACCTCGGCCAGCATCTCCGCGGTGCTCATGGACACCAGGGAGACCGCCAGCAGCCCAAAGAAGATGCCGTACTTGAGCCACTTCAGCCGGTCATGCAGGGCCTGCGGCACGCGGCGCTGCCAGCGCTTCAGGCCCAGCGCGCCGCCCAGTTTGTACAGCGCCTCCGAGAGCGACCCAAAGGGGCACATCCAGCCGCAGAACAGGCCGCGTCCGAACAGGAAGACGGTCAGGATGATGAAGATCCAGAAGACGAAGATGAAGGGGTCGGAGAGGAACAGAGACCAGGTCCACTGGAACAGCAGCGCATGGAACCAGGTCAGCACCTGGGTGATGGAGGGCTGGGCCATCACGCCGAAGCCCACGAAGGCGATGGACAGGCCCCAGGCGCTGTACTTGAAGACATTGACCGGCCACTTGTTGCGGTGGGTGGCGCGCCGCGTGAGCCGCTCACGCAGCGCATAGACCACCATCACGCCCAGCAACAGCGCGATGAAGGCGGCGATGCCCGGCGCGCGGGCCTTCCAGACGCGGCGCCAGGGGGCGTCGTCCTCGTCCACCTCGGGCCGGCCGCCCTGCATCAGCTCGGCGGGCAGCCAGTACTTGGCCTCGAAGTTGGCGAAGCTGCGCTGGCCGGTGGCGCGGTCCACGCGATTGCCCAGGAAGGCCAGCTTCCAGGGATAGGCGGCCGAGAAGCTCGGCGCGCGGATGATGAAGATGGCGGACTCGGTGTAGGCCGGCGCGCCGGCGGCTTCCAGCCCGTAGAGATTGAGGTAGTCCAGGTCGCGGAAGGTGAAGGACTCGGCGCCCTGGCGCACCTGCACGCGGTCGTAGATGCCGCCGCGCACGAAGCCCGATCCCTTGAAGGACTCGGCACCCGCGCTGCGGATGATGAAGAAGGCCTGCTCGTGGCTTTTCAGGCGGCTGCGCAGGTTCTCGTAGCCGTCGGCGCCCAGCAGGCTGCGGCCGAGGTCCGGATGGTTCAGATCGCCGAACCAGAGTTCGATGAAGGGCTCGGGGCTGCGGTCCAGGCCGACCTGCTCCGCTCGCACCTGCAGGCGCTGCACCGCGCCGAGCTTGCGCAGCTGCTCCCAGCTGTAGCGCGTGCCGGTCTCCACGGGTTTGAGCGGCTCGCGATGCACGGGCGCGATCAGGCCCACCTGGCGCGCGACGGCGCTGCCCGAGAGCTGCATCACCTGATTCTGTGCGATCACGGTCACCGTAGCGCCGGAGATGGCGTCCACGCCCAGTACCTGTTCCTCGGGGCGCGAGGGGCCGACCTCGATCTTGTCCCGCACGGACTTGCCCACGTACTGGCGGTTGAAGTTGACCAAGGCCGATTCGGGAATGCCCAGCAGCAGGATGGGCTCGGAATGCTTGAGCACCTTGACGCCCACATAGCGGCCGTCGAGGTCCATGCCGATCAGCGTGACCACGGGCTTGCCGGAGTAGGCGGGGGTGTCGGTGATGTCGGTGGACAGCATCACATAGCCCAGCAGCGGGCCATGCGCTTCGCCGTTCTTGGCGGAGCCGTAGGCCTCCACATACGGCGGCTGGCCCTTGCGAGCGGAGAAGCTCGCCGCGCCGGGGAACACCGCGGCGCAGTCCAGCCGCGCGCACAGCTCCGGCGCCGTCGCGAGGTCGTCGGGCAGCTGCGCCTCATAGGCCTGATGCGCGCCGCGCTCCTGCGCCTTGGTCGCAGCCGCTTGATCTGCCGCAAGCGCCAGACCCGCGAACCCGCCAAGAAAAAGCGCGGCCCACAAGGCCGCGATCAAACGAAGAACTACCGACATCTTCTCTTTCCTACCCACAGGATGGTCTCGAGTCACCCCGCAGGCACTCCCATCATTGACGTCCGGCGCAGCCCGGACACCCCACTGAGCCCGACCACCAGAACGCGCCCGGCACAGCCGTGGCGCCCCCAGCGACATCCGAGGATCCGGCTACGCCGGTCCTACGGATGTGCCCCCTTGAGGGGGCGCGCGCAGCGCGTAGGGGGTGGTCCTTTACTCCACGATCATGCGCGTACGCATCTCGAGGTGCAGGGCATGGCAGAAGTGCGTGCAGTAGCACCAGAACACGCCCGGCTTGTCCGCCACAAAGGTCACCGACGCGGTCTCCAGCGGGTTCACGATGAAGTTCACGTTGTACTTGGGGATGGCGAAGCCGTGCGTCAGGTCCTCCACCTTGTCCAGGTTGGTCAGGATCAGCGTGACCTCGTCGCCCTTCTTCAGCTTGAACTCGCGCATGCTGAAGGCCGGCGCCTGCGAGGTCAGGCGCACCGTGACCTTCTTGCCATTGCGCTCGACGCCCGACTCCTTCGGATCCTTCACCGCCAGCGGGAAGTCCTCCAGCGCATAGACCTGCTTGGGCTTGAGCAGATCGCGCTTGAAGATGATGAAGTCATGCGGCTCGCCACGCACCGGGTGGTCGGCCATCAGGGCCATCTTGTCGCCGGAGATGTCGATCAGCTGCTCGTTCTCCGGATGCAGCGGGCCCACCGGCAGGAAGCGGTCCTTGGAGAACTTGCAGCCCACGGCCAGGTACTTGCCGTCGGCGGCGCGGGTCTCGGAGTTGCTGGCGTTCAGGTGGCCCGGCTGGTACTGCACGTCGATGCGGTCCACCACGTACTTGGCGCTCTTGTCACCACCGTGGAACTTGATGGCGGCATCCACATTCCACTTCACGACCTGGCTGTCCAGGAAGAGGGTGGTGTAGGCGTTGCCGCGACCGTCAAAGGCCGTATGCAAGGGACCCAGGCCCAGCTCGACTTCGGCGACGATGGCCTTGTCCGGCGACTCCAGCTTGCCTTCGAAGTAGTCCAGCACCTTGGCCAGCTCGATCACCGTGGCGGTGGGCGAGAGCTTGCCGGCGCAGATGAAGTACTTGGCGTCCGGGCTGGCGTTCACGCCGTGCGGGTTCTTGGGGACGCTGACATACGCCGTCAGCGCCGTCTTGGGATCCTTGTTGGACTCGCGCGTGCCATCGACCACGGGCACCTTGGAGTCGCCGAAGGTCTTGAACTTGCCGGCCTTGACGGCCGCCTCGATGCGGGCCACGTTGAAGAAGAGACAGGCGTCGCGCTCGGCGGACATCATGTCCTCGTACTTCGCGCCCATCTCGGTGTTGTACTGGTTGGTCGCGGCCAGCTTGCCGTCGTAGGAGGTGGCGACCAGGTCGCAGTTGCCGTCGATCAGCACCTGCCAGCGGACCTCCATGGTCTCGGCGTCCACGCAGGTGAACAGTGAGCGGTACTTGCTGCTGTCCTCGGTCCCGCTGTTCGGCAGGGGGATGGAGAACTCGCCGCCGCAGAACACGCGGGTGGTGTAGTTGATCTTGGGATCGACCGGGTCGGCCTTGTCCGGGAAGATGCCGTGGAAGCCCTGCACATTGGGCAGCTCGGTGATCTTGTCGCAGACGAAGTAGTCGAGCCGGATGCGCGCGATGCGGCTGTTGATCTTGTCGTTGACCCAGGCGTAGCGGCCGTCGTAGTTGCCGTCCTTGTAGGAGGCGTGGACGTGGTGGGTGTCCGCCACGGTGTAGCGCAGGCTGCCGTCGGGCTTGGTGCCCATCACCTTCTTGGATTCATTGGTGATGCCCCAGCCCACCAGGGCGTCAGGCGTGAAGCAGGGGATGCGCAGGATCTCGCGGCCGGACGGCAGGCCCAGCACGCGGACGTCGCCGGTGTGGCCGCCGCTCCAGAGGCCGTAGTAGCTGTCCAGCTCACCCGGCTTGAGATGCGGGTTGGCGCCGGCGTGGGCAGCGCCCGCGGGCGCACTGCCGGCCGCGGCGGGCGTGCCGTCGCTCTTCTTTTCTGCGCAGGCGGCGACGCCCAGCGTCAGGCCGGCCAGGGCTGCGGAATTCATGAATCGGCGGCGTCCCAGGCCGCTCGGCTCCTGGCTCGTCAACTTGTTCTCGTCCTTCATGGTGTGACCTCGGGTGAATGAAACACAGGCTTCGGGACGCGGCGCCGGGGGCGCTTGGGAGGGACGTCCACGATTGGCCTGCATCGTCTGGAATGCGGCCCGGTCGCACCTTGATCCAGTTCAAGGATTGAAACTGTTCTTAAAAATATAGCTTTTGACTGACAGGCATGCTTGCGAACGCCGGGGGCCATGAACAGAATCCGCGCTGTCGGGCATCTGCATTGCCGTGGATGCCTTTGCGGAGAACTGTCATGAGTCAACTTTTCAGCGGCCGACTGGCCGCCAGCACCCTGGTCGCCATTGCCGTGACCGCCCTGAGCGCCTGCGGCAAGCAGGATGCATCCAATGCACCGGCCAGCAGCGCGCCGACCACGAGCACGGCCAGCACCGCGCCTGCGGCGGCACCCGCTGCGCCGGAGAACGCCGTGGGCAAGTCCGTTTTTGGCAAGACCTGCTCCATGTGCCATGCCGCCGGCGTGGCCGGCGCCCCCAAGCCTGGCGACAAGGCGGACTGGGGCCCGCGCATCGCCCAGGGCAAGGACGTGCTTTACAAGCATGCGATCGAGGGCTTCACCGGCGCCAAGGGCATGATGCCGGCGCGCGGCGGCGGCTCGGCGCTCACCGATGACGAAGTCAAGGCCGCCGTGGACTTCATGGTCGACCAGTCGCGCTGAGCAGCCGGCAGAGGGAGGCCATGATGCGGAGACGTCAATGTCTGGGCCGCTTGGGCCGTTGGGGACGCCTTGGCTTGCTGGGCGGCCTGGCTGGCGGCATTCAGGCGAGGGCCTGGGGCGCGCTGGCACTGCCGCCGCAGGGGCAGGAGCGCGCCCCATGGCACGAAATCCGCGTGCTGATGGGAACGCGTGTGGACATGCGCGTGGCTGCGGTGCCAGAGGCGCTCGCACAGTCGGCCATGGCGGCGGCATGGCGGCGCATGACGGCGCTGGCCGCGATGATGAGCCGCTACGAGCCCGGCAATCCGCTGGACCAGCTGGCGCTTCACGCCGGACAGGGTCAGGTCTTGCCCATCCCCCGGCCTCTGGTCGAGGTCCTGCAGGCGGCCTTGCAGCGTGCGCATGACACGGAGGGACTCTACGACCCGACAGTGGGCAGCTACCGAGGCTGGGACTTCCGCCCAGGGCAGACGCATGAGCCGGCTGCGGCGGAGCTGGCGTTGCAACGGACGCTGCGGGGCTGGCGGCACCTGAAGCTGGACGTTCGCTCACAGCAGGCCGGGTTGGACCGTGCAGGCGTTCGCCTGGATCTCGGCGGCGCAGCCAAGCTGCCGATTCTCGAAGCCGGGCTGGACGCCCTGCGCGAGCAGGGTGTGCGGCATGCCTTGATCAATGGCGGCGGCGACGTCCTCAGCCTGGGTCAGGCCGCCTCCGACAGACCCTGGCGCGTGGCGCTGCGCGACCCACGACAGCCCGAGCGCTGGCTGGGCGTGGTGGATATGCCAGCACGCGGCGCAGTGCTCGCGGCCTCGGGCGACTACGAGCGCTGTTTCGATTCCTCGGGGCGCCGCTGCCATCACATCCTCGACCCCCGCAGCGGCGAACCCAGCCGCGGCCTGCACGGCATCGCGATGCTGGGCCAGCGCGTGGCGGACCTCAACGCCTGGGGGCCCGCCATGATGGTGGCAGGCGCGGCGCAGGCCCGTCGCTGGGCCCGCAGCCTTCAGGGCGTCGACTTGCTGCTGGCGGGGCCCGGGGAGGGGCAGGGCGCGCAAGCGCTGTGGGCGAGTCCCGGCTGGCAGCGCCAACTGCAACGCGTCTGAGGGCGCGTCGAGGCAGGACTTCGCCCCCTCGTCAGCTCAGCGGTCTTGTATGTTCAAACCAGACCAGAACGGTAGAGTCTGATCGCCGTTGAGGCGGCC
>JAYSEK010000052.1:0-31072 GCA_041913905.1 Burkholderiaceae bacterium | reverse complement strand
GCTACGAGCGGCAGCGAGCCTGGCCGAAGCGGCTACCGCGAGAGCGGTTTAGTCCTTAGGCTGATTGCTGCCGCTCGCGGCGCACATTGCGAGGGACTGCTATGTGCCCATTGCGGTCATAGCGAGCGACCTGTTGATCAATGGGCTGGATGCGAATATCAGCGTCGCCTTAATCAGCATATTGGGCCGGTGAGTCATGCGCTATACGGCGATGACTTCTATCCGAAAGATCGAGTTGTCGGGCCAAGCAATGCGGCGCGGTGGGACCCTGTGCTCCTCACGCGGCTAGCCCTGGCCAGGCGACGGCTTGCTGGAGTCCTAGATGCCGCAATGGCGCGGCATTGACCACGACGGCGCCCCCGCTCGTCATTGCCGCTTGGGGGCTCTGAAGTCGCTGCGCTTCGAACTCTCCTGCAAGAAAAATCGACGGGGCGCTAGATGTACTCATCATCAATCAGGATGAAGACACCAAAAACAGCCATCAGCATCATCACCAACCTTGGCTCCAAGAAGGAAAGAACATGCCTAAGTTTGGTTCACACATCCTTTTCGCGCAGCTTGCGTCGCAAAAGGATCCGGCACTTGTCGGGAACGTGACCAACGCGATGCGATTGGGGGCTATCGGGCCGGACATGACCTTATTCTTGTTCGACCCCTATTTCCACGACCCCACAGTTCGAGCGGGGTTCGACATCGCGCTAAAGGTATTGCGCCTCAAAAGAGAAATTGAGGAGGAGCTGGACAGAATTCGACAAATATTTGCAGTTCAAGAAGATTTACTTGCGTGGGTCACCGGAAATCTGTCGACGGACCTAATTCGACTCGCCGAGTCCTCGTTGGATGTTCTCCTACTCAGCCTAAAGCTCTCTGTCGCGGTCAACTCCAGCTCAATCAAGCTAGATAATCCAATCTACCCATTGATTTTGAGTGGCCAACTGAGCCCTCTCGCGATAGCAACTGCGGCATATCGAAATCCAAGCCTTGTAGTGGATGCAACGGACACGTTTGGATTTCCGTTCCGCTATTTTGGTCATCCATATACCGATGATCCGGGTTGGCACAAGCCGGCTCAGGTTGGAGACTATTCGGAATGGTGGTGGATGGACATGTTGCACTACCGCAAGACCGGGGATTTCGCCAAAAATTTATTGAAAATAGGAAAAGCAAATCGAGGAAGGGCTCCAATAATGCTGGAGTACGCAAAGGGGTATGTGAGCCATGTGGCCGGGGACATTTGCGGCCACCCGTTTGTGAACTCTCTAGTGCACGGCCCTTTTCGTAATCACGCTTATCGCCACATCGTGCTTGAAGGTCTTGCTGATACTTGGCTTTGGGACCACGTATACGGTAAAGATATATCGGAATCGTCATTCCACAAGCAAATAAAGCTCGGCGAGAGTGAGCTCGATTCAATTGCCGATCAAATCATCGAAGCAATGAAGGCCACCTACAAAGCGCCCGACATTCCTGACATGCTTTCAAGCCGGTATCCTAGTAGAGATGAGCTGCGAGGCGCCTATGGCTTCATGTATGAGTACCTCGGCCTGTCAACGGGGGGCAAAACATCGAAGCCCAAGGCTCCACCAGACAGCCCCAAAGAAATTCTTGATGAATTGCAGGATTTGCTGTCGAAATATTCTCCGACTTCGCCTCCTACCTGGAATGGTTCAGATCCGTGGGCTTCGATCCTTGCAGCGCTTGGCTGGATTATGCGAGGCATTACGTTCCTGGTCATGATCGCAACACTGCCTGCCGCCTTGATGAGCGCCTTCTTGGCCGGCCCGATACGATGGTTGCTCTACTTAATTCATCTTGCGATATATGCCATCGTCAGCGGATTGAGAACGCTGCTGGCCCTTATGGGGTGGGGATATGCCAGCAATGATGACTTCCGAAATTTCGGGGTTCTTGAAGACCTCATTACCGCTGATGTGGGCTCTTTGCAGGGCCACTACCCGTATGCTGGCGACCTGAGGAGGCCGCGGCCGCCGTTCTATTGGATGATGAAGCCATCTAGTCTGGGTGCAAAGGTCGAGAAAAATGCCCGGCTGGTGGCGCCACGCGTAACAGGCCTAATTAAACCAAACTGGATGATTGACCCATCCAACAGAATGTCTGATCCCGCGGCGCTCAAGAACTTATTTGAAGCGGCCAATCCGACGGCGACAAGCGGATGGGTGTCGGAGGGCGTTCGTTTTGGGAACGCCGTTGAATTTTTCATTGCTCTCCTGAAGGAGGAAGTGCCATTAGGCAATTTCGATCTCGATGGAGACCGAGGCTATGCCTATAAAACATGGGACGTATTGCCGCCGTCTGAGAAGTACATTTGAATATGTAGGGACATCAGCCATGCGCAGAAGAACGATATTAGCTGTAGTAGGGGCCGCCAGCTCGCCAGCACTAGCGCTCGCAACTGCAAAATGCCAAAGAGCACTAAAGCGAAATAGTCTTAGAAGCCGCGCCAGTAAAGCAAAGATTTTTGATGGTGACGGCGACATCGGGCCGTTTCCAACAGATCCCGGCAACCACCCGGCGTCGCAACCGTATCTCTATTTTCCGATTATTCCAAGCGACGATGGAAACCCACATGCGGCGCGGACTGCCATGCCTGGATTTGCTGGAAGGAAACCAGTATCGGTTGAATGGAAGTTGGCGCAGAATACTGCTGCGCTCCATATTCACAATGGAGGGAGCACTGCGAGCGATCTGATAAGGGTGGACTATGAGATTGTTTACTGCACTCTCGCCTCTCATCAGCCGGATCAGGGGTTTGCAGTAAACCACGCAGGTGAGAGTCAAGGCTCGACTTCCGAAGACCTGTTGACTACCGACTATGTATTGCCAGGTCGTTCAGTTATTCTTAATGTGAAACTGAGCCCATTTTTGGGGGTTAAGAACATCTACATTCGAGCGCGCGTGTCAACGCTTTTTAGTCCGCGTGTTGACAAGGCAAATTGGAACTGGGCAACTGATCCAAAGGTTGTAGAGGCCTGGACCGCCGTCGTGTAAACCTTATCGGTGCGAACGTATGCCATAAACCGGTCCGCGCATTTCCGAATGGGATAAAAACTGCCGATGAGTGAACGCTGAGTAAGGCTGGCTGCTGCGGCGAAAGTCGCGGACCGAGCAAGTCAGCGACCGGAGGGAGCTAGGGGCGTGGTTTCGGGCTCCGCGACCAAGAGAGAGCAGCCGCTTCAGTGGCGTCGTTCGTCATCGATTGCGGGCTTCCGCTATGGGCACTTAGCTGCCACACGGGCGCCGACCCCGACCGACAGCAACCGCTGGAGGCTGTGTGAAAACCCTCCTTGGATTGCGCGCACTGCTGCCTAGATTGTGGGAACGCCACTCAGGGCTGCCACATGAAGCGATTCATCGAGGGAGAGGATCGGCACCAGGTCACGCTGCTGCCAGAGTGCCTGGACGACTTCATTGACACAGACAACACGGTTCGGGTCGTTGACGTGTTCATTGACGAGCTGGACCTCGCAGCGCTGGGCTTCGATGGGGCGAGGCCTGCTGCGACGGGTCGCCCCTCGTATCGCCCGTCGGTGCTCTTGAAGCTGTACTTGTACGGCTACCTCAATCGCATCCAGTCCAGCCGGCGCCTTGAGCGCGAATGCCAGCGCAATGTGGAGCTGATGTGGCTGACTGGCAGGCTGGCTCCCGACTTCAAGACCATCGCGGATTTCCGTCGGGACAACGGCAAAGGCATCCGCAACGTCTGTCGCCGCTTCGTGATGCTGTGCCGAGAATTGAAGCTGTTCACCGAGGCTGTCGTGGCCGTCGACGGCAGCAAGTTCAAGGCGGTCAACAACCGCGAACGCAACTACACGCCAGGCAAGATCGAGCGTCGCGAACGTGAACTGGAAGAGAGCATCCAGCGCTACCTCGATGCATTGGAGACGGCCGACCGGACACAGCCGGTGGAGATGCAGGCGAAGACGGCGCGCCTGCAAGGCAAGATCCAGAAGATGCGGCAGCGCATGCAAGAGCTTCAAGCCGTTAAGGCACAGCTTCAGGCCCTACCGGATCAACAGCTCTCACAGACCGATCCTGATGCGCGCGCGATGACCACGTATAGCGCCAAGGGCACGGCGATGGTGGGCTACAACGTCCAGACGGCTGTCGACACCAAGAGCCACCTGATCGTTGCGCATGAAGTGACCAACACCGGCAGCGACCGAGCTCAGCTCTGCGCCATCGCCGTGGCCGCGCGAGAAGCCATGGGCAAGCGTCAACTGACAGCCATTGCCGATCGCGGGTACTACAGCAGTCAAGTCCTCAAGGACTGCGAAGACGCAGGCGTTGCCGCGATCGTCCCCAAACCGATGACGTCCAACGCAAGGGCAGAAGGCCGATTCGACAAGACAGACTTCATCTACATCGCTCGGGAAGACCAATACCAATGTCCAGCAGGGCAGCGAGCGATACACCGCTTCAGTCGTGAAGAGGCGGGGCTGCCGATCCGCATTTACTGGTCCAGCGCCTGCCCCTCGTGCCCCATGAAAGCGCAGTGCACGACCAGTGAATACCGACGCATCCGGCGCTGGGAGCACGAAGAGATTGCGGAAAGGGTGCAGCAGCGACTGGACCGCATGCCGGATGCCATGACGGTACGCAAGCGGACCATTGAGCATGTGTTCGGCACGCTCAAGCACTGGATGGGCTGGACCCACTTCCTGATGCGCGGGATCGAGAACGTCAGCACCGAGATGAGCTTGAGCGTGCTGGCCTACAACTTCAAGCGTGTGCTGAGCATCTTGGGCGTTGCGAAGGCCCAAAGGGCGATGAGCCTTGTGAGAGCGTGAGGCCCTTCTCCATTGCCGCTGTATGCCTCTCGCGAGCCGTCAAACGGCTGACTTGCGCTCCGAAAGCATCCGAAACCCACAGAACGCAATTGCGGGCCCCGATCAGACGCGCAGCGCCCCTGTGGACGATCTATGAAGCCGCCGCAGCGTTCTCACACAGCCTCGCTGCATTTCGGTCATCTGCTCCTTAGGTAATGCGGATCCGATACCTCTTTCAAAGCGCTGCAGGGCCGTGCCGGCTATCCCAGAAAAGGGAACAGAACGCCCCCGACCACGCCCCATAGGGCGAGCCCCCCGCACAGGCAGTGCAACGCCAGCAAGTGCAAACCCAGCCGCCTCCTAGGTCTTGGCTGGGTTTGCCATCATGCCGTGCGGTGCACGGCCTGCTCCGCGGGCTAGTACAGCTCCGGCTCACCCGCGAACCGGCTCCGACATTTCCCCGCCTTCAGCACTTCCAAGATCGGCACTCCAGCCGCCGCAGCGAACTTGATCACGGCTCCAAGGCTGATGACTTGGCGCTCCCACTCTGGCCGCCTAGATCGACTGAGGTAGACGGCGCTGGTCCGCAGTTGGCGGACCACATCCATCTGGAACTCGAGGCCCGTCCGCACCTTGGCCAGCTCATAGGCCCACTCAAGGTCAGGCCAGCGCGGTTCATTGCCGAGCTCCGGCATGTCGCGCACCAGGTCGGCAAACAGCTCTGCGTGATGGGCATCTCCGGCAGCTGAACGGAGCTGCCCGTCTTGGCACGCGACCGCGGCGTTCACCGCGCGCATGAGAGGGGCCCCACACTGCCGGCACCCCACTGGGGGAGCCCAGCCGTCGGGTCCACGCTGCTCTGTACTGCCGCATCGCGGGCACGCGCCTTCGAGCAGAGTGCCGTGCCTATGGCAACGCTCATGAAAGCAGAAGTTCCAGACCAATCGGTGATAGGTCGGGCGCCCGGCCTCAATGTCCTCCTGCCAACACGCCGAACACCAGACAGGGGACTTCCTGACGTACCGCCGAAGGGCAATCGTGTGGTCTCCCCACGGCATCGCCAGCACCGCAACCGAAGAAACCCCCGTCAGCCGGGCCAGGCGCAGGCCCGTCAGTCCTGGGGCGGTGCCCCAGTACGGCTGCAGGCTGCCGTCACTCTTATAGCGTTCCCCTTCCATGCGAGGCAGCGACCGCACGTAGTCCGACAACTCCCGCTCGGTGACCCCGTGGACAGTGGCCAAGCGGTTGATATAGCCGTTGAGCGACTCGCAGTCGGACGTGCCCACGCCTATAGGCTCGAGGCTGGACAGGATGACCCGCGAAGGAATCGGGGGATGCAGCGACTCACGCATGTGCACCTCCGCTCAGACCACCAGCCACAGGAGGAACGGAATCGCGCGTCGGGCTTCGAACACCGACCTTGCCAGGCCTCCCGCCCTTGCCGGACCCTTCCTTCGGCGTCGTTGACGAGCTGCCAGAGGCCGGAGCGCCCAGCACCATGGCTTCGATGCGGCGATCTGTGTCCGGTGAGGCCAGATCTTCGCCCTCGTGGATGCGCGTGACTACCCCTTCGCTCCCGGCTTCTCGCCGTGAATGACCTCCCCGCGCCCCAGCATCGCCACCAGCTGGGCGATGCGCCTGGCGCGCGTCTCGGCCTTCGCGGCGGTCTGTATGCGCCACAGCACGGCGTAGCGATTGGCCGCGTTGAGGGTCGCAAAGAAGGCCTTGGCCTTGGGCTCGGCGTCCAGCGCGGCCTGCAGGTCTTCGGGCACCGTGGATGTGCGTGCGCCGTCGTAGGCCCGCGCCCAGCGTCCGTCGGCCTTGGCCGCCTCGATCTGCGCATGGCCCGGCGCCTGCATGCGGCCCGCATCGATCAGCGCCTGCGCTTTCCCGACGTTGATCTTCGACCACACGCTGCGCGGGCGCCGCGGGGTGAAGCGCTGGAGAAAGTACTGCTCGTCGAGCCCCTTCTTCTGGCCGTCTATCCATCCCCAGCACAGCGCGATGTCCACCGCCTCGGCGTAGCTGACGCCGGGCTCTCCGGCCCCCCGCTTGGCGATCTTGAGCCAGAGGCCGTCCGAGCTGGCGTGATGCTTCTTCAGCCAGGCCTCGAAGGCCTGGGCGCTGCTGAACAAGCGCGGCGCGACATCGGCTTGAGGGGCGGGGTTGGCGGCAGGCGTCATGGGGCGTTCAGGGCAAGAAGTCAACCCTGCCTCACCGGCGCCTGCTCCACCACCTGCAGCAAGGCATCCGCGTCGACCGGCTTGACGAAGTGCATGTCGCAGCCCGCGCCGAGGGCCCGGGCCACGTCCTCCTTCTGGCCATAGCCGGTCAGCGCCACGATGACCACGCCGGCCATGGCGGCGCGACCGCGCAGGGTGCGGGCCACCTGGTAGCCGTCGATACCGGGCAGGCCGATGTCCAGGACGACGAGGTCCAGCGGCTGTTCCTGCGCCAGCGCCAGCGCGCGCGTGCCATCGTAGGCCAGCCAGACGGTGTGCCCGCGCAGCTTGAGGGTGGCTGCGAGCATCTGCGCAGCGTCGATGTTATCGTCCACCACCAGCACGCGCCGGGCGTGGGGCTGAATGTCCTGCGTCACAGGCATTGGCCGCCGCGGGCTCGCCATCCTCGCCTGCGATTCCAGCAGCGGAAGGCTGACCCTGAAGGTGCTGCCGCGGCCCAGGCCTTCGCTGGAGGCGCGCACCTCGCCATGGTGCAGCTCGACGAGCTGCCGCACCAGGGTCAGCCCCAGGCCCAGGCCTCCTTTGGCACGGTCCAGCGTGCGGTCGGCCTGACTGAACAGGTCGAACACATGCGGCAGCATGTCCGCCGCAATGCCCACGCCGTTGTCACTGACCTCCACCGTGACATGCCTGTCGTCGGCCTGGGCGCTGACGCGGATGGTGCCCCCTTCGTCGGTGTACTTGGACGCGTTGTTCAGCAGGTTGGCGAACACCTGGGTCAGGCGCACCAGGTCGCCCTTGATGAGCAGCGGATCGTCCGGGATGTCCACATGGAGCGCCTGACAGCGCGATTCGATCAAGGCCTGGCTGACCTCCAGCGAGCGGTCGATCACCACGCGCAGCTCCACGGGCGCCAGCTCCAGCTCGGTCTTGCCGCGCGCGATGCGCGCCACGTCGAGCAGGCTGTCCAGCAGGCGGCTCATGGCCTGCGTCTGCCGCTCGATCACGCCCACGGCCCATCCGGCCGTCTCCGCCGGGGTCTCGCGCCGGGACAGCAGCTGCGCTGCATTGCGAATGGGCGCCAGCGGATTGCGCAGCTCATGGGCCAGCATGGCCAGGAACTCGTCCTTGCGGCGGTGGGCGTCCAGCAGCTCGCTCTCGGCAAGCTTGCGGTCGTCGATGTCCAGCATCAGGGCCACATAGCCCGAGAACTCGCCATCGCCGTTGACGTGCGGCACGCTGATGGACCGCGTCCAGCGCGGCTGCCCGTCATGCCGGCTCAGGCGGATGTCGATCTCCAGGCGGGACCGGTCGGCATAGGCCCGCGCCTGCTCGGACAGGTAGCGCTGCCTGTCCTGCGGGTGGACGAACTCCAGCCAGCCGCGCCCCAGCAGCATCTCGCGCGTGGCGCCGGTGAATTCGGTGCAGGCGCGGTTGACGAACTGCGCATGCCCCTGCTTGTCCTCCACGCGCAGCAGCGCGGGGATGTCGTCGGCCAGGCGGCGAAAGCGCACCTCGCTTTCGATGCGCCGCCGCTCGGTGACGTCCCGTTCGGTGGACAGCAGCGCCGTGGGCAGGCCCTGTTCACCGCTCAGTGCGGACATCACGACCGAGACGCTGACCAGCCGGCCGTCCTGCGCATGCCGCAGCGCGTCCGACGGCCCCGCGGTGCCCCGCTGCCAGGCCAGCTCCATCAGCCGACGCGTCTCGTCATGGCGTTCGGCAGGCACGAGGTCGAAGATGGACAGGCGCTGCGCCTGCGCCGCTGAGTGCCCGTAGATCCGCTCGGCGCCTTTGTTCCAGCTCTGGATGCGCCCTTGCGGGTCCAGCGTGATCACGGCGTCGTTGGAGTTGTCCAGCACCGAGATCAGATAGCGCAGCTGCTGGGCCGCATTGCGCATCGCGGTGATGTCGATGAAGGCGGCCACGACGCCGTCGACCTCCGCGGCATGCGTCATGAACGGCTGCAGGCGGCGCAGATAAAGGCGTCCTTCGGGACCGCTGACTTCGGCGTCCCGGCTCTGCCCTTCTTCGAGCGCCTGCCGCGCGGCATCCCAGAAGCCGGGGTCCTCCAGCTGGCTCGCGATGTCGCTGAGCAGGCGGCCCTCGTCGCCGTCGCGCAGGCCGAAAAGCCGCATGGCCGCGGGCGTGAAGCGCCGGATGCGCATCTCGCGGTCCAGCAGGATGGCCGCCAGCGCCGTGCTTTCCAGGAGATTGGCCAGATCATCGGCCTGGCGCCCCACCTCCGCCATCTTCTCCTCAAGCTGGGCATTGACGGTGGCCAACTCCTCGTTCAGCGACTGCAGCTCTTCCTTCGAGCTTTCCAGCTCCTCGCTGGCGGACTGCAGCTCCTCGTTCAGCGATGACGCCTCCTCGCTGGCCAGGCGCAGCTCCTCGTTGCTGCGCTCGGCATCTTCCAGCGCCAGCGCGAGTTCGCGGCGGCTTTCCTCGAGCTCGCTGGCCACCGCCAGCGCCGGGCCTTCGGCTGATGTCAAGGCGGCCGGCCCGCGGCGCACCGCTGTGAAGGTCACCACGAAGGCGCCGCGGCTTGCGCGGCCCTGCACAGCCTCGGCCTGGATCAGCACCTGCTGCAGCGTCGGGCCGTCCTGCAGCACGATCTGGCGCGAGGTCGCCATGCCATCGGCGAAGGCCTGCCTCAGCAGCATGCGCATGGCCGGTCGCAGCTCCGGGCGCACCGTGCGCAGCAGCTCCTGCGTCGCCTCGCCTTGCGGGGCCAGGAAGCGGCCGGTATCGCCCTGGTAGAACAGCGCGCGTCCCTCCCGGTCGACCAGCACCGCAGCGTTGACCTGGCGGTCCGCCAGGTACAGGCGCAGCACGTCCGATGCGGCCAGCGTCCGTTCCGGCTCCTTGCGCGCGGCCTCCGGCAGGGCACTGTGCGGCGTCAGGAAACCGCGCGGCAGATGACCGCGTCCGTCCAGGCGGCGATAGGCCCGCGCCGGGCGCGCGACCGCCTCGAACATGCTGCCATGACCCGACAGCGACTCGGCCTTGCCCAGCCACAGCAGCCCGCCCGGCCGCAGCGCGAAGTGGAAGAGCTGCACGATGCGGTCCTGCAGCGGCTGCTCCAGATACATCAGCACGTTGCGGCACAGCAGCAGGTCCAGCCGCGAGAAGGGGGTGTCGCGCGCCAGATTCTGCGGCGCGAACATCACGCATTCGCGCAGCGACTTGCGCACGGCGAAGTCCTCGCCGCGCCGTTCGAAGAAACGCTCCAGGCGCCGCGGTGACAGTGCGCTGCTGATCGACGCCGGATAGACGCCGCGGCGCGCCACGGCGATGGCCTCCAGGTCGATGTCGGTGGCGAAGACCTGCACGGAGGGCGGCATACCGCGCTGCTCCAGTGCCTCGATCAGCAGCATGGCGATGGAGTAGCTCTCTTCGCCGGAAGAACAGCCCGCGCTCCAGACGCGGATCGGCGGATCCTCGGGCTGCCGGTCTGCCAACAGGGCGGGCAGGACGACGTCGGCCAGCTCCTCCCAGGCGTCTGCGTCGCGGAAGAACTCCGTCACGCCGATGAGGAACTCGCCGGACAGCGCCGTGGTCTCCTCGGTGGAGTCCCGCAGCAGCTGCAGGTATTCGCCCACATGTCCGCAGCGGCACTGGACCATGCGCCGGCACAGGCGCCGGCGCAGCATGCCCGGCCGGTACAGGCGGAAGTCGTGGCCGCTGCGCTCCAGCACCAAAGCCAGCGCCTCATTCATGCTGGCGTCGTCCACTTCATGCTCGGCATGCTCCTCGGCGCCGGGCTGCCGCGCACTGAAGTGCGCCCGCAGCGCCGCAGCCATGGCACCCGGCGCCATCACGGCGTCAGCGGCGGCAGCCGTGATCGCGCTTTGCGGCAGGCCTGGAAACTCGGCCGTCGCGGGCGTCTGCGCGATCGTCCAGCCGCCGGCAGCCTGGATGGCCTTCAAGCCGGCCGTGCCGTCGTGGTCCGCGCCGCTGAGCACGATGCCGACGGCGCGAATGCCCGCATCGTCGGCCAGCGAGATCATGAAGTGGTCAATCGGTCGCCGACCGGCCGCCTCGTCGGCCGGCGGATCCACGAAGGACAGCACGCCATCCTTCACTGTCATCCAATGGCCCGCGGGCATGACGTGGATCCATCCGCCGCGCAACACGTCGCCTGCCTGCACCTCGCGCGCGGGCAGCGGGCCGGCGCGCTGCAGCAACTGCGGCAGCTGGGTCTCATGCTCGGGAGGCAGGTGGCTCAGAACGACGAAGGCCAGCTGCTCGTCCGGCGCCATCTCGCTGAACAGCTCGCACAAGGCTTCCAGGCCGCCGGCCGAAGCGCCGACCGCGACGACCGTGGGACGAATCGGGTGTGCCGAGGGAAGAGGTGGGGGGCTGGCGTGCTGCTCGTTCACGGGTCGCGAAAAGGGGGGAGCACCGTGCGCATGACGACTATCGCCGAGCAGACCGGCCCGAAGGGTCGGTTTTTGCACTGTGCCTGTGTCTTGATTTATCTCAAGACAGTCTACTGCAGCCGTGCGAATACACAGGACGATGACCGTGACTGGGTATCGCCCAATGTTGCGGCAGCCCCTCGTGTCCGTCCCCTCTTTTGCTGGCTCGTCCAGGCACGCCGATTGCCGCTTGCGTCTGCCAAGCAGGAACCCAGCCATGCCGGATCTTCAACGCCGCATCTTTCTGACCGTCAGCGGGGGCGCGGCCCTGGTGCCGGCCTTGCCGCCAGCCGCCGCAGTCGCCCCGCCAAGCCCCGCGCCCGAGCCCTATCGCTTCTTCAACCGCGAGGAAGCTGCGCTGATGGAGGCAGCCGTGCAGCGGCTGATCCCACCCGACGAGCTCGGCCCCAGCGCGATGGAAGCTGGCGTCGTCGACTTCATCGACCGCCAGCTCGGCGGCGCCTGGGGAGCTGGCGAGCGCCTTTACCGCGCCGGTCCCTGGGCCAGCGGCCTGCCGACGCAGGGCTACCAGCTGCCTTTCACGCCGGCGCAGTTGTTCCGCACGGCCTTGCGAGCCATCCGCAGCGACCTGGCCCGACGCAGCGAGCCGGCCTTCGAGCGCCTGAGCGGCCCGGCCCAGGACGCCTACCTCAGCCGGCTGCAGCAGGGGGCGCTGGACCTGGACGGCGTGCCATCCCAGGTCTTCTTCGAGTCGCTGCTGGCGATGACGATCGAGGGCTACTTCTGCGATCCCGTCTATGGCGGCAACCGCGGCATGGCGGCTTGGCAGATGATCGGCTTCCCGGGCGCCCATGGCGCCTATTTCGACTGGGTCGACCGCCATGGCCTGCCCTACGAAGCCGCACCGCGCAGCCTGGCCGAGGCCGGCGGCCATGCGCATGCGATGCCTGGCTCGGCACCGGGGCGCTGACCATGACCGCGGGGATGGCCAAGGGCGCGGCGGCTGGGGTGGCGGCGGGGGTGGCGGCGGGCACCAGGCGCCTGCCGGAAACCGAGGTCCTGATCCTGGGCATGGGCCTGGTCGGCGCGATCCTGGCGCGTGAACTCACCCGGGCCGGCATGACGGTGCTGGCGCTGGAGCGCGGCGAACCGCGTGCGACGGTGCCGGACTTCCAGGCCCCCGCCATGCACGACGAACTGCACTACGCCGTGCGCAAGGCCCTGATGCAGGACAGCGCGCGTGAAACGCTCACCTTTCGCAACCACGCCAGCCAGACGGCGCTGCCGATGCGGCGCCTCGATAGCTTCCTGCCCGGCACCGGCGTCGGCGGCTCGGCGGTGCACTGGAACGGCCAGACGTACCGCTTCCAGGACAGCGACCTGCGCATGCGCACCCACATCGAGCAGCGCTACGGCAAGAAATTCATGCCCGCCGACTTGCTGGTGCAGGACTGGGGCGTGAGCGCCGCCGAGCTGGAGCCCCACTACGACCGCTTCGAGTACCTGATGGGCACCAGCGGCAAGGCCGGCAACCTGCAGGGTCGCAAGCTCGAAGGCGGCAACCCCTTCGAAGACTCGCGCTCCCGCGACTACCCCACACCGCCGCAGAAGGAGCCCTACGGCAGCGCCCTCTTCCGCAAGGCCGCGGCAGGCCTGGGCTACCACCCCTTCCCCCAGCCGTCCTGCAACCTCAGCCAGGCCTACACCAACCCCGAGGGCCTGCAGATGCAGCCCTGCATGTTCTGCGGCTTCTGCGAGCGCTTCGGCTGCGAGCACTATGCCAAGAGCTCACCACAAACGGCGCTGCTGCCTCTTCTGTACAAGGAGCCGCGCTTCAAGCTGCGCACGCAGTGCCAGGTCTTGCGCATCCTGCTGGACCACACCGGCAAGCGCGCCACGGGCGTCGTCTATGCCGACGCTGCCGGGCGGCTGTTCGAGCAGCCGGCGCGCCTGCTCATCGTCGGCCTGTTCGCGCTGAACAATGTGCGCATGCTGCTGCTGTCGGGCATCGGCCGTCCCTACGATGCGGCCACCGGCAGCGGCGTCGTCGGCCGCGGCTACGCCTACCAGACGATGAGCGCCGTGCAGGTCTTCTTCGACCGCAGCATCCACATCAACCCCTTCATGCGTTCGGGCGCCAGCGGCACCGTGATCGCCGACTTCGTCAGCGACAACTTCGACCACGGCCCGCGCGGCTTCGTCGGCGGGGCCTACATCGGCGAGGTGATGTCGCATGGCCGGCCCATCGAGTTCCACCCGACCCCGCCGGGCACGCCGGCCTGGGGCTCGGTCTGGAAGCGTGCCGTCGCCGAGCACTACAAGCACACCTCGGTGCTGAGCGTCCACGGCAGCTCGGTGTCGACACGCCAGAACTTCCTCGACCTCGACCCGAGTTACAAGGACGCCTGGGGCCTGCCGCTGCTGCGCATGACCTTCGATTTCCCGGACAACGATCTGCGCATGGCCGCCTGGCTGACCGACAAGGCCGTGTCCATCGGGCGCGCGATGGGCGGGCGCCAGGTCGTCGGCCTGCCGCGCAAGGGGCCCTACACCAGCACGCAGTACCAGACGACGCACAACACCGGCGGCACCGTGATGGGCACGGACCCCGGCACCAGCGTGCTCAACCGCTTCTGTCAGAGTTGGGACGTGCCGAACGTCTTCGTCATCGGCGCCTCCAACTTCCCGCAGAACGCGTCCTACAACCCCACGGCGACCGTCGGCGCGCTAGCCTACTGGGCCGCCCAGGCGATCACGCAGCGCTGGGCGAAGCTGCCTGGCCCCCTGGCATGAGCCGCATGAAGGTCATGTCGGGCATCAAGGCCGGCTCCCTGACGGCGGCGCTGGCCATGGGCCTGCTGGCCGCCTGCGAGCGGCCTGCGCCGCCTGGAAAGCCCATCGCCGGCACCGGCGAATCCGCGCCCGCCGGCGCTGCCAGCACCCGCGGGCCGGACTCAGGGGGCGTGCTGCCCAGGCCCGCAGCGGTGCCCGTGCCGCCGGCCAGCGAGCCAACCCCCAGTGCGGCCGATCTCGAAGCCGGCGCACGTCTGGCGACGGAAGGCGCCGGTGCCGTCCCCGCCTGCAACAGCTGCCACGGCGCCCGCGGCGAAGGACAGCCGGCAGAGCGCGCCCCGCGGCTGGCCGGCCTGGGCGCCGCCTACCTGCGCCAGCAGCTGGAGGCCTATGCCAGCGGCGCGCGCCGGCATCCGGTGATGGAGCCCATCGCCCAGGCCCTGCAGGCCGCACCACGCCACCAGGTGGCCGCACATTTCGCCTCGCTGGATCTGCCCGCCATGACGCCCGGCGCAGGGCGTCCGCCCGCCGACGGCATCGCCGCCAAGCTGGCCTGGACGGGCGATGAGGCCCGCCAGCTGATGGCCTGCGCCAACTGCCATGGCCGCGATGGCGGCGGTCTGGGCGACCGCATCCCGCCGCTGGCCGGGCAGCCGGCCAGCTATCTGGAGGCAGCGCTGGCCGCCTGGCGCGATGGCCGGCGCCGCACCGACCCTAGCGGGCAGATGCCTCGCATCGCGCGGGCCCTGCAAGCGGCCGAGGTGCGCGCGCTGGCCGCCTGGTATGCGGCGCTGCCGGTGCCGCCTCCCGCCGCGCGGCAGGCGCCGGCTTTCGTGCCCTCGCTGCCGGCCACGAATGCGGGGCCGGTCATGGCGACCAGCCCGGCGCGCGGTCTGGGCAGCGAGCAGGGCGCAGCCTTGACTGGCGGCAGCGTCGGGCCCGGCGGCGCGGGGGCGACACAGCAGATGCCCAGCGCTTCAGGGGCGCGTTGAGCAGCGGCTGTGACAGCCACGATCACGCTGCACCGAAGACTTCGTCGAACAGCGCATGTACTCGGGCACGCACCGGTTCCGAGAGATTGAAGAACGTCGCCATGCGCCCCTTGGGAATGTCAAAGCGGACGTAGATTTGTCGGAGATCCTCGCAGCATGTGGGATCGGTGGCCGAGCACCCTGGAAGGTCCGTCCCCTCAATCTCGACATGCACGCCACCATGAAAATATTGGACGTTCAGGTCAAATGCCGTCAGGCGATGCCGGCAGTACCCATCTGCTGGCGCCCCATGCCTGACACCACCAACATCCGTTCCCTTGACCTCGTAGTGAAAGCCGCTCTTCATCAGCGCGGCGTCCTGGATGAAGATCATGAACTGGCTGAAGGGATACATACTGATGCAGAGCGGCGAAAAGCCACTTTCACTGCGCTGAATGACCAAGGTCTGGTCCAAGCTCACGTAGACATCTTGCGAGTGCAACTCGCCGTTGACCCGGATTTCTCCATCGAACTGGCCTGTACAGGGCAACGGGTATGCCATGGTTTCATTTCGCATCGCGTTCATCGATCGAGATCATTGTCCAGCATGCCGGAGGCGATGCCTGGGCTGCCCAACACGCGTGCCGCTGACACGTCGAAATCGTTCAATACCCCTGCCCCCTGAACTGGAACACTGCCGCGGCCATCATCAATCAACGCCATGTCAGTCATGTCTCCCGTCCTTCTCAAGCAGGTCCAGAAGACCTATCGGATGGATGCCGTCAGCGTTCCGGCGCTGCGCGACATCAGCCTGGAGCTCGCGCCCGGGCGCTTCAGCGTGATCGCCGGTGCCTCGGGCAGCGGCAAGACCACCCTGCTCAACATCATCGGCTGCCTGGACCAGGCGGATGCCGGCGAGGTGCAGGTGCTGGGCGAGTCCGTCCGGACGCTCAGCGACAACCAGCTCGCCGATCTGCGGGCCCATCGCATGGGCTTCGTGTTCCAGAACTTCAACCTGCTGCCGGTGCTGAACGCCTACGAGAACGTCGAGTACCCGACCCTGCGCCTGCGCCTGACGGCCGCGCAGCGCCGCGAACGGATCCTGGGCCTGCTGGACGCGGTGGGGCTGAGCGACTTCGCACGGCATCGCCCAGGCCAGCTGTCCGGCGGCCAGCGCCAGCGCGTGGCCGTCGCCCGGGCCCTGGCCAACGAGCCCGAACTGGTGCTGGCCGACGAGCCCACCGCCAACCTGGACAGCGCCACCGGCGCCACCATCATCGCCCTGATGCGCCGCCTGCAGCGCGAGCGCGGCGTGAGCTTCGTGTTCTCCTCGCATGACCAGCAGCTGCTGGCCGAGGCCGATGAGGTGTTCCACCTGCGCGACGGCGTCATCGCACGCATCGAGAACCGCACGCCCGCCACGGGCCATGCGCCCTCTGCCAACGCCGCAACCGCCGGCCAGGAGGTCTGCGCATGAACGCCACGACCCTGAAACTCGCCCTGCGCAACCTGCTGCGCAACCGCCGCCGCTCGCTGACCACGTTGCTGGCCATGGTGGTGGGCCTGGGCGCCATCCTGACCTTCGGCGGCTACAGCCGCAGTGCCGTCCTTGGCATGGAGACCGGCTTCATCCAGCTGCACGGCCACCTGCAAGTGCAGCGCCAGGGCTATTTCCTGTACGGCAGCGGCAACCCGGCCAGCTACGGCATCAAAAACTACCAGGCCCTGATGCAGCAGATCCAGGCGGATCCCACCCTGGGCCCGATGGTGGCCGTGGTGACGCCCAAGCTGGAGCTGGGCGGGCTGGCCGGGCACTTCGCGGCCAACCAGTCCACGCCGGTCGCGGTTGCAGGCATCGAGCCCGAGGGCCAGGCCGCGCTGCGCCGCTGGGACGAGTACGGCGCCGCCATGTACTCGGCGCCCCGCGACCTCCGGGGCAGCCCCGCCAATGCGGTGGTCATCGGCCTGGGCGTGGCCCGCAAGCTGCAGCTCTGCGCGGAACTGCAGGTGGCGGACTGCCCGCCCCCGCCCGACGCGGAGCGGCATGCGCCCTTGCCCGGCAGCCAGGACGGCCTGCCCGCGGACATCGCGGCACTGTCGGCCGACCAGGCGCAAACCCGCAAGAGCAGCGCGCAGGATCCGGTCCAGATCGAGATGCTGGCCGCCAGCCTGCGCGGCGCCCCCAATGTGCTGGGCCTGCAGGTGCTGCGCGCCGAGAACTTCGGCCTGAAGGAATTCGACGACCGCGCCGCCGTCATGCACCTGGCACAGGCCCAGAAGCTGGTCTACGGCGGCACGCAGCCGCAGGTCACGGCGATCCAGATTCAGCTGCACCACACCGCCCAGCTGCCCATCGCGCACGCCCGGCTCAATGCCTTGTTGAAGGAGCAGCGCCTCAGCGACCAGGCCCTGGAGGCGCTGGACTTCATGACCCTGGCGCCGATGTACCGCCAGAGCCTGGAGTTCTTCGACTCGATGTTCGGCTTCATCGCCGTGCTCATCGGCGTCATCGTGCTGTTCACGGTGGGCAACACCATGAGCACGGCGGTGATGGAGCGCACCACCGAGATCGGCACGCTGCGCGCCATCGGCGACCGCCGCAGCGGCATCCGCCGACTGTTCCTTGGCGAGGGTCTGATGCTGGGCTTGATCGGCGTCGCGCTGGGCCTGCTGGCCGCCTTGCTGGTGGCCGCGCTGATCAACCGCGCGGGCCTGAGCTGGACGCCGCCGGGTTATGTCTACGCCTATCCGATCCGCGTGCGGCTGCTGGGCGACTGGGGCCTGCTCTTCGGCAGTTCCGTGGGCCTGCTGAGCGTGGCCCTGATGTCGGCCTGGTGGCCGGCGCAGCGTGCGGCCCGGCTGCAGATCGTGGAGGCACTGCGTCATGTCTGAGACCCGCATCAGGCCGCTTCCTTCGACCCGCCGCCGCTGGCTTGCCTTGCTGGCCGCGCTCTGCGTGACCACCCCGGCCCTCGCGGCCACCGACCCCCAGGCCCTGCTGGCCGCCAGCGACGCCGTGCGCAACCCCGACCACGGCTTCGGCCTCACCAACACCTTGCTGGAGTACCGCCAGGGCAAGCAGACGGACAGCAGCGTGCTGGCGGTCTACTCCAAAGCCGACGCCAGCGGGCAATTCCGCAGCCTGGTGCGCTTCGTCGCCCCGGCACGCGATGCAGGCAAGCTGATGCTCTACAGCGGCAAGGATCTCTGGTTCTACGACCCGGCCAACCGCGCCAGCATCCGGCTCTCGCCCCAGCAGCGCCTGCTGGGCCAGGCCTCCAATGGCGACGTGGTCACCGTCAACCTGGCGCGCGACTACCAGGCCACCGAGGCCGTCGAGGAGGAGGTCAGCGACGGCGACCGCCAGAAGCGGCGCAGCTACCGCCTGAGCCTGTCCGCGCGCAACAGCGACGCCAGCTACCACCGCATCCTGCTGTGGATCAGCGTCGAGGGCATGCGGCCGATCAAGGCGCAGTTCATGGCCGAGAGCGGCGCGCTGCTGAAGACGGCCTTCTACCGCCGCTACCAGAAGCAGCTGGGCGCGGAACGGCCGACGGAGACCGTCATCATCGACGGCCTGGACCCGAGCTGGGTCACCATCATGCGCCTGAGCGACTGGACGCGCCGCGACGTGCCCGAGGCCTGGCTGCAGCGCGACTACCTGCCGCGCTTCCAACCGGAATGAGGCGGCCGTCGACCCGGCGCGCTCGGCGTCATGCCGTTTGCGTGGGCCTGCTGGCCCTGCTGGCAGGCGCGGTGCAGGCGCAAGCCACGGCGAAAGCCGCTCCGCCACAGACCTCCCAGAAGGACGAAGACCAGGCCTTGAACCTGGCCGACCTGGCGCCCGAGGCCGCCCCGCCCGCCCCAGGCAAGACCTGGCACGGCCATGCGGAGCTGGCCTGGGGCCGGTCCGCACAGCGCAGCCTCACGGCGGCTCCGCGCTGGGAGGCGCAACAGCGGCAGTCCCTGGTGCTGCAGACCGAGTTCCAGACCGGCGCAGCCTGGCGCTGGGTGGGCGCCGCCCGGCTGGACCACAGCGACCCCGCACAGCAGCCCTATCCGCAGACACTGCTGAGCCTGCAGGAGGCTTATGCGTCCTGGCGTGTGGATGAAAACCTGCTGCTGGACGCCGGACGCATCAACGCGCGCCAGGGCCTGGGCACGGGCTACAACCCCAGCGACTTCCTGCGCGCCGGGGCCTTGCGCTCCCAGGTCTCGGTGGAGCCGGCCAGCATCAAGACCAACCGGCTGGGCACCGCGATGCTGCGCGTGCAGCGCCTGTGGGACGGCGGCGCGCTGACGGCCCTGCTCGCGCCCAAGCTGGCGCAGGCGCCGAGCCAGCGCGGCCTGAGCGCCGACCTGGGCGCCACCAACGACCGCAGCCGCTGGCTGCTGGCCTGGAGCCAGCGCTGGAGCGAGAACCTGCAGCCGCAGTGGTCACTGTTCGGCGCAGACGGGCAGGCGCCCCAGCTGGGCTTCAACCTCAGCAGCCTGGCGGGCCAGGCCACCGTCGTCTACCTGGAGTGGGCGGGCGGACGGGCGCCCGAGCAAGTGGCGCAGGCCCTGGGCGACCCGGGCGCCACAAGGCACTGGCAGCAGCGCCTCGCCACCGGGCTGCGCTACACCGCCGGCAACAAGCTCTCGCTGACGCTGGAGTGGGCCTACGACAGCGCCGCCCCGGACCGCGAGGCCTGGCAGCGCCTGCAGACGCAGCCCGGCGCCTACCTCGCCTACCGCCGCTGGGCACATGCCGCCCAGGAGCTCAACACCCGCGGGCAATGGGGCCTCTATGCCAACTGGCCGGATCTGCTGGGCTGGCAGCATCTCGATTTCAACGGCCTGCTGCGCATCAACCCCGAGGACCACAGCCGCATGAGCTGGCTGGAGTTGCGCTATCGCTGGCCAGGTGTCGACCTGGCCCTGCAATGGCAGTCCAACCAGGGGCGGCCGGGCAGCGAGTACGGCAGCCTGCCGCAGGCGAGGGGGTGGCAGCTGAGCCTGCGGGGCTATTTCTGAGTGACTGGGGCGCGTCTCGGCGCGTGCCAAGGTGGGTTGGACGGACGCGCAAACAGCTGCGCGCCAGGACATCCCCACTAGAGCGAGGCGAGTGCCTGATCGGCCAAGCGCTCATACACAGACAAAGCGCGCCGAGCAATTGGGTCGTCACCAGACAGCAGAGCCGAGGTGGCGACAGACGCTGCGCGGGCTTCAAAATGCGACACCGTACCCGGAATGCCAATGGCCTCACACAGCCGCTCCCAGTACGCGGGTGACTGACACAAGCGCTCATAGGACACCGGCAACACATGCGGTCCGGTGGTGGGCAACAGCCCCAACAGGTAGTCATAGGCGTCCACCCACCGCTGCAGCCAGTAATGCAGCGTGTCCGGCGACCCCGTAACGGTGGCCTCTACAGAAAAGAGAAAGGGCCGATGAGTCGCGCCGAACTCATGATGCGCCAACCACCCCATGTAGTTCCGGGTGAACGCATCGGCCTGCCGGAATCGCCGATGCTGAGCCAACAAGCTGGCTGCCTGCAAGAAAGGATGGCGAAACAATACCAAATATGTCGAATCCAATGAATGTCGCGCAACGTCCGCCAGACGAAGAATAAGATTATTGTTCTTCGCCAAATATCGACGACGTCCGTATCGCCGACATACCAAACTTTGATAGCGCTGCCAGTCGGCCAATACATCCGATGCCACTGCGTGAGGAATCAAGCCATGCTCAAGGATGTATTGATCACCACAATGCAGACGCCAGAACACCTCCTCCAGCGCTTCTGGCGAATCGAAATCCACGCGAATGCCATCGCCGTGCGCCCGCTCCTGAAGAACGCGCCGCTTGCCTTGAAGGCGCGAAACTTTGGCCCATGTGTTCGGCGCTAAAACAAAGGGCATGTCGTCATAAGTCAGCGACGCAAATTGCCCGCTGCCATGGATGGCCCGCATCAGGGTCGTCGTCCCCGCACGTGCCAAACCGCACACATATACCGCGTCCTGCCGGCGTGGCGTACCGCTGAACCTCCATTTCTCCAGTTCAAAGCTCAATTCTGAGACGATGGTGCCGCGCAATGCCAAGTGGTGAAGCAGCCGCTCCATGGCGGTGTAGTCAGACACCGCAGCGCTCCATGACCAACACATGGCAGAGCGGGACAAGCACCAACGTCGCCGCAACGTCGAGCGCCATGCTGACGTGCAGCACACCCGACCACGACGGTGCCATCCACCACAGCGCGCCCATAAGAGGCGAGATGATTGCCCCAGTTGCGAGCAATACCGCTGAAGACCATCCCAGCAGGCGCATCGCATATGCGGGCAAGACGCGCTCCTTCCAATGATCCGAAATCCGAGGTGACAGCAAAACCCACACGATGCGGCTTGTCAGGCGCAGCAACTGCTGCCCCATGCGGCGCAGCGGCCACCGGCGAATCAATTCACCGCAGGTCATGCAGGCCAACAGCAGCACCAGCCAAGCGTCCCCACTCAGCGTCCCCATCGTCATGGTAGATCTAGCTCTTTCTTTGCCTTCCTTTTCTGCTTCAGGAAGCGCTTGATCGGGTAATAAATAACACCCACAATCAACAAGAAAATCGAACCAAGTATGCCCAATACCGTCGCGAGCAGACCTGCCCCCAGGCCCGGCCCGACATACGCATGAGCGGACACGCTGAGTAACGTCGCCGCCAGGAAAACAGACACAGCCTTTATTGACATCTCCTGCCTTTCACTAGCGTCTTTATCTTGTCTCCCAACTGACGAGACACTGGACGAGACCAATTCAAAACATATACTTTCCCATTGGCAGCACGATTCACGAAGCGCCAAGCCAGACGCCCATCCGAATCAAACTGCATCAGACGCCCAAAATTAGACTCCTCCACAAAGGCTTCTTGCCCGAAAGCATAAGCCAGCCCTTCTGAATTGGTACGAATATTCAAGCGCTCAAAACCCGTTTTCCATGGCGACCGAGTGGCGTCCTTGTCGAAATCATAAATCACCAGATCATTCACACCACGAACGGTCGACTCATCGCCCTTGGATAGCGCCGCGTTGTTATTGAACACCGAAATCTCGTGGTCACTAACAATATTCACATCATGCTGATGCATCCAGGGCCCCTGGCGATGCCAGATCACCCGATTGGTGGCTGGGCGATAGAGCAGCACCATGGATAGATTGCGCACACTCAGAAAGACATCTCCCGCCTTCCAATATGGACCATCGCCGGGCACAGGCTCAATATCATTCAGATGGATAGGGTCATTATTCCCTTTCCCTGCACCGTAAACCAAATACCCCAAGCCGTTCTCATCCAGCAATTGGATCACCGACTTCTCAAACAAAACATTTCCCGCCGAATCTAATTTTGTTATAGCATCATCCAAAAACCGGGGCGACCCAATGTTTACCGTTTTCGGATCCATGAACTTCGGCAGCCAAAAATCCCCCGAAGCGTCGCGCACCATGGAGTGATGGTAAATGGCATCGTCATTCACCAAACTCAATACGGAACAGACATCAGCTTTGATCACTGGGGTATTCCATTTCACATAGATTTCACCCTTATCGTTCAGCACGCCGTGTGCTGCACGGAAACGGCGAGGGTGAGCATCCACAGAAACATTGACCAAGCGACTATGGAGGGTCGAACCGGACCACAGCGTATCGACAGCATCAAACCGCCAAACGTGCAAACGCTGCTGTTCCCTCAAGTCCCAGAGCTCGGCCACCGAATACCCGCGATCGCCATCGTAACGATTCACCAGTACGTAGCCTAAATCAGTCCGCTGCCCAGGCGGGTCCGCAAAATAGAATCCCGACTCCCCAGGAAAGCGCTGTTCCACAGCCTGAAAATCGCTGTTGTCCAGCAAATTGAACAACGCGGCCACCGTATGGCCCGCTACACCGGGAAACGAGGCCACTGCATCAAGCGCTGAGCCCCAACGGCCAAGCCGCTCGCCACCAATATTATGGTGACGCACAGCAGCGGCAAAGGCGATGGACGCGATAGAACCAACGATGAGGACCACGCCCACCCACCACAGCTCAATTTTCTTGAATGCCAGCTTCTCAAGGCGCATGTATGAAACGTTCCTCGCAGCAAGAAAACACAAAACATCGGACACGCAGCCGCCGATGAATTCCACCTCAACCGCCAGAATCAACTCCAGCGCCAGTAGCAGTTCTTAGGGAAAAACAGTCCATGCGCAGTTGCCATTATTTCGTCTGCGCAGGCCCGCTTCTATAAAATTTCAGCATCTCTGGTTTCACCGGCCACGCTGAATGCCCGGTCATAGACCTCGACGAATTCCCCCGCGGCAGGGGCTGCAGGCGCAGATCGCGGTCCAGACGACAGAGGGATGACGGTCCGCTTCTGCCGGAAAACTGCGTCACGTCCCATATCCGTCGCAATTCCTCGGCCACACCTGCGGCGCGTCAATGAGGCAGTCCCTGGCGCAAAGCCCTTCCGGCTTCGATCCAGCCTGCACGAGGACATCCCAAGGCTGCCGGTAACCCGTCAGCAGCACTCGCGCAGGGCAGCCCTGACGCAACCCCGAGCCGCGACGGACGAACAACGCGCGACCGGGCGCAAGTATGCCACTGCACCGGAAGCGCTAGCGACGCCCGCCGCGCTGCTGTACGGCCTCTGCATGCGTCACAATGCCCGCCATGACGATGGTTTCACCGACCTGGTGGACAAGCGCATCGACCTCGCCATCCGCATCGTCCGCTTGCCGGACAGCGCCGGAGTGTGTTCGCGCATCGGCAAGAAAAGCATTTCGCTCTATGCGGCACCTGCCTACCTGGCCCCCGTGGCGTGCCGGAAGGGCAGACGCTGGCCGAGCACGACTGGCGGCGGCTGCGCCCCGATTCCAGCAGCCGCCACCGCGTTCCCGACCCGGTCAGCCCGATGCTGGAGCTGACCGCCCAGCCCGCCAAGGTGCGCCATGCCATCGCCGCGCTGCGCCAGTTCTTCCACAGCCACGACAGTCCATGACGAACACCGCTCCCCTGCATGACGGCCCGCTGGCGGGCCTCAAGGTGCTGGAACTGGGCCAGCTGATCGCCGGCCCCTTTGCCGGCAAGACCCTGGCCGATTTCGGCGCCACCGTGGTCAAGGTGGAGCCGCCGGGCAGCGGCGATCCGCTGCGTCAATGGCGCCTGCTGCACGAGGGCGAGAGCGTCTGGTGGCAGGTGCAGAGCCGCAACAAGCAGAGCATCACCCTGGACCTGCGCGAGCCCGGCGACCGCGCCCTGGCCCGCCGCCTGGCGGCCGAGTGCGATGTGCTGATCGAGAACTTTCGTCCCGGCCTGATGGAGGAATGGGGCCTGGGCTACGAAGCCCTGGCGGCCGACAACCCCGGGCTGATCATGCTGCGCATCAGCGGCTTCGGGCAGACCGGGCCCTACCGCGACCTGCCCGGCTTCGCCGTGGTGGCCGAGGCCATGGGCGGCCTGCGCCACCTGATGGGCGAACCCGGGCGGCCGCCGGTGCGCGCCGGGGTCAGCCTGGGCGACACGCTGGCGGCGCTGCACGGCGTGATCGGCGTGCTGCTGGCGCTGCAGGCCCGCCAGCGCACGGGCCGCGGCCAGGTGGTGGACGTGGCGCTGTACGAGTCCGTCTTCAACTGCATGGAGTCCCTGCTGCCGGAATACAGCGCCTTCGGCGCGGTGCGCGAGCCCGCGGGCTCCGCGCTGCCCGGCATCGCGCCCAGCAATGCCTACCGCTGCGCCGATGGCCAGGTGGTGATCGGCGGCAATGGCGACTCCATCTTCAAGCGCCTGATGAGCGCCATCGGCCGCGAGGACTTGGGGCTAGACCCCGGCCTGGCCGGCAACGCGGGCCGCGCCGCGCGGGTGGACGAGCTGGATGCCGCCATCACCGCCTGGACGGTACAGCGCCCGGTGGACGAGGTCCTGCGCGTGCTGCAGGCCGCCCGCGTGCCGGTGGGTCGGATCTACACGGCCCGGGACATCGCCGAGGATCCGCACTACCGCGCCCGCGGCATGATAGAGACCATCACCACGGCCCAGGGCCTGCAGCTGGAGGTGCCCGGCATCGTCCCCAAGCTCAGCGACACCCCGGGCCGCCTGCGCAGTCTCGCGCCCGCGCTGGGTGAGCACAATGCCGCCGTGCTGGGGGCTCTGAACGCTTCGCCGGCGGTTCCCGGCAAGACCTGACCCCATCGACATCGTCATGAACCTCAGCCCCGCGGCCTGGGCCCGCATCCTGCCCTTCCTGCTCTTCCTGGGCCTGCTCGCGCTGCGCGGCGCCATGGCCGACCTGGCGCTGCTGGACGCGCGCTGGCTCTATGCGCTGAACCTGATCCTCGTCGGTGGCTTGCTGGCCTTCTGCTGGCGCGGCTACGGCGAGCTGCACCGCCAGAACCGGCCGCAGGGGCGCGAATGGCTGTGGAGCGTGGCGGTGGGCTTGGGCGTCTTCCTGGCGTGGATCCATCTCGACGCGCCCTGGATGCAGATTGGCGAGCCCACGGCGTCCTTCGTGCCCACGCAGGGCGACGGCCGCCTGGACTGGCCCCTGATCGCCGTGCGCTGGATAGGCGCCACCGCCCTGGTGCCGGTGATGGAGGAGCTGTTCTGGCGCAGCTTCCTGATGCGCTGGCTGGAGCACCCGCAGTTCGACGCCGTGCCGCCGCAGCGCGTGACGATCAAGCCCGCGCTGCTGTCCACCTTCGCCTTCATGCTGGTGCACCCCTTGTGGCTGGCCGCCATCGTGGCGGGTGCGGCCTATGCGGGGCTTTACGTGCGCACCGGCCGGCTGTGGAACGCAGTGATCGCGCACGCCGTCACCAACGGTGCACTGGGGATCTGGGTGGTGGCGACGGGCAGCTGGCAGTTCTGGTGAGGCCGGCCTGATGCAAATGCCGTCGGCTGGCGCTCAGTGCCCGCCCTCGCGCGGCTCATGCGCCTGCAACGCCCGCTCGATGCGCCGATCCGGCACCAGCCACACGATGGCCACGCCGACGAAGATCGCCTGCGCCAGCGCGGGCAGCACGAAGGCCAGCGGGAGCGCCGCGGCATAGGCCACGGCGGACAGCGTGCCCTTGCGGTCGCGCCCCAGCGCGCGCGCCACCACGGAGTCCGGCCCTTCTACGGCCAGGATGCAATGCGCCAGCAGCCAGTAGGCGACAGCCGCCATCAGCAGCACGAAGCCGTAGACGGCCGTGGGCAGCGCGCCGAAGTGGTTCTCGCCCATCCAGCCGGTGACGAAGGGCAGCAGCGACAGCCAGAACAGCAGGTGCAGATTGGCCCACAGCACGCCGCCGCTGACCTTGCGCACCGCATGCAGCAGGTGGTGGTGGTTGTTCCAGTAGATGCCCACATAGACGAAGCTCAGCACGTAGCTGAGCAGCACCGGCAGCAGCGGCCACAACGCCGCCGCGCTGTCGCCATGGGGCACCTTGAGCTCCAGAACCATGATGGTGATGATGATGGCGATCACGCCATCGCTGAAGGCTTCGAGCCGGGACTTGTGCATGGGGCGCCTCAGGTCTGGATGGAGGGATGGCGCTGCAGATGGCGGAAGCGTTCGAAGAGCCAGCCGCGCATGCCCATCAGCAGCGTGTACTGGCGCTTCTCGGCGTCCGGCAGCTTCTGGTCCAGCAGGTGCTGGCGGGCGAAATCCTCGGCCACGCGCTGCAGCCGCTCGTTGAGTTCGCGGGCCTTGGCTGGCGTGAGCTGGCCGTGGACCAGCATCAGCAGCTCGCCCTCGCCGTCGAAGCCGCCGGCATAGAAGTCCTGCATCACCTCCTCGCGGAAGTACTGCATCACCGGGCCCTGCGGACGCCAGCGGAAGGTCTTGGCCACCTGCAGCTTGTAGCGGTTCAGCGGGCGCAGCTCGATGATGCCCAGCCGGTCCAGCTGCGCGAGGTAGCGCGTGACCTCGGCCTCGCCAAGCAGGTAGTGCTCGGTGATCTGCTCGGCCGTCCACTGGCTCAGGCAGCAGATCGCCATCAGCAGCAGCTTGGGGTCGGCCACCACGGCGCGCTCCTGCGCCAGCGTGAGCTCGCGGCGCAGCGGCTCGGCCTCGACCAGGCGGCGCGAGAGCTCGGCGAAGTCGCAGCGCAGCACGCGGCAGATTTCGTCGATGCGCGACAGCGGCATCTCGCCGCCCGCCGCGAACATGCGCTTGACGCTGGATTCCGACAGCCCCAGCGCCTGGGCCAGCTGGCCGTAGCTGATGGACTGGGCCTTGAGTTCGGCCTTGATGAGGGTGAGCAGGGCGTGGGTGCTGGACATGGCGCAACGGTAGCAGCAGATGCGACCGCCAGTGTCGCGGGATGGCCCGAAGCCGCAAATCCGTCCGACCCAACCGCGCGGCCGTCCAGCATCGCGCCATGCATTCACACCCGCCCTCCTTTCGCCCCGACCGCCGCCGCCTGCTGTGCTGCGGCGCTGCCGCCGTCGGCTTCTTCACCTCGCTGGCCTCCGAGCCTGTCCAGGCCCAGGCGCCATGGGCCGGGCCCTGCCCAGCCGCCCCAGCGACGCCGCCCCTGGATGCCGCGCTGCAGGCGCTGCTCGCGCGCTGCTGGGAAGGCCTGGACCCGGCGCAGCTGTGGGACGTGCACACCCACCTGCTGGGCAGCGGGGACAGCGGCAGCGGCTGCCGCCTGAACCCCGACATGGACCGCTGGTGGCACCCGGTGGAGATGCTGCGCAAGCGCGTGATCATGGACGCCGCCTGCGCCCGTCCGGCCGGCGGCGCCAGCACCGACCAGGCCTATGTGCAGCGCCTGCGCCAACTGGCGGACGGCTTCCCGCCCGGCGCCCGCTGGCTGCTCTATGCCTTCGACGAGGCGCTGGACGCCCAGGGCCACGCGCGGCCGGACTGGACCACCTTCCACACGCCCGATGCCTATGCGCAGGCCACGGCGGCGGCCCATGCCGATCGCTTCGGCTGGGTGGCCTCCATCCATCCCTACCGGCCCGACGCCCTGGAGCGCCTGGCGCGGGCCCATGCCGGCGGCGCGCTGGCGATCAAATGGCTGCCCAGCAGCATGGCCATCGACCTGCGTGACGCCCGCCTGCGCCCCTTCTACGAGCAGCTCGCCGCCCGGGGCATGCCGCTGATCGTGCACTGCGGCGAGGAGCATGCCGTGCCCGGCGCCGGCCGCGAGGACCTGGGCAATCCGCTGCTGCTGCGCGAACCACTGCGCCACGGCGTGCGGGTGATCGCCGCGCACTGCGCCTCGCTGGGCCGTGCGCTGGACCTGGACCGCCCGCGGCCCCGGCATCGCCCGGCCTTCGAGCTCTTCGCCCGCCTGATGGACGAGAGCGACGGGCGGGCCCGCCTGCTGGGCGACGTGTCGGCCGTGTTCCAGTTCAACCGCGAGCCCGCCGTCTGGCAGCAGCTGCTGCAGCGCGAAGACTGGCACGAACGCCTGCTGCACGGCTCGGACTATCCGCTGCCCGCCGTGCGCCCCCTGCACCGCCTGGGCCGGCTGGTGGCCGCCGGCTTGCTGCAGCCGGCCCAGGTGGGGCCGCTGGAACGCCTGCGCGAGCACAACCCGCTGCTCTTCGACTTCGCACTCAAGCGCTGCGTGCGCTGGCAAGGGCAGGGTTTCAGCGCCCGGGTTTTCGCCAGCGCCCGCCATTTCAGGGGGGCGGTGTCATGAGGCGATACTTCGCCGGCCGGTCGGCGGTACCCGTCAACATCATGGAGGAGCGGCCGTGGCCGCCGGCAGATCATCAGGCCCAGCACCTCCGGGAGGATCACATGCAACACACGACACCCCTTGTCCGCCGCGATACTGCAGCCTGGCGCCTGCAGGTCTGGATCTCCTTCGGCCTGAGCCTGAGCCTGTGCGGCATCGGCCTGGCCTGGCTGCCCGGCGAGGATCTGGACCGCGCCTTCATGGTGATGGGCTACATCTTCTGCCTCTCCGCCGCCTTCGTGCTGGCCAAGTTTATCCGCGACAACCAGGACAAGCCGGTGGACACGCCCATGTGGAAGATGGTGGTCTGGAGCGCCTTCGCCCTGGCCATGGGCCTCACGGGCTGGGGCCTGTGGCGCATGGAGATCCAGCCGGTCTGGAAGGCCTACCTGCTGGTCTGCTGGTTCTACCTGATCTCCAACGTCTTCACCCTGGCCAAGATGCTGCGCGACGCCCATGACGCCGATGTCGCCGAGGCGCGCTATCAAGGCCGCCGCCAGGCGATGCATGAGAACGCCACGCCCACGGCCTGAGCACCGAAAGGACGCCCCATGAGCCCCCTGCGCCGTCGACTGCCTGTCTGCACCCTGCTGTGCGCCGCCCTGGCCTGGCCCCTGGCCAGCCAGGCCCATGACCCCTCGTCCGACCTCAGCCTGGTCTCCATGCTGCCCGTGGCCGTCTCCGTGGCGGCGCCGGTGGCCGTGCTCTCGGCGGGGGCGGTGCTCACCGTCGTCGCGGTGGAGGCCAGCGCACAGGGCACGGTCTGGATTCTGGAGCGGGCCTCGGACGGCGCGCGCATCAGCCTCCGCTTCACCGGCCAGGTGCTCAAGGGCGCCGCGCTCGCCGCCGGCACGGCGGTGACCGTCTCGGTGATCGCCACCGGCACCGTGCTGTCCATCGCGGGCGAGGCCATCTGCTTCATCCCCAACGAGATCGGGGCCTCGCTGCTCTACAACGAGAAGGTCAGCAAATGAAGCGCCTGGCCGCCGCCGTGATGCTGGCCGCGGCCCTGCCGCTGGCCCAGGCCGGCCGGCCCTGCGAGGAAAAGCCGCTCACGCGCCAGCAGCTTGAGCAGGGCATGGCCCTGGCGCAGCGCACGGCCCGGCAGCTCGACGCCAGCGGCGCACAGGTCGTGCTGCTGGCGCGCGCCGGCCAGGACCTCTCCAAGTACGGCCTGCAGTGGTCCCACCTGGGCCTGGCCTACAGGACCGAGCAGGCCGGCCAGCCCGTGTGGCGCGTGCTGCACAAGCTCAACCACTGCGGCACGGCCGATGCAGCCATCTACCGCCAGGGTCTGGGCGACTTCTTCCTGGACCGCCCCCACCGCTACGAGGCGGCCTACGCGGTGCTCAGCCCCGCCCTGCAGCAGGCCCTGCTGCCCCTGCTGCTGCAACCGCAGCGCCTGCTGGGCGTGCACCAGGCACGCTATTCCATGGTCGCCTACCCCTGGGCCACGCGCTACCAGCAGAGCAACCAGTGGGTGCTGGAGTCCCTGGCCCTGGCCGCCGATCCCGCGCTGCAGGACCGCACGCAGGCCCAGGCCTGGCTGCGCGCCCACGGCTACCAGCCCAGCGACCTGCGGCTGTCCACCTTTACCCGGCTGGGCGCCCGCGTCGGCATGGCCAACGTGGCCTTCGACGACCACCCCAGCAGCCGGCGCTTCGCCGGCCACATCGAGACCGTCACGGTCGATTCCATGTTCGCCTGGCTGCCCCGCGCGGGCCTGGGCGAAGCCGCCGTCCCCATCAAGCCCTGAAGAAGTCCGCCATGCCTGACGTTCAAGACGCCCACGCCCACGGCAACCAGTTCAGCCTGCTGGCCCAACGCCGCTTCGCGCCCTTCTTCTGGACGCAGTTCCTGGGCGCGGGCAATGACAACCTCTTCAAGTTCGCCTTCACGGTGCTGATCACCTACCAGCTGCAGCTGTCCTGGCTGCCGCCGGCGCAGGCGGGGCTGGCCATCGGTGCGCTCTTCATCCTGCCCTTCGTGCTCTTCTCGGCCACCAGCGGCCAGCTGGCGGACAAGCTCGAGAAGGCCGGCCTGATGCGGCGCATCAAGGAGCTGGAGATCGCCATCATGGCCCTGGCCGCCTGGGGCTTCTGGGCCGTCAATGTGCCCGTGCTGCTGGCCTGCGTGCTGCTGATGGGCCTGCACTCCACGCTGTTCGGCCCGGTCAAGTTCGCCTACATGCCGCAGCACCTGGACGAGCGCGAGATCACCGGCGGCAACGGCATGGTGGAGATGGGCACCTTCGTGGCCATCCTGCTGGGCA
>JAYSEK010000051.1:5880-32257 GCA_041913905.1 Burkholderiaceae bacterium | reverse complement strand
CGTAATGCACGGCCCTGGGCTGCGCGACGGGCAGGTGTCGGACAAACCTAAACTAAACCAGCCGCAGAGAGCGTTGCCGCGGCTTGCAGCAGCACTGCTATGAAGCCTGCGTCCTCTTGCTGGGTTTACTTTGATGCGGCCGGCATCAGTCTGGTATCTCATGAGAACTCAGAACAGAGCGAGCTGCGCACTTTTCTTAGAACGGATCTGGGCCAGTGCATCGTGCAGTGCTTGCGGATCGTGCGTGCGCAGCCAGGAGACTTCGGCTTTGCAATGTCGATGTACATCGCTGCGGGACATTGCTCCGTTCAGGGCGATCAATTGATGGACGGCTTCGATGGCTGCAAGGCGTCGCTCAGCGACCTTTTTCGTCTGCAAATGCTGCTGCGCGGAATAGCCTGCTCTTGCAAGACTGCGCCTCAACGTCAAAACGCTGATTCCAAGTGTGCGCGCAGCTGCTTCAAAGCTGCTCGTCGACTGCACCACCTGCATGACGTGCGAGCCAGCACGGCGATCATCATTTGCCCAAAGCAGGTATTGCCCTTTCTGGTCGCAGCCAACTGGAAGGTCATGTGTGCGGAAGAAGTCCATAGGCAATCCGCCTGCAACCTCCTCGTCGATGCCTGCCACCAGCAGCAACCACTTCAACGGATGCGCAGCGCTCCGCGAAGCAAGCAATTCATGGATCCATTCGCCGCCAAGGAGTGGCGCAGCATGGCCTGAGGCGCGTAGCGCAGCATTCAGCGCAAGCTTCCCGAACCACCTTGCCAACCGTTCCGGGCATATCGGCTTGGTTGGGGTAAGCACTCCTGTGTCCGTGAACCAAGACCGGACTAGCTTGCGAAGATCTGGCAGATCAATGGCGTCAAGGCCAATGAGGCTCGCGCTGAATGACGCCAGGCGCTGCAGCCGTATGGCTTCTGCTTCCCTTGCCTCCAGCTCACGCTGCAGGTTTGTTGCCGTCGCAGGCGGCAAATGCCAAGCAGACCTGGCGGCCCTTGGTCCGAGACTTCTCAGCACCCGCCCATGATCTACGCAGACCCATGCGCCTGGCAGCTGATGGAAGAGCCGCCAGGTCGTCATGCCTAGCGATACTAAGTCTGACGCTGCGCATTCTGGGCACCATCGCAGCGCAGCGTCATCAAGAGCGGAGGCGCGCATTCCGAAGCGCGTCATCCAGGCGACGGGCGCCCCCGCACCTGCAAGCGCGTCGAACTTCTGACGCTGACTGCTTGTGAGGAATGGGTAGTAGGCGGCCAGCTTCGTTCGCCCGAGCAGCACTGAGCGGACGGAGCCAAGCCGGCCATCCGTCTGTGCTACGAATTGATGGAGGCTTGCCGGAGCGGCGCGTTCTCTGCATGCATGCTGAACAGCGAACAGCACTTCTGCGGTCCACCTCGCGGAACCGCCGCCGGCAAGCCGGTGCCATCGGGCGGCCCAAGAGTAGAGCGTCTCATCGCGATGCCAGTCGGGCAACGTGTCCGTGCGCATGGCCACTGAACTCAGGCGCCAGATGCCGGTTTTGAGCTGCCGGCCTTCCTGGCCCGCCCCTGACGCGTAGCTTCGCCGAGATCTTCGCAAAGCCGCTGCGCTTGATCAGGCACTGCTTTGCGCCGCTTGTCAGTGGGTGGCGCCGTTGTCTCTTGTGCCGAGTTCTGGACCGAACGCTCCGCGGGACCTCTTGCTCCTACTTGCTCTGACACACGCCAGTAGACGCGCAGCATGTCAACCGGCAAGTCCGGGTACTTTCTGAGCTTCGCTATGTCATGGGTGGCCAGCGCGGATAACCGTTCCCGCACGTTGTTGAAGGAGGGCGACTCGTCGTATATCCGCCATACGAACTCGCTTGTGATTCGGCTTACCCCTTCACGTACGGCGGCGTCCAATACCTCGACCCGAAGCCGGCAGACTTGGCGAGGAATGCCCCCGGTTAGACGCCAGACAAGCTGATTCCATCCACCGATGTCTGGCAGCGCGACGACAGGCTCGAAGGTAGCATCGGCAACGCCAGGAACAGGCGTGGACCACAGCAACGCCATCCAGATGTCCGTCCAGATTGCCGAGTCAGGCCCTTGTTCTGGGAACAGGCTGAACCAGCCGCCCTCCGTGAATCGATCCGCGACTTGGGCGCCGTGCCGCAGCACGTCGAAGGCCAATGGGTTGCCGACGATGACCACTGGGATGCCCCAGTTCAGGATGCGCAGAAAGAAGTTCAGAAACTCCTTGCCGAACGCAGCAGAAGCCAGGTTCTCCTCTTGAGACTCCTCGATCACCAACATCCCGCATCGATGCTGGGCCAGTAGGAACGCAACCGTGACCATCAGTGACTCAATGCGGGTGTTGGACTTGGAGTGCTGCGACCTATAACTGGTCCCGAGCACGAGGTCCATCATGGTCAGAATGTTCTCCAACAGCCCTTTTCGCGAGTGATCGGCGGGCATTGGTACCTTGAGCCAGACCAACTGCCTGAGCCGCAGCATTCCCCATGAGCCGTCGGCCTCGTGATCGACGACCTGGGGAAGAAGGCCCAGCACTCGATCCACCACGTGAGACTTTCCGAGACCGGTTAGACCCTCGACCACGATGCCGATGGCGTATTCCGGGAACCACGGGAGCTCCCCAAGCTTTTGACCGAGCAGTTGCGTCGAGGAATTCAGCGCCCTGCGTACGGCTTGGTCCCTGGGGTTGCGACTGCAGAGACCTTGGTAGAGCGCCTTGAGCATTCGTCGGGCGATCTTGATCGCGATGGGCGTTGGAATGAACAAGCGCTTCAAGTCGTGAATTGCCAGCTGAGCGTCGGTCCTGTCCTGTGCGCCCCGCCTCATCTGGCCAAGCGGACTAGTGAAGAGAGCAGACATCAGCAGTTCGTCATTCGTGATCCAGCTTTGTAGGTTTGAAAGGCCTTCAGCTTTAAGCAGTGGGTTGTCAGGAATCTGAGGCTCAGCCATGCGCCCTCCGTTCGAAGAGTTCACGTGCACGCTGGATCAGTGCGTCGTCGAGGTTTGCGTTGGAGGAGGGGTGATCGCTACTCGGCACATTGAACTCGCCAACTGCAGGAGTCGTGTCGATGGAGCGCAATTCCTGCCCTGGCAACGGGCGTGGAATTCCGGTGTGTGCCGCGGCCTCGATGGCTGTATTAACCCGGCGATCACGTTTGAGTTCTGTCTTCGTCGGTTTGCGATTCAAAGCCTTGATTTCCTCGGTGCGCTCGGCGTTCCTCTGCTTGGTCACTTTCTCGATCGTCGCGACCTGGTTGATCTGCTCACTCACCTCCAGGGCCTTCGAGAGATACCCTTTGAGCTTGTTATCGGCGCAGATCGAGAGCCAGTCCAGCAGGCAGAGGCGCTCGAGGTCGGGATCATTTGTGATGAGTTCAAGGCGCCTCAGTCCATCGATGTTCACCCAGACATGGCCCAGGTCCGAAGGATTCATGTGGACCTCAATACGACGGACTCGTCGATGGGCGCTGGCCAGCATGCCTGACCGTTCGAGCCAATCACTCCGGTACAGCAGGCCCGGCACAAGATGTGCGTCTCGTATGGCCGGATTGAAGATGCGAACACCGTTGCCGTGCATGGCGCCTTTCAGGCGAGGCAAGCAGCGGGCCCTGAGCACGCTCAGGTCCACAGGGGCCGACGACACGTAGTGGTGCTTGATCATCCATTCAGCCACGCCGCGGCGCGTTCGTTCCTGAAGTCCTTCGTACATTTCGAGGCGTGGGGGATCGATGTACTCCTCGTTGTTGCGCCTCAGGATCTCCTTGATCAGAAGATGCATGTAGTCGTCGAAGGTCAACCGGGCCATTTGGCTGCGATCAGGCTCACCCCGGCGCTTGCGTCGGCCGAGCGTTGAGCCGGGCAATAAGTGGTCAAGCTGCGCTTGTCGGCTGTGGTGACCGCTTTCACCAATGGACTTATTGATGGCGTCGTACGCTGCACCGAAGTGCATCGACGACTCCATGTCCTCTAGCGTCTGAAGTGTTGTCCGGCCTTTCCCTTCGCCGTTGTCCATCTCGAAGGAATTGAACGTCGTTGAAAGCCAATCTCGTGGCTCGATGGAGTGCCCGAATCGCTCGCAGAACGCGACCTTGTCACTCGCTGCATGAAGAATCGCGAGCAGTGCAGTTGTAGCGCTTGGCGACTCGAATCCAACATGGATGCCAAAGATGTAGTCGATCCCGCCGCCGAGGACCTCTGTCCTCCAAGGCGACGAGAGCACCTTAAGCGCAGTAGAGGCTGAGCGAAGTGTTTGGTCGGCAGAGGTGCTGTCGATGAAGGCTTTGCCATTGAGCGTATCGAGCCGCCCCTTCTGGGCATTCAGTCGACGCACGTACTCGCGCCTGCTTGGTGTCTGACCGGCTAGCAGCTCCTTGCCCGTGAGATCCCCATCCTCCTTGGTTCCCCAGTACCTGAGCATCGCAGGCGTGATGTCTGCGGCTTCATCCTTCAGCTGGACGACGCAGTCCTTGCCATCCCAGCTGATGGACTTGGCAAAGGAATCTGCCTTGATGCGATTGAGTGCCACTCGGTCTGAGACGCCCGGCTTCTTGTACCTGCGCCAACCGAGTTTCAGCAGCTGACGCGTGAGCTTGGACAGGGTCGGGGCATGGCGGCGCTTGCCCAGCTGCTTGGCAGCAACGTCAGGGCGCCCAGTGTCGGATTTGCTGAACTTCTCTTTGCCCGGTCCTCCGCATCTACCAAAGGCAGGCAACAGTGAACGGCGATTGCCTAGACCAAACAAGAACATGTTCAGCGCACGCCGGATTGCGACCTCGCGCTTTCCTGAGGCCTTGCTGTACATGCGCGGCCAGCGCTGGAAATCTGGATCGAAGACAATTTCGCTGATTGATCTCCCTCGCACGAACGGGTCGATCAAGGAATAGGCCTGGTCGCCGCGATCCTTCCACTTCGGCAGGCGCGCACGGCTTCTTCTCCGTGTTGCGACTGACCCATGGCCGGATAGCTGCGCATCGCTCCAGAGCCAGTGTGCTGGTGGCTCAAACTCGGTGAGCTGATGGCCTTGCTGCTGCGCGATCAGCTGCTTGAACTGAGACCAAGCAGTGAATTTTGGCGATGCCACGTAGTTATCCACACTGCCATCTGCCTTGCACTTGGGGGCGCGCGCAATCACGACGAGGTCGGCCTCTTCATCGATGGCAATGACTCGGCCGAACAGCGTTGGCTTGCCCGAAGGGCCTGGGCAGACGTAAGCCTTGCCAATCCAGGCGTTACTCATGAGAGCCTCCCAGGAACCTGATGGCAAGTGAATGCAATACGTCGGCCAATCCGGGCTTCGCGGGCTTCAGCATTGACACCCTATGTCGGAGGTCGATGTCCACCAAGTGCGTCCATACCCCCACACGCCACAGGACCGACGCTTCAGCGTGCGTGGCAGAGACCTTCGCCCCTGCAACTTCTATAGCCGCCGCCACGGGGATGTTGAGCGCTAGCTCATTGAAGCGGCTGCAGAAGTCGGCCAGACGAGCCGTGCCGGCATAGACGGCTATCTCAGAATGGAGGGGTCTGTAGGCATGAAGTTGGGCAACAAGTCTTGCATTGAAGCCGTCTCCGCCTTCTCGATGGTGTCGCGCACCGATTGCAGCGCAGTACATCGCGTCGAGCGCCACTCGTTCGCGAGCGCGAATGCTGCGCTGGTAGATTTCTGTGGGCTTGCAGCTGACGCCAACGTATTGATGTCGCCTCCCGACGCGAATGCATGCCAGGAGGTCCAGTGAGCCCACGTAGGGCACGGTGGTCCCGACATAGACGCCATGGTCGATACCCACTTGTTCGGCAAGCTCCAGTAAGCCGGGAACGTCTTCATTGCGATCAGGCAACGGATGGGCGTGGGGGGTGGGCCACATCGGTAGGCACTCCCTGAGCTCTGATGCGCCCAGGTAGGCCATCTGCACTGCCGTATCGTTCTCCAGCTTGCTCAAAAAGTGGTGGTGCCGCCGGTGAATGCTGACGGACGCGACGATCATCTTGCTGACCGGACTGGAAAAGCGGCGAGTGATCCGGATCCACGGCGTGTAGTGCTCCCCAAGCCCTTGGCCTGCTCCGGCACGGATGGCTCTTTGAACTTGGCTCAGTTTCCGTTTCGAGTGGACGGAGACCTGGCGCTGTTCAACGCAGGCGTCCTCCTCTAGCAAGTACAGGTACGGTGCGCAGTATCCGGATGCGGCCGGGAGGTCTTTGTGATCTCCCGTGAGCTTGTCATGCACCATGACTTCCTCCTTTGTCGCTGGCGTGCGACATCGCTCCGCGCTGGTGGCCAGCGCGAAGTGCGGTTTCAGATGCAAGGATTTGGGCGAAGCACATCCCTCGCCGCTGCGAAGTGATTCGCAGCGCGATGTGAATTCAAGCGAGGGAGTGGCCTGAATGCCTTGCGCTCACATTGACGGAGGAAGGTCAGGGCTTCAGAATGAAGTCACGAATTGGTTTTTGGTGTACGCCAAGACCTTCCGTAGCGGGCCACTGGCCCGCTTTTTTTATGGCATTGAAACCTCCAGTCCTGCCTTGCCGCGGGAAAGCTCTTCCACCTGACGCGCTCGAACGGCGAGCTGCTGCACGGTATAGAGCCACTGGCTGCGTTGTTGGCTCGGCATAAAGGTCCAAGCCGTCAAGGTCGCCGAGAAAAGCGCTACCTCATCTGCTGTAGCTCCGAGCGAAGAGATTTGATGCAGCAACCTGTCGTGCCGCGCTGCATCACGAAGTTGGCCGGCCTCTTCAGCGGTGAGCTGCAGGGCTCTTGAGAGCTCGCTGAGCCGAGCGTCTTCGAAGGGCAAGCGCATGCCGCTCTCAATGGAGGAGTAGGTCGAAGCGGCCACGCCCAGCTCAGAGGCCACAGCCTTCTGTTGGATGCCACGATGTATCCGCAGTGCCCGTAGCACAGAGGGAAAACGCCGCATTGCGTTTGATGCCACCGACATCGATCCGCACTCCGAAGTTAAGTTTTCTTCGTCCGAATCGTATGAAAGGACTCGCATCAAATCAAAGGCACTGACGTGCGCGGATGCTTCTTTCGCACTGCACGCATTTGATCGATGAAAAGCCTGGCCTTTCCTATGTAGGAGGTGGAAAAATCATTGAACAGTTTTGATCTCCAAAGAGTTGCGCAGTGCAAATTCGTACAAAAAGTTTTTGGCTCGCGGGCCCACTGTGGATGCAAGAGTTGCGGCAACGGACGGGATATGAAGCTCTCAAGGATCTGGCGATGTACGTCGACCCTGCATCGGTGATCGCTGATGACTCCGACGTCCTCAATCTTTCGAAGTGGTACCGGTACGACGGCGGAAAGTCTGTGCCAAGTCCAGCGCTGATTGATCAAGTCAGCCGTCGAGTTCCGGGGCTGAAATTTCGCGTGCGTCACCCTGTCTTTGCATGCCTACGTGACGGAGAACTCAGCGAGAGCCATCGCAGGAGGCTGAGGGCCGAAATGCCTTCACATTGGCATCAGGCCTTGAAGGACTTGCGGAAGGCCGGCACGGAGCGCTTTCGCCTTGGCAGAGACCTGGTTGCGCTGGCGAACTTGGGAAGGCTGGACTTCCTTGATGCGCTCTATCTCTTCTCTGAACAGTTGACTGCTGCCAGGAAGGAGAAAGACCATGAACGTGAGGGCGCCATCATCACGGTGCTGTACGTTCTGCCGCTCCTCTATTGCGACGATATTGCCATCCAACTAGCCGATGCCGCGAAGGCGTTCGGTGCTCAGAGCTCTTTGGAGAGATTTCTGCTTGCTTTGGAAGAGGGGCTGGCGCTGCGCGAGGGAGCGGGCAAGGCGATTCAGTTCCCTGTCTTTGAGCGGTGTGTCGCGATCTCGCTGATGTACGAGTGGGTTCTTGAATTCAGCAGGGACAATGCGTACCGTCGGCGCGCTCATGTGCGTCGGCGCTTCTTAGCCAGCCAGCTTGAACTTCAACGCGGAATCCCAATCGCTTTTGGCTTAGTGCCCTGTCGCCCACCAGGTCGGGGGGGCGCCTTTGGTCCTACGTTCTATCGACCGCCAGTTGACGAGCGTGTCTGGGCTTGGGCATGGCATACACGCGCAAAAAATTGCAGACCGTGGGTCGCCAGCGAATTAGAAGTTCAGTCGATGTGGAAGCAACTGGGCAAACTCGGCCAGCGATTGAAATGGTGAGCTCCGCCCCTGCCCCCCAGCTGGATGAGTGCATCCGCAGCTATCTAGCCCGCGCAACTAGGATGCAGGCAGGCTGCGCACCGGACGCCAATCTCATGGGAGCCATGGATGCATTGCTTGCATCCATCGGCACCAAGAACGAGCAGGCACTCGTTGAAGGACACAGCTACATCGGGTATTTGCGGTTTGTCAGCCAAGGTCATGCAGGAATCCCAATTCATCGCCATGCCGATTGGCGAACTCTCTCGGGATTGCTACGGACGCCTAGTCGGCGGCAGCGGCTTTGCCCGACGTGCATCGAGCACGACCTGTCGACAGAGGGCATTGCCTATGCTCGGCGCAAGCATCAACTGATCGGCACCGTTGTATGCGGGATGCACGGCGATGTCCTTGTTCCGCGGAGCGTAGATGTACCTTTGACTCGCCAACCGGCCGGTGGACTTCCCGATGCCGCGGCACAAAGAGCGATGCGCGCTGCAGCTTTGCCTCTGGTTCAGAGATATACGCGTCTGTCGGAATTGGCACTTGGCAGTAAGGTTCCGAGATCCCCCTCATCTATGGTCACCGCACTTGTGCAGCGAGCTCGCACCAGAGGTGTGAGAGTCACGCCGGAAGGGCGTGGGCATCGTCTGAGCGACCTAGCCCGAGACAGTGCGCCGTCGGATTGGCTTGCCGAACATTTTCAAGCGGTGTTCACTACGGAGCCGGGGACTCATTCGCCGGCGCTCGATGGCGTTCTTAGGGCGCGCCATGTCGCACACCGGACGGCGTCCTATCTACTTGCTATGGCCCTACTTTGGGACGACCCTGCCGAAGCCATGACAGCGTGCGAAGGGGCAGCTACGCCGAATCGCGTGCAGTCACCATGCGATGGCGCACTGCGCGCGCTTCAAGGGATCCTTGACGGTCAGTCGATTCCGTCCGCGTGCAAGAGGGAGCGGACCACATTGGCAGCGCTGGCGGACGCTATTCGCAAATCTGCTGGTTCAGGTTGGAACTTGACCGTAAGCGGCCAGGGAAGTCATGTTGACTGAATCGCCCCGGCTTCCCTAGACAAAGCATCTGAGACGACAGGTCGAGTTGCTCTTTGCAGGCTTGCGCGCCAGGCGCGGGTAGACAGCCTCTCTTCCCGTCGATTCGCGCTTGAAGTTCGTGTCCGACAACGCCCTTCGAGACATTGCCAGTGGCGCCACTAGCTCGAACCCCCAAGATGTGCGGAGACTTCGAATCTTTGCTGCGACTTTGGGAGTGCTGCTCTGCCGCGTGGCCCTGGAGCAGCCACTTCGATACTTTGTTATGAGGTTCCTGGCGGAGGAGGCTGAGAACAAAGTTTCGAAGTTACTGGCAAATTATCGAAGTCTTGGGGGGATTACCCTTCATCGCCAGCCCCTGTCTTGGATTTATGGGGGCGGCGACTACTCTGACGTGGGGGGCGCGTCACGCCGCAATCGCACCCGCTGGCCCGAATCGCTCGACGATGAAGTCCACGAAGCTGCGCAGCCGGGGCGAGCGGTAGCGGTCCTGGAGGTAGACGAGGTGCATGGGCTGGCTGGGCAGCTCATAGGCTGGCAGCAAGCGGACCAGCCGGTGCGCCGCCACGTCTTCGCCGAGCAGCGCCGCCGGCTGCCGGACGATCCCCATCCCGTGCAGCGCGGCGACGCGCAAGGCCTGCCCACTGTTGACCTGCAAGCGCCCGCGCACTGGCACCGACCACTCCTTGCCGCCCTTGCTGAAGCGCCAGGCGGCCTTGGAACCCAGAGCGAAGCCGAGGCATTCATGCCGCAGCAGATCGTCCGGCGTCTTGGGCGTGCCGTGGCTGCGCAGGTAGGCCGGCGAGGCGCAGACCAGCATGCCGTAAGGCTGCAGCGGCCTCGCAATGAGATCGCCCGAGCGCAACCGGCCGACTCGGATGGCCGCCTCGAAGCCTTCGTCGATCAGGTCGACGGTGCGATCGTTGAGCACCACGTCTACGAAGACGCCGGGATGCCGCGCCATGTAGTCGCCCAGCGCCGGCATCAGCGCTTCAGCACCGAAGGACAGCGGGGCCGTCACGCGCAGCACGCCCCCGGGCTGGCGCTGCTCCGCCTCGGCCATGTGGTCCGTCGCTTCGACCAGCCTGAGGATTTCTAGGCAGCGCTCGTAATAGCCCTGCCCGAAGGCGCTGAGCTGCTGCCGCCGCGTCGTGCGATGCAGCAGCCGGGCCCCGGTGCGGGCTTCCAGCGCACGCAGGTGGTTGCCGGCCATGGTGGGTGACATGCCGCAGGCGTCCGCGGCGGCACTGAGGCTGCCTCGTTCGACGGCCTCGACGAAGACGCGCATGCTGTCCAGCAAGTCCATGGATTGAAAACCCTAGCTTCAAAGTGATCGAAGAATTTGACTGATTTTCCATCAGCGATAGTGAATCAGACTCGCGTCTCCATTCACTTTGACTTTGACGGAGTACGCAGACATGGCAGACAAACGACTGGCCGGCCGCACGGCCCTGATCACGGGCGGCGGCAGCGGCATGGGGCGTGCGGGTGCGTTGCGCCTGGCACGGGACGGCGCCGCCGTCGTGGTGGCCGGGCGCCGGCGCGCGGAGCTTGAGGCGGTGGTGCAAGAGATTGAGCGCGCAGGGGGGACGGCGCTGGCCGTGCCGACCGACGTGTCCGATCCCGAGCAGGTCCGCGCCTTGATCGATACGACGATCGCCCGCTTCGGTGCCCTGGACCTGGCCTGGAACAATGCCGGCACGCTGGGCGAGTTCGGCCCGGTGCGCGACACCTCGCTGGCGGCCTTTGACGCCCTGGTCGCGACCAATTTCCGCGGCGTGTTCGACTGTCTGCAGCAAGAGGTCCGGGCCATGCTCGCCCAGGGCCGCGGGGGCGCCATCGTCAACACGTCTTCCTGGACGGCGCAGGGCGTGATGCCCGGCCTGGCGGCCTATGCCGCCACCAAGGCTGCGCTCGACGCGCTGGCCCGCACGATGGCGGTCGAGTTGGGGCCGCAAGGAATTCGCATCAACAACGTCAGCCCCGGCATCATTGCCACGCCGATGGCCAGTGGCGTGCTGGAAACCGAATCCGTGCGCCGGCCGCTGGAGCAGCACACGCCGCTGCGCCGCATCGGCCAGTCCGAGGAGGTGGCCGATGCCGTGGCCTGGCTGCTGAGCGACGATGCCCGCTTCGTGACCGGGCAGTGCCTGCTTGTCGATGGCGGCTACACCCTGGGCGGCGCTCTGCGCTGACACGGGGCCGGACTTGCCGACCGGCCGGCCGGCAAGTTCGGCCGCGCTCAAGTGCCGCTAGGGGAAGATGAAGTTCGTCATGAGCGTGGCGCCGGTGCTCAGGCTCAAGGGCCCGGTGTTCTTGCTGGCCCCGGCGGCGCTCGCGCTGAGACTGTATTTGCCGGCTGCGGCGCCATCCGCCATGAAGCTCAGCTGCGCCGGCGCCGCGACGTAGGCCGCCACCAGGGGCGCCCCCGTGGGCAGCGTGTAGGCATAGGCGCCAGTGCTGGCGTCCACGCTGCCCTGGGCCACGGTGATCAGGCGGCCCATGCTGAGTGCCTGCGTGGCTTGCACGGTGGCGTCGATGGGGGTGCTGCCTGTGAAGACGCTGCCCGTCAGCGTGCCGCTGAACGAAGCCGGCGGGTTCAGTCCGTTGGTCGAGCTGGTGATCGAGGTCACCACGCCGCTGCTGACGCCCACGCCCGTCACGACCAGGGTCGAGCGGCCGCTGGCCGTCACCACGAGGTCATAGGTGCCGGGGGCGACCGGCTGCAGCAGATACATGCCAGTGCTGTCCGGCGTTGTGGACTTGATGACGGTGCCGTTCTGCTGCAGCGTGACCAGCGTGGCGCCCGAGGCGATGCTGGCGTCCACGCTGCCACGAACCCCCGAAACGAAGCGAGGCACGACCGTCACCACCGGCCTGAGGAGAAACTGGCCCGACGCACCGGCTCTCACGACCGACTTGCAGGCGTCGAAGTCCAGCACGAAGTCCGCCAGCTGATCGGCGTTGACCGTGATGTCGACATTCATCTTGAGGCCCGTCTGCGCGCCGCTGGGCGTGGTCAGCGCCACCTCGGCACCGCCGCTGGGCACGACCGAATTGGCGGGAGGCGACGTGCCCGCATTGCTCGCCAGCACCAGGCGCATCTGCGTGTAATGGCCCGCCGGCAGGGCGGTGGTGCCCAGGGTCGCCAGCACGCCATTGCGCAAGGTGAGCAGATCCACGCGCAGGGCCGGACTGAGGACGATCTCGGACCAGCCGGCGTCGGTGTCCGCCGCCGTGCTGCTCTGGTGCACCCGCACTTTCTGGACGGTGATGTTGACGTGCTCGAAGCCGCAGGCCGGTGCATCGGTCAGCGACAGCTGCAGCGTCCCCGAGCTGCCGGGCATGGTGCCGGCCGAACCACCGCCGCCGCCGCAGGAGGTCAATAGCGACAGACCGAAGGCACCCACAAGGGCCGCAAGTCCGACCCGACGCATCTTGGCTGGCAACAACTTGAACATGGTCGTCTCCATGGATCGCTTGGCTTGCCGAGGCACAGGCGCTGACGCCGTTGAGCCTTTGCCGCCGAAGGATGAGGACAGTGTCGTCATCCATGTTAGGCCGTAGAACGCTGAGCACCACCCCATGCCGGCCCGGCTGTAAGCGATTGAATCCACGAGGCCACCATGGCATGGGGCCCCGCTGCCTGCGCATACGCAATTTACCTCTGGCTACGCTGGAGCATGCTGGGGCGGATTAATGTTCATTGAATGAAGAGACCCCTGCGCTCCTGGCGGCCGATAGCGGCGCTGATGGGACCCCGCCGGTTGACGGCTTGGCTTGGCGTGTCCTGCGTGGTCGGCCTGACCGCGTGTGCAAGCCTAAATGATAATAACGGCGTACGTGAGCGTGCTGCAGTGCCTGCTCCATCGCCAGCGCCGCCTTTGCCGGCCGCACCCACCCCGAGCGACCTGCAGCGGCGCAGCGAGTTCGACAAGGCACTGGACAACTGGCATGGCGCACCGGTTGCCGAGCTGCTGCGCAAGCTGGGCAAGCCCGATGCCATCGCCCAGCGGGCTGACGGAAGCCTTGAGTACCAGTACTCGCGTTCCACGCGCGCTGGCGCTGACAAGCGGCCGGCCTTCTCCTGCACGGTCCGGTATGCCGTTGATGCTGTTGCCAGACGCGTGACCGGTCATGCGATCGAGGGCTGCTGACAACGCGGCTGGCATGCCAGCGGCTGGGTGCTACAGGGCACGCAGCCCGAACACCTGCCGCAAATAGGCCAGGAAGGTCTCGTCCTCGCACAGGGTCTTGCCCGGACTGTCGCTGAGCTTGGCCACCGGCTGGCCGTTGGCGTGGGTCAGCTTCATCACGATGTTCAGCGGCGTCAGGCCCAGGTCGTTGCTCAGGTGGGTGCCGATGCCGAAGCCCAGCTGCACGCGGTCGGCGAAGTGGCGGTACAGCGCAATGGCCTTGTCCACGGTCAGGCCGTCGCTGAACACCAGGCGCTTGGTGTGGGCGTCGATGCGCAGCTTCGCGTAGTGCGCCAGGGCCTTCTCGCCCCACACGACGGGATCGCCGCTGTCATGGCGCAGGCCGTCGAAGAGCTTGGCGAAGTAGAGGTCGAAGTCGGCCAGGAAGGCGTCCATGCCGACCACGTCGGTCAGGGCGATGCCCAGGTCGCCGCGGTACTCCTGCACCCAGTCCTCCAGCGCGGCCTTCTGGTGGTCGCGCAGGCGCACAGTGCCCAGGGCCTGGAAGGTCTGCAGGTACTCGTGCGCCATGGTGCCGATGGGCACCAGGCCCAGCTCGCGGGCCAGCATCACGTTGGAGCTGCCCTTGAAGTGCTGCGGCAGGGCGTCGCGCAGCTGGCGCACGACCTCGCGCTGCCACGCGCCCGAGAAGCGGCGGCGCAGGCCGAAGTCGAAGAGCTCGAAGGGATGGCGGTAGCGCTCGGCCTCTTGCGCGAAGGCCTGCAGCGTCGCGATCTTGGCGTCCAGGCGGCGCTGCCCCTCGGCGCGCGCGGCCGGCTTGTCCAGGCGGCGGAAGTAGAGCTCGTTGACGATGGCCAGCACCGGGATCTCGAAGCCCATCACATGCACCTGCGGGCCGCGGGCGACGATGTGCAGCGTGTCGCCTTCGGTGCTGACCTCGATGAAGGCGCGCTGGAAGCGGAACAGGCGCAGGAAGTCGATGAAATCGCTCTTGATGAAGCGCAGGCCCTGCAGATAGGCCAGCTCCTCGGGGTGAAGGCTCAGGCTGCAAAGCGCATCGAGCTCGCGCTCGACCTCGCTCTTCAACTCGCTGAGCGGGAAAGCCGGCGTGTTGCGGCAGACGAAGCGGTACTCGGCCTGCGTCTGCGGATGGCGGTGCAGCAGCGCCTGCCACATGGTGAACTTGTAGAGATCGGTGTCCAGCAGGCTGCGGATCACGGGCGGGTGGTCGATGGTGCTCATCGCGGCGTCCTTCAGAAATCGGTGCTGAGGGCCAGCCGCAGGCCACGCGCCTGCATGGCGGCGAAGAAGGCGTCCTGCGCGGCGTCGAAGCCGCCTACGGGGCTGATGCAGTCGCGCAGCAGCACCAGCTTGCCGCACTGGCCCGAGGGCAGGTGCTCGACCAGGTGCTCCACCGTGGCCTTGACGCAGTGGCTGCCCGCCTCGCCGGCGATCAGCAGCTCGTCGGCCTGGTCCAGCGCCGCCAGCAGCCGCCGGTTGAGCTGGGTGCGGGCGTCCTCCGCATCGGGCACCTCCGCCTGCAGCGCGCTGTAGTGCTCGGTCCAGGGATTCTCGCCCTTGGTGACGATCTGCACCGAGCGCCCCTGGACGTCCGCCCAGCGGTCCAGGGAAGCCTGCAGCCCGGCATGCACGGTCTGGCCCCAGCTGCCCATCTGGCAGTGCACCGGCCAGACCATCAGCGTGTAGCGGCCGGCCGCCTCCAGCGCGTCCAGGTAGCTCAGCACGCGAGCCAGCGCCGCGGTCTCGCGCGGACGGTAGGCCCCGGCCCGCACCTGGGCCGCGGTGATGGCGGTGAAGGGGGCCGGCGCGGCGTCACGGCTGGCGTCCTGCCAGAAGCCGGGGTGGGCGATGTCGATGCGATGGTGGGCGTCCAGCGTCACCGTGACGCCCTGCAGGCGCCGGCCCAGGCGCTCCACCAGCGCGGCGGCGCGCAGCATGTCCGCGTGGGCTCCCGCGACGGGCAGCGCCGGGCGGCATGCCGGACCCAGGGCCGGGGTGCGCGGCAGCCAGTCCTCGGGCAGGTCGCAGAAGTCGTTTTGCGGATCGATCAACAGCAGCTGGGTGTTCATGGCGGCCCTCCTGGCGCGTCTCGTGATGCATGGCCATCATACGTCCTCTTAAATGCAACATGCAACTAACTAGTTTGGAAGGGCCAATGAAACTTGCACAGGATGATGGTCAGCCACCTGGAGGCAGGAATCCGCCGGACCTGCCCGTTTTGACGCTATCCTCTGTTCGGTGAGCACTTCAACAAACTCATCCAGCGCACCGGTACGGCTGATCTGCACGGTGGACCTGGTGCTGCTGACCCTGCGCGACGAGCAGCTGCAGGTGCTGCTGCTCAAGCGCGAGCGCGATCCCTTCGCTGGCGCCCTGGCCCTGCCTGGCGGCTACGTGCATGCGGACGAAGATCAGGGCTGCGAGGATGCCGCCCTGCGCGTGCTGCGCGACAAGGCCGGCCTGCAGGGGCTTTACCTAGAACAGCTGGCCACCTTCAGCGGCCCCGGGCGCGACCCGCGTGGCTGGAGCGTGTCCGTGGCCTACGTGGCCTTGGTGGATGCCGGCACGCTGGAGCAGGCGCCGTCGGGCCTGCGATCCACGCACTGGTTGCCGGTGGACCGCCTGCCCGCGCTGCCTTTCGACCACGGCCACATCGTCGAGGCCGCGGTGCAGCGGGTGCGCAACAAGAGCCTGTATTCCTCGCTGCCGGCGCATCTGTGCGCCGAACCCTTCACCCTGCCCGAACTGCAGGCCGTCTACCAGGCGGTGCTGGGCGAGACCATCAACCCGGTCAGCTTCCGGCGCAAGATGGAGGAGTTGGACATTCTGGAGCCCGTGGCTGGCGCCAAGCGCGCGCAAGGGGCGCACCGCCCGGCTCAGCTGTACCGGCTCAGGAAGGAATTCAAGCGGCGCCTGCGCCTGGTGGGGCGGGGGCTGAAGGCGTGAAAGGAAGTGGGGACAAGCGCACAAATGTCGGTCTGCCGCGCATAAACTGCCAAAGAACAAGCGCAGATGTCAGGGAGTTCTTCCAGCCTTGTGGAGGCCGTCATGGCTACAGCGGCTGAACTGCTCCGCATCATCGAGATCCACGGCCAGGTGGCCGAGCTGGGCCTGGACCTGCCCGGCGTCATGAACCTGGTGGCGCAGTCCACCCTGTCCCTGGTGGCGGCAGACGGCGCCGTCGTCGAGATCGCCGAGGACGAGGTGCTGCACTACCGCGCCGTCAGCGGCACAGCCGTGGCGCAGCTGGGGGTGCAGGTCTCGCTGAAGGCCAGTCTTTCCGGCGAATGCATGCGGCGCGCCGAGGCGCTGATCTGCCAGGACTCCGAGCAAGACCCGCGCGTGGACCGCAGCGCCTGCCGCCGCGTGGGCCTGCGCTCCATGGTGGTGGTGCCGCTGATGCACCTGGGCCAGCCGGTGGGCGTGCTCAAGGCCATGTCGCGCGAGCTCGGGCAGTTCGGCCCCGAGCAGGCCGAGCTGCTGAGCCTCCTGTCATGCGTGGTGGGCAATTCCATGTACTGGGCCACCCGCTACGGGCAGGACGACCTCTTCCTGCGCGCCACGCATGATGACCTCACCGGCCTGGTCAACCGCGCGATGTTCCAGGAGCAGCTGCGCGGGGCCCTGCAGCGCGCGCGCCGCACGCAGCGGGGCGTGGCCGTGCTGATGCTGGACATGGACGGGCTCAAGGCCCTCAACGACGGCCATGGCCACAGCGCGGGCGACGCCGCACTGGTGGAATTCGCACGCCGCCTGAAGGAGACGGCGCGACGCGAGGACGTGGTGGCGCGGCTGGGCGGCGACGAGTTCGCCATCCTGATGCCCTCGGTGCCCGAGGCCGCCGGCGCCTGGCAATTCGAGTTGCGGCTCCAGGAAGCCTTGCGCCCGCCCTTCGCCCATCAGGGCCGGCTCCATGCCATCGAAGGCAGCTGCGGCCTCGCCCTGTACCCGGTCGACGGCCTCAGCGCCGAGGCCCTGATCGACTGCGCCGACCAGCGCATGTACGACTGCAAGCGCCTGCGCAAGCACGGCCCCGGCCCGCTGCTGGCGCGTACGGCGGGCTGAGGCGCCAGCGCAAGTCGCGGCTTCAGCGGAGTCGGAACACCGAGATTGCGTCCGCCAGGCGCTGTGACTGGTCCTTGAGGCTCTCCGCGGCCGAGGCGGCCTGCTCGACCAGGGCGGCGTTCTGCTGGGTCATCTGGTCCAGCTGGCCGACGGCGGCGTTGACCTGGTCGATGCCCTCGCGCTGCTCATGCGCCGCGGCGCTGATCTCGCCAATGATGTCGGTCACGCGCTGCACGCTGTTGACGATGTCGTTCATCGTGCTGCCGGCGCTCGTCACCAGGCGCGAGCCCGATTCCACGCGGTCCACGCTGGTGGCGATCAGGGTCTTGATCTCGCGCGCGGCCTCGGCGCTGCGCTGGGCCAGGGATCGCACCTCGCCCGCCACCACGGCGAAGCCACGGCCCTGTTCGCCGGCCCGGGCGGCTTCCACGGCCGCGTTCAGCGCCAGGATGTTGGTCTGGAAGGCGATGCCGTCGATCACGCCGATGATGTCTGCGATGCGGCGCGAGCTCTCGCTGATTTCACCCATGGTGGCCACCACCTGGCTCATCACCGCGCCGCCGCGCTGCGCGGTTTCGGCGGCCGAGCTGGCCAGCTGGTTGGCGGTGGTGGCCGAGTCCGCCGTCTGGCGCACGGTGCCGGTCAGCTGCGTCAGCGAGGCTGCGGCCTGCTGGAGGTTGGAGGCCGTCTGCTCGGTGCGCGAAGACAGGTCCATGTTGCCGGTGGCGATCTCCGCGCTGGCAGTGCTGATGCTGTCCGTGGAGCCGCGCAGTTCACCGATCAGACGAAGCAGCGCGCTTTGCATGGTCTCCAGGGCGCGCAGCAGCTGGCCGGTTTCGTCACTGCCCTGCACGTCGATGCGGCGGCTGAGGTCGAAATGCGAGATGGCATCGGCCAGCGACACGGCCTGGTGCAGCGGGCGCGTGATGGAGCGGGCCAGCCACAGCGCCAGCGCGCCGCCCGTCAGCAGCGCGCAGGCGCCGAAGATCAGCAAGGCCATGCGCGAACGCCGGTTGGTGGTCTGCAGCTCCTTGAGGACCTGGTCCAGCCGGTCGCGCTGCGACTGCGCGACCTCGCGGATGCTCTCCAGGTAGAGCTTGGCGGCGGGCGAGAAGGTCTGCTCGAAGAGCTGCTGCGCCTTGGGCGCATCGCCGGCCTTGCGCGCGGCGGCGATGGCATCGCGGGCGCTGAGGTAGCCCTTGCGCAGCTCGCCGATGCGCTCGAAGCGCGCGCGGTCCTCCGGCAAAGTCAGCTGCTTGCCCAGCTGCTGTTGCAGCTCGGTGGAGCGCTGGGTGGATTCGGCGGCCTGCTGCGCGAAGTAGCTGGCGAGCTGGTCGTCGCTGCTGACCGCGATGGCGGTGGTGCGCGTGATGCCGTTGTAGACGTTGCGATACCAGTCCGCGGCGATGCGCTCGGTGATCATGGTGTCTGCCTGCATGGCATCGGTCCGGGCGGCCACGCGGCTGAGTCCCCAGTAGCCCAGGCCTGAGCCTATGAGGGCCACCAGCAGCACCAGGGCCTGGACCTGGGTCAGGCGCTGGGCGATGGAGCGTGGGGAGGACAGGAATCGCAGCATGACCGTCTCCTCATGCCTCGCGCGGGACGATGGCGGGGCTGCCTGCATGTTCGCATGCACGCCCCAGCCGTGCCAGCCCTGGCGCGGCTCAAGGTGTGGCGTGCTTGCGGCGTGCTTGCAGCGCCTTGCGCGCCTGCGTGGTCGTACCGGCGTCGCGCGGCAGCGCCAACGCCCCCGTCGCCGCGGCCTTGAGCAGGCGCTGGAAGGTCGGGCACTGCGCGTGGCTGGGGGCCGGGCAGGCGGCCGCATGGCGCAGGCCGCGGCTCATGGCGCGCAGCCGCAGGATCTGGGCGTCGATCTCACTGGCCTTGGCCGCAAGCAGCGTGCGGTCCACGCTGGGCTGGCCGTTGGGCAGCACCATGGTGCGGATGTCGTCCAGCGACAGCCCGGCGGCCTGCCCCAGCGCGATCAGGGCCAGCTGGCCCAGCACCCCGGGCGCGTAGCTGCGCCGGCCCGCCTCCTCACGCGCCATGGGGGCGATCAGCCCCCGGCGCTCGTAGTAGCGCAGGGTCGATGCCGCCACGCCCGAACGGCGCGCCACTTCCGCGATGTCCATCACCCTGGCCTCTTGACTTGAAGTTGACTTCAACTTCTATCCTGCAGGCGAAATCAACAAGCGTCAAGCGCTTGCAGCTCAAGGAAACGGAGGTGTGTGATGGATGAATGGACCCCGCAGGGAACGATCCTGCTGCAGGTGCTGGGCCTGGGCGTCGGAGCGACGGCGGTGATGGACCTGTGGCTGATGGGCCTGCGCCGCGCTGGCGTCCCGACCCTGAACTTTGCCCTGCTGGGCCGCTGGAGCGGCCACCTGCTGCGCGGGCGGTGGCGCCACGAGGCGATTGCGCGGTCGCCGGCCGTGCCGGGCGAGCTGGCGCTGGGCTGGGTCATGCACTACGCCGTCGGCCTGCTGTTCGCGGCCCTGCTGGTGGCCCGGCAGGGGCCCAGCTGGCTCGCGGCACCGCGGCTGGGGCCGGCGCTGGCGGTGGGCCTGGGCACGGTCGCGGCCCCGCTGCTGCTGATGCAGCCGGCGATGGGTGCGGGCCTCGCCGGCCGGCGCAACGGGCCGGTCGCCAGGAACCTGCTGCGCAGCACTGCCAACCATGCCGTCTTCGGGCTGGGCCTGTACCTCAGCGCACTGGCGCTGCGCCTCATCGCGGCGCTGCCGGTCTCGACCGCCTGAGGGCAGACAAGACCTGACCCCCTTCTCCAATCTTTCTCAAGGAGTGATTCATCATGAAGAAACTGGCCGTCATCTATCACAGCGCTCATGGGCACACGGCCCACATCGCGCGGCACATCGTCGAGGGTGCGCGCAGCGTCCAAGGCGTCGAGGTGGACCTGCTGCAGGCCGATGCGCTCGGCGACAACCCGGAGGCCGTGGCCGCCTACGACGGCCTGCTGATGGGCTCGCCCACCTACCTGGGCGGCGTCTCCAGCGTTTTCAAGCGCTTCATGGACGCGACCGGACGCATGTGGCGCCAGCAGCGCCTGCGCGGCAAGCTGGCCGGCGCCTTCACCGTGTCGTCCCTGCCGTCGGGGGACAAGCAGTCCACGCTGATGTCGCTGTTCGTGTTTGCCATGCAGCACGGCATGGTCTGGGTGGGCAATCCCATCCTGCCGGAGCAGCATGCGGGCGTGCCCGAGCGCGAGGCCGCCAATCGGCTCGGCTCCTGGTCGGGGCTGATGGCGCAGTCGGGCCATGGCATGCCGGCCGATGCCTTCGAGCCGGGTGACGTCAAGACCGCGCAGCTCTTTGGCCGTCACATGGCCGAGACCCTGCACCGTCTGGGCGCGGCCTGAGGGGCAGGTCCGCAGGAAGGAGACGCCATGATCCCCGCTCGCTTTGCGCCGCTGCTGTTCGCCTTGATTCTTTCGGGCCTGATGTCGGCCCTGGTTGCCGCAGTCGCCAGCTGGGGCCAGGTGCCGCCGACGCTGGCGGACCCGAGCCCCTGGCTGCAGGCCTGGCGCCGCGCCTGGCTGCATGCTTGGCCGCTGGCCTTTCCGGCCGTCCTGTTGCTGGCGCCGCTGACGCGTCGGCTGGTGGGCTGGCTGACGCGCTAGTCCAGCGGCCAGGGCATCCAGCGCGGCAGGCGCGGGGCGGCCGGCGCCGGTGCCTCCACATGCGCCGCGGGACGCCCCGCCTGGCGCCACCACGCCGTGGGATTCGGCGTGGCCTGCGCAGGCTCCAGCGCCTCGCCCAGCCGCGGCATCAGCAGGGGCACGCCGCGGGCCGGGGCCAGCTGCAACAAGGTTTCGGCGGGCTCGTCCCAGTCGTGGGTGGCGAGGTTGAAGGTGCCCCAGTGCACGGGCAGCAGGGCGCCCCCGCCCAGCCACTCCCAGGCCTGCAGCGCGTTCACCGGGCCCAGGTGGATGTCGCCCCAGGACGGGTGGTAGGCGCCGACCTCCAGCATCACCAGGTCGAAGGGACCGAAGCGCTCGCGGATCGTCTGGTACTCGCTGCTGAGGCCGGTGTCGCCGCTGAAGAACACGCGCTGCTGCGGCGACTCGATCACGAAGGACGACCACAAGGTGGCGTTCTTGTCCTTGAGCCCGCGGCCGGAGAAATGCTGCGAGGGCGCGGCATGCACGCGCAGTTCGGTGCCGGGCAGCTGGTGCGACTCCCACCAATCCAGCTCGATGATGCGATCGGGCGGGATGCCCCAGGCCTCCAGATGCGCACCGACGCCCAGTGAGGTGATGAAGGGCTGCGGCCGCTTGGCCAGCGCACGGATGGTGGGGTAGTCCAGGTGGTCGTAGTGATCGTGCGAGATCAGCACGGCATCCAGCGGCGGCAGCGCCCGCAGCGGCACGGGCGGCGGCTGGTAGCGCTTGGGGCCGGCCAGAATGGAGGGCGAAACGCGCGGCCCCCAGACCGGGTCGGTCAGCAGGCGCAGGCCCTCGATCTCGATCAGCACGCTGGAATGGCCCAGCCAGCTCGCGCGCAGGCCGCTGCCCGGCGGCCGTGCCCAGGTTTCGCGGGGGTTCACCACTGGCAGCGGGCCCGGCGGGCGCCGTCGCTCGTCGGGGCAGAGGATTTCCAGCATCGACGCGCGCGGGCCCTCGGTGTCCCGCAGGCCCGGGGCAATGGGATGCAGGTTGCGAAAGCCCTGGCCATCCCAGCGCGGCGAACCTTGCATCCGCTCCAGCCTTGCGCCGCTGGCGCGCTTGCCCATCGATTTCATGCGGTGCTGCTCCTGCCGTGTCGGGAGCCTGATGGTAGCGGGCCGCCCGGCCCGGCGCCGACGGCGTTCGCCCATGAAAAAGGGCCCCGCGAATGCGAGGCCCTTGCGAAAGGAGACGGCAGCCGGTCAGTGCACGCCGTGCATCTTCTTTCTCATCCAGCCGTTCAGCATCATCAGCAGCAGGCCGGCGCCGATGGGGATCAGGGTGAAGATCAGGAAGAAGGTCGACATCGAGTAGGTGGCCGAGATGTGATCGATGTAGGAGCCCGACTTGCCGGCCAGCCAGTTGGCGATGGCGGTGTTCAGGAACCAGAAGCCGAACATCAGGCCCAGCAGACGTGCGGGGGCCAGCTTGGAGATGTAGGACAGGCCCACCGGCGAGACGCAGAGTTCGCCCATGGTGTGCAGCAGGTAGGCCAGGGTCAGGAACATCATGCTGACCTGGGCGGTCTTGGCCCCGGCCGGAATGCCCATGGAACCATAGGCCAGGGCGCCGAAGCCCAGGCCCAGCAGGATCAGGCCCACGCCGAACTTCACCGGGCCGCTGGGCTGCCAGTATTTCTCCCACATCTTGGAGAACAGCGGCGCCAGGATCACGAGGAAGAAGGAGTTCAGCACGCCGAACCAGGTGGCGGGCACTTCGGACTGGTCCAGCTGGAACTCGCGGCCCAGCATCCACAGCACCAGCGCCCAGATGCCGCCGATGGCCAGCACCAGCAGGGCATTGCCCAGCGGATAGCGTGACACCGTATGGCGGGCCAGCTTGTACAGCAGGCCGGTGAGGATGGCGGTGGGGATCACCGTCATCAGGCTGTTGACGACCTTGAAGGCCAGACCGCTGGTGCCGACCAGGGCGCGGTCGGTGTAGTCGGCCGCGAAGATGGTCATGGAACCGCCGGCCTGCTCGAAGGCGAACCAGAAGAAGATGGTGGAGAAGGAGAACACGCCGATGGCGATCAGGCGGTCACGCACGATGTGGTCCGCCGTGTCGTCCGCTTCCGCCGCCGCGGCAGCGGCGTTGGTCTTGGGCGACCCACCGATGTTGCCGAAGATGCCCTGGCTGAAATGGAACTGCAGCGCGCCCAGGATCATGAAGATGCCGGCCAGGCCAAAGCCCAGGTTCCAGGACACCTTCTCGCCGATGTAGCCGCACAGCAGGATGCCGAAGAAGGCGCCCGAGTTCACGCCCATGTAGAACAGCGTGTAGCCGGCATCGCGCAGGGACTCGTTGTCCTTGTTGTAGAGCTGGCCCACGATGGCCGAGATGTTCGGCTTGAACAGGCCCGTGCCCAGGATCACCAGGCCCAGGCCGGTGTAGAAGGTGGGCTCCGTCTCCAGGAACAGGCAGATGTGGCCGGCCGCGATGATGAAGCCGCCCAGCAGCACCGAGCGGCGCGTGCCCAGCAGCTTGTCGGCGATCAGGCCGCCGAAGATGGGGGTCAGGTAGGCCAGGCCGGTGTACCAGCCGTACAGCGAGGTCGCTTCCTCACGGGTCCAGCCCCAGCCGCCCTTAGTGGCCGTGGACACCAGGAAGAGCACGAGCAGGGCGCGCATGCCGTAGTAGGAGAAGCGTTCCCACATTTCCGTGAAGAACAGGACGAACAGGCTGTCGGGATGGCCGAGGATGGTCTGCGGCGCCCCGGGGGTCTGAATTTTGTTCAAACGACACTCCGTGCTGGATCGATGGTTCGGGCCTACGAAGCGCCGGTTCCCTCTCGGACCGGACCGTCGCGGCACACAGCTCTTGGTCGTGCGCCGGGCTTACATAGGACAAGCCGCCGGGAGGGGACTCCGGCGGCGGCGCGCGTATTGTCGCCGCGCGCTTACAGCGTGTTTCTGCGGGTTCCTACCAGGGGCAAGACCTGGCACCCCTGTCTTTTGGCATGGGTTCAAGGCTGCCCGCGCGGCAAGCGTGCGTCTTGCGCACGTGTCAGCGCCGCGGTTGCCAGCGCAGCAGCCGTAAGCCCAGTGCCACGACCAGCAAGGCCGCGCCCGCATCCGCCAGCACGGCCAGCCACAGGCTGCCCCAGCCGGCCAGGGTCAGCGCCAGCACCAGCGCCTTCAGGCCCAGGGCCAGGCCGATGTTCTGCCACAGCACCCGGTTGCAGTCCCGCGAGAGCGTGATCAGCTCCGGCAGGCGTCTCAGATCGTCCTGCATCAGGGCGACGTCGGCCGTCTCCAGTGCGGTGGCGGTGCCCGCCGCTCCCATGGCGATGCCGATGTCGGCGCGCGCCAGCGCCGGGGCGTCGTTGACGCCATCCCCCACCATCGCCACCGGGCCCAGCTCGCGCAGCCGCGCGATGGCCGCGAGCTTTTGCTCCGGCAGCAGCGGCGCCTGGACCTGGGCTTCGGGCAGGCCCAGCTCGCGCGCTGCGGCCAGCGCGGCGCCGCGTTGGTCGCCGCTGAGCATGTAGATCCGGATGCCCGCTGCCTGCAGGGCCGCGACGGCGTCGGCGCTGTGCGTGCGCAGTTGATCCCGCAAGGCCAGCAGCCCTTCGCAGCGCCAGCCGGCATCGATTTCGCGCAGCAGCCACAGCACGCTGCAGCCCGCCTCGCTCCAGGCCCGGGCTGCGCTTTCGGCGGCGGGAGTGAGGGCGCCGAGCTCGCGGGCCAGGGTCTCGTTGCCCAGCTGCCAGGCCCGCCCTTCCAGCCGGCCGCGCACGCCGCGGCCGGGCAGGGTTTCGAAGTCCTGCAGCGGGATCAGGGTCAGGTCTTGCGCGGTCGCGGCCTCGATCAGCGCCAAGGCCAGCGGATGGCGTGAGCCGGCGTTCAGGCTGGCGGCGTGGCGCAGCAGATCGCGCGCATCCAGGCGGCCTTGCGGCGTGGACCCGACCAGGGCCGGCCGGCCTTGCGTGAGCGTGCCGGTCTTGTCCAGGGCGATGCTGCGCAGCCGGTGGGCCTGCTCCAGGTAGAGACCGCCCTTGATCAGCAGGCCGCGCCGCGCACCGGCCGTCAACGCGCTGACCACGGTCACCGGCGTGGAAATCACCAGGGCGCAAGGGCAGGCCACCACCATCAGCACCAGGGCCTTGTAGATCCAGGGCGCGAAGGGGCCGCCCAGCCACAGCGGCGGCAGCAGACCCAGCAGCAGCGCTGCGCAGACGACGATCGGCGTGTAGACGCGCGCAAAGCGGTCCACGAAGCGCTGGGTGGGCGCACGCTGGGCCTGGGCGTCCTGGACGGCCAGGGCCATGCGGTCCAGCAGCGTCTGCCCCTTGGCGGCGGTGACCGTCATCAGCAGCAGCCCCAGCTCGTTGACCGAGCCGGCCAGCAAGGCATCGCCCGCCGCCTTGGGCACCGGCAGGCTTTCGCCGGTGAGTGCGGCTTCATTGACGCTGGACTGGCCGTCGATCACCTGGCCATCCAGGGGCACGCGTTCGCCGGCGCGGATGCGCAGCACGGCGCCCAGTGGCACCTGCTCGCTGGGCTGCTCAACCCATTGGCCGTCGGGCTGGCGCACCCAGGCGGTTTCGGGCGCCAGGGCGCCCAGGGCCCGGATGGCGTTGCGGGCCCGGGCCAGGCTCAGGGCCTCCAGCATCTCGGACAGGCCAAAGAGCCAGACCACCATGGCGGCCTCAGGCCACTGCCCCAGGATCAGCGCGCCGATCACGGCCAGGCTCATCAGCAGATGGATGTTCAGGGTGAGGCTGCGCAAGGCCAGCCAGCCCTTGCGCAGGGTGGGCAGGCCGCCGAGCGCGACGGCCAGCAGGGCGCAGGTGATGACGGCGGGCTCGGCGGCGCCCGCATAGTGCAGCGCTTCTGCCGCAACGGCGGCCACGCCGGCGGTGGCCATGCGCCAACGCAGCGGCACAGGCACGGCAGGCGCCACCTGGGCGGCTCGCTGCGCCTCCATCGGCACGGCGTCCAGCCCGGCGGCCCGGATGCGCGCCTGCAAGGCCAGGACAAAGTCCGAGGCATTCGCGGCGTCATGGTCCACGCTGAGCACACGGCCCAGCAGGTCAAAGTACAGGGCCTGGATCGACGGCTCGCCGGCCAGGTGCTTGCGCAGCAGCGCCTCCTCGGTCGGGCAGTCCATGCCGGCAATGTGCAGACGCAAGCGCTGCAGGCCTGGCGCCAGGGCGGCCACCGGCGCGGTGCTCTGCGCGCCCGCGCTGCAGGCGCTGCCGCATGAGCCTGCCGTGCTCTGCTCGTGCTCGTGCTCGTGCTCGTGCTCGTGCTCGTGCTCGTGCTCGTGCTCGTGCTCGT
>JAYSEK010000051.1:0-5780 GCA_041913905.1 Burkholderiaceae bacterium | reverse complement strand
GCTCCAAGCTGGTTGGGCTCGGTTGAGAGTGGGCGCCAACATCAGTGCATGCCGACGGGTCGCGCCGTGAGCCGCAGCAGTTCGAAACGCAGGCGGGTGGAGCCCCGTCGCTGGCATGGCTGAATGCGGCGTGGCGCGTGGTCGTGTTCATGGACGGGGATTGCACAGCCTGTAGTCACTCCAGAGTCAAGCAGCTATGCTGACCCCTTTCCCAGCATGCCTGTTCAGTGGGCAGGAGAGGTCCGAGATGCGCATTGGCGAACTCAGCAAGGCCACGGGGGTCGACATCGAGACCATCCGCTTCTATGAAAAAAGCGGGCTCCTGCCGCCGCCCTCCCGCAGTGCCAACGGCTACCGCGACTACGCGCAGCCGCACCTGGAGCGCCTGGCCTTCATCCGGCACTGTCGGGCCCTGGACATGCCGCTGGCCGACGTGGGCCTGCTGTTGCAGAGCCTGCACAGCCATGATCCCCGGCAGCTCGCCGGCGTGGACGCCCTGGTCGATGCGCAGCTGGCGCGGGTGCGGGCCCGCCTCAAGAGCATGCAGGCGCTGGAGGCGCAGCTGCAGGCGCTCAAGAGCCGCTGCGATGCCCGGCATGATCGGCACGGCTGCGGCATCCTGGCGGAACTGGTGGCGGCCGCGCATGGCGAGGCCTGCGCCTGCCATGGGGACGCCGTGGCGGCTCAGAGCTTGAAGCCGTAGTCGATGGTCAGCGGCGCGTGGTCGCTGAACTTCTGGTTCTTGTAGATGGCCTCGCACTGCGCCAGGGCGGCCAGCTTGGGGGTGGCGAAGTGGTAGTCCAGGCGCCAGCCCACGTTCTTGGCGTAAGCCTGGCCGCGGTTGCTCCACCAGGTGTAGCAGTCGTCGGTGGTGTCCGGCTTCAGCAGGCGGTAGACGTCCATCAGCCCGCCCTGGGCCGGGTCGGTCAGCTGGGTCACCCAGGCGCGTTCCTCGGGCAGGAAGCCGCTGTTCTTGACGTTGCCCTTCCAGTTCTTGAGGTCGGCCTCCTTGTGGGCGATGTTGATGTCGCCGACCAGGATGAACTCGCGTTCGGCCTTCAGGGCCATCAGGTGCGGGTAGATGGCCGCCAGGAAGCGGAACTTGGCTTGCTGGCGGTCCTCGCCGCTGGAGCCGCTGGGAAAGTAGCAGCTGATCAGGCTGAGCTTGCGGCCGGGCTTGTCGAAGCGCTTCTCGACATAGCGGCCCTCGTCATCGAACTCGGGCACGCCGAAGCCGATGATGAGATCGCTGGGCTCATCGCGGGTGTAGAGCCCCACGCCGGAATAGCCCTTCTTCTGCGCATAGTGGAAGTGCCCTTTGAGATCGCCCGGGCTGCAGAAGACGTTCTCGACATGCTCCTGCTGGGCCTTGACCTCCTGCACGCCGACGGCATCGGCCTGCTGCTGGGGCAGCCAGTCGAAAAAGCCCTTGGTGGCCGCGGAGCGGATGCCATTCAGGTTGGCGGTGATGAAGCGCACGGTGAATTTTCCTCATCTGGGGAGCGGATGGCGGCGAGTATCGCAGTGCGGCGGTGCTGAACTGGTCTGATGTTGGTCAGCAACATCCCGGCACCGTTTGGGTGCCGCGCGCCTGCTAGGGGTGACGCCGGACTGCGGCTCTTGCTAGATTCTCCTGCGTCAGATGGCAAACGTTTGCCGCTGTCATGGCCGATCCGGCAGGTGATGCAAGAGCCCACAGGCCCTGCCAGACGCTGTCCGCCGTGCCGCCTTCGCTGCCATTCCCATCGTTCCAGACATCGCCCAAGGAGTACCCCCGATGACTCGCAAGACCTTTGCCCGCCGCAGCCCGCTGGCCCTGGCCCTGAGCCTGGCCCTGCCGGCCTTCCTGCCGACCCTGGCCCAAGCGCAGGAGGCGGCCAAGGCCGAGTCCGCCCGCCCCCAGACCAACCAGCTGGAGGCCGTGGTGATCACCGCCGAGCGCCGGGTGGAGAACATCCGCGACGTGCCCAATGCCGTCTCGGCCATCAGCGGCGAGAAGCTGGATGTGATCAATTCCAGCGGGCAGGACATCCGCGCCCTGTCCGGCCGCGTGCCCAGCCTGAACATCGAATCCTCCTTCGGCCGTGCCTTCCCGCGCTTCTATCTGCGCGGCTATGGCAACACGGACTTCCGCCTCAATGCCTCGCAGCCGGTCTCCCTGATCTATGACGAGGTGGTGCAGGAGAACCCCATCCTCAAGGGCTTCCCCGCCTTCGACTTGAAGAACGTGGAAGTGCTGGCCGGTCCGCAGGGCACCCTGTTCGGCCGCAACACGCCGGCCGGCGTGGTGAAGTTCGAATCGGTCAAACCCTCCAAGCGGCAGGACGCCTATTTCAACGCCTCCTTCGGCAGCCAGAGCATGGTGAACCTGGAAGGCGCAGCCAACCTGCCGGTCGGCGGGGACTGGGCCCTGCGCATCTCGGCGCAGAACCAACACCGTGGCAACTGGGTCAAGAATGAGCTGCCCAACGCCAAGACCCCGGCCACCGAGGGTTACGACGACCGCGCCGTGCGCATCCAGGCGCTCTACGAGCCCAGCCAGGGTTTCAGCGCGCTGTTCAACGTGCACAACCGCGAGCTCAAGGGCAGCCCGCGCCTGTTCCGGGCCTCCATCATCAAGCCCGGCAGCAATGAGCTGGTCGACGGTTTCGACCCGGCCAAGATGTTCATCGACGGCCAGACCGAGCAGCTGCTGCACAGCACCGGCGCCAGCATGCGCCTGAAGTGGGCCCTGGAGGGCATGACGCTGCATTCCATCACCGCCCTGGAGACCGTGCAGCCCTTCAGCCGCGGCGACATCGATGGCGGCTACCGCTACCACAACCCCTTCTCCGGCGACCCCAAGACGCCGCCCTATCCCTCGCAGGGCGAAGCCACCTGGCAGATGGACACCTCGGACGCGCTGATGGGCCACCGCCAGCTGACGCAGGAATTCCGCCTGGAGTCCCAGGCCGCCGGGCCGCTGCGCTGGCAGGGCGGGCTGTACCTCTTTGACGAGAAGTACACCATGCGCAGCGTGGACTACACCCTGGCCAACCCGGCGGACGGCATCGTCGACAGCCGCCAGACCAACAAAGCCTGGGCCCTGTTCGGCTCGGTCAACTATGAGCTCAGCCCCGATTTCAAGGTGCGCGGCGGCCTGCGCTACACACAGGACAAGAAGGACCTGAACACCATCGGCAAGGTCAACGACGCCGCCGGCACGAGCGCCAGCACCAACGACCACAAGCTGAGCTGGGACGCGTCAGGCACCTATGCCCTGGACAAGCAGACCAACCTCTATGCCCGCGTCGCCACCGGCTTCCGTGCAGCGTCCATCTACCCGGCCAGCGGCTTCGGCACGCAGAGCAAGGCCCGTCCGGAAACGGTGACGTCCTATGAGGCTGGCGTGAAGAGCGAGTTCTGGAACCGCCGCGCCCGCTTGTCGGCCAATGTCTTCACCTACACCGTGAAGGACCAGCAGCTGACCGCCGTGGGCGGCAGCGGCAACAGCAACACGCTGCTCAACGCCAGCAAGGGCCAGGGCCAGGGCTTCGAGCTCAACCTGGACTTGATCCCGGTCGAACGCCTGATGCTCACCATGGGCCTCAGCTACAACGACACCAAGATCAAGGATCCCACGCTCTTCGCCACCCGCCCCGGCAGCAACGCCACCATGGTGGGCACGCCGGACGCCAACGGCCGCTACAGCCTCTACAACAACCCGCTGCCCAATGCGCCGAAGTGGATCGCCAACCTGACGGCCCGCTACTCGATCCCCACCGCCGACGGCAACGAGTACTTCGTCTACACCGACTGGGCCTACCGCTCCAAAGTCAACTTCTTCCTGTATGAAGCCAAGGAACTCACCGGCAAGGCCTTGCTGGAAGGCGGCCTGCGTGCCGGCTATATCTGGGCTGATGGCAAGTACGAAGTGGCCGGCTTTGTGCGCAATCTGAGCAACAAGGTGGTCGTCAACGGCGCGATCGACTTCGACAACCTGACGGGCTTCGTCAACGAACCCCGCACCTACGGCGTGCAGTTCAAGGCCCTGTTCTAAGAGCCCCCAGACCTGTCACTTCGTGCGAGGCCCCCCGAGGGGCTCAAGGAAACTTGGGGCGGCCCGGCGTTTCCTTGTGATCCGCCTCTGACACCGGCCCCGCCAGGGCGCCGGTGCCGAGCGGGTCCGCGGCCCGGCATCCCCCTTGTTTCACGGGGCGGGAAGCCGGGCCTTTTTGCGCCGTCTCAATACAATGCGTGCCACTTCAAGATCCCCCGTCACCCGCCATGACCACTTCCTCCACGCCGCTTGCCCAGGAATTCGTTGCCTTTGCCGTGGAGGCCGGCGTGCTGCGCTTCGGCGAGTTCAAGACCAAGGCCGGGCGCATGAGCCCCTACTTCTTCAACGCCGGCCTGTTCAATGACGGGGCCAAACTCGGCCGCCTGGCAGAGTTCTACGCCAAGACCCTGCTGGCCTCCGGCATCGAGTTCGACATGATCTTCGGCCCGGCCTACAAGGGCATCACGCTGGCGGCCGCGGTCTCGGTGGAGCTGGCGCGGCTGGGCCACAACAAGCCCTTCGCCTACAACCGCAAGGAAGCCAAGGACCACGGCGAGGGCGGCACCCTGGTCGGCGCACCGGTGCAGGGCCGGGTCTTGATCATCGACGATGTGATCTCGGCCGGCACCTCGGTGCGCGAATCCATTGCCATGATCCAGGCCGCGGGCGCCACGCCCTGCGGCGTCTCGATCGCCCTGGACCGGCAGGAAAAGGCTGCTGAAAACGGGGTGGAGCAGCCCTGGTCGGCCGTGCAGTATGTCAACCGGCAGCTGCAGCTGCCCGTGAGTGCCATTGCCGGCTTGTCTGACTTGCTGCAGTATCTGCATCACAACAGCTCGGCGGACATCGCTGCCCATGCAGCGGCTGTCCAGGCCTATCGAGATCGCTACGGAGTCTGATGCCAACGCTGCGCCGTCCAATGCCCCTGTGCAGGTTCTTGCGCCAGCCGCTGCCGCTTGCCGGCCTGCTGCTGGGCTTGATGGGGTCAGGTCTTGCGCATGCGCAGGGCAAGGCCATCTACAGCTGCGTGGCGCCGGACGGGCGCAAGCTGACCTCCGACCGCCCCATTCCCGAATGCGCCAACCGCGAGCAGCGGGTGCACAACCCCGACGGATCCGTGAAGTCGCTGCTGCCGCCTTCCATGTCGCTGGAGGAGAAGGCCGCGCAGGAGCTCAAGGAGCGCAAGCTGGCCGCCGACCGGGCCGCGCAGCAGGACGCGATCCGGCGCGACCGCAACCTGATGATCCGCTACCGCACGGAGGCGGCTCACCGCGAGGCCCGCGAGGCCGCGCTGGACGACATCAACAAGGCCATGCAGGCCTCGGAGCGCCGCATCAAGGAGCTCGCGGTGGAGCGCAAGCCGCTGCAGGACGAGGCCGAGTTCTACAAGGGCAAGCCGCTGCCGGCCAAGCTCAAGCAGCAGTTGGACGCCAACGACGTGGCCAGCGAAGCCCAGCGCGTGCTGATCGAGAACCAGAAGGCCGAGCTCGTGCGGGTCAACAAGGTGTTTGACGTCGAGCTCGCCCGCCTGAAAAAGCTCTGGGCCGGCGCGCCGCCCGGCAGCCTGGATGGTCCGGCGTCCGGTCCGGCGTCGGCCTCCGGTCCGGCATCAGCCTCCAGCCACTGAGCCGCATTGAATCGCCCTGTGAAGGGACTGCAAAGAAAAAGGCCGCTGTCTCCAGCGGCCTTTTTGCGGTGCGCCCAGCATGGGCGCACTCCTACGGGTGCAAGTCCCGTCGTA
>JAYSEK010000050.1:0-32267 GCA_041913905.1 Burkholderiaceae bacterium | reverse complement strand
CCCGAGGCCGACCTGTACCTCGAAGGCCATGACCAGCACCGCGGCTGGTTCCACAGCTCGCTGCTGATCGCCTCGGCGCTCTACGGCCGCGCGCCGTACAAGGGCCTGCTGACCCACGGCTTCGTCGTGGACGGCCAGGGCCGCAAGATGAGCAAGTCGGTCGGCAATGTGGTCGCGCCGCAGGCCGTGTCCGACAAGATGGGCGCCGAGATCCTGCGCCTGTGGACCGCCGCCACCGACTACTCGGGCGACCTCGGCCTGGATGACAAGATCCTGGCGCGCGTGGTCGACAGCTACCGCCGCATCCGCAACACCCTGCGCTTCCTGCTGGCCAATGTCTCGGACTTCGATGCCGCGACCGAGGCCGTGCCGCTGGACCAGCTGCTGGAAGTGGACCGCTACGCCCTGGCCCGCGCCGCCGAGTTCCAGTCCGAGGTGCTGGCGCATTTCGAGCGCTACGAGTTCCATCCCGTGGTGGCCAAGCTGCAGGTCTACTGCTCCGAGGACTTGGGCGGCTTCTACCTGGACGTGCTCAAGGACCGCCTCTACACGACGGCTCCCAAGAGCCTGGCCCGCCGCTCGGCCCAGACCGCACTGTGGCACATCACGAACGCGATGCTGCGCTGGATGGCACCCTTCCTCAGCTTCACCGCCGAAGAGGCCTGGCAGGTCTTCAACGGCGGAGCGACCATCTTCACCGAGACCTTCTGGCAGTTCGATGCGCCGGACGCTGCCCTGCTGGCCAAGTGGAGCCGTGTGCGCGAGATCCGCGAGCTGGCCAACAAGGCCATCGAGGATCTGCGCAGCCAGGGCCAGGTTGGCGCCTCGCTGCAGGCCGAGCTCGTGATCGGCGCGGCCGAGCAAGACCTGACCCTGCTGCAATCGCTGGGCGACGACCTCAAGTTCGTGCTGATCACCTCGGCGGCCCGCGTCGAGGCCGCGGCCGCGCTGAGTGTCACGGTCACGCCGACCACCCACGCCAAGTGCGAGCGTTGCTGGCACTACCGCGAGGACGTCGGCGCCGTGGCGGAGCACCCGGGCCTGTGCGGACGCTGCCACAGCAATCTGCATGGCAGCGGCGAGGTTCGCCACATTGCCTGATCCAGGCCGGATCCAGGCCTGATTCAGGTCGGATCCGGACGCGCACAATGCAAACGCCCCGGTGCATGCCGGGGCGTTTCTCATGGGACGGCGGTGTGGCGGGCACGCCCCGCAAAGCGGCTCAGGCGCCCAGGATCTCAGGGAAAGACCGGCACATTGGGTTCCTGCCCCTGGTAGCGGGCTTCGGGATGGGACTCGGCCAGCAGGGCCTCGATTTCGCTGACGCGACCACGCGGCACGTCCACCATCAGCAGGTACTGGCCTGCCGCCACGGCGCCCTCGAAGCGCTTCAGGCGCCGGCTCGGGATGGAGCTGCCGATCATGCTGGAGAACCAGGTGCCCAGCACGGCGCCCAGGGCGGCCAGCGCGATCACCAGGCCTGCCGGCACGGTGGATTCCAGGCTGTAGGCCGCCACCACGCCCGCGGCAGCGCCCAGGCCGGCGCCCACCAGCAGGCCGGTCTCCGCGGCCTCGATGAGGTCCGAGGTCTGCAACACGCTGGCCACCTGGAGCCCGCTCATGTCCGCCCCTTCCTTGCCCATGAAATGGATCTGCGGGGCGGGAATGCGGGCCAGCAGCAGGTCGTTCATGCAGCGCCGGGCGCTTTCCAGGTCCGGCAGCATCCAGTAGATCCTCTTGCGCATGTTGAACTCCTTCCCGGGCTCAGCCGCCAACGGGGCTGCCAACTGCCGACAGCGAATCGCCAACAGCGAACTGGCAACACGACCCGACGCCGACGCCCGGCAGCGGCAACAGGCCCTTTCAACCACTCTAGTTCCCTGCGGCGCCGCTGACAAATGTCAACTCGCGGGGCCCTTCGGCGGCCTCTGCACCGGAGCGGCTACAGTAGCGCCCTGCTTCCGCATTGAACCCCGCACCCGCAGCTGCCCATGGCCACCAAACCCGCTTCCCCACGTCTGATCCAATGGCTCGCGATCGCCCTGCTGGTGATCCTGGCCGACCAGTTCACCAAGGTGCTGATCCTGGGCAGCTTCCAACTCGGCGACAGCCGCCCCGTCACCTCCTTCTTCAATATCGTCCGCTGGCACAATACCGGCGCCGCCTTCAGCTTCCTGGCCTGGGCGGGCGGCTGGCAGCGCTGGTTCTTCGTGGCCCTGGGCGCGGCGGCGACCGGCTTCATCCTGTGGCTGCTGCGCAAGCACGGGCACCAGACCCTCTTCGCCACGGCGCTGTCGCTGATCCTGGGCGGTGCCATCGGCAACGTCATCGACCGTCTGCTGCATGGCTATGTGGTGGACTTCATCTCCATCCACTACCAGAACGCCTGGACCTTCCCGGCCTTCAACGTGGCGGACAGCGCCATCACCGTCGGTGCCTGCCTGCTGATCCTGGACGAGCTGCGCCGCGTGCGGCGCAGCTGAGCCCCGCACGCAACGCTTGATCCAGATCATGCACGGGTCCTAGGGAAAGGCCCGCTGACGTGCCCTGCCCCTCCCTCTAGCCTTGGCGCTGGAAGGAGCCCCCTCATGAATCCACCCCTGGCGCAGGATCCGGCGCCCGACGCAAGCCCGTCCGGGCCTTCACAGCCGCCCACCCCCTCGCCTGATCCCGATCAAGCCTCGCCAACGCCGGAGCCGGCCTCCGTCTCGGCCTTCCATTTGCAGCTCAACACGCTGCGCTGGAGCCAGCCCCTGCACTGGCTGTGGCTGGGTTGGCGGGATTTCCGCCGGCATCCGGGCATCGGGCTGTTCTACGGGACTTGCTTCGTGCTCATGGGCTGGGGTCTGCTCAAGGTCTACCAGTACGCCCCGGCCTATACGCTGGCCCTGTCCGCCGGCTTCCTGCTGATGGGGCCGTTTCTCTGCATGGGGCTGTACCAGGTCTCGATGCGGCTGGAGCGCGGCGAGCAGCCCGACCTGGGCGACTCGCTCACCGCCTGGGACAGCCACATGGGGCAGATGGCCATCTTCGGCGGCGTGCTGCTGATCCTGGAAATGCTGTGGGGGCGGGCCTCGCTAGTGATCTTCGCCGTCAGCTTCGAGGGCATGCCGGATTTCGCGGGCTCGCTGGACAAACTGCTGGAGCCCGAGAACCTGGGCTTCATCGTTACCTACCTGACCGTCGGCGCCCTCTTCGCCGGGCTGATCTACGCCGTCAGCGTGATCTCGATTCCGATGATGCTGGACCAGCAGGTCGACGCCGTGACCGCCGGCCTGACCAGCCTGCGCCTGGTGCTGACACAGACCGGCGTGATGCTGTGGTGGGGCGCGCTGATCGTGGTGCTGGTGGGCCTCGCACTGCTGCCCGGCTTTCTTGGCCTGCTGGTGGTGGGCCCCGTGCTCGGCCATGCGAGCTGGCATGCCTACCGGGCCGCGATAGCAGACTCCTGAACCGCACGCAAGCGCCAAACTTGCAGGACCTGCGGGGCCGCACACGCGCCACAATTCGGCGCAGCCTTGTGTAGTCTTGTGCAGACTTGCGCTGCCCAACCTCCACCCGTTCCGCCTGACATGCTCGACTTCGCCTGCCTGACGCATTACGACTGGCTCGATGTGCCCATGTGGGTCTATGACCAGCAGCGCCAGCGCAACCTCTGGGCCAATGCCGCGGCCCTGAGCTTCTGGCGCGCCGAAAGCGCCGAGGAATTCCTGGCTCGCGACCATGCGGACAGCTCGGAGGCGGTGCGCGCCCGGCTGGCCGTCACCGCCGCGGACCACGCACGGGGCAAGATCGTGCGCGAGCAGTGGACGCTCTACCCGAAAGGCCAGCCGGTGACGGTGATGCTGGTCTCGCGCGCCATGCGCACACCCGACGGCCGCCAGGTGATGCTGTTTGCCGCGGATTCGCTCTCCAGCGCTGCTGACAAGTCCATGCTGCGCGGCGTGGAGGCGCTGCAGCACACCTCAGTGCGCATCGCCATGATCTCCCTGCGTGACGGCAGCTTCCTGATGCGCAACCCCGCCGCCGCCATGTGCTTCACCGGCCTGCCGCGGGACAAGGGCCAGAATGAGTTCGGCAGCCTGTTTCCCGATCCCGAGGTGGGGCGGCGCATCATGGTCCAGGTCCAGCGCGGCCAGACCTTCGCGGCCGACCTGGAGCTCAACACCCAGACCGGCCGGCGCTGGCACAGCCTGGACGCCCGCCCCATGCGCGACCCGGTCACCGGCGAGCTGGTGATGCAGCTCAATGCGCGCGACATCGCCGACCTCAAGGCCACCCAGGCGGCGCTGGAGTCGGCGCGCCTGGCCGCCCAGGCCGCCAGCCAGGCCAAGAGCGCCTTCCTCGCCAACATGAGCCACGAGATCCGCACGCCCATGAACGGCGTGCTGGGGCTGACCGAGCTCGTGCTGCAAACCGAGCTCGACGAGCGCCAGCGCCGCTTCATCGAGATGGCCCACAGCTCGGCCAAGGGCCTGCTGGTCATCATCAACGACCTGCTGGACCTGGCCAAGATCGAGGCCGGCCGGGTGCAGATCGAAAGCCGCCCCTTCGCGCTGCACGACTGCCTGAAGGAGTCGCTGCACCCCCTGCTGCTGCAGGCCCACGACAAGGGCATACGCCTGCATGCCCTGCTGCAGCCCTGCGTCCCGGCCCGGGTGGTGGGCGACGCCCTGCGCCTGCGCCAGGTGCTGGTCAACCTGGTGGGCAATGCGCTGAAGTTCACTGAACGCGGCGAAGTGCGGCTGGAGGTGATGCTGCTGCCGCACGAGGACGGCCAGCTGCCCGGCCCCGCCACGCAGGGCGTGCCCCTGCGCTTCTCAGTGCATGACACAGGCATCGGCATGACGGCCGACCAGATCCGCCACATCTTCGCCCCTTTCACCCAGGCGGACGGCAGCATCACCCGGCGCTATGGCGGCACCGGGCTGGGGCTGACCATCGTGCAACGACTGGTGGAGCTGATGGGCGGGCGGGTGCAGGTCGAGAGCCAGCCGGGCACCGGCTCCTGCTTCAGTTTTGACATCCAGCTGCCCGTGCCAATGCCTGAGGCCGCTGCGGACCCGGCATCCGCTTGCACCGCTCAAGGAAACGCAGGGCCGCCCCAAGTTTCCTTGAGCTCCCTCGGAGGGCCTGGCACGCCGTGACAGGTCTGGCGGCGCTCAAAGCACCAGCAGGCCTGAGCCGGTGGTCGTGCGCGCCTCCAGCTCGCGATGGGCCTGCTGGACTTCGGCAAAGGCATAGCGCTGGCCGATGGGAATCCGCACCGCGCCGCTGCCCACCACCTGGAACAGGTCATCGGCCATGGCCTGGGTGCCTTCGCGCGTGGCCAGGTGGGCGAAGAGCACGGGCCGGGTCACGTACAGCGAGGCCGCAGACAGGCTGCTCAGGCTGACGGGCGGCACCACGCCCGAGGCATTGCCGAAGCTGACCATCAGGCCGAAGGTGCTGAGGCAGGCGATGGAACCGGCCCAGGTGTCGGCACCGACCGAGTCATAGACCACCTTCACGCCGCGGCCCTCGGTGAGCTCCTTGACCCGCTCCGTGAAGTTCTCACGCCGGTAGTTGATGACATGGGCCGCGCCATGCTGGCGGGCCAGCTCGCACTTTTCGTCGCTGCCGGCGGTGCCGATCAGCGTCAAGCCCAGATGCCGCGCCCACTGGCAGGCGATCAGGCCCACGCCGCCCGCCGCGGCATGGAACAGCACGGTGTCCCCCGGCTGAAGGCCGCCCTGCGGCAGGGTCTTGCGCAGCAGGTACTGCACGGTGAGGCCCTTGAGCATCATGGCCGCACCGGTTTCCAGGCTGATGGACTCGGGCAGGCGCACCACGCAGCGGGCCGGCATCACCCGCGCCGTGGCATAGGCGCCCACGGGCTGGCTGGCGTAGGCCACGCGGTCGCCCTCGGCCAGGTGGCTGACACCCTCCCCGACCGCTTCGACCACACCCGAGGCTTCCATGCCCAGCCCCGAAGGCATGGGCATCGGATAGACGCCGCTGCGGTGGTAGATGTCGATGTAGTTCAGGCCGCAGAAGGCCTGCCGTATGCGGACCTCGCCAGGGCCCGGCGCCCCCAGCGCCATGGACTCCAGCTTCATCACCTCCACGCCGCCCGGCTGGGCAATGCGCACGACCTGTTCCTGGGACATCTGTTTCTCCTGGCATGAGCCAATGAAAAGAATGCCGCGCTGCCAGGATTCTCAAAGCTGTCAGCGCGGCGACAAGCTGCGTCCGCTATCGTGCCAGCCTTTGCACCCGCGTGCCGCCCCGGGCCGCTTTGCCACCATGAAGCTCAGCCCCAAGCTCGCCCTGCTGCTCACCCTGCCGCCCCTGCTGTGGGCCGGCAATGCCGTGGTTGGGCGCTGGGCTGCCGGCGCCATCCCGCCCCTGACGCTGAACTTCCTGCGCTGGCTGCTGGCCTTCCTCGTGCTGGCGCCGCTGGCCCGCCCCTTGTGGGCCGACCGCGCGGCCTTGCTGCAGCGCTGGCGCTACTTCGCGCTGACGGGCTTTCTGGGCATGGGCTGCTACAACGCGCTGCAATACCAGGCCCTGCACAGCTCAACGCCCCTGAACGTGACGCTGATCGCCGCCAGCCTGCCGCTGTGGATGCTGGGCGTGGGCGCGCTCTTCTTCCAGGTCCGTCCGGACCGCCGCCAGCTGTTGGGGGCACTGCTGTCGCTGCTGGGCGTGGGACTGGTGCTGAGCCGGGGCCATCTGCAGGCCCTCGGCCAGGTGCGATTCGTGGAAGGCGACCTGCTGATGCTGCTGGCCGTCATCAGCTGGGCGATCTACAGCTGGCTGCTGGCCCGCCCGCCTGCGCATATGCAAGGGACGCAGCGGCCGGCCTGGGACTGGGCCGCCTCGCTGATGGCACAGCTGGTCTTCGGGCTGGGATTCGCCGGGCTCTCGGCAGGTGCGGAGCAGCTGCTGTCCACGCAGCCGCTGGTGTGGGGGTCAGGTCTTGCCTGGACCCTGCTCTACGTGGCGCTGGGCCCCTCGCTGCTGGCCTACCGCTGCTGGGGCCTGGGCGTGGCGCAGGCGGGGCCGGCCGTGGCCGCCTTCTTTGGCAACCTCACGCCGGCGTTTGCCGCACTGATGTCAGCCGCGGCCCTGGGTGAGTGGCCCCAATGGTTCCATGGGGTGGCCTTCGCCTTGATTGCGGCGGGGATCGTCGTGTCCTCGCGCCGCTGAACCAGGCACGGGGCGGCACAGGGCCGCCCTCCGCATCACTGGCGTTGGCCGCCGAAGCTGCCGGTGGGGTTGCTGCGGTGGGCATAGTGCCAGGTGCCGCTCACCGTGCCCGTGGAGCCGTCCAGGAAGCCCTGGTAGATGGCCGAACCGGCAGAGCCCGACGCCGTCATGTTCATGCGGCCATTGGTCGCCACCGTGCCGCTGACGCTGAAGGCGCCAGTCTGGTTGGACACGCCGCCACCGCTGACCACGCCCATGCCGCCGGCACCCGGCGTGACCACCACGTTGAAGGTCCCTTGCTCAGGGCCGGAGAAGGAGCCGGCAAAGCTGCCAAAAATGCCTCCGGCGGCGGGGGTGGGATTGACGGGCAGCGGCGCTGCCGTCACCGGCGCCCCGCAGGCCCCGACCAGCGTGCGCTGCACCCAGCCGCTGAAGTTGGCCGCGTCGACGTAGACGAAGCCGTTCTTGACTTCACCCGAGGCGATCAGCTCCTCCCCCTTGGGAATGGAGGCCACCACCTTGGCGTCCTTGGCGGCACTGGCGTAGGCCTTGACGTTGCCGATCTTGGGGCACAGGGTCTGGCCGGCCGGCTGCGGCGCCTCGGCCTTGGTGGACGCGGCGGCATTGGCGTCGCCGGCGGCGCTGCTGGTGCGGATCAGGCTGGGCTGGTCGCGGATGGTCTTGACGATGGTGTTGTAGTTGTCCAGGAAGCTGGCGGCGACCATCTTGCCTTCGGGCGTGCTGGTGTAGCCGCCCAGGCCGACCACGGCACCGGCATAGCCCCAGCCACCGATGCCGAAATCGGTCTTGGTGGCCTTGCCTTCCGCGGCGGCCACCTGCAGGCTGGAGCGCACGTCGGCGATCAGCAGGCTGGTCGAGGCCTCGCGGAACTTGAGGTTGCCGGCGATGGCGCCGAACACGCCGCCCACGCGGCCCAGCAGCGCACCGCCGATGCCGCCGGTGGTGGAAGCGCCGATCTGCACATTGGGCGTCATGACGAAGTCGGCGGCCTGCATCTGGCCCTTGCCGACGTTGGACTCCTGGCGCAGATCACCGCCCTGGGCGAGCGCCCGCTCCTGCTGCAGGTTCTGCATGGCCACACCGCGCTCGACCACGTCGAAGCAGCCGGACTGCTGGACCATCATGCGCAACAGGGCCGAGGGCGAACCCAGCCCGTACTGCGAGAGGTGGTGCCAGCCGGCCTGCGGCTCCACCACGGCCATGACGCCAAGCTTCTGCGAGCACTTCTCGACCTGCGAGCTGGTTTCTTCGGCGAAGGCAGGTGCCAGGTGCAGGCCTGCCAGGAGGCCCGCGAGGGCCAGGGCGATCTTCGATTTCATGGGAATCCCATACCTCCACAAATGGTGCCCGGATCACTGACGGATCGGAGGGGCGCCGCATTGTCGCCAAGCCATCCGTGCTTGGGCGAAGCGCCGATTGTGAAGGCGTTACCGACGGTAACGACCTCCCCAATCCGTGGGGCAAAGCCCGCCAAATCGTGTCAGAACGTACCCGGATAGGCGCCGCCGTCCAGCAGGATGTTCTGCCCCGTCAGGTAGCCCGCCTGCGCGCTGCAGATCATGGCGCAGAGCGCGCCGAACTCCGCCGCCGTGCCAAAGCGCCGCGCCGGAATGGCCTGGGCCCGCTGGCTGCGCACCTGGGCCAGATCCTGCCCGCTGCGCTCGGCGCTGGCGGCCAGGGTCTTGCCCAGGCGCTCGGTGTCGAAGGCGCCGGGCAGCAGGTTGTTGATGGTCACGTTGGCCGCGACCAGGCGCGGCTGGCGTGCCAGGCCGGCCACGAAGCCGGTCAGGCCTGAGCGGGCGCCGTTGGACAGGCCCAGGGTGTCGATGGGCGCCTTGACCGCGGCGGAGGTGATGTTGACGATGCGGCCGAAGCCGCGCGCCGCCATGCCGTCCACTACCGCCTTCATCAGGGCGATGGGGGTCAGCATATTGGCCTCCAGCGCGGCCAGCCAGTGCTCGCGCTCCCAGTCCCGAAAATCGCCCGGGGGCGGACCGCCGGCGTTGTTGACGAGGATGTCGATCTGCGGCGCGGCCGCCAGGGCCGCCGCCTGCACGGCCGGCTGGCTGATGTCGCCCGCCACGCACCGGATCTCCAGCGCCGGGTGCGCCAGACGCAGGGCCGCCGCGGTGGCCTCCAGGGCCTCGCTGCCCCTGGCGTTGAGCACCAGGTTCACGCCCTCGGCGGCCAGCGCCTCGGCGCAGCCGCGCCCCAGGCCCTTGCTCGACGCGCACACCAGGGCCCAGCGGCCCGTCAATCCCAGATCCATGCGATCACCTCCATCGATTCAGCAACAGAATGCCCCCCAGCACCAGCACGGTCCCGCCCAGCACGCCGGCCGTCAGCGGCTCGTCCAGCAGCCAGGCACCCAGCGCGATGGTGGCCATGGGGCCCAGCATGCCCGTCTGCGCCGCGACTGCCGCTCCGACGCGCTCGATGGCCAGCATCACCAGCAGGACCGGCGCAAAGGTGCTCATCAGCGCATTGAGCAGGGACAGCTGCACCACGGGCAGCGGCACCTGGACCAGGGCCTGCGGGCCGCGCAGCAGCAGGTACTGCCCCACGCAGAGCAGGCAGGCCACCGAAGTGGCCAGGCCGGTCAGCCGCATGGCCCCCAGCCGGTGCACCTCCTCGCCACTGTAGAGCAGGTAGAGGGCATAGCTGATCGCCGAGCCCAGCACCAGCAGCGCCCCGAGCCAGGCATGCTCGCCCTGCCAGTGCAGCTCCTGGGCGAAGACCCACAGCACGCCGGCATAGCTCAGGCTCAAGGCCGCCATCTGGCGCCAGCCCACGCGGCGCCCCAGCAGCAGCCAGCCCAGCAGCAGCACCAGGGTGGGGTTGAGATAGAGGATCAGGCGCTCGAAGCCGGCGCTGATGTAGGCCAAGCCGGCGAAGTCGAGAAAGCTGGCCAGGTAGTAGCCGCTGAAGCCCAGGCCCAGCACGGCCCAGGCGTCACGCCGCGTCAAGGCGGGCTTGCCGCGCCCGGACCACCAGGCCAGCCCCAGGAACAGTGGCAGCGCGAACAGCATGCGCAGGCCCAGCAGGGTGATGGCGTCGGCCCCGTGGCGGTAGCCGAGCTTGACGATGATGGCCTTGCCCGAGAAGCCCAGGGCCCCGAGGCTGGCCATCAGCAGGCCGATCCAGGCGCGGGGCGGGGGCGCCGAGTGCGGCGTTGAAGACTGCATCGGGCCATTCTAGGAAGGCCCTCGCCGCTGCGCCCATGCGGGGGCTTCGCGACTGGCCGAGCCTGGGCCCGGCCCTTGCGAAGCGACCGCAGGCCAGCGCGCCCAGCTCACACCCGGCCTGGAATCACGCCGTGATCAGGCCGACGGCTGGGGCGCCGGCAGTGTGGTCCCCGTCAGCAGCCGCTCCATCAGCTCGCGCACGCTCTTGATCTGGTCGCCAAAGGGCAAGGAGCCCGCACCGCGGAAGAACAGGCCCTTCTTGATGTCACCGCGCAGCGCGGCAGCCAGCTGGTTGTCGATGCAGAACTGGCCCCAGTCCTTCAGGCCGTCGCGCAGGCCGCATTGCGCCAGGCAGTCGAAGGCCTTGGTGCAGCGGCTCTTGACGTGCGCCACGGCCTGCAGCTTGTGCTCGATCTTGAGATAGGCCTTGAGCCAGGGCGTGCCCACGGCACGGGCCGGCAGCCCGGCCACGCTGGTGAACTCGACCATGTCCTCGTCGCGGGCCTCGGCCAGCACGCGCTTGAATTCGTCCGAGGCGTCGCCTTCCTGCGTCACCGCGAAGGGCGTGCCCAGTTGCACCGCGGCCGCGCCCAGGCCCTGCAGGCGCTGGATGTCTTCATGGGTACGGATGCCGCCGGCGGCGATCAGCGGGATCTCGCGCTCGATGCCCGCCTTGCGGAAGAAGTCCAGGCACTCGGGGATCACGCGGTCGAAGTCGAAGCGCTTGTCGTCCAGGTCGCTGATGCGGGCCGCGCCGAGGTGGCCGCCGGCCAGACGCGGGTGCTCGATCACGATGGCGTCCGGCAGGCGCTTCTTGCGCTCCCATTTCTTGACGATCAGCTGCACGCCGCGCGAATCGCTGAGGATGGGAATCAGCAGCGCCTTGGGATGCTCCTGGGCCAGGTCCGGCAGGTCCAGCGGCAGGCCGGCGCCCACCACCACCGCGTCGATGCCCGCCTCCAGCGCACGCTTGACCGAAGCGGCGTACTCGCTGACCGCGCGCATGACGTTCAGCGCCACCAGGCCGCGGCCCTGCGAGCGCTCGCGGGCGCCGGCGATCTCGCGGTCCAGGGCTTCCAGATTGGCCTCGTTGATCTGGCGCTTGGCTTCCTCGCCGGCATTCATGCCTTCGGTGCGTTCCATCAGGTCCGGATGGTGCCGGCGCAGGTCCACCGAGCTGAGCGTGCCCACCCCGCCCATGGCCGCCACGGCACCCGCCAGTTTCTGGGCGCTCACGCCCACGCCCATGCCCCCCTGCACGATGGGCAGCAGTTCGCGTCCGCCAAGCATCAGGGGTTTGAGGCCGCTGGATTGCAAGGCCGGGAGCAGGTGGGCGTCGATGTGGGCTGAACTCATGATGTCTCGCTTTGGACTTGGGCACCCCTGCGCCGCCAAACGGAGCGCCCCAGGGCACGGGCTGGCGCAGCGTAGGTCTTGCGCGCAGCGCCCGCCTTGATACGTGTCATGTTTCCCCGGAATTCCAGCCCCGTTTTTCGGCTTGAACCAAGGGTTTCCACCAAGATCTCACGCGGCAAAGGGGGCCGACTCCCAGCCCTGCAAAGGCCCGTGGCAGGCGGGTTCCGGGCCATCTGGCGGCACGCAAGACCTGGCCCCCAGCGATGCACCCCGGGGCGCGTGTCCGAGAAGCCTTTCTCATCCCGGCCCTTTACCTGTCGCGGCGGCCAAGCCGCACCCGGCAAATCGGCGACATAATCCGGCCACCGTCCTGCAAGCCATCCCGCGGTGGACGGTGATGATGGACGCCGGAGGAGAGACTGTCCTTGAGACTGTTCCAGAGCTCGTTGCGCAATGCGGTGATCCTCGCCCTGGGGGTTGGCCTGCTCGTGCCCACCAGCCTCGTGCTGCTGTATGACTGGCAGGCCTCGCGGCACACCGCGATGGAAGACCTGCGGCGGGACTTGAACCGCACGGTGGAAGTGCTGGCACTGTCCTTGTCCGAGCCCATCTGGCAGGTGTCGGCCGAGCTGGCCCAGCCCATGATCGACGCCCAGACCAGCGACCCCCGCTTCGTGCGCGTGCTGGTGATCGAGCCCAACAACGCGCAGCCCTTCATCCAGATGCAGCGCCCGGACCCCGATCCGGACCTGACCCTCACCCTCACCCGCCCCGTCACGCGCGACGGCCGCGAGATCGCGCAGCTGACGGTGGCCATGAGCGCCGCGCCGCTGCTGGAAGCCAAGCAGAACGAGGCCTGGCGCGCCCTGGCCCGCTCGGTGGGCATCCTGACCCTGTCCCTGGTGTTGATCCTGGGCGTGCTGCAGCGCCGCGTGCTGCACCCCATGGCCAAGCTCAGCCGGGCCGCGGAAGAGCTGGCGGCCGGCCGCCTGGACCAGCCGCTGGAGCTGGGTGGCGAGGACGAGATCGCCCGCGTGGGCATCGCGATGGAACGCATGCGCCAGGCCCTGCTGCGCGCCTTCGAAGACCTGCGCGGCCACGCCTCCACGCTGGAGGACCAGGTGGCCCAGCGCACCGCCGAGCTGACCTCGGCCAACAGCGAGCTGACCATGGCGCTGGCCAACCTTAAGACCGCGCAGCGCGAGTTGGTCGAGTCAGAAAAGCTGGCCTCGCTGGGGCGCCTGGTGGCCGGCGTGGCGCACGAGCTCAACACCCCGCTGGGCAATGCCATGACCGTGGTCTCGGCCCTGGGCGACCGCTGGGCCAAGCTGGACCAGATGCTCGCGGACAACACCCCCATGCGCCGCAGCCAGCTGGAAGAGCTGGTGAAGGACACCCGGCGCGGGCAGGACATCCTCCAGCGCAATGTGCAGAAGGCGGCCGACCTGGTGCGTGACTTCAAGCAGGTGGCCATCGACCAGACCACCGACTCCCGCCGCAACTTCGATCTGTCGCAGGTGATCGAGGACGTGCTGGTGATGGTCGAGCCCAGCTTCAAGCACACGCCCTTCAAGATCGAGACCGACCTGAGCCACGACCTGGAGATGAGCAGCTACCCCGGCGCGCTCGGCCAGGTGCTGACCAACCTGCTGATGAACGCGCTGGTCCACGGCTTCGAAGGCCGCGACCACGGCACCGTGCGCGTGTCCTGCCGGCCGGCCGAGCATGAGCAGGTGGAGCTGATCGTGGAGGACGACGGCCGCGGCATGGACGCCTCCATCGTGCGCAAGATCTTCGACCCCTTCTTCACCACCAAGCTCGGCAAGGGCGGATCGGGCCTGGGCATGCACATCGTGCACAACATCATCACCAACGTGCTGGGCGGGCAGATCGAGGTGCAGTCCACGCCGGACAAAGGCTCACGCATGATCATGCTGATGCCGCGTTCGGCACCGCTGCGGTCCAATGCCGAGGAGCTGGTCAGCCCCTGAAGGCCAGGCCCGGTGACGACGGAAGGACGCCGAGGCGGCAGGTCGGGCTCGCCGGCCTTCTTGCTCGACAGGCGCGGCCCGCGGGTGCCGCGCTCATGGTGAGCGGGGCGCCCAGGCGTCGTCGATCTCGTTGAACAGCGCACCGGTGTCGCCGCCTGCCTCCCGCAGGTCCCGATAGGGTCCGGTGCCGCTGTGCTCGGCCATGGAGGCCGGCACGAAACGGCCTTGCTGCACGTCGAAGACATGCACCTCGCCGTCCTCGATCACGTAGTGCCAGCCGTGCAGGGAAAGCTTGCCCTGCTCCACGCGGCTGCGCACCATGGGGTAGTCCATCAGCCGCTCCAGCTGCAGCACGACGGAGCGCTCCTCGGTGCGGCGCAAGGCCTCGGGCGTGGGCTGCACGGGCAAGGCGGCCTCGCGGCCCATGTCCAGCCAGGCCTTGAGGTTGCGAGCCTCGGCCGGCACGTCGCCATACAGCGCCCGGATGCCGCCACAGTGGCTGTGACCGCAGACGATGATGTGCCGCACCTCCAGCGCCAGCACGGCGTATTCGATGGCCGCCGCCGTGCCGTGGTGGCCCACCCATTGGCGGTCGCCCCCGCCCGCCTCCAGGTGCTGGCAGCCGCGGTGCTCCGCCGCCTCGCAGCCCCGGTCTTCCAGCGTGCCGTCGTAGGGCGGCACGAAGGCCGCCACATTGCGCACCAGGAAGAGCTCGCCAGGGCCGGCGCCGGTCAGCATGTACGGGACGATGCGGGAGTCCGAGCAGCCGATGAACAGCGTGCTCGGGTGCTGGCCCTGCTCGACGAGGTCACGAAAGCGCGCCTCGTAGCGCGGGAAGTAGTCCTGGTTGAAGCGCCGCAGGCGCGCGAGCAGTTCGTCCGGCATGGCAGGACTCCCTCGCCTTACTGCACCAGCGGCGTGTCGGCCTGGTTCAGCGAAACGCCCTGCAGCGTGGCCTGGCCGGCCAGCAGGTCCAGGTACTGGCGCGTGGCCGTCACGCTCAGCTGATGGCGCAGCAGCGCCGCGACCGAGCCGCGTACCTGCTCGAAGGACGGCACCTCGCCAGGCTCGCGCTCGTCGACCCGCAGGATGTGGAAGCCGTGCCGGCTGCTCAGCAGGCGCGGCAGCACGCCCATGTGCCGGCTGGCCTCGTCCTGGGCGAAGAGCGCGCTGGCCACCTCGGGCAGGCAGTCCTCGCGCGTCAGCCAGCCCAGCCCGCCGCCCTGCTCGCCGCTGGGGCAGTTGGAGTTCTCGGCCGCAGCCTTGGCGAAGGCGGCTTCGTCCTCGCAGCGCAGGCGCACCAGCAGGCCTTCCGCATGGGCGCGCAGGGTCGCCACGTCCACGCCGGGTGTCACCGCCAGCAGGATGTGGGCGGCGCGCACGCGCTCGCCGCGGGCAAAGCGCTGGGGATGCGCCTCGTAATAGCGCCGGCAGGCCTGCTCGTCCGGCTCGGGCAGCTGGATCTCGCGCGCCAGCAGCGCCTCGATGGCCGCGCTGGCAGCCTCGCTGTGCACGCCGTCGATGGGGCCGGGATCGCTGGCCGCCAGCAGGCCGGCGCGCTGCGCCGCCTGGCGCAGCAGCTCACCGTAGGCGCGCTGGCGCAGCTCTTCCTCGCCAAGCAGCTCACCGGCGCCATGCAGGGCCACATCGTTCACCCGGGCCACCGCGATGGGCGCTGCAGTCTCCGCCGCGCTCTTGCCACCACCGCAGCCGCAGCTGCCTCCACCACATCCACTCATGACGAACTCCTTGGGGTCTCAGACTTGTCGGCTCAGCGCTGCTGAGGCGTGGTGTGGCCGTTGGGCAGGCTGATGCGGCGGCTGCGCACCAGCTGATACGGGCGGAACACATAGGCCAGGGTGCCGAAGCCGCTCCACACGTGCACGAGGCGGGTGAAGGGGAAGACCACGAACACCGTCATGCCCAGGAACATGTGCAGCTTGAACACCCAGGAAGCGCCGGCCAGCATCTCGGTGGCGCCACCGCGGAAGGTGACGATGCGCTGGGCCCACTCGGCCAGCTGCATCATCATGCCGCCGTCCATGTGCTGGGCCGACAGCGGGATGGTCGCCAGGCCCAGCGCCAGCTGGATCCACAGCAGCACGAGCAGCAGGATGTCGCTGGTCTTGCTGTTGATGCGGATGCGCTCGTCCGACAGGCGGCGGTGCAGCAGGATGCTGACGCCCGCAAAGCCCAGGGTGCCGGCGATGCCGCCGCTGACCATGGCCATCAGCTGCTTGTTGCCGGCGCTGATGAAGTGCTCGTAGAGGAAGTGCGGCGTCAACATGCCCACGGTGTGGCCGAAGAACAGGAAGAGCACGCCGATGTGGAAGAGGTTGCTGCCCCAGCGCAGGCTGCCGGCGCGCAACAGCTGCGAGGAGTCGCTCTTCCAGCTGTACTGGTCGCGGTCGAAGCGCAGCAGGCTGCCGACCAGGAACACGGTCAGGGCGATGTAGGGATAGACGCCGAACAGGGCGAAGTCCAGGGGCGAGCTGGACAGGCTGGATGCGGGGCTCATGCGCGCACTCCTTGCTTTTGGGTTTCTTGACGACGGACGATGTGCACCGGCTGCGGCGCACCAGGCTTGCTCTGGCCGCGCGAGCTGCAGCCCTCGAAGGCGGCAGGCTCGACCCAGGCCTCGTCCAGGGGTTCATCCACGGTGATCTGCACGGCCTGCGGGGTCTCGCCCGCCAGCTCCAGCACGGCGCCGATGGCGGCCGCCCAGGGCTTGACGCCGCGCTTGATCAGCGCGCTGTGGATGGCATTGAGGATGTGGGCCATCTCAGCCAGGAAGCCGGCCGCCAGCGCCGGGGGCTGCGTGGAGGCGAACTCCAGCACGACCGGCAGGTAGTCGGGCAATTCCTTGGCGTCGAAGTACACGCCGGCGGACTCGTAGGTCTTGGCCAGGTCGACGAGCGCCGGGCCGCGCTCGCGCGAGTCGCCATGCACATGCTCGAACAGGTGCAGGCTGCTGGCGCGGCCGCGGTCGAAGGTCTCCACATACTCGGACTGCAGGGCGAAGCGCTCCTGCGACGCCATCCAGGCGATTAGGGCTTCGAGCTCCTGCAGCCGTTCGCGGCTCAGGGCGCCCTCCTCGCGCAAGGCGGCCAGCAGCTCGGGCAGAGCCGCCAGCATCTCGTCGCCGGGGTAGTCCAGCAGCCGCGCCAGGACGCGGCAGCTGAGGCTCATGGGCAGGGGTTTCTTGCTCATGCTTTGCTCCCTCAGACGGTGGTCTTGATCGGGATGGTGCGCTTCTTGTCACCGCCGAACAGACTCGTCTCGGTCTGACCATCCGAGCAGCCGTTGCCGAAGCTGAAGCCGCAACCACCGCGCAGGTCGTAGGCGTTTTCGGCGTACTCGCGGTGCGTGGTCGGGATGACGAAGCGGTCCTCGTAGTTGGCGATGGCCATGACCTGGTACATGTCCTCGACCTCGTTCTTTAGCAGGCCGACCTGGTCCAGCACCGTCTTGTCCTCGACGCCGTCCACATGCTTGCCACGCTGGTAGGCGCGCATGGCCAGCATGCGCTCCAGCGCGCGCTCGACCGGCTTGACGTCACCGGCGGTGAGCATATTGGCCAGGTACTGCACGGGAATGCGCAGCTGCTTGACGTCGGGGATCAGGCCGTTGACACCCACATGGCCCGCGTTCGCAGCGGCGCTGATGGGCGAGAGCGGCGGCACGTACCAGACCATGGGCAGCGTGCGGTACTCGGGGTGCAGCGGCAGCGCGACCTTCCAATCGACGGCCATCTTGTAGACCGGGCTCTTGCGCGCGGCAATCAGCCAGGCCTCGGGCACGCCGTCCTTGCGGGCCTGCTCGATCACGGCCGGATCGTTGGGGTCCAGGAAGATGTCCAGCTGGGCCTGGTAGAGCTCCTTGTCGTCCTGGATGGACGCGGCCTGCTCGATGCGGTCGGCGTCGTACAGCAGCACGCCCAGGTAGCGGATGCGGCCCACGCAGGTCTCGGAGCAGACGGTCGGCTGGCCCGATTCGATGCGGGGGTAGCAGAACACGCACTTCTCGGCCTTGCCGCTCTGCCAGTTGTAGTAGATCTTCTTGTAGGGGCAGCCCGAGACGCACATGCGCCAGCCGCGGCACTTGTCCTGGTCGATCAGGACGATGCCGTCTTCCTCGCGCTTGTAGATCGAGCCCGAGGGGCAGGAGGCCACGCACGCCGGGTTGAGGCAGTGCTCGCACAGGCGCGGCAGGTACATCATGAAGGTGTTCTCGAACTGGCCGTAGATCTCCTTCTGCACGTTCTCGAAGTTGGCATCCTTGCTGCGCTTCGAGAATTCACCGCCGAGGATTTCTTCCCAGTTCGGACCCCACTCGATCTTCTCCATGCGCTGGCCCGTGATCAGGCTGCGCGGACGCGCGGTGGGCGCGGCCTTGGACTTCGGCGCGGACTGCAGATGGTCGTAGTCGAAGGTGAAGGGCTCGTAGTAGTCGTCGATCTCGGGCAGGTTGGGGTTGGCGAAGATGCGCATCAGCAGCTTCCACTTGCCACCCTGGCGGGGGACGATGCTGCCGTCGCTCTTGCGCATCCAGCCGCCGTGCCAGCGGTCCTGGTTCTCCCATTCCTTGGGATAGCCGATGCCAGGCTTGGATTCGACGTTGTTGAACCAGGCGTACTCCATGCCGGAGCGGTTGGTCCAGACGTTCTTGCAGGTGACGGAACAAGTGTGGCAACCGATGCACTTGTCCAGGTTCAGCACCATGCCGATTTGTGCGCGAACTTTCATCGCGGAACTCCTTGTCTTTCAGATCGCTGTGTCAGTTCCGAAGGCCTCGGGGGAGGACGCTTCGTGAGAAGGAAGGAAGGAGCTAGCAAGCAGCGCCCTCCCCCGTGCCGTCGAAAACTGGATGTCCATGGGCCTGTGCCTTGCGGGTCAGTGGCCCGACTCGTCGTCGAGCCAATCCACCTTGGCCATCTTGCGCACCAGCACGAATTCATCGCGGTTGGTGCCGATCGTTCCGTAGTAGTTGAAGCCGTAGCTCAGCTGCGCGTAGCCGCCGATCATGTGCGTGGGCTTGGTGACGATGCGGGTCACCGAGTTGTGGATGCCGCCGCGCGTGCCGGTGATCTCCGCCCCCGGGGTGTTGATGATCTTTTCCTGCGAGTGGTACATGAGCGTCATGCCCTGGTTCACGCGCTGGCTGACCACGGCCCGGGCCGCGATGGCGCCGTTGCTGTTGAAGACCTCGATCCAGTCGTTGTCCTCGATGCCGGCTTCCTTCGCGTCCTCTTCCGACAGCCACACCACCGAGCCGCCGCGGTTGAGCGTCAGCATGATCAGGTTGTCGCTGTAGGTCGAGTGGATGCCCCACTTCTGGTGCGGCGTGATGAAGTTGAGCGCGATCTCCTTGTGGCCGTTGGGCTTCTTGCCCTGCACCTCGTGCAGGGTCTTCAGGTCCACCGGCGGGCGATAGCTGCTGAAGCCCTCGCCGAAGGCCAGCATCCAGGGATGGTCCTGGTAGAACTGCTGGCGGCCGGTCAGGGTGCGCCATGGGATCAGTTCATGCACGTTGGTGTAGCCGGCGTTGTAGGAGACCTTCTCGCTCTCGAGACCCGACCAAGTCGGCGAGGAGATGATCTTGCGCGGCTGCGACTGGATGTCGCGGAAGCGGATCTTCTCGTCCTCGCGGTGCAGGGCCAGGTGCACGTGGTCGCGGCCCGTCTGCTTGCCCAGCGCTTCCCAGGCCTTGACGGCGACATGGCCGTTGGTCTCGGGCGCGAGCTGAAGCACGACCTCGGTGGCGTCGATGTCGCTCTCGATCTTGGGCATGCCCTTGGTGACGCCTTCGTCGCGCACCAGGCCGTTGAGTTCACCCAGCTGCTCGACCTCGGTCTTGGTATCCCAGCCGATGCCCTTGCCGCCGTTGCCCGCCTTGTTCATCAAGGGGCCGAGGGCGGTGAAGCGCTTGTAGAGGTTGGGATAGTCGCGCTCGATGACGGCGATCTGCGGCGCGGTCTTGCCCGGGATCAGATCGCACTCGCCCTTCTTCCATTCCTTCACGTCGAAAGGCTGGGCCAGTTCGGCGGGGCTGTCGTGCATCAGCGGCGTCAGCACCACTTCCTTTTCCACGCCCAGATGGCCGACGCAGAGCTCGGACACGGCCTTGGCGAAGCCCTTGTAGATTTCCCAGTCGCTGCGCGCCTGCCAGGCCGGATCCACCGCGGTCGAGAGCGGGTGGATGAAGGGGTGCATGTCGCTGGTGTTGAGGTCGTTCTTCTCGTACCAGGTGGCCGTGGGCAGCACGATGTCCGAGTAGAGGCAGGTCGTGCTCATGCGGAAGTCCAGCGTGACCAGCAGGTCCAGCTTGCCTTCGGGCGCCTTGTCGTGCCAGACCACTTCCTCGGGCTTGGCGTCATCCTTGCCCAGGTCCTTGCCCTGCACGCCGTTGGTGGTGCCCAGCAGGTGCTTGAGGAAGTACTCGTGGCCCTTGCCCGAGGAGCCCAGGATGTTGGAGCGCCACACGAACATGTTGCGCGGCCAGTTGTCCGGATGGTCGGGGTCCTCGCAGCTCATGCGCAGCGTGCCGTCCTTGAGCGCCTTGACGGCGTAGTCCTTGGCGTCCAGGCCCTGGACCTGCGCGGTCTTGACCACCTCGATCGGGTTGGTCTGCAGCTGCGGCGCGCTGGGCAACCAGCCCATGCGCTCGGCGCGCACGTTGTAGTCGATCAGGCTGCCGCCGAACTTGGCCTTGTCGGCCAGCGGCGAGAGCACCTCCTGCACATCGAGCTTCTCGTAGCGCCACTGGTCGGTGTGGGCGTAGAAGAAGCTGGTGGAGTTCATCTGGCGCGGCGGGCGGATCCAGTCCAGCGCGAAAGCCAGCGCCGTCCAGCCGGTCTGCGGGCGCAGCTTTTCCTGGCCCACGTAATGCGCCCAGCCGCCGCCGGTCTGGCCGATGCAGCCGCACATCATCAGCATGTTGATGATGCCGCGGTAGTTCATGTCGCAGTGGTACCAGTGGTTCATCGCGGCGCCGATGATGACCATGGAGCGGCCGCGGGTCTTGTCGGCGTTGTCGGCGAACTCGCGCGCCACGGTGGTGATCTGCTCGCGCTTCACACCGGTGATGTGCTCGGCCCAGGCGGGGGTGTAGGGCTTGTTGTCGTCGTAGCTCTTCGGGCAGTCGTCGCCGAAGCCGCGGTCGACGCCGTACTGCGCCACCTGCAGGTCGAAGACGGTGGCCACCAGCACCTCGCCGGCATCCTCGTGCTTGCCCAGCTTCAGGCGCTGCACCGGCACCTTGCGGGCCAGCACGTCCTGCTGCTTGTTGGCGGTGAACTGCGGGGACTCGATGCCGCCGAAGTAAGGGAAGCCGACGTCCGCGATTTCATGCTGGGGCTCCTTGGCTTCCAGCAGCGAGAGGCGCAGGGTCACGTCGCTGTCACCGCGGGCTTCCTTGTTCTCCAGGTTCCACTTGCCCAGGTCATGGCGCTCGTTGGCGCCCCAGCGGAAGCCGATGGAACCGTTGGGCACCACGACCTTGCCGTCCTGGTCGAAGGCCAGGGTCTTCCATTCGGGGTTGTTGTCCTGGCCCAGCTTGCCGCCGAAGTCGCTGGCGCGCAGGTAGCGGTCCGGCACCAGCAGCGTGCGGCCATCGGGCGTGGTGGTCTTCTTCAGCTGCACCAGCAGCGGCAGGTCGGTGTAGCGGCGCGCGTAGTCGTCGAAGTAGGCGCTGCGCTTGTCGAAGTAGAACTCCTTGAAGATCACATGGCCCATGGCCATGGCGATCGCGGCATCGGTGCCCTGCTTGGGGTGCAGCCAGATGTCGCAGAGCTTGGAGATCTCGGCGTAGTCGGGCGTGACGGCGACGGTCTTGGTGCCCTTGTAGCGGACCTCGGTGAAGAAGTGCGCGTCCGGCGTGCGGGTCTGGGGCACGTTGGAGCCCCAGGCGATGATGTAGTTGCTGTTGTACCAGTCGGCGCTCTCGGGCACGTCGGTCTGCTCGCCCCAGATCTGCGGGCTGGACGGCGGCAGGTCGCAGTACCAGTCGTAGAAGCTCATGCACACGCCGCCCAGCAGGCTCAGATAGCGGCTGCCCGCTGCGTAGCTGATCATGGACATGGCCGGGATGGGCGAGAAGCCGATCACGCGGTCCGGGCCGTGCTTCTTGACGGTGTAGATGTTGGCGCTGGCGATGATCTCGTTGACCTCGTCCCAGCTGGCGCGCACGAAGCCGCCCAGGCCGCGCTCCTTCTGCCATTCACGGCGGGCTTCCTGGTTCTCGACGATGTTGGTCCAGGCGTCCACCGGGCTCTTGGCCACGGCGCGCGCGGCCCGCCAGTGCCTGAGCAGGGCGCCGCGCACCATCGGGTACTTCACGCGGTTGGCGCTGTAGAGGTACCAGCTGTAGGAGGCGCCGCGGGCGCAGCCGCGAGGCTCGTGGTTGGGCAGGTCCGCACGGGTGCGCGGGTAGTCGGTCTGCTGGGTTTCCCAGGTGACGATGCCGCCCTTGACGTAGATCTTCCACGAGCAGGAGCCCGTGCAGTTGGTGCCGTGGGTGGAGCGCACGATCTTGTCGTGGGCCCAGCGGTTGCGGTAGGCGTCTTCCCAGGTGCGGTCTTCACCGGTGACGCGGCCGTGGCCGTCGGCGAAGTCTTCCTTGGGCTGGGCGAAGTAGCTCAGTCGGTCGAGAAAGTGGCTCATATGCTGATCCTGTGGTTTCGGGGTGCGGCCGGCATCCTTGTCGGGAGGCCGGCCTGCGAATGCTTGTGGTGGCCGGGCTTCAGGGGTTCTTCACATAGGCCTGGGCGCGCAGGTAGAACCACCAGTTCAGCACCAGGCACACGGCGTAGAAGACGGAGAAGCCGTAGAAGGCGTATTGCGGCGTGCCGGCCTTGATCTGCTGGCCGATCAGCACCGGGGCGATGAAGGCGCCGTAGGCGGCGACGGCCGAGGTCCAGCCCAGCACGGGGCCGGCCTGCTGGCGGTCGAAGATGAAGCCCACGCTGCGGAAGGTCGAGCCGTTGCCGACGCCGCTGGCCGCGAACAGCAGGATGAACAGGCCCATGAACATGGGGAAGTACTGCTCGGGCGCGGCGGAGCCGTAGGCCTGCATCATCACGTAGCCCACCGCGGCCGAGGCCACGACCATGATGGCCGAGATGACCTGGGTGACGATGGAACCGCCGACCTTGTCCGAGATCCAGCCGCCGATGGGCCGCACGGCCGCGCCGACGAAGGGGCCGATCCAGGCGTAGGTCAGTGCGGACGGCGCGTTGGGATTCTTCAGCGTGTGCTGCATGACGCCGGCGGCGTCAGGCGCATGGATGAAGCCGAAGATCACCGTGATCGCCAGCGGCAGGGCCATGGAGAAGCCGATGAAGCTGCCGAAGGTCACGACGTACAGCGCCGTCATGCTCCAGGTGTGCTTGTTCTTGAAGATCTCGAACTGCTTGGCCACGTTCTCCTTCATGGTGCCGAAGGCGGCCAGCTTCATCACCACCAGGGCGGCAATGATGTCCAGCGGGATCGCGACCCACATGTTCAGCAGGCCCAGGCCCGTGGGCGCCGGCAGGTAGAGGTACAGCATCCCGACCGACGGAACGAAGGCCAGCGAGTAGAGGTAGACGATCTTCAGGAAGGCGCTGATCGGCGAGCCGGCGTTGGGCGTGACCGTCTTCAGGTTGTTCATGCCGAACCAGCACAGCACGGCCAGGGGCACGAGCGACAGCACCCAGGCGAAGCCGGCGTTCTGGATGTAGGTGGGCGTGCCCGCCTTGATCTTGCCGAGGATCCAGCCGCTGTCCTTGATCAGGGCCTTGGCTTCACCCCCGAAGGCGCCGAAGAGGCCGACGGTCATCACCAGCGGGATCACGATCTGCATCGTCGTGACGCCGAAGTTGCCCAGGCCCGCGTTCAAGCCCAGGGCCGTGCCCTGCAGGCGCTTTGGGAAGAAGGTGCTGATGTTGGACATCGACGAGGCGAAGTTGCCACCGCCCACGCCGGACCACAGCGCCATCAGCTGGAAGACCCACAGCGGCCACTCGGGATGCTGCAGCGCGATGCCCGTGCCGATGGCCGGCGCCAGCAGCATGGCCGTGGTCAGAAAGATGGTGTTGCGGCCGCCGGCCATGCGGATCAGGAAGGAGGCCGGGATGCGCATGGTGGCGCCGGAGATGCCGGCGATGGCGGTCAGCGTGAAGAGCTCGGCCTGGCTGAAGGGGAAGCCCAGGTTGAGCATCTGCACGGTGATGATGCCCCACATGCCCCAGACCGCGAAGCCGCACAAGAGCGCGGGAATCGAGATCCAGAGGTTGCGGTAGGCGATCTTGCTGCCGGTCTGGGCCCAGAACTTTTCGTCCTCGGGACGCCAGTCCTGGATGTCGCCGGCACCGCTGCTCGTGGCAGCAGGCGCGGCGGAATGGGTGGTGGTGTTCATGACTACTCCTGCGAACTCGGATCCGGCGCCTCAGCGCGCGAAGGAACGAGAGATGGGGGAGACCGGGGCGTTCTTGCCCATCACTTCGGTCTTGCGGACTTCGGTCCAGTACATCCAGATCAGCGAGACCCAGACCACGCCGTACATCAGCATGAAGGCGCTGGAACGCACGCCGGTCAGGTCCATCAGCGCGCCGAACATGATGGGCAGCACGAAGCCGCCCAGGCCGCCGGCCAGGCCGACGATGCCGCTGATGGTGCCGATGTTGGCGCCGTAGTCGTCGCTGATGTACTTGAAGACGCTGGCCTTGCCGAAGGCCCAGGCCACGCCCAGGATGGCCATCAGGCCGGTGAAGCCGTAGACGTTCAGGCCGACGTGGAAGGTGCGTGCGCCGTTGACGGTCTGGACGGTGAAGTCGGTCTGCGGATAGGACAGCAGGAACAGGCAGATCCAGCTCACCCACATCACCCACCAGGTGACGCCGTGTGCGCCGTAGCGGTCGCTCAGCCAGCCGCCGATGGCGCGCAGCACGCCGCCAGGCAGCGAGAAGCAGGCCGCCAGCAGCGCCGCGACGCGGATGTCCAGGCCGTACTCGCCCACGTAGTACTGCACCATCCACAGGCTCAGCGCCACATAGCCGCCGAAGACGATGGAGTAGTACTGGCAGTACTTCAGCACCTTGGGATCCTTCAGGGCCTTGAGCTGCGAGACGAAGCTGGCCTTGCTGGCCACCACGTGCGTTTCATCGTGGTAGCTGAAGAACCAGAACAGGATGGCGGTGCCCAGCAGCACGGCGGCGTAGACGTGCGGCACCATGGTCCAGCCGAAGGCCACGACCAGGCCGGGGGCGACGAACTTGTTGACCGCGGCGCCGGAGTTGCCGGCACCGAACACGCCCATCGCGAAGCCCTGGCGCTGCTTGGGGAACCAGCGCGCCACATAGGGCGTGCCCACCGAGAAGGAGCCGCCGGCCATGCCCACGAAGAGGCCGATCAGCAGGAAGTGCCAGTAGGCCGTGGCATAGGCCATCAGCCAGATCGGGATCACGCAGGACAGCATCAGGCAGAAGAAGACGATGCGGCCGCCGAACTTGTCGGTCCAGATGCCCAGGGGCACGCGGATCAGCGAGCCGGTGAGCACGGGGGTGGCGGTCAGGAGGCCGAACTCGGTGGCGTTGAGACCGAGCTGCTTCTTGATGGGAATGCCGATGACGCCGAACATCATCCACACCATGAAACAGACCGTGAAGGCCAGCGTGCTGACGATCAGGACCGAGAGGGCGCGGCCGCTGCCGTTGGGCCTGGGCGCGGGGGTATCAGACATGGACGGGCTCCTTTTCTCCATGCCATTACTGTGGCCAAAGGACTGTCTTGCGAACATCCTTCGGTGGAGTCAAAGGCACGGATGCACAAGAACTAGTCCCTGCCGCCCCCCCATAGTTCCGAAGGACTAGCCCGTTAGGAGAATGAGCGGACCTTGCGCTGCATCAAGACGCGAGGCCACAAGACGGACTGCTGATGCTGTCAAGAACCGTCACAAAGCGCATACGCAAGCGCCACTGACGCGAACGGGCCCGCCGAACAGAATTCTTTCCATGCCGCGAATGTTTCGCGTCAAGCAACGGAGAGAACGCCATGAACACCAAGCACATCGCCCGCCTCATCAAGACCGCTGCCGGTGGCAGCCTGATCGCTCTGGCCGGCTTCACCAGCCTCAGCGCCCACGCCGCGGACAAGGAGCAAGGCTTCTACATGGGCGCCGACGTCGGTCGCACCAAGCAGAACCTCAGCGCAGGCAACCTGAGCTCCGACCGCAACGCCACCAGCCTGAACCTCTACGGCGGCTACCAGATCGACAAGCACTTCGCGGTGGAACTGGGCTACGCCGACCTGGGCAAGGCCAAGATCGGCGACACCAGCGCCAAGACCAAGGCCCTGAACGCCGACCTGCTGGCCAGCACGGCCCTGACGCCCGAGTTGTCGGTCTACGGCCGCCTGGGCGCCGCCCGCTACGACCGCAACCTCGCCGGCAGCTCGGAGCACAGCGTGGGCTTCAAGCTGGGCGCCGGCATGGAGTACAAGCTGAGCGAGCAGCTCTCGCTGCGCGGTGAGGTGACCCGCTACAACAACCTGCCGACCGCGACCGGCCTGGGTTACGGTCGCACCGCCAACAACGTCTCGGCCGGTTTGAAGTACCGTTTCTGAGTCCCTTGAGATCCGTCCCCGGAATGTGACGGGTCCAGCCCCTGACACGGGATCGACGACGGTTGGCCGCTGCCCTCACGGGTAGCGGCTTTTTTTCGTTCTTCAGCGATTCCCCGGAGCGCGACGCCCGGATCTTGGGGAGGCGATCGTCGATATCACGGCAGTCAAAGGCCGTGCGCCTGATCGAGCCGCAGAGGCGGAGCCTCGGGCGCGCCGGATAATCGGGCGCCAGACGATGTATCTCACATGACTACCGAACTGCTCACCGAACAACCCTCCTTGCCGAGCATGTGCCCGGTCTCGGAAGCCGTCTCGCGCCTGTCGCAAGAGTCCGGTACCGACGAGCGCGGCGCGATCTACACCCGCCGCGAGGTGGTCGAGTTCATGCTGGATCTGGCTGGCTACGAAGCCAGCAGGGACTTGCCGGCCCTGCGATTGCTCGAGCCCTCCTTTGGCGGCGGCGAGTTTGTCCTTGCGGCTGTCGACAGACTGGTCGCATCGTGGAGAGCCAGGGGAGCGCATGCCGATTTGACGCCCAGCATCCATGCCGTCGAACTGCATCGGGAGACCTACGAAGCCACGCGCGCGGCCACGCTCAGGCGGCTGTCTGAACTGGGTTTCGAAAGGGTCGAGGCCAGGCGGCTTGTCTCCGCGTGGCTGCATCTGGGCGACTTCTTGCTTGCGCCACTCCCTCGCCCGTTCGATGTGGTGGTGGGCAATCCACCCTATGTCCGCCAGGAACTGATCCCCGCTCCCTTGCTGGCCGAGTACCGCAAGAGATTCAAGACCCTTTACGACCGGGCGGACTTGTACGTGCCCTTCATCGAGCGATCCCTTGACGCCCTGGCGCCTGGTGGCCAACTGGCTTTCATCTGTGCGGATCGCTGGACAAAAAACAAGTACGGTGGGCCGCTGCGGGCGAAAGTCTCGCAGGGCTTTCACCTGCGAGCCTACGTAGACATGGTGGGTACCCAGGCATTCGAGTCGGACGTGACAGCCTACCCGGCCATAACGCTCATCGAGCGGGGCAGCACGGGCCCGACGCTTGTTGCCGAGAAGCCCAAGATCGACGGTCGGCACCTGTCCGACCTTGCCGGCGCATTGCGAGGACATGGCGCCACATGCGCGGATGTTCGGACACTCACCCGGGCGGTGAATGGCGCGGAGCCGTGGCTGCTCACCTCCGGCGGCAAGCTGGCCCTCATCCGCCGCCTCGAGGCCACCTTCCCCACGCTGGAAGAAGCAGGCTGCAAGGTGGGCATCGGCGTAGCGACCGGGGCAGACAAGGCGTTCATCGGTCCCTTCGACGCCCTGGATGTCGAGCCCTCCCGCAAACTGCCGCTGGCCACCACCCGCGACATTGGCAGCGGGCGCGTGGAGTGGCGGGGTCTGGGCGTGCTGAATCCCTTCGAGGACGATGGCTCGCTGGCCGACCTCACGAAGTACCCGAAGCTCGCGGCCCACCTCGAGGTGCACCGCAAGATCATCGCGGGCCGGCATGTGGCTCGGAAGTCGCCGGACCGGTGGTATCGAACCATCGACCGCATCACACCATCGCTGGCCGCCGTTGCCAAGCTGCTCATCCCGGACATCAAGGGCGAGGCCCAGGTCGTCTTCGAGGAGGGGCGTCTGTATCCCCATCACAACCTCTACTTCGTTGTGTCTGCCGATTGGGACTTGCGCGCCTTGCAGGCCGTGTTGCTGTCGGGTCTCGCCCGCGAGTTCATCCGGGCCTATTCGACGGCGATGCGCGGCGGCTTCCTGAGGTTCCAGGCTCAGTACCTGCGGCGGATTCGTCTCCCGTATTGGAAGGATGTTCCTAACGTCTTGCGTTCGGAGCTCGCCGATGCGGCAAAGCGACTGGACATTGAGGCCTGCGACCGGGCCATAGCTAAACTCTACGGGCTGGCCGACGAGGAAATCGGCCTGCTCAAAGGCTGAAATCCAAGGACCTCCATGCCCCTGAATCTCTGCGACTACGACAACAAGGCCCGCGAGGCCATCAAAGGATTCTGGAAGAGCAGAGACGCCGCCAAGAAGAAGCAGCTGGAGTCTGGCAAGTCAGACCGGGGTGAGCGCGCTGGTGTAACAGGCGGCAAGAACATGGATGCCTTCGCCGATCTCGTGATCGACCTGGTTCGAGCGAACGGGCTACCCCACGCAGAAATCCACCGGCAACGCGCAGTGCTGACACTGCCGGGCTTCTTCCGGCCGACCAAGCGCTGGGATTTGCTGGTGATGAACGAAGGCCGGCTGATCGCGGCACTCGAGTTCAAGAGTCAAGTCGGGCCGTCCTTCAGCAATAACTTCAACAACCGGGCCGAAGAGGCCGTCGGCACCTCGCACGACTTCTGGACTGCCTATCGTGAAGGCGCGTTCGGTCAGCAACCCAAGCCATTTGTGGGCTGGCTGATAGTGGTGGAAGACGCGCCTAAGTCGCGGGCGCCTGTCAGAGACAAGTCTCCTCACTTCGAAGTGTTCAAGGAGTTCCAGAAAGCGGCCTACCTGCAACGCTACGACATCCTGTGCAGGCGGATGGTGCAGGAACAGTTGTATACAGCCGCCGCCGTCGTCGCGACGCCCCGGGCTTGCGCCTCGACAGGGGACTACACAGACATCTCGACGATGACAAGCCTGCGGTCGTTCGTCGCAGCATTGGCGGGACATATTGCGATTGAGGCCTGCATCTGAGCCACAGCTCGCGCCGAAGGCAATGAGCCCATGGAGGTCCAGGGCGCGGCAGTGACCTCGCTGCCGCTTCGAAACACGGGCTGCTGCATCACTGCGGCAGACCGAGGCCCCGCTCGCTGGCCCAGACCGCCACCTGCACGCGCGAACTCAGGCCCAGCTTGCGCAGGATGTGCTGCACATGGATCTTGACCGTCGTTTCGGCAATGCCCAGCCGGCGCGCGATCTCCTTGTTGCTCGCGCCCTGCACGATCTCGCGCAGGATCTCGCCCTCGCGCGGCGAGAGCCCCGCCTCCACATCGGGTGCCACCGGCACCGCAGCCAGGGCCGCCACCTGCGGCGCCGGCGCAGGCAAGGCGCTGGCCCGCAAGGCGCTGACCAGCTTGGACATCATCTCCGGGCTCACGACCGACTCGCCCTCATGCGCGCGGCGCAGGGCGCGCGCCAGGTCGGCGCCGTCCATGGTCTTGAGCAGATAGCCGGCGGCACCGCCGCGCAGCGCCGCGGTGAGATCCTGCTCGTCCTCGCTGACGGTCAGCATCAGCACCTGCGCCCCCGGCGCCGCCTCGCGCAGGCCCGGCAGCAGGTCCACGCCCAGCACGCCGGGCATGTGGTTGTCCAGCAGGACCAGGTCGGGCTGCAGCTCCTCGGCACGCCGCAGGGCCTCCACGCCGTCGGCGGCCTCGCCGACGATCTCCAGCCCCTCTTCCTGGGCCAGCAGGGCGATCAGGCCGCGACGGAACAGCTTGTGGTCATCGACCACCATCACACGGATCACGCATGTCCTCCTGCCACCATGGGTTCGGCGGCCACCGCCGCATTGTGCCCAGCGCCTGACACCTTGGCGCCGGCCGATGGCGTTTCCGACGCCAGCGCGTGTTCCCGCAGCTCCAGCACCACCACGGTGCCGCCGCCTTCACGCGCCCTCACGCCGAGGCTGGCGCCGATGCGCTGCGCGCGCTCGCGCATGATGCGCAGGCCCACGTGGCTCTCGTCGAAGTGGCCGTGCTCGGTGTCGAAGCCGCGGCCATCGTCGCTGACCTCGAAGCGCCAATGGGGCTCACGGATCACGCGGACCTCCACATGCTGGGCACCCGCATGCTTGCGCACATTGGACAGCGCTTCCTGCACCACGTGCAGCACCTGGATCTGTTCGTCGGGCGGCAGCGGCACACCGTTGCCGTGCACCAGCAACTGCGCCTGGATGCCACTTTGCAGCTCGAACTTGGACAAGGTGGTGCGCAGCGCATGCTCGATGTCCTCGTGCCTCGGGCGCGTGCGGAAGTGCATCAGCAGCTCACGCACGTCGGCATAGCTCTCGCGCACGCCGGCGTCGATCTCGGTCAAGGCCGCATCCACATCCGCCGGCCGCTGCTTGGCCAGGCCGCTGCGCAGCAGCTGGACCTGGATCTTCAGAAAGGCCAGCGACTGCGCGATGGAGTCATGCAGCTCCTGCGCCAGCAGGTTGCGCTCCTCGCTGACGGCCATCTCGCGGTCCCGCGCTGCCAGGCGCAGGTTGTCCAGCAGCGTGCCGAAGTGACCGACCAGTGCATCCAGCAACTGCGACTCGCTCTCGCCGGGCTGCTTCTCGCCATAGAAGAAGAGCGCGACCTCGCCCAGCGTGCGCGAACCGCTACGCATGGGCAGGGCGATCACCGTCTGGTAGCCGGCCTGCTCGCAGTGCCGTAGTGACGCTGTCCCAAGCTGGCGGATGGGAATGACACGAGCTCCCGTCTGCGTCTGCAGGTGCTCACCACAGGCGCAATCGCCCAGGTGCACGCAGCGCTCGGCCTCGCTCATTCCCTGCGGCAGCCGGGTCTGGCCCAGCAGCAGCAGGCGGTCGCCGTCCTCGTTGGCCAGACGCACCGCAGCCGCATCGGCAGCGGCCACACGGGCGATCTTGACGGCGAAATCGCTGGCCAGCTGCGCGCGGTCGTCGCTGCCATGGCTGGCCATCAGCGCGACATCGTAGAGCGCCGCCAGGCGTTCGTTCTGTCGCGCCAGGCTGGCCGTCTTCTCCGCCACCTTGGCCTCCAGGCCTTGGTAGGAGCGCTGCAGCGCGTCGGCCATGGTGTTGAAGCCCTGGGCCAGAGACGCGAACTCCTCCACCGAGTTGCACTCGTCGATGCGGGGGGAGAAGTCACGCGCCGCCATGGTGGCGAGGCCGTCACGCAGGCGCTGCAGGGGGCGAACGATCCACACCAGCGTGCCCGAGACGAAGACCACCGAGGCCCCCACCACCAGCACGACCAGGCCGAAGCACATGCCACCCAGCAGGGCCGTGCGGGTGGAAATCGTGCGCTCGATGGCCGAGACAAAGCCATCCACCGTGCCGACGAACTGCTCGGCCTGCAGACGCAGCAGCGGCCCGCCAGCGGGTTTGAGCAGTTGCTCGCGCAAGGGCAGCCAGGCCGAAGCGACTTCGTTGAAGCGGTCGGCGCAGTCCTTGTTGTCGGGGATGAAGAGCGGCCGGCTGGGATCGCCCTGGCGCAGGTTCGCGACCATGGCGTCGAAGATCTCGACGCCGCGCGCCACCTCGCCGGACTCCCCGCGCCCGTGGGCCAGGGCCAGCCGGTAGGTCATCATGCGCATGCGCCCGGCCTCATTGATGGCCCCTGCCCCGCCCTCCAGCTGCCAGGACACCCACAGCGTGAAGGCAATGGCGGCCAGGGCCACCGTCAGAAAGGAGGTCTGGATGAGGGCGAGCTTGCCCGCCAGGCTACGTACCAGAATGCGCATGGGTGCACGATAGAAGAGCACCGCGACCGGCGACTTGACCCATGTCAAGCCGGGGCTCAAACGCCTGCAAAGAACAGGGGCAACAGGGGCGCGCCGCCCCTGGGCAGGCCTTACTGCGACGCGGCGCTGGCCGCCGCCGGTGCCGATGCCGCGGAAGAAGCCGGGGCTTCGGCATGGCCAGCACCCACCTCGTGCTTCTCACCGCCCATGTCGATGTCACCCCCGCTTTTCATCAGCACGAACAGGGCCAGCGCAGCAAAGAGCACGAAGCCGACGACGAGTTTCCACATGCTTGTTCCATCCAGTTTGTAAACGACGAGTGGATTCTGAAGAGCTTCCCTGACAGTTGGCTGAGCGGGAATGCCCCGCACCCCGGCGCCAGCGCTGCGCTGCGCTCCGGCCCAGGCCAAGGCCACAGCTGGCCAGCGCGCGGCTCGGGCCACAATCGGCATAGGGGGCCTCCATTTGGAGGCGCCCCTGCCACACCACCCGGCATG
>JAYSEK010000049.1:0-33965 GCA_041913905.1 Burkholderiaceae bacterium | reverse complement strand
TCCAGATCGATCTTGCGATCTCCTTCAGCTCTCGCCGCGCATCAAGATCAGAATTGAATTCAAATCCTTTTGCGCCCCGCCGCATTTGCCTTGCGCTTCGTTTCGAAGCGCTGCATCAGCAGCGAAGCCTTAGACTTTAGCACAGCTTTTTTGGCCGAGGCAAGAGTCTTGGAAGATTTTCTTGAATCGCCGGTGAGCCCCTCTCCACGGAAAGCATCAGGGAGGTCGCAGTGGGCTTCAGTGCATGCGTTGGCCACCGGCCGCAAAGGCCAGGCTCGCAGCCTTCTCAGGATCCTCGCTGGCCAGAACCGCCGGCAGCAGCGCACTCAGCTTCTGCGTGTCCGCGCGAAGGACGCGTTGCTTGACCGACGGGATCTGGGACGGATGCATGGAGAAGCTGCGCAGCCCCATGGCAAGCAGCAAGTCAGTGAAGGCGGCGTCGCCCGCCATTTCGCCGCAGACGCTGACCGACTTCCCCGCCGCACGCGCTTGCGCAATCGAGCTGGCAATCAGCTGCAGCACGGCCGGGTGCCAGGGGTCATATAGATGCGCGACCGCCTCGTCCGCCCGGTCAATGGCCAGGGTGTACTGGATCAGATCGTTGGTGCCAATGGACACGAAGTCCACATGCGGCAAAAGCAGCGGCAGCATGACGGCCGCCGCAGGAATCTCGATCATCACGCCCAAGTCCACCTGGGTGTAGGGCTGACCGCTGTCGTCCAGTTGCTGCCTGACTCGCTTGAGCGTTTCAAGAATCTGCCGAACCTCGCTCAGGTGCGCGACCATGGGAATCAGCAGACGAATCTTGCCAAAGGCGCTGGCGCGGTAGATGGCGCGCAGCTGCTGACGGAACATGCTCGGCTCCGCCAGGCTCCAGCGAATCGCCCGCAGGCCCATGGCCGGGTTGAGCACGTGCTCATGGCGCAGCTCATTGGCCGACATGCGGTCCAGCGGCTTGTCCGCGCCCACGTCCACCGTGCGTATGGTCACCGGCATGCCCTTCATGGCCTCGACCGCCGCCTTGTAGGCCTGGAACTGCTCCTCTTCGCTGGGCAGCTCGCCCTCACGGTTCATGAAGAGAAACTCGCTGCGGAACAAGCCCACGCCGGTGGCGCCTGCCTCCACGGCGGTCACGGCGTCCGCCGGCAGCTCGATATTGGCGTGCAGTTCGATGCGCTCGCCATCCAGCGTGACCGCCGGCGTGTGCCGCAGGCGCGCCAGGCGCGCGCGCTCCAGCTCGCTCTGGCGCTGACGGAAGCGGTACTCCTCCAGCACGATAGGTGAAGGGTTGACGATCACCACACCGCTGTCGCCATCGATGATGACCCAGTCGTCCTGCCTGATGAGGCGCGAAGCCTCGCGCGTGCCGACGACCGCCGGGATGTCCATGCTGCGCGCCACGATGGCCGTGTGCGAGGTCTTGCCGCCGATATCCGTGATGAAGCCATGGAAGACACTGCGCTTGAACTGCATCATGTCGGCCGGCGCGATGTCCGCAGCCACCAACAGCAAGGGATCCTCGCCGGCAAAATCGCGCTGCACGACTTGGGCGGCACCGACCTTGGTCTGGCCCTGCTCAGCGGCCATGGCCCCGAGCAGACGCTCCACCACCTGCTCCAGGTCCGCCTTGCGTTCGCGCAGATAGTCGTCTTCCATCTCGTCGAACTGGCGCGCCAGCACTTCCAGCTGAGCCGACAGCGCCCACTCGGCGTTGTAATGCCGCTCGACGATCCACTGCCGGGTGGCCCCCAGCAGGGCTTCGTCGTGCAGCAGCATCAGGTGCACATCCAGCAAAGCGGCCAGCTCATGGGGGGCATCCTCGGGCAAGTCCTGCTTGAGCGATTCGAGCTCGCGCGCCACTTCGTCCCGAGCCCGCAGGGCGCGCTTGATCTCGCCGGACACATGGGCCTCGTCGATGAAATAGTGGGCGACGTCCACGCGGCTGGACGCCACCAGCACGGCGCGGCCGATGGCCACGCCCCGAGACACAGGAATGCCGAAGACCTGAAAGCTCATGCGCCGACTGTAGCAGCCATGCCTCTCTGCCAGATCGTTGGCGCACCTGCAAAGCCTGTCATGTCCGCGTCAAGAAGTGGTCACGGGCGCGTCATGCCCGCCACCGAGCATGGCGTCCGTCACAGCACGACGAGGCCACCCATGAGGGACATTCCCCTGCCCACCCTGCCCTTCTCGGAAATCCGGCCGCCCAAGGCGCAACGGAGGTCACTTCCAGACGCTGCGCAGCCGCTTGCAGGCGCGGGTGAGGGCAAGCCTCGCCTGGACGTGGCCTGGGCGTGCACGCCGGATGACATTCGGGCCGCCCAACGCCTGAGGTACGAAATCTTTGTCGAAGAGATGGGCGCCAAGCTTCATCCGCCCGCTGACGCCCCCGCCGGGTATGACATCGACGCCTTCGACGCGTTCTGCGAGCACCTGCTGGTGCGATCCATTGCCGCGGACGGGCACAGCGCCCAGGTCATCGGCACCTACCGGGTCTTGACGCCGGAAGCAGCCCTGCGTGCCGGCGGCCTCTACAGCGAAACGGAGTTCGATCTCGCACCGCTCCAGTCTCTGCGCCCGCGCATGGTGGAACTGGGTCGTTCCTGCGTACATGCCGAGCATCGCTCCGGCGGCGCCATCATGGCCCTGTGGGGCGCCCTGGCGGAATTCATGGTGCGCAACCAGCTGGACACCATGATCGGCTGCGCCAGCGTCAGCATGCGCGACGGTGGTCACTACGCCGCCAGCCTCTGGCACCAGCTGAAAGAAAGCCACATGGCGCCGGCGCAATGGCAGGTGACGCCCAGGCTGGCCCTGCCGGTGGACGAGCTGCGCCAGGACCTGGCCGTGGAGCCTCCGCCGCTCATCAAGGGCTATCTGCGCTGCGGCGCCCGCATCCTGGGCCGCCCGGCATGGGATCCGGACTTCAACACGGCCGACCTGCCCATGCTGATGCGCATCGACGACCTGCCCGCCCGGTACCGGCGGCACTTCCTCGGCGCGGCGTCCTGATCGACGGGTGTGCGGCCGTCCGTTCAGGACGGCCGGCGAGGTTCATTCACCTTCGCCGAATTTGTCGTTGACCAGGGCCGCAATGGCTTCCTGTGCTGCCTGCTCGTCCTCGCCATCCGTCTCCAGCTCGACCTGGGATCCAATGCCGGCGGCCAGCATCATGACACCCATGATGCTCTTGGCATTGACCCGGCGGCTGCCCCGGCTCAGGAACACCTCACATTGATAAGAACCGGCCAGTTTCGTCAATTTGGCCGATGCGCGCGCATGCAGGCCCAGCTTGTTGCTGATGGTGAGGGTCGTCTTGATCATCGGTCCGTGGGATTGGAGGGCAGGTCGCTGAGCACCACGCCCTGCGTGGCGCCCTGGCTGGCGCGCTGCACCAGCGCGGCCAGCGGTTCGTGGGCGTAGCAGAGGCTGCGCCACAGCATGGGCACGTTGACGCCACTGAGCACCCGCACATGCCCCTGGGCATCCAGAAGGCGTTGGGCAGCATTGCTGGGCGTGGCGCCGAACACGTCGGTCAGCACCAGCACGTCTTCATGGCCCGCTTGCAGCATCAATGCCCGGCCGCGCTGCTCGACCTCGTCGGCCGACATATCGTCGGTCACATCGAGTACCGACAGCTGGGTCGCGCAATGCGGAAAGGTGTGCTCCGCCACGGCCTTCAGTGCGGAGGCCAGCGGGGCGTGGGCGATGAGCAGCAAGCCGGTCATGGGCGCATTATCCGTGGGCGGCGCGGCTTGGGTGGATCGGACCCGCCCCTCACTCGGGCAATCGCACCGAGCCGAGGAAGTTCTGCCAGGCGGCCTCGTTGTCCCTGGGGCCCACCATCACCAGTTGGTAGACCTTCAGCCCCCGCGAGAACAAGGCCTGGCGCGCCTGCTGCTGCGGCCCGACCAGTCGTTGCTGGCCGGCCTCCGGCCGCGGTGTCATGCCGCGCAGTTGCAGTCCTTGCCAGCCAGTTTCTGGCGCCTGCAGGCGCTGGCGCAGCCCTTCGCCCATGGCCTGCAGGGCCGGGCCGGGCATGTCCGGCCTGGGCATCTCTGACCAACTCAAGGAAAAGCTCAGCTCAGCCGCGCGGCAGACTGCCAGGCCCACCGCCGGCGCCTGCGCGGAGGCAGGCCGCTGCAACTGCTCAGGCTTGCAGGGGAACAACAGCTCGGCGCCGCTGCCCTCCGGACGAACCTCGCGCCAGTCCAGGGCGGGCGCACAGGCGCCCAGCAGGGCCGTCGAGACCAGCAGGGCTGCGCAGGGGAGCATCTTGAGCGGCGTCATGCCCGCATTATCGAGGGCTGGCAGGTGCGCGGCCTGGGGCCACAATCCGCCCATGCAAGATCCGACCCCCTCCATGGCGGCGCTGCCGCCCGGCGCCCTCAGTGGCGTCACCGTGCTGGACCTGTCCCGCGTGCTGGCCGGCCCCTGGTGCACCCAGACCCTGGCCGACCTGGGTGCCAACGTCATCAAGGTCGAACGCCCCGGCAACGGCGACGACACCCGCGCCTGGGGCCCGCCCTATCTCAAGACCGCGGATGGCGACGACAGCAGCGAGGCCGCCTATTTCCTCGGGGCCAATCGCAACAAGCGCTCCATCACCGTGGACATCGCCCACCCCGCGGGTCAGGCGCTGATCCGCCGGCTGGTCCTGCAGGCGGACGTGCTCGTGGAGAACTTCAAGGTCGGCGACCTGGCGCGCTATGGGCTGGATGCCCAAAGCCTGCTGGCGCTCAAGCCGGGCCTGGTTGTGTGTTCCATCACCGGTTTCGGTCAGACCGGCCCCTACCGCGATCGCGCAGGCTATGACTATGCCGTCCAGGGCATGGGCGGCCTGATGAGCGTGACCGGCGAACGCGACGACCTGCCCGGTGGCGGCCCGCAGAAGGTGGGCGTCGCGGTGGCGGACCTGTTCACCGGCCTGTACTCCACCGTGGCCATCCTCGCTGCACTGAGGCATCGCGACCTCACCGGCCAGGGGCAGGTGATCGACATGGCCCTGCTGGATACGCAGGTGGCCATGCTGGCCAACCTCGGCGCCAACTACCTCTGCACCGGCAAGGCGCCGGGTCGCATGGGCAACGCCCACGCCAACATCGTGCCGTACCAGGTGTTCGAAGCCAGTGACGGCCACTTGATCCTGGCCGTGGGCAATGACAAGCAGTTCGCCAAGTTCTGCGAAATCGCCGGCCATCCGGAATGGACCGCTGATCCGCGCTTCCTGCGCAATGCCGATCGCGTGCGGCATCGCACCGCGCTCGTGCCGCTGATCGCCGAGGCGCTACGGCAGCATCCCCGCCAACACTGGCTGGCCCAGCTGGAAGCGGCCAAGGTGCCCTGCGGGGCCATCAACAACCTCGAAGAGGTTTTCACCGATCCGCAGGTCCAGGCCCGCGGTATGACCATCCCCATGGCGCACCCATTGAGCGATCGGTTGAAAGTCGTGGCCAACCCCATCAAGCTGTCCGCCACGCCCGTGCAGTACCACCGGGCACCGCCCTTGCTGGGGCAGCACACCGAAGAACTGCTGAACGAGGCGGGCCTGTCAGCCGTGGAAATCCAGGCCCTGCGCGAACAAGGAGTGATCTGATGAGCGACTTCGTCCTCGTCCATGGTGCCTGGCATGGCGCCTGGTGCTGGAAGCGCATCCTGCCCGCGCTGTGGACCGCCGGGCATCGCGCCTTCGCGGTGAGTCTCAGCGGCGTGGGCGAACGAGCCCACCTCGGGCCTGCCGGTATTACGCTGGACACCCATGTCCAGGACGTGGCTGCCGTGATCGAGGCCGAGGAGCTGTCGTCCTGCATCCTGGTCGGCCACAGCTACGCCGGCATGGTGATCACCGGGGTGGCCGACCGCCGGCACGAGCGCATCGGTCAGTTGGTCTACCTGGATGCGGTCGTCCCCTCCCCGGGCGAGGCCTGGTCCAGCCGCCACAGCGCCGAGACCCAGGCGCAGCGCCGCGCGCTCATTGCGGAGCACGGCGCGCTGCCGCCGGCGCCGCCCAGCCTGTTCGGGCTGCAGGCCGAGGACGCCGCCTGGGTCGAGCGCCGCCAGACGCCGCATCCCGGCGGTGTCTACGACCAGGCGCTGCACTACGACGCGGCACGCTGGGCCCGCCTGCCGCGCCGCTTCATCGACTGCACCGAGCCGGCCCTGGCCACCATTGCCGCCAGCCGACAACGCGTGCGCTCCGAACCCGGCTGGATCGTCGACGAAATCGCCACGGGACACGATGCCATGATCAGCGCCCCCGAAGCGCTGCTGCGCTGCCTGCTCGCGGCTGCGGACGAGCGCGCCAAATCGTGACGCCGCCCCCAGCCTGAGGGAAGGGCAGACCCGGACCCATGCAAGGGCTGAAACTTCGACAATCCGCGGCAGGGCCTGCAGCATCGGCCCCCGGGTTTGCGGGATGGACGCTGCAGGCCGGTCAGCCAACCATGGCGGATCAAGACCGGATGGGCCCCATCGTCCGGCGCAACCTAGCCGCCAGTCCTCCATGCCGCACAGCCTGCAGTCCGCCAGTCACGCCGCGACGGCCAGCGCCGACTCCGCGGCCTGGGCGGACATCGTGCAGCAGCTGGGCGCAGAAATCGCCGGCCCCTTGAGTCAGGCCCTGGAACGCATCCACACCTTGATTGCCACCGGCCAGATCGACCGGCAAAGCCTGCGAGCGCTGCGTGAAGGCGTCAGCCAGGCGCGCGAAGCCGGCATGATGGGACAGCAATTGGCGCGCCTGGCTTCGGGCAAGCTGCGCCTGTCCAAAGAGCGGCTGCAACTGACCCAGATGCTGCGCGGCGTGCTGGCCCATCGAAGTCGCGAGGCGCTGGCCCGCGGCATCCAGATCCGCCAGATGCTCAAGCCGGCCGACGTGCTGGGCGACGGCGCCCTGCTCTTTTCCCTGCTCAACGCACTGCTGGACTGGGCGCTGGCCTGCACCCATTCCTCCGTGGACCTTCGCCTGGACCTGAGCCCATGGCCTGCGCGCGCCCGCCTGAGCTGCCGCTTCGCCCACCGCTCGCTGGAGCTGGCGGATGAGGCCCAGGAGGAAGAACTTCCAGCCGCCCTGAACTCCCTGGCCTGGCGCCTCCTGGAGCAGACCGCCCTGACCATGGGGCTGCAGCCTTTGCGGGAGCATGAGGCAGGCATCACCGAATTGACCTTGGAGTTTCCACACACGCTCCTGGAAGAACCCGGGGCGCCCCAGGCCGAGACAGTGCAGGGTTGGGGCATGCCGGACGCCCGCGAATTCGCCAACTCCTCCAATTCCAAGCCGCTGGCAGGCAGCCATCTGCTGATCGTCTCGCCGCAGCGCGAGCTCCGCGGGCAGATCCAGGACGCCGTACGGCACATGGGACTGATCATCGACGTGGTCAACACCATGGCAGAGGCCCAGCACTTCTGCCTGGAAGGCCTGCCGCATGCGCTCATCTTCGAGAGCTCCCAGCGCGGCAGCGAGCTGGAGGTGCTGAAGTCCGGCATCGTCCGCGAGGTGGCGGACTTCTGCTTCATCGAGGTGCAGGAAAGCGCGCACAGCACCCAGCTCTCCACCGCCACTGCCGACGGCATGGCCCGCATCGCCCGGAACAACCTGACCGAAGCCCTGCCGGCCATGCTTCTGTTCGAGCTGTCGAAGTCGCTTTGAGGCCGATCGGGGGCCTTGTCCCCGGTCCGGCGTGGGAAGGCCGCTCGCTGGCCTACACTGGACATCTGCCATTTCCTGTTGCCGCCTGCCATGCGCCGCTTCGCGATTCCCGTCCTTCTTGCCGCCGCCGTTACGGGCGCCGGCGTGCTTGGCTACCAGAGCCTGTTCGCGACACAGAAAGCACCGGATGTCAGCTATGTGCTGCTGAACGGGCAGGCGCTGACTTCGTCCAGCTGGCAGGGCAAGGTGATGCTGGTGAATTTCTGGGCCACCAGTTGCACGACCTGCGTGCATGAGATGCCGCAGATCGTCGCGACCCACGAAAAATTCAAGCAGCGCGGCTTCGACACCCTGGCCGTTGCCATGAGCTACGACCCGCCGGCCTACGTGGCGAACTTCGCCGAAACCCGCAAGCTGCCCTTCAATGTCGCCATCGACAACACCGGCGATATCGCCCGCCGCTTCGGTCAGGTGCGCCTGACCCCCACCACGGTGCTGATCAACAAGCGCGGCGAGATCGTGAAGCGCTTCGTCGGCGAGCCGGACTTCGCGGCCCTGCACGCGCTGATCGAGCAATTGCTGGCGCAAGGCTGAGTTCATCGCCATGGAGATCTACATGGTCGGCGGCGCCGTCCGGGACCGCCTGCTGGGCCGGCCCGTCAGCGATCGCGACTGGGTGGTCGTCGGCGCCCGGCCCCAGGACATGCTGGAGCGCGGCTTTCAGCCCGTGGGCAAGGACTTCCCGGTCTTCCTGCATCCGCAGACCCACGAGGAATACGCGCTGGCCCGCACCGAGCGCAAGACGGCGCCGGGTTACCACGGCTTCCACATCCACGCCGCGCCGGACGTCACGCTGGAGCAGGACCTGGGCCGGCGCGACCTCACCATCAACGCCATGGCCGAGGACGTGAAGGGCCGGCTGATCGACCCCTACGGCGGCCAGCGCGATCTGGCGGCGCGCTGCCTGCGCCATGTCTCGCCTGCATTCGCGGAAGACCCGGTGCGCATCCTGCGCCTGGCGCGCTTTGCCGCACGCTTCCATGACTTCAGCGTGGCGCCGGAGACCCTGACGCTGATGCGGTCCATGGTCGAGGCTGGCGAGGTCGACGCCCTGGTCGCGGAGCGCGTCTGGCAGGAGTGGTCGCGCGGGCTGATGGAAGCGCGGCCGTCGCGCATGATTCAGGTGCTGCGCGACTGCGGCGCCCTGGCCCGGCTGGCCCCTGAAATCGACCGGCTGTTCGGCGTCCCCCAGCCCGAGCAGCACCACCCCGAGATCGATACCGGCGCCCACCTTCTGCTGGTGCTGGACCAATGCGCCCGACTCGATGCGCCGCTGCCCGTGCGCTACGCCTGCCTTTGCCATGACCTGGGCAAGGGCACGACGCCGCCCGAAGAGTGGCCGCGCCACATCGCCCATGAGGCGCGCAGCGAAAAGCTCTGTCGCGCGCTCAGCCAGCGCTGGCGCGTGCCCAACGAAGCCCGGGAGCTCGCCGAACTGGTGGCGCGCGAACATACGCATGTTCACCAAAGCGAAGGCTTCGGGCCCGAGGCACGCCTGCGGCTGCTGGACCGTTGCGATGCCTGGCGGCGTCCGGACCGTTTCGAGCAGTTGCTGCTGGCCTGCGAATGCGACGCCCGCGGGCGAACCGGGCTCGAAGACCGTCCTTACCCGCAACGAGAGCGGCTCACTGCCGACCTGCGCCGGCTGCAGGCCCTGGACCAGGCTGCGATCAGCGCTGCGGCCCTGGCCCGCGGACTGACGGGGCCGGCAATCGGCCAGGCCATCCACCAAGCCAGACTGGCGGCCTTGAGAGAAGCCGGCTGAGCTGGGCCGCCAGGGCGCGGGTTCTGCGCAGGCTCAGAGCATGTGGCTGCGGTCGCCGCGCTGGAAGCCGATGGCGTCGAACTCAGGCCCCACGACGAAACCAATCACCTTGAACAGCTCGCCCATCTCATGCTCGGCGAGCAGCTTGTGCGCCATGGTGCGAGCCGGCAGCGAAGCCTGGGCCATCAGCTCGATCAGGCCGCAGTTGATCAGGAAGTTGGCCTGGCTGGTGTAGCCCAGCACCTGCAGGCCGGTATCCTGCCCGGCAAGGGCGATGCCGGTGAAATTGACGTGGGCGGTGATGTCCTTGTCGCCCACGCGCTGCAGCGGGTCCGGATCCGCCTGGTGCAGGTAGTGGCACATCAAGGTGCCGCCGCTGCGCTGCGGATGGTAGTACTCGCTCTCGGGGAAACCGTAGTCGATGAAGAAGGCCGCGCCGCGCTCCAACTGGGCGGCCAGGGTCCGCACGAAGGCCTCCGCCTGGGCATGCAGTTCGGTGACGAAGCCCGGCGCAAAGCCGTCGGCCGGCGTCCATGGCGGCTGCAGGCGCGTCGGCCGGTCGGCCCAGCCCAGCCCGTCACCCTCGCGCACCACGCCGCGCTCCAGCCATTGGCGGCCGTCGTAGCGGATCAGCTGCACGGGCATGGCGTCCAGCACCTCGTTCCCCACCACCACGCCGCTGAAGCGATCGGGCAGCGCATCCAGCCAGACCAGCTTGTGCGCCCAGAGCTTCAGGCGTTCGGCCTGGCGCGCACGCAGCGTGCCGGACAGATCGACGATCACATAGCGGCGCACCGCATCGCCCAGGGCCGCGAGCAGTTGCTCGGCCAAGGCACCGGTACCGGCGCCGAACTCCCAGACCTCGTCCGTCCCCGTCTGGCTCAAGGCCTGAGCCACCTGGGCCGCCAGAGCCTGGCCGAAGAGTGGCGACAGCTCCGGCGCGGTGACGAAATCGGAGCCGCTGTCCGGCAGCAGCCCGAACTTCTGGCGGCCGCCGCTGTAATAGCCCAATCCCGGCGCATACAGCGCGGTGGCCATGAATTTGTCGAAGGGCCACCATCCGTCGGCCAGCAGGCGTTCGCGGATCTGCTGCTGCAAGGGCGAGCCCGTCTCGGTGCAAGGCTGTTGGGAACTATCGGTCACTGACATCCGGCCATTGTAGGGATCAGGTCCGGCGCGCCTGGAGCCAGCGCTCGAACTCGGCCGCCGGCATGGGCGGCCCGATGAGCTCGCCCTGCAGGCTGTGGCAGCCCCAATCGCCCAGCAGTCTGGCCTGTGCGGCATCGCGAACGCCTTCGGCGCTGACCATCAGGCCCAAACCCAGCCCCATCTGCACGATGGCCCGAGTGATGGCCTCCGCCTTGCCGTTGCCGGGCAGGCCGGCGACGAAGCTCTGGTCGATCTTGAGCTTGTCCACCGGCAAGCGCCCCAGGTGGGCCAGGGAGGTGTAGCCCGTGCCGAAATCGTCCACCGAGATGCTCAAGCCCAGGGCCCGCAAGGCCTGCAGCAAGGCGGGCACGCGCTCGATGTCGTCCATCAGCATGCGTTCGGTCAGCTCCAGCTCCAGCCACGTGCCCGGGACGCCGGCATCCTGCAGCACCGTGGCGACGACGCGGTCGAAGTCCTCCAGACGGAACTGCATGCTGCTGAGGTTCACGGCGATGGGCACGGCCGCGACGCCGCGATCATGCCAGTCGCGGCTCTGCCGGGCAGCCTCGCGCATCACCCACTCGCTGAGCGGCAGCATCAGGCGGTGTCGCTCGGCCACGTCGATGAAGGCCTCGGGCGTCAGCAGGCCCCGCTGCGGATGGCGCCAGCGCAGCAGCGCCTCGGCGCCGCGCAGCTGGCCATTGCGGGCGTCGACCTGCGGCTGGTAGAAGAGCTGGAACTCATCGCGGGTCAGGGCCTGGGCCAGCTCGGCTTCCAGCACCAGGTCGGCGTAAGCCCGCTCGGCAAGCGCGGGCTCGAAGAAGCGGTAATTGGCCCGTCCGCTGGCCTTGGCGAGGTACATGGCGGCGTCCGCATGCTGGATCAGCTCCTCGGCACTGCGACCATGCTCGGGATACATGGCGACGCCGATGGACGGCGTCACCGACAAGTCCCGGCCAGCTGCCTGCACCGGCACCTCCACCACCGCCAGCAAGGCCGACAGCACCGCCTGCACGTCGGCGCGGCTGTGCACATCGGCCAGCAGCACCACGAACTCGTCGCCACCGAAGCGTCCGACCAGGTCCGTGCTGCGCAGGCAGGCGCTGACGCGGTCGGCCACGGTGCCCAGCACCTTGTCGCCTTCCAGGTGTCCCAGCGAGTCATTGACACGCTTGAAGTTGTCCAGGTCGATGAACAACAGCGCCAGCGGGCGCGGGGGTACGTGCGCGTCGTCCAGCCGGGCCTGCATGCGTTCCATGAAGGCCACGCGGTTCAGCAGCTGCGTCAGCGGATCATGATGGGCCAGGTGATGGATGCGCGCCTGGGCCGCCAGCTGTGCGCGGATGTCGCGGATGATGGTCATGCGCAGGCGTTCGCCCTGGCGCTCCAGCGTGCGCACGATGAATTCCACCGGGATGCGTTCGCCATTGCGGTGCACGATGGCGGACTCATACCGCAGCTCCTGGCCGGCCGTCATCACGCCGCTCACCTTGGGCCGCATGTCCTCGGCGACGAAGTCCAGCGCCGGCTTGCCCACCAGCTCATCCAGCCGATAGCCCACCAGCTCGCAGAGCGGCGGATTGGCATCGGTGATGATGCCGCCCTTGTGGAAGAGGATGCCCTCCACCGTGGCCTGCATGAACTTGTCCAGGCGCTCCTCGGACTCGCGCAGCGCCGCCTCGGCCTCGCGCCGCTCGCTGATATCGTTGATCAGCACGAAGGCACCGATGACCGGACTCCCCGCGCCCTGCCCCGCAGCGAATTGCGGCAGGAGGTTGACCTCCAGCCAATGCAGCCGGCCGTCAGGGCCCCGCATCTGCCGCTCGTAGCGCACGGCTTCGCCGCGCTGCATGACCTGGTCCACATGGGGCTGGATCTGGCGCGCGGCCTCCTCGCCGATGACCTCGACAAATGTCCGGCCCAGCACCGACTGCGTGCTGTAGCCGAAGGTGCGTGCATAGGCCTCGTTGGCAAAGAGGCAGTGGAAGGTGTCGGCCGCGTAGAGGGCCATCAGCACCGGCACGTTGTCGGCCAGCAGACGCAGCATCTGCGCCTCGTCGCGCGCGCGCTGCAGGGCCTGCTCAAGCCGGCCCAGCTCCGGCGCACCCTCGCCCATCAGCCCTCTCCCGTGCCGCTCAGCCGCTGCTGGTAGACCGAACGGGCCAGGCACAGATCCTCCCAGGCCCGGGCCTTGTCGGCCAGGTTGCGCAACAGATAGGCCGGGTGGTAGCTGACGACCACCGGAATGCCCTGGTAGGCGTGGACTTGGCCGCGCAACCGGCCAATGGCATCACTGCGCTGCAGCAGCGTCTGCACGGCAAAGCGGCCCATCGCCAGGATGATGCGGGGCTGGACCAGCTCGATCTGGCGCTGCAGATAGGGCAGGCATTGAGCAAGCTCGGCAGGCTCGGGATTGCGGTTGCGCGGCGGCCGGCACTTCAAGGTATTGGCGATGAACACCTGCTGCGGCGCATCGGCGCTGCCGCGGCCCAGCCCCAGCGCGCGCAGCATGTTGTCCAGCAGCTTGCCGGCCGGCCCCACGAAGGGCTCGCCCTGCAGGTCTTCCTGCTCGCCTGGTGCTTCGCCGACGATCATCCAGTGCGCCTGCTCGTGCCCGATGCCAAAGACCGTCTGTTTGCGTCCCTCGCAAAGACCGCAAGCGCGGCAGCCGGCCACGCTCTCGCGCAACTGCGCCCAATCCATGGCCTGGATGGCTTGCGCGCGCTCGCCCTCGGCCGCCGCCAGGGCCTGTGGCAGCAGGGTCTGCAACGAGGTGGCAGCCGGCGGATCTGACGGTGCCGGCAGGGCAGCGTCCCGGCGCTGGACAGCCGGCGCTGCTGGCCGCGCGCCCGTGTTTTCCGCAGCAAGGGGCCGGGCAGCCACCCGGGATCCCGGTGTCGGCGATGGTGCCGACACGGCACGGTCCAGCACGGCCGTATCGGCCGCGACTTCCGCCGAGCTTGCGGCCGCCACGGGCAAGGGCGCCCAGACCTTGAGGCCCATGGCCTCCAGCATGGCACGCTGGCGGGCGTCCCAAGTCATGAGGCCGCCCTCCCATCCAGGATCGCCGACGAGGCGGGAGACGAGACCGGCGGCATGGCCGGCAGTTGCAGGCTCATCAGCACAGCATCCTCTCGCCGCCCCTCGGCGGCTGGGTAGTAGGCGCGCCGCTGGCCGACCTCGGTGAAGCCGTAGCGGCGGTATAGATGCCGCGCGCGCTCATTGCCTTGGCGGACCTCCAGCCACAGCTGCAGACAGCCCGATTGCCGGCACAGCTGGCAAAGCGCGTCCAGCATCCGGCGGGCATGCCCGCGGCCTTGCGCCCCGGGGGCCACGCTGATGTTCAGCAGATGCATTTCGTCCACGCCCTGCAGGGCCAGGAAATAGCCGAGCACGACCGCGCCCTCGACCAGCAGCCAAGCCTCATAGCCGGCCGCCAGCGAGTCGATGAAATTGCCGCGCGTCCAGGGAAACTCATAGACCTGGTTTTCGATCGCAAGCACGGCCTCCAGATCAGGCACCAGCATGCGGCGCAGCGCAGGCGCCGCCGGCTCGGCCAGGCAGGCGCTCACGACACCACCTCCAGCGAGCCCCTCATGCAACCCCCTTCGCCGCCATGCGCTCGGCGGTGGTCTGGGCGACCTTGTCTCGCACATAGACGGGCTTGGCCTCTGCCGCATCCACGGCGGCGCCAGCGTCCCAGGCCTGCCTGGCCAGCGAAGCAAGGGCTGAGGCCCGCGAGCGCGCCTGGACCGCCTGCGGCAGTCCTGCTGGCAGCACGGGGGCCAGTGCCTGAGCAAAGACGCCCAGGCCGTTGCCCGCCGCCGCCTGGGGCGGCAAGTCCTGCAGCGCCTCGACCATGGCCGGCACAGCGTAAAGCGCGGGCGCCCGCAGAACCGCCCAACGATCGCCCTGCCATGCATAGGCAGCGGCGTAGATTTCGTTCATGCGCGCATCCATCAACACCCAGCAGGGGCCAGGCAGTCCTGCAGCGCCCTGCTGCAGGCGCAAATCCTCGGCCACCAGCATCAGGCTGTCGACGGGGATGACGGGCTTGGCGGCGCCGAAGGCCAGCCCTTGAGCCACCGCACACGCGGTGCGCAAGCCTGTGAAGGCTCCCGGGCCGGCGGCGAAGGCGATGGCATCCAGCTGCGCCAGCGTCAGCCCGGCTTGCGCCAGCAAGGCCAGGGCCTGGGGCACCATCTGTTCACTGGCTCGGGCGCCGCCCTCGCTCTCATGGGCCAGCAAGTCGGCCTCACGGCTCACGGCCACGACCAGGGTTTCGGTGGAACTATCCAGAGCCAGTAACAAAGACATGGCTAAAGTGTAGCGGCCCGCCTCTTTCGAAGCGGGCCGCCGCACCCTGCATCAGGGGATGTCGCGCAGCCCCTGCCGTGCCGGGCCGCGTTTCGGGAGGCTCAGAAGCTGTAGCCCAGCGACAAGCTGTAGACCGTGGGACGGAAGTTGATGCGCGTGGTGCGCGTGATGTCGCCCTCGCGGGTCTGGGTCACGGCCGTCATGTCGCTCTTGACGTCGGCCTTGGCCACGGTCGCCACCAGGGACCAGTGCTTGTCGTACACCACCGTCATGCCGACGTGCCCCGCCAGGCCCCAGGAGTCCGACAAGGTGATGCGGGTCGGCCCACCGGAGGCTGCATCGCCCGAGGGCGTGCTGCGGGTGTTGGTGAAGCGGGTGTAGTTGATGCCCAGCCCCACGAAGGGCTGCACCCGCTGCCACAGGTTCACGAAGTGATAGTTGGCGAACACCGTTGGCGGCATCTGCTCGACCACCGAGATCTGGCCAAAGGCCTGGATGAAGCCGGCGCCGTAGACCTTGTGCGATGGCGGGTAGCCCAGCGCCACCTCGGCACTCCATTGCGGCGAGAAGCGGTAGGTGTAGCCAAAGCCCAGGGTGTCCGCCGAGCCGATGCGCAGCAACGCGCCTGGCGCAGGGATGGCCGGCCCGCCGCTCAGGGGCGGCATGGTGGCGTCGACGTCGATGTGCGCGCCGCCCAGATAGACGGAGTGCTGGGCTTGGGCGCCCATCGCAGCCAGGGCGAGGAGGCCGGCACACAGGATGTGGTTTGCTTTCATGTCTTGATGCTCCTGGATGTCGTCTTCAGAGGCCGGCTGCGAGCACTTGCTGGAAGAAGCCGCGAGCCAATGCGTTGCAGAAGGGCGGAACCAGGCCGCCGTGGTACTGCGCCTGGGCCGAACTGCCCGCAGCCGCCTTGGCCTGCTGGAATCCGAAATAGACCGTCTGGCCGGCCACGCCAGCCGGCAGCGTGCTGAGGTTTTCCAGGTCATAGGCACCCATCAGCGGCATGCCGCGGGTCTTCAGGTCGGCCGCCGCCACCGAGGTGTTGATGTCATAGAACACCGTGGGATCCTGCTTGCCGCCGCACAGGGCGATGGGGCGCTTGGTGCTCAAGCCCAACAGGGTGTTGGCCTGGAGGGCCTTGCGGAAATTGGAAGTGGCGTAGCTGGCCTTGAAGCTGTCCTTGAGCAAACCGCCGGCGCCAAAAAGTTTGGTGAACGTGGGGTCCGCAGGCAGCTTGCCGGCAGCCATCAGGTCGGCGATGGGCGTATCCGTCGGGAGCAGCGTCTCGGCGCTGGCGTCGAAGGGCGCCTGGTAGGCCTCGCCAGCCGTGCCATAGATGTTGCCGTAGGACTTCTGGTAGCTGGTCAGCTGCAGCACCGAGAAGATGGTGGCACCGGCGTTGGGCTGCACGTTCACCACGGCGTCCCCGAAACCCACCATGTTGTAAGGGCCGGACATCGGGGCCGTGGCCGTGACCTTGAACTCGCTGCCGTAGTCGCGCTCGATGACTTTATGCGTCGCCAGCGCCACATGGCCGCCTTGCGAGTAGCCCGACAGCAGCAGCTTGTCAGACGGCTTGGTAGCGCTCTCGGCCTTCAGGTGGGCGAGGCCGGCGCGCAGGCCGTCCACCATGTCCACCGCTTGCGCCTCGGCATTCAGGTAGGGGTGATAGCTCAGGTTGGAGCGGTCGTAGCCCAGGTAGTTGGGTGCGATCACGATGAAGCCCTGCGCGGCATACATGGCCATCAGCAGCGAGGCTTCGCGGTTGTTGCTGACATCGGCCAGGTTGTAGCTCTTCTGAGTCGCCGTGCCGTGGGCGTACAGCAGCACGGGGCGGCTGCCCGAGCAGGCGGGATCGCTGCCCGCGGGCACCAGCACGCCAGCAGATGCCGTCGCCGGTTTGCCGGCCGGATCGCGGGTCATGTAGTAGACGTAGCGGACGTCCACCTCGCACTTGGCCTTGCCCGACAGGGGCTGCAAGCCGCTGGCGGCCGTGCCGGCGTCGATCTGGGCCTGGCTGGCATGGCCGGCCAGCGTGCCGTAGATGATGGTGCCTCGCGCCGCCGGCGGGTCGTCACGGCTCTCGCTGGTGCCGCCTCCACAAGCGGACAGGGCTGCGGCGCTGATCAACAGCATCGCCAGGTTGAACTTGCTCATCGTGCGTACCTCTGCAGTCGGCATGGATTGGGAATTCGGATTTAAAAACGAACGTTCGTTCGTTTTTCCGAAAAGCACTATAGGGCCGCTGGCCCCGTGCTCTTAGAAGTAAAAACCCCGACACCGTTGCCGGTGCCGGGGTGGTCTCAGTCAGGCGGCAGAGGCGGTCAGAGCGGGTTGCGCAGCACGCGCGACAGCGCCAGATTGCCCAGAATGGAATGCCCAGCAGGACCGAAGCGCCGGTCGTCTGCCCAGAGGTACGTCTTGACCGTGGCGCCGCCAATCAGGGTGTTGGTCGAGCAGTTGGGCAGCGCGGCCGTGCCCTGGCAGGCCGGGTTCATGATGTCCGACAGACCATACTGGCTGGGGTACTTGGTGATGGAAGTCGACATGTCGTCGCCCAGAACCAAGGCACCCAGACGGCCGTCGTTGAGCTGGCCCAGGGCACGGTAGAGCTCGGTATTGAAGGCGGTCGTCAAAGCGGTCAGGAACTGTGCGCGATTGAGCCCATCACGCACCGGCGGACGATTGTTGCGCTCCTGGAAGGCAAAAGGCGTGGCCCCCACGTCGGGCAGCGACACCACCAGCGTGCGCCCGCCTGTTCGCATCATGCGAATCGCCAGCTCGCCCAATTGCCGGCCTGCGTCTCCGGCGGCCCGCATGAGGTCAGCCTCCGACTGCGCGGGGTATTGGGCGTACAGCCCCAGGATGTCATTGGTGCCCACATACAAGGTCACCAAGGTGTGATCGGTCAGGACGTCGCTGGCCAGATAGCGGTCCAGCTGCGCGCGCACATCGTCGACCTTGGCGCCGACGCTGGCCATGATCCGGCCCTGAGGCGCCGCCAGGTTGCTGGGATTGCACTGCGGGAACACCATGCCGTAGCGATTGGCCAGCGTCTGGATCCACAAAGGGTTGCTGGCGCAGTCCAAGGCATTGCTGACGGCATCGACCGCATTGACGCTGTACTTGCGGCCGTCGACCGTCATCACGCTGGCCTCATCGCCAAAGGCGATCAGGCGGGTCGGCGCAAAAGCCTCGATGGGCTCGCTGCCTCCGCCGCAACCAGCCAGGGCTGCCGCCGCCACCAGCCCCATCATCAGGGCACGAGCGCTGCCACGTACAGCACGTTTCAAACTCTTCATGAAAGCTCCATCTCGGGAAATCACTCGCCGGCATCGGGGGCGAACGCCGCCGCTGCACGCGACAGGCGGTCACGCACACCGTCCCAGGCCGTATCCATGGGCGGTTCTTCCACCCATATCTCGCGCACCCCGGCCTCGTCCAGCTCGCGCAGCAAGGCAAACAGATCGTGGGCCGCGGCTCGCGCATCATCGGGCATGGGGCGCCAGACCTCGGGCGATCGGGCCGGCATGGTGCGGGAATATACCGCCACGCCCGGCGGCACTTCTCCCGCCAGGGCGGCATCGATCTGCGCCAGGCTCAGCAAGCGCACGACCGCGCTGGGGGCGTAATGGGCCGCCAGCGTGCCTGAAGCGCGCGGCGCGGCGGCATCGCGCTCGCGCAGCGGCTCGCCCAGCACGGCTTCGATCTGCGCGCGCGTCAGCACACCCGGGCGCAGGAGCACAGGATGCTCGCGGCTGCAGTCGACGATGCTCGACTCGATGCCCACCTCGCAGTCCCCGCCATCCAGGATGATCAAGGACTCGTCGAACTCGCTGCGCACATGGGCGGCATGCGTGGGGCTGACCCGCCCGAAGCGGTTGGCGCTCGGCGCCGCCACGCCGCGCACGCCCAGGCGCAGCGCTTCACGCAGCAGGGCCTGAGCCACCGGGTGAGCAGGGCAGCGCAGGCCGACCGTATCCTGGCCGCCGGCCGCCGCCGCGGCCATGCCCTCGGCCCGCGGGACGATGACCGTCAGCGGACCGGGCCAGAAGGCCTGCATCAGCTTGCGCGCCGACGCCGGCAGGCGAGCCGCGAAGGGCTCCGCCGAAGCGGCATCCGGCACATGCACGATCAAAGGGTGATCGGCGGGCCGGCCCTTGGCAGCAAAGATGCGCGCCACGGCGGCGTCGTCATCGGCACGCGCCCCGAGCCCATAGACGGTTTCGGTGGGCAGCGCCACCAGGGCGCCGCGGGCCAGGGCTTCGGCGGCCTGGCGTACGGCGGCAGGATCGGCTCCGTTCAGCAGCATGGATTCACCTCTCGCAACCCCGGGGTTCAGCAGGGGTCCGGCAGGCCGAGCAAACGCGCGGCGGCCCGTGCCGTCTCCTCGGCGGCTTCCGACGTTGCAGCCGTGATGTTGAGATGGCCCATCTTGCGGCCCGGGCGCGCGCTCTGCTTGCCATAGAGATGCAGATGCGTGCCCGGCAGGGCCAGCACCTCGCCCCAGGGCGGCGTGCGCTCGGTACCGGCGGCGTCAAACCACAGGTCGCCCAGCAGGTTCAGCATCACGACGGAGGAATGCAGGCGCGGCTGACGCAGCGGCAGGCCCGCCATGGCGCGCACCTGCATCTCGAACTGCGAGACATCGCAGGCGTCCATCGTGTAGTGACCGGAATTGTGCGGCCGCGGCGCCATCTCGTTGACCACCAGCGAGCCATCCTGCAGCAGGAAGAACTCCACGCACAGCACGCCCACGTAGCCCATCTCGGCCGCGATGCGCGACGCCGCCTCGACGGCCCGCTGCTGCACGGCCGCCGGCACTGCCGGCGCGGGCACCTGGGTGACGGCCAGGATGCCGTCGCGGTGCAGGTTCTGCTGCACGGGGAAGTGCACGATCTGTCCGTCGTCGCCGCGCACCACGATGCAGGACAGCTCCAGCTGCAGCGGCAGCATCTGCTCCAGCACGCAGGGCACACCCTTCATTGACTGGAAGGCCTCGGCCAGCTCCTGCGCCGTCCTCACACGGGCCTGGCCCTTGCCGTCGTAGCCCATGCGGATGGTCTTGAGGATGCCGGGCAGCAAAGTGTCCGGCACGGCGGCCAGATCGGCTTCGCAGCGGATCACGGCATGCGGGGCGCAGGCCACGCCGCTGCGCAGGAAATGCGCCTTTTCGTCGGCCCGGTCCTGGCAGATGGCCACGCAGTCACCGGCGGGCGCCACGAAGCGCTGGCGAGCCAGGCGGCGCAGGGCGTCGGCAGGCACGTTCTCGAATTCGGTCGTGACGGCGTCGCAGGTCGTCGCCACGCGAGCCAGGGCGGCCTCATCCAGATAATCGGCCTGGACATGCTCATGCGCCACCAGACCGGCCGGACTCTCCGGATCCGGATCCAGCACCACGGTGCGATACCCCAGGCTTTGGGCGGCATGCACGAACATGCGGCCCAACTGCCCGCCCCCAAGCACCCCCAGGGTGGCCGTGCCGGCCTCCAGACGCGTCGCCATCAGACGAGATCCTTGCTCATGCCGCGGGCATGCTCGGTCTGACGCTGGCGGTAGGCCGCCAGCTTCTCGCGCAGAGCCAGGTCGTCCTGCGCCAGCATGGCGACGGCGAACAGCGCCGCATTGCCGGCACCGGCCGTGCCGATGGCAAAGGTGGCCACCGGAATGCCCTTGGGCATCTGAACGATGGAATGCAGGGAGTCGACGCCCTGCAGATGCCGGCTCGCCACCGGCACGCCCAGCACCGGCACCAGGGTCTTGGAGGCCAGCATGCCGGGCAGATGAGCCGCCCCGCCGGCCCCGGCGATGATGGCGCGCAAACCGCGGGCCTGGGCCTGCTCGGCATAGGCGAACATGTCGTCCGGCATGCGGTGGGCGGAAACCACCTGTGCCTCGAAGGGCACACCGAACTCGGAGAGAATGTCAGCGGCGTGCTTCATGGTCTCCCAGTCACTGCTGGATCCCATCACCACGCCGATCAGGGGAGAGGCGCTGCTCACGGCTCGCTCCATAGGCTGGAAAACCTTGAATTGTAGGCGGCACGCCCCATCTCCCGCCGGATGGCCGGGCCGCCAGGCGCCGACTTCCGGCAAGAACACACCCACACCATGATCGACATCACTCTTCAGAACTTCGAGACCGAGCTGCTCCAGGCGTCCATGCAACAGCCGGTGCTGCTGGACATCTGGGCGCCCTGGTGCGGCCCCTGCAAGAGCCTGGGCCCCATCCTCGAACGCCTGGAGGCCGACTATGGCGGCCGCTTCCTGCTGGCCAAGCTCAACAGCGACGAGCAGCCCGAGATTGCCAGCCAGCTGAGCCAGGCCTTCGGCGTACGCAGCATCCCTTTTTGCGTGATGTTCGTGGGCGGCCAGCCGGTCGATGGCTTCGTCGGCGCCATTCCCGAGTCGCAGATCCGCGAGTTCCTGTCCAAGCACGTGCCCGAGGCCGGTGATCTGGCCGCTGAGCCGGAACAGGCGGAGCAAGAGCTGATGGCCGAAGGCGACGCCGATGCTGCGGTGGCCAAGCTTGCCGCCGCCGTGGAGGCCGATCCCGGCAACGAGTCCGCACGCTTCGAACTGGTCAAGGCGCTGCTGGAAGGCGGCCGCATTGATGAAGCACGCGCCGCCTTCGAGCCGGTCGCCGCTCAGGCCGCCGACACCATCACCCCGCACACCCGCTTTGCCGCGCTGGCGCTGTGGCTGCAGGCCGCCGAGGCGGCGCAGCGCGGCCTGGATGCCGGCGCCCTGCAGGCGGCCATTGCCGCCAACAAGCGCGACTTCGAGGCCCGCTATGGCCTCGCCCAACTGCACTTCGCGGCGGGCCGCTTCACCGAGGCCATGGATGAGCTGCTGGAGATCATCATGCGCGACAAGGCCTGGAACGGCGAGCTGGCGCGCAAGACCTATGTCGCCGTTCTCGAAATCCTGACCAAGCCCCAGCCCAAGGCCAGCACCCCGGCCGCGGGCGAGCCCAAGGGCGGCTTGCAGTTGGCAGGACATGCGACCGTGGCCCCCGCGGACCCGCTGCTGGACCAGTACCGCCGCAAGCTGTCGATGGCGCTGTTCTGAACCGGCAACCCGGTCCCGACAAGAGCAAAGGCCCGCATCTGCGGGCCTTTTTGCATGGGGTCGCGAAAGCCTCAGGCGCTGCCGACGCCCGCCTGCGCGGCCTGCTTGTCGGCGTGGTAGCTGGAGCGCACCAGGGCGCCCACGGCGGCGTGGGTGAAGCCCATCTTGTAGGCCTCCGCCTCGTACATTTTGAAGACGTCGGGATGCACATAGCGGCGCACCGGCAGGTGGTGGCCGGAGGGGGCCAGGTATTGCCCGATGGTGAGCATGTCGATGTTGTGGGCGCGCATGTCGCGCATCACCTGCAGCACCTCCTCATCGGTCTCGCCCAGGCCCACCATGATGCCGCTCTTGGTCGGCACACCCGGCACTTCTTCCTTGAAGCGCTTGAGCAGGTTCAGGCTGAACTCGTAGTCCGAACCCGGCCGCGCTTCCTTGTACAGGCGGGGCGCGGTCTCGAGGTTGTGGTTCATCACGTCGGGCGGCGCGGCCTTGAGGATGTCCAGCGCGCGGTCCATGCGGCCACGGAAGTCAGGCACCAGCACCTCGATCTGGGTCGAGGGGCTCAGCTCGCGGACCTTGGTGATGCACTCGGCGAAGTGGCCGGCACCGCCATCGCGCAGATCGTCACGGTCCACGCTGGTGATCACCACGTACTTGAGCTTCAGCGCGGCGATGGTCTTGGCCAGGTTGAGCGGTTCGTCAACGTCCAGCGGATCCGGGCGGCCATGGCCCACATCGCAGAAGGGGCAGCGGCGGGTGCACTTGTCACCCATGATCATGAAGGTGGCCGTGCCGTGACCGAAGCACTCGCCGATATTGGGGCAGGAGGCCTCCTCGCAGACCGTGTGCAGCTTGTGCTCACGCAGGATCTGCTTGATCTCGTAGAAGCGGGTGCTGGGCGAGCCGGCCTTCACGCGGATCCAGTCCGGCTTCTTCAGCGTCTCGGCGGGCACGATCTTGATGGGAATGCGCGCCGTCTTGGCCTGGGCCTTCTGCTTGGCGCTGGCGTCGTAGGCTTCGCCGGTCTTGGCTTCGTGGGTGATGTTCTCGGTGGGCATGGCGCCTCGTCCTCAGGGCTGGCTCAGTGCTGACGCAGTGAAGTTCAAGGCGTGAGCTGGGCGGCCAGCCGTTCGCCGAATCGCTGGGCCACCGTGGCCCAGTCAGAGAAAACCCGAAGTGTAACGAGGTCCACCGTTTTCAGCCCTGCGTAGCCGCAAGGATTGATGCCTTGGAAAGGCTTCAAATCCATGTCCACATTGAGCGCCACACCGTGATAGCTGCAATGCCGGCTGATCTTGATGCCCAGTGCGGCGATCTTGCCCAGCCCCTTGAACGGGTCGCTCGGATCGAGCGGGCCGGTGAGCGCCGCATGCGCGCCCGGGTCGTCCAGCCGCACGTAGATGCCTGGCGCGCCGGCCACGCGGTGCCCCGTCACGCCGAAGGTCCCCAGAGTCTGGATCACCGCCGCCTCCAGGCGGAACACGTACTCGCGCACATAGATGCCCAAACGCTGCAGGTCGACCAACGGATAGGCCACCACCTGCCCCGGGCCGTGGTAGGTAACCTGCCCGCCGCGATTGGTCTGCACCACCGGGATGCCGGCCGGGTTGAGGATGTGGTCGGCCTTGCCGGCCAGGCCCTGGGTGTAGACGGGATCGAATTCGCAAAGCCAGAGCTCGTCCGGCGTGTCGGGGCCGCGCTCGGCGGTGAAGGCCTGCATGGCGGCCAGGGTGTCCGCATAGTCGACGCGGCCCAGGGTCTTGATCAGCATGGCCGACATGGTAGCGCCGGCCTTGTAAGGCCCCATGCCCCCGCCACGACCGAGACTGCGCTACAAGCTGCAAAGTACCGGAGGATTCGACCATGCCACGATGCCATGCCCTGCTCCCGCTCCTGCTGCTCACCCTTTGGAGCGCAGCAGGAGCAGCTCAGCCCTCGCCGGTGGATCGCGCCATCGCCGCTTACGCCGATGGGCGGCTGCCCGAGGCTGCTCGCGCTTTCCAGCAACTCGCCGCCCAAGGCCAGGCCCTGGCCCGCTACAACCTGGCGATGATGCACTTGCGCGGCGAGCTGCCGAAGCCCAGCGTCCGTACGGCAAAGCGCCTGCTGGAACAGGCCGCTGCGCAGGGCTTCGTGCGGGCCGAGCTGTCCCTGGGCGAGCTGCATGAGCAAGGGCACCTGGGCCGTCCGGATCTGGTCCAGGCCCAGCATTGGTTCCTGCGCGCCGCCGAGCACGGCAGCGTGGACGCCCAGGTGGCCGTGGGAACGGCCTTCTTCCTGGGCCGTGGCACCGTCAAGGACCTGGCCCAGGCGGCCCGCTGGTTCCGCGAAGCCGCCGCCGGTGGCGACGTGGGCGCGCAATACCTGCTGGCCTCGCTCTACGAGCATGGCGACGGGGTGCCCAGAGACCTGCGCCTGGCGCGCTACTGGTACGACATGGCCGCCCAGAACGGCGACGAGGCTGCGCCCTTCAAGCTGAAGGAAATCGATGCACGCATCGAGTCCGAACAGCAGCTGAAGGACGGGGCGTGACGGCTCGGCGACCGATCAGAGCACGACCTTGACCATGGGGTGCGTGCTCAGCGTGCGGTAGAGCTCATCCAGCTGTTCGCGGCTGGTGGCCGTGATGGTGATGGTGAGGCCCAGGTAGTTGCCGCTGCTGCTGGGGCGGCGCTCGACGGTGCTGGCATCGAAGTCCGGGTCGAACTGCTGGGCCACCATCACGATGGCCTCGAAAAAGCCTTCCACATGCGCGCCCATCACCTTGATGGGGAACTTCGAGGGGTATTCGATCAGGGACTGCTCGGGGGGAATCGTCGGCGCCATGCGCCCTCCTTCAAAAACTCAAACTCATTTGCGGCCAAGCCGCCCGGCCATTCAGACCGACTGCAAGGCCTTGGCGCGCTGGTACGCCTCGTAAAGCCTGGCGTACACCGGACCGGGCTTGCCGTGCAAAGCGCCATGCCCGACGGGCTCGTGATCCAGGCGCGTCACCGGCAGCACCTCCTTGGTGGCCGAGCTCAGCAGGATCTCGTCCGCCGCGAAGACCTCGGCCTCGGCGATGGGCCGCAAGTTGTAGCCGATGCCCAGCTCCTCGCACAACTCGTGCAACAGTCCCATGCGCACGCCTTCGAGCAGCAGCTCGGAGCGCGGCGGCCCCAGCAATGCACCTTCCTTGACGATCCAGACATTGGACGCCGAGGCCTCGGTGAGGAAGCCGTCGCGGAAGAGGATGGTCTCCTGCGCCCCCTGGTCCGCGCTGATCTGGCGGGCCAGCACGTTGCCCAGCAGCGAGATGCTCTTGATGTCGCCCCGCTGCCAGCGGAAATCGCGCGCGCTGATGCAGGCCACGCCGTGATGGCGCTGCTCGGCACTGGGCCAGGCAGGCGCCATGCAATAGCTGAAGACCGTCGGCGTGATGTCCGGTGGCATCACATGGTCTCGCGGAGCCTCGCCCCGCGTGACCTGCAAGTACCACCATTGATCTCCGCCGCCTGCGCGTTCGACCAGATCCCGCCCCAGCTGCATCCACTCGTGGCGGCTCAGCGGATTGGCCATGCGCAGCCGGGCCAGGCTGCGATCCAGGCGCTCCAGGTGGTCCTCGACGCGGAACATGCGCCCGTCGTAGACCGGCACCAGTTCATAGACGCCATCACCAAACAGAAAGCCCCGGTCCAGCGGCGAGATGCGCGCCTCGGACAGGGGCAGCACCGCCCCGTTCAGGTAGCACAAGCCATCGGGCATCAGCTTCATCGCGGACTCCTTGCAGACAGGTCTGCGTCCATGCAGCTTACGCCACTGCGTCCGGACTGGGCAGTCTTGGCCTGAATCGGAACCGGCTTATTTGATCCAGAGCCGGATCGAATCCCAGGCACGGCCCAGGATGCCGGCCTGCGGCACGCTCTCCTGCACCACCAGCGGCACTTCGGCCACGGCGACGCCGCCGGTGGTCGTCACCTTGATCGTGCCGACGCGCTGGCCCTTGTTGAGCGGCGCCACCAGCGGATCGGTACGTTCGACCTGCGTCTGCAGCTTGCCGCCTTCGCCGCGGGGCACGGCCACGAAGACCGGCCCCTCGGCACCCAGCTTGACCTCCGACACGGCGCCCTTCCAGACCTTGGCGGCACTGGCGGCCTGCCCCGCATCGAAGAGCTTGACCGCGTCATAGGCCGAATAGCCCCAGTTCAGCAGCTTCTGGCTCTCCGTGGCGCGCGCTTCCTTGGAAGCCGTGCCCATGACCACGCTCAGCAGGCGGCGCTTGCCGTTGGGGAAGTCGCGCTGTGCGCTGGCCACCAGGCAGTAGCCGGCGGCGTCGGTGAAGCCCGTCTTCATGCCATCGACGCTGGGGTCGCGCGTCAGCAGCAGGTTGCGGTTGTGCTGGCGGATCTTGTTGAAGGTGTATTCGCGCTGCGAGTAGTAGGGGTAGTACTCGGGAAAATCGCGAATGATGTGCGAGGCGATCACCGCGATGTCGCGCGCGCTGCTCTTGTGGCCGGCCTCGCTCAGCCCGGTGACGTTGCTGAAGCGCGTGTTCTTGAGGCCCCAGGCCTGGGCCTGGCGGTTCATCATCGCGACGAACTGCTCCAGCGTGCCGCCTACGCCTTCGGCCAGCGCCACGGAGGCGTCATTGCCCGACTGGATGATGAGGCCACGCAGCAGCTCGTCCACCTTGGGGCGCATGGTGGTGTCGATGAACATCAGCGAGGGATCACCCTTGCGCTCGTCCCAGGCCCGCTTGGAGACGCTCAGCTCCTGGTCCAGCGTCAGGCGCTTTTCCTTCAGGGCCTGGAAGGTGAGGTAGGCCGTCATCAGCTTGGTCAGCGAGGCCGGATCGTTGGGCACATCGGCCTCGCGTTCGGCCAGGACCTTGTTGGCCGTCATGTCCAGCAGCACATAGCTGCGGGCGGCGATCTCGGGGGCTTGAGGCGCCTGGGCCTGCGCGGACACAGCGGCCACGCCGGCCAGGGCCAGGGCAATCAGTCTTTTCATGGGAATGCGGTAGAGCGACAGGAAAGGCGCGGCGCGTATCAAGGCTCAATGCCAGCTGCGCAGCACCAGGTTTTTGAGCAGGGTCAGCTGCCCATGGAAGAAATGGCCCACGCCGGGCACGACGATGACCGGCAGGTGCTGGGGCCGGGCCCAATCCAGCACCGAGCTCAGCGGCACGACGTCGTCCACCTCGCCGTGGATCACCAGGGAATCGGCAGGCACGGGCGCCATGTCGAAGCGGGAGGTCGCCGGGCCGACCAGCACCAGGCGCTCAGGTGCCTGCTCGCCCTCCAGCCGCTGCGCCGCCCGCGAAGCCACGTAGCCGCCAAAGGAGAAGCCGCCCAGCACGAGCGGAAGTCCCGGCTGGCGGAAGTGGGTGACGACGGCCAGCGCATCGTCCAGTTCGCCCCGCCCCTCGTCCCAGCCGCCTTCGGACTGGCCAATGCCGCGGAAGTTGAAGCGCACGACCTGGTAGCCCAGCTGCACGAAGGCGCGCGCCAGGGTCTGGACCACCTTGTTGTCCATGGTCCCGCCCTGGGTGGGGTTGGGATGGCAGATCACCGCCGTGCCGCGCGGTGCCTGCAGGTCCAGCAACTGGTCCACCGAGCACTCGAGCTTGCCTGCGGGGCCGTCGATCAAGACTTTCTTGGTCTGCGAATTCATGGCGCCGCTAGCGTTCAGCGGCCCACGGCGTCGGGCAGCACCAGCCGCTCGACGACCTGGCCCTTCTTCAGGTGGGACTCGACGATCTCGTCGATGTCGCTGCTGTCCACGAAGCTGTACCAGACCGCCTCGGGATAGACCACCGCCACGGGGCCGCCGGCGCAGCGGTCCAGGCAGCCAGCCTTGTTGACCCGCACGCCGCCCTTGCCGGCCAGGCCCTCGGCCTTGACCCGGCTCTTGCAATGATCGAAGGCGGCCTGGGCACCATGCTGGGCGCAGGCGTTGTCGCCGTTGTCCCGCTGGTTGAGGCAGAAAAAGATGTGACGCTCGTAATAGCTCATGGCGCGGGATTGTAGGCCGCGGGGGTTTGCCCCGATGGCGCCTGGCTCTTCAGCGTTCGCGCTGCGTCACGCCCCACAGCAGCCAGGCGATGGCCGCGAAGGGCCAGGCCCAGCCCACCCATTGCGCCAGGCCGTAGAGATTGATGAAGCGGCCCTGCTCCCAGGTCTGCAGGGTCTGGGCCAGGTAGGGATCGGTCGGCGCCTCGGTGATCAGGGCGATCAGCACGGTCAGGGCGACCAGGCCCCAGGCCGCATTGGCCCGGCGCGACATCAGGCAGGCCAGCAGGCTCAGCAGCAAGCCGGCGGCCATCCCCGGCAGCGTGGTCGCGCTGACCCAGGCCCAGGCATGCTGGGGCCCGAAGTTCAGGGCTGTCGACAGCGTGCTGACCAGACAGCCGACCAGCGCAGCCACCGCCACCAGCAAGAGACGCCGCCAGCCGGGACGCGCCACCGAGAGCGCCAGCAGCACCGGCCCCAGCAGGCCCAAGCCCACTGCGATCGCCTCCTGCCCAGGCGGCAGCGGCAGTTCGACCAGGTTCACAAAATCGGCATCGCGCAATGCCCAGGGCGTGCCATCCAGCGCCTGCGCACTGAGCTCGCGCAGGCGCGGCAGCCACTGCCCCAGGCCCAGGGGCAAGGGCGTCGGAAAAAGCAGCCCGACGGGCCACAAGGCCAGCAGGGCCAGGGCGCCTGCGCTTTGCGGCACGAACCAGCGCTCGCGCCAACCATGCCAGCGGGTCAGTGCGCCCAGGCGATGCAGCAGCCAGCCCAGCAAGCCGCCCATGGCCGCGCCCGCACTGTTGAGCACCCAGTCCGCCAGCGAAGGGACGCGGCCCGGCAGGAAGTACTGGAGCACTTCCAGCAGGTACGAGCCTGCAGGCAGGCCCAGCAGGACCGCCAGCCAGGCCGCACGCTCCGTGCCGCCGCTACGCACCACGGCCGCGAAGAGCAACAATCCGAACGGTGCGTAGCCCAGGGCGTTGGCCCAGATGTCGAAGCTCAGCCAGTAGCGCGGCCAGTGCAGCAGGAGCACGCCTTCGAGGGACAGGCTGGGCGGCCAGCGCCAGGGCCAGAAGGGATAGAGGCTGGCGTAGAGCACCAGCAGCGCGTAGATCAGCGCCAGCCAGCTGGCCGAACTGCGCCGCCCCATGGCTCAGAAGGGCTTGACGACCACCAGGATCACGATGGCCATGAACAGCAGCACCGACACCTCGTTGAACACGCGGTACCAGCGGTGGCTGCGGCGATTGGCCAGGGCCTCGAACTGGCGCAGGTGGCTGCGGCAGACATGGTGGTAGCCCACCGCACCGATGACCACCGCCAGCTTGGCGTGCATCCAGTACTGCCCCGGCCCGCGCCCGATGCCGTAGTAAAGCCACAGCACCAGCCCCAGCGCCAGCGCCGGGATCATCAGCAGGTTCATGAAGCGATACAGCTTGCGCCCCATCAGCAGCAGGCGCTCGCGCTCGGCGTGGCTGTCGGCCGGCACCATGGCCAGGTTGACGAAGATGCGCGGCATGTAGAACAGGCCCGCGAACCAGGACGCCACGAAGACGATGTGGAAGGCTTTGATCCAGAGCATGTGGCGATTATGGACCGGCGGCTGCAATGGCCGATCACCGCAGGGCGCCGGCGTCGCCGAACGGGGTCAGGTCTTGCTCGGGCCGCCTCTCAGGCGCCCAACGCGGCCAGCCAGGCGCTGAAGTCGGCATCCATGTCCTGGCCCCAGCTGCGCACCAGGGCCTGGTAGCGTGGATAGTCGCCGGCGCGCGTCAAGGCCAGCATCTGGTCGATGCGCGGCCGCTGCCGCTCCAGCATGAAGCGCACGGCCAGATAGCCGCCGCCGTAGATCCGCTCCGTCCCACCCTGCGTTTCATAGCCGGTGTTGAAGAGCTCGCTCAGCGGCAGCTGCTGCGCCTTGGCGATCTGCTTCAGGCGTGGATGGGCCTCGCCATGGGCCACGTACTCGGCCACCCCCTCGGTCCACCAGACCAGATAAGGGCGCAAGGGCGAGGGCTGGGCGCAGTTCTCGGGCGGGGCGTGCGAGTCGTGCAGATTGGCGCAGAAGTCGCCCCGGAGATTGAAGCGGCCGTCCAGATAGTGGGTGAACTCGTGCGCCAGGTTGTGGACCGCGCCGCTGGCTTGCTGGTAGGCCACGAACTCGGCCTGGTTGCCGGCCCGCTCGGGCAGGCCCTCCAGGTACATGCCGCCGTTGTCCACTGGCATGTCGAAATGCTGGCCGGCCCAGCGCTTGAACTCCTGCACCGTGCGGTAGATGTTGGCCCGCAATGCCACGTTGCCGTCGTGCGCGACCGGCCGCCCCTCGGTGCCGAACAGGGCGTGAAAGCGCCGCTCCACTGCGCCCAGATCCTGGCAGATGCGCGCTTCCTGTTCGCTGCTCAGCGCCTGCGACCGCAGCTGCAGGCTGGGGCCGCAGCGGTGCTCGCGGTTCAGCACGCGCTCGACGGCATCCTCACTCAGGGCCGGGCGGCCGGAGCAGGCGGCCAAACCCAGCAGCAGCGGCAAGGCCGCATACAGCGGGCCGGCCCGACCCTTCGCGCTCAGGATTCTCATCCCCATGATTGGCATCTCCTCTGTTAATATATTTACAGAATCTCAATGATATTTCTTAATTCATGGATCACGCAAGAAGCATGTCGGAAGAGATGCCGCCCCCTTCGCCCGCACCGGCCGTCCCAGACCTGCAGGCTTGGCCGGCTCCGCAGGACAGCCTGCGTCTGCGCAGCATCGACTGCCATACCGGCGGAGAGCCGCTGCGGGTGATCGTTGAAGGCTTCCCGGCACTGCGCGGCAGCACCATGCTGGAGCGCCGGCGCGACTGCCAGCAGCGCTTCGACGGACTGCGTCAGTCGCTCATGTGGGAGCCGCGCGGCCACGCCGACATGTACGGCGCCGTGATCACGCCGCCCGAGCGCAGCGACAGCGCCTTTGGCGTGCTCTTCCTGCACAACGAGGGCTACAGCACCATGTGCGGGCATGCAATGCCTGCCCTGGCCAAGCTGGCCATCGAGAGCGGCCTGGTGCCCGCCACGGGCCCGCGGACCCGCTTGAACATCGACGCGCCCTGCGGGCAGATCCGCCTCGAAGCCGACTGCACCCGGCGCGAGGGTCAGCCCTGGCGCGTGGGACGCGTGCGCTTCTGGAACGTGCCCTCCTTCGTGCTGGCGGACGGCCTATCGCTGCCGGTGCCCGGGCTGGGCCTGGTGCCTTATGCGCTGGCCTACGGCGGCGCCTTCTATGCCTATGTGGACGCAGCCTCTCTGGGGCTGTCGCTGGCCACGGCGGCCCACGCCCGGCTGATCGACGTGGGGCGCCAGATCAAGAACGCCATCGTCCGCGCCGGCTCGCCCATCCAGCATCCGGACAACCCTGACCTGGGTTTCCTCTACGGCACGATCTTCACCGGCCCCGCGCTGGCGCCCGGGGCGGACTACCGCAACGTCTGCATCTTTGCCGATGGGGAGCTGGACCGCAGCCCGACAGGCAGCGGCGTCTCCGGCTTTGCGGCACTGCTGCATGCGCGCGGCCTGCTGCCGCTGGGCCACCGGCTGACGGTTGAGAGCGTGCTGGGCTCGCGCTTCGAGGTCTGGGCCGAGCAGGAGACGCGCTGCGGCCCGTATCCCGCCATCGTCCCGGGCGTCGAAGGTGAAGCCCATGTCACCGGCCGCCATGAATTCCTCCTCAACCCCCATGACCCCTTGGTCAAAGGCTTCCTGCTGCGATGAGCTCCCCCCTGCAACCCCTGCAACCCCTGTTCGCCCAGCGCCTGGCACGGCTGCGCGCCCACATGGTCGAGACCAGCCTGGACGCCTGGCTGGTCTTCGCGCCCGAACACCTGCGCTACCTCTTCAACTACAGCGGCGAAGCCGCCTGTGGGCTGGTCGATGCGCGCGGCAGCTGGCTGATCACGGACTACCGCTTCATCGAGCAGGCCGAGGAGGAATGCGTGCGGCACACCTGGCGCCGCGGGGTGGCCACCGAGCTGCTGTGTCGCGACCGCCAGCGGGAGCGCCTGGGCCAGGTCTTGCGCCGGCTGCTGTCCGACATCGGCGCCAGTCGCCTGGGCTACGAGGCCGGCCATGTCAGCGTCGCCCAATGGATGGAGATCGGCGCGGACCTGGCCGGCCTGACCCTGGCGCCAGCCACGGACTTTCTCGTGCAGGCGCGCCGCGTCAAGGACGCCTGGGAACAGCAGCAGCTGCGCCAGGCCGCCGCGCTGGCAGACGCCGCGCTGGAAGCCTTGCGACCTGAAATTCGCCTGGGCCAGACCGAGCGCCAGTTGGCCGCCCGCCTGGAGCAGCTGCTGCAGTCCCTGGGGTCCGAGGGCCTGTCCTTTCCCACCATCCTGGGCTTTGGTCCGCGCTCGGCCCTGCCGCACAGCGCCCCCTCGGCCCGCCCCCTGCAGCGCGGCGACCTCATCGTGCTGGACTTCGGTGCCGTGGTGAACGGCTACCGCTCGGACATGACGCGCAGCCACGTCGCCGGCAGCGCCCTGCCCTGGCAGCAGCGCATGTACGACACCGTCGCCCGCGCCCAGCAGGCCGCCCTGCAGCTGCTGCGGCCCGGCGTCAGCGGGCGGACGCTGAACGAAGCCGCCAGCGCGGTGCTGCAGGCCAGCGAGTTTGCCGAACACGCCGGACCGGGCCTCGGGCACGGGGTGGGACTCATCCTTCATGAACAACCTTTCATGAACACGGCTTGCGACACCATGCTTCAGGCTGGCGAGGTCGTGACCATCGAGCCCGGGCTCTACATCCGCGGCCAGGGCGGCCTGCGCATCGAGGACGACGCCTTGCTGGTGGACTCCGGCCATGAGATCCTGAGCCGCGCCCACCGCGACTTCGAACTCCCGCTTTGATTGAACGAGGCCCCGTTTCCATGCAAGTCATCAGTGCCGAACAAGTCGATGCCGCCCTGAACTTTCCCGACCTGGTCGATGCCCTGGCGGCCGGCTTTGCTGCGCCTTTCCAGATGCCGGCCCGGCAATTGCTGGCCTTGGAGCCGGGCGAGAAGGCCGACTGCCTGGGCCTGCTGCCGGCCTGGACCGGACAGCTCATCGCGCTCAAGGCCTTCACCTACCTGCCTGGCAACGCCGCGCAGCATCAGCCCGTGCTGCACGCACAGGTGCTGGTCTTCGCCCGCGCCTCGGGCCGCCCGCTTGCGCAGCTGGAGGGCCGCAGCGTTACGCGCTGGCGCACGGCCGCGGTGTCTGCCCTGGCTTCGCGCCTGCTCTCGCGCCCGGACGCCCGCCGCTTGCTGCTGCTCGGCACAGGTGAACTCGCCTGCGCGCTGGTGCAGGCCCATGTGGCCGTCCGGCCGCTGGACGAGGTGCTGATCTGGGGTCGACGCGGTGAGCAGGCGGCGGCCCGCGTCCGGGAGTTGCAAGCGCAGGGCTGCCCCGTGCGGCTCGCGGTGGCAGACGATCTGCTGGCCGCGCAGCGATCGGCCGACATCATCGTCAGCGCCACGGGCTCAGGCGAGCCGCTGGTGTTCGGCGCGCAGGTCGCGCCCGGGTGCCATGTCGACCTGCTGGGGAATCACCGGGCCGACCAGCGTGAATGCGACACCCCCCTCGTGCAGCGCGCCCAGGTCTACGTGGACAGCCGTGCCAACGCCTTCGGCGAAGCCGGTGAGCTGATCATCCCCGCGCAGCAAGGCCATTTTGACTTACATCAAGTGCGCGGTGACTTGGCCGATCTGTGCCGGCAGCCACAGGGTCCGACCCGCGCACCCGACACCATCACGCTGTTCAAGTCGGTGGGAACGGCGCTGGCCGATCTCCTGTGCGCCCAACTGGTGCTGACCCGGCTGGGGCTGCTCCAACCCTGAGCCATTGGCAATGGGTCATTGGCCGTCGCGCGGCTAAAGCCGCCAGACCAAAAAAAAGGTTCTTCGCCGATCTACGGGGAGAACCAAGGGATGCGGCCATGGGCCGC
>JAYSEK010000048.1:0-35838 GCA_041913905.1 Burkholderiaceae bacterium | reverse complement strand
CGCGACCCCCGGCGTGACAGGCCGGTATTCTAACCAACTGAACTACCACTCCAAATATTGCAGCTTATTATAACCACAATATTTAACAAGTTTGCAATCTGTCTTTCAACAAACTGCCAAGCCTTGTCAAACTTGGCGTCCCCTAGGGGATTCGAACCCCTGTTACAACCGTGAAAGGGTCGTGTCCTAGGCCTCTAGACGAAGGGGACTTCAATCCTTCATCGACTCGAACCTGCGCCGCGCATCGGGCTTTGGTGGAGGTAAGCGGGATCGAACCGCTGACCTCTTGCATGCCATGCAAGCGCTCTCCCAGCTGAGCTATACCCCCATCGAATCACTTCTTTGGGCAAACGCTGCTCAACACTTCCACTGCACAAAACAACCTCAAGCAAAGCTCAAGTCAACCCCATGCAGCCTTCGCGTTGCGCTTTGTTTGTTGCGCCGTTCAAGCGAGAAAAAGATTATAGAACGCTTTTTAGAAGGAGCGCAAGCGTTTCAGAACAATTTCTTTGTCAAAGAGTTCCAGCACCGCGTCAACCGACGGCGTCTGGGCACGGCCGCACACCAGCACACGAACAGGGATCGCCAACTGCGGCATCTTCAGCCCATGGGCTGCGATGACATCCTTGATGGCGCCCTGGATGGCCGCCTTGTTCCAATCCAGCGCTGCCAGCTTGTCGGCCAGGGCTTGCAGCGCTGGACGGATCGCCTCGCTCAGATGCTGCGCCCGCTCTTCCTCGCCGGCCTGCACGTCGGACACATACATGGACAGCCAGTCCGCCAGGGCAACTGTCGTGCTGCAGCGGTCCTTGAACAGCGCGCACATCTGGGCCAGACGCCCGGCCTCTGGCACGGCCTGACCCCGCTTGCTCAGTTGCTGCGCAACCAACTGGGCCAGGCGGGCGTTGTCCGCTTGCTTGATGTATTGGCTGTTGACCCACTCCAGCTTGGCCGCATCCCACTGCGCCGGGCTCTTGGACAGATGGCTGCCGTCGAACCAGGCCACCAGTTGCTCGCGGCTGAAGAGTTCGTCGTCACCATGGCTCCAGCCCAGGCGAGCCAGGTAATTGAGCATGGCTTCGGGCAGGTAGCCGTTTTCCTCATAGGCGGTGACGCTCACCGCTCCACGCCGCTTGGACAACTTCTGGCCATCGTCCCCCAGAATCACGGGCACGTGGCCAAACTTGGGCAGCGGCGCGCCTAGGGCCTGGAAGATGTTGATCTGCCAAGGCGTGTTGTTGACATGCTCATCACCACGGAAGACATGGCTGATGCGCATGTCCCAGTCATCCACCACCACGGCGAAGTTGTAGGTGGGCACGCCGTCGGCGCGCATGATGATCAGGTCATCGATTTCCTTGTTTGCAATGGTGATGGTCCCCTTCACCAGGTCGTCCCAGGTGACCTCGCCATCAATGGGGTTGGCAAAACGCACTACGGGCTGCACGCCCTCCGGGACGGGAGGCAGGGTCTTGCCGGGGGCCGGGCGCCAGGTGCCGTCATAGCGACGCTTCTCGCCACGAGCCTCCTGGGCCGCCTTCATGGCCTCCAACTCCTCAGGCGTGGTGTAGCAGCGGTAGGCTTTGCCCTGCGCAATCAGCTGCTCAACGACGGCCTTGTAGCGGTCCAGACGTTGCATCTGATAGACGGGACCCTCGTCGTATTCCAGTCCCAGCCAATGCATGGAGGCCAGGATCTGGTCAACAGAGTCCTGGGTCGAGCGGGCAACGTCGGTGTCTTCGATGCGCAGCACGAACTCACCGCCGTGATGGCGGGCGAAGGCCCAGGAGTACAGCGCCGTGCGGGCAGTGCCCAGGTGCAGAAAACCGGTGGGAGACGGCGCAATACGGGTGCGCACGGGAGTGGATGCAGTGGTGCTCATCAGTGGTTCAAAGTGGATAGTCCGCGCAGCAGGTCGTCGATGATGTCGTCGACATGCTCCAGTCCGACTGACAGCCGGATCAGCCCCTGGCCGATGCCTGCAGCCTGGCGCTGTGCTTCGCTCAGCCGGCCGTGCGAGGTGGTTGCGGGATGGGTGATGATGGACTTGGTGTCACCCAGGTTGGTGGCGATGCTCAGCACGCGCGTGCTGTCGATCACATGAAAGGCCGCAGCGCGGGCCGCCTCGGGCGAGGCACCCTTGAGCTCGAAGGACAACACCGCCCCGCCCTGCCCCGACTGCTGGCGCATGGCCAGCTCGTGTTGAGGATGCGAGGGCAGCGAGGGGTAGTAGACACGCGCCACCTCGGGCCGTGTCTCCAGCCAGCGCGCCACGGCCAGGGCCTGCTCGCTTTGCGCCTTCATGCGCAGGCCCAGCGTTTCGAGGCCCTTGAGCACCACCCATGCGTTGAAGGGTGCCAACACCATGCCGGCGGTGCGCAGCACCGGGCCGAGCACCTCCTTGATCAGTTGGGCCGTGCCGCAAAGGGCGCCTGCCATCACGCGACCCTGTCCGTCCATGAACTTGGTGGCCGAATGCATGACCACGTCGGCGCCCAGTTGCGCAGGCCGCTGCAAGGCCGGCGAACAGTAGGTGTTGTCCACCACCAGCAAGGCGCCGGCTGCATGGGCGATATCGGCCAGCGCCCGGATGTCGCAGACCTCGGTCAGCGGATTGGTGGGCGTCTCCGCAAAGAAAAGGCGGGTGCCAGGGCGGACCGCGTCGCGCCACTCCTGCAAATCCGTCTGGGAGACGAAACTGGTCTCAACGCCGAACTTGCCAAACTCCTTGGCGAAGAGATTGATGGTGGAGCCAAAGACCGAACGCGAGCAGACGACATGGTCACCTGTCTTCAGCAAGCCCATGCACAGCAGCAGGATGGCACTCATGCCGCTGGAGGTGGCAATGGCTGCCTCCGTGCCCTCCATCGCCGCCAGGCGTGCCTCCAGGCTGCGGACCGTCGGGTTGCTGGTGCGCGAGTAGGTGAAGTCCTCCGACTGCGCAAAGCGCTGGGCCGAGGTGGCCGCATCCGGCTGCACATAGGTGCTGGTCAGGAACAGGGCTTCAGAGTTCTCGCCATGCTGGCTGGGCGCCAGGGCGGTGCGCACGGCCAGCGTCTCCGGACGCAAGCCCTCCGGCAAGCTGGCCCGAGCCAGGCGCTGCGCCTCTTCGTTCTGGCTCATTGGGCATCGCCCCCGCTTTGCAGGGCCAGGCGGGTCCGCGCCGGACCGTCTTCCTCATCGCCCTGGCTCTTGCGCTGAGCCTGGATGGTCGCGAAATCCTCAGCCGACACATCGCCGGTGATGTAGTTGCCATCAAAGCACGAGGCATCAAAGCCCTTGAGCCCCGGACGGAGGGCAGCCACGACACGCTTCATGGCATCCAGATCCTGATAAATCAATGCGTCTGCCCCGATGTACTGGCGCACTTCCTCGATGCTGCGGCCGTGGGCGATCAGCTCTTCCTTGGTCGGCATGTCGATGCCGTAGACATTGGGGAAGCGCACCGGCGGGGCTGCAGAGGCGAGGTAGACCTTGTTGGCGCCGGCTTCACGCGCCATCTGCACGATCTCCTTGGAGGTGGTGCCGCGCACGATGGAATCGTCCACCAGCAGCACGTTGCGCCCCTTGAACTCCAGACCGATGGCATTGAGCTTCTGGCGCACCGACTTCTTGCGCGCACCTTGCCCCGGCATGATGAAGGTGCGGCCCACATAACGGTTCTTCACGAAACCCTCGCGATAGGGCTTGCCGATCTTGTGTGCCAACTGCATCGCCGAAGGACGGCTGGATTCGGGGATGGGGATGACCACATCGATTTCGCTCGGCGGCATGGTCGAGATCAGGCGCTGAGCCAGGGTCTCGCCCATGTTCAGCCGCGCCTGGTAGACCGAGATGCCGTCCAGCACCGAATCCGGCCTTGCCAGGTAGACGAATTCGAACATGCAAGGATTCAACGAAGGATTTTCCGCGCACTGCTCGGTGTGGATCTGACCCTGCGTGTCAATGAAGATGGCCTCGCCGGGAGCCACGTCGCGGTCCAGCTTGACGCCCGTGCCCTCCAGCGCCACGCTCTCGCTGGCCACCATCACATCGCCATTGGCGGCATGGCCAAAGCACAGCGGCCGGATGCCAAAGGGATCGCGGAAGGCCAGCAGGCCATGCCCCGCGATCAGCGCAATCACGCCATACGAACCCTTGATGCGCTTGTGCACCGAGCGCACGGCCTTGAACACGGCAGCCGGGGTGAGCGGCAGCTCGCGCGCCACCTGCTCCAGCTCATGCGCCAGCACGTTGAGCAGCACCTCAGAGTCGCTCTCCGTGTTGATGTGGCGTCGATCGATGGCGAAGAGCTCCTGCTTCAGTGCGTGTGCATTGGTCAGGTTGCCGTTGTGCACCAGCACGATGCCGAAGGGCGCGTTCACGTAGAAGGGCTGGGCCTCTTCCTCGTTATAGGCATTGCCGGCCGTCGGATAGCGGACCTGACCCAGGCCGACGTTGCCCGGCAGCGCCCGCATGTTGCGGGTGCGGAAGACATCGCGCACCATGCCCCGGGCCTTGTGCATGAAGCACTTGTTGCCCTGCATGGTGACGATGCCGGCGGCATCCTGGCCACGGTGCTGCAGCAGCAACAGCGCGTCATAGATCAGCTGGTTGACCGGCGACTGGGATATCACACCAACGATGCCACACATGTTCTCTTCCTCGACTTGTCGGCTTCCGGAAGCCGGAAGCGCTCTCTACGATACACAGGGCCTGCGCGCTTGTGGCGCTCAGGCCGGGATGAATTTGTTGACGGACTCCGGCAGCAGGGGATGCAGCGCCCGCAGGCCTCCCTGAAGCCACGGAGCCAGCGACGAAGCCTGCCATGGCTCAGACTGCGCCAGAGGCGTCATGCCCACCAGCAAGGCCACCAGCAGGCCGATGAACAGGCCGCGTAAAGCCCCGAAGCCGCCCCCGCCCAGGCGGTCCAGCCACGACAGCGGCGAGGCCTGGATCAGTGCCCGCACCAGCTTGGCCACCAGGCTCCACACCACCAGGATGGCGACAAACGCCAGCACCAGACCCGCTGCATGGCTCAGCGCGGGGCCCATCCGTCCCTCAGGCAAAAGGCCTTGCAACACGGGCGCCAGCCAGGGCGACAGCAGGTAGGCCACCAGCCAGCCGGCCAGCGCCAGCACCTCGTACACCAGGCCACGCCAGAGCCCCACGACGACCGACAGGCCCAGCACGATCAACAGGGACAGATCCACCCAGCCCATGGGTTCAGAGCGTCAGCACCGTGCCAGCCAGGCCGCCGCCGCGCAGTTTGGCTGCGGCCCGGTCGGCTTCTTCGCGGCTGGCAAAGGGGCCGACCCGCACCCGGATGCGCTTGCCTTCAGGCGTTTCGATGGCCTGTGTATAGGTCTTGAGACCCAGCTTCTCGACCCGCGTCCGCATGTCCTGCGCCGCGCGAGCCTCGGCAAAAGCGCCCACCTGCACGATGAAGCGCGCTCCCGTGGCGTCCGAGGGTTTCCTGTCGGCCGGCTTGGGGGGCTCGCGCCCTTCCAGCAAGGCCATGGCACGCGCCGCATCGGCATCGCGCGCCTGGTCGGTCGATGGACGGACCGCGCTTCTTTCGGGGCTCTTTTCAGTGGCCTTCTCTGCAGGCTTCTCGGCTGGCTTGGCAATGCGCTCCGGCGTCTTCTCCTGAGTCTTCTCGGCAGCCTTGTGCTGCTCTGACTTGGGCTCGGGCCTGCTCGCAGCGTCCTTGCGGGGCTCCGTGCGCGCTTCAAGCTTGGGAGACTCTGCCGTCCGAGCGGGTTCGGGCGCGGCAGTGGTCGGCCCCGCGGACTGTGGCTCATTGACGATCGCAGCCCCCTGCCCTGCCGGCGCGACCGCCTGGCGTTCCGCGGCGACAGGCGAGACGGTTGGCACAGCCAAGGGCGGCAAGCCATCCTTCTTGGGAATCTCTATGGGCAGGTCGACCGGGACCGGGCGCGGCTGGGTTTCGAACACCAGCGGGAAGGCGATCACACCGGCAGCCACCAGCACCGCGGCGCCGATCAGGCGCCGACGGGCGCGCAATCGGAGTTGCTGCACGGCATCCAGCCCCTCGGCCACCGGCTTGGCCGCCGCCTTGTTGTCCTCGGCACGCTTGAAAAATGACAGCAAACCCATGTGTGATGCGGCCCTTTGCAGAGCCGGAGATGGACGGCGCCAGGGCCGCAGGAGACAGGCGTTGGAGCTTGGATCGGCGTGACGGCCCCGGCCGCTGCCGGCTGCAGGCTCAGGGCTTGGCAGCCGCTGCGCCGGCCGTCAGCCTGGGCACACCGTCCTTCAGTACACCACCCACGGTGTAGAAGGAACCGAAGACCAGAATTCTATCAGCGGGGTCTGCCTCGGCCGCCGCTGCGGCAAGAGCCGCCTGCGGGTCGGAATGCTGCGAAACGCTAAGCTCCTTGGGCGTCTTCAGCAGGCCTTGCGACTGCAGGGCTGCAAAGCGCTCAGCCAAGGTCTGCGCCGTCGCGGCGCGAGGCAGGGGCAGATCGCAGAAGTGCCAGCGATCGACGAGGGGCGCGATGCGCACCAGGATCTCCGCCAGATCCTTGTCCGCCATTGCGCCGAAGACGGCATGGGTGCGCGGAAAGAAGCCCATCTGGTCCAGGTTCTGCGCCAGGGCCGCGATGGCATGGGGGTTGTGGGCCACGTCCAGCACCAGCACCGGCTGGCCCGGCACCACCTGGAAGCGCCCCGGCAGCTCCACCAGGGCCAGGCCGGTGCGCACCGCCTGGGCACTGATGGGCAACTGTTCATACAAGGCTTCGAACACGGCCAGCACGCCCGAGGCATTCAACAGCTGGTTGACGCCACGCAGCGCCGGATAGGCCAGGCCGCTGAACCTGCGGCTGCGGCCCGCCCATTGCCACTGCTGGCGGTCACCGCCGTAGCTGAAGTCCTTGCCCAGCTGGCGCAGATCCGCGCCGATGGCCGCTGCATGCGCCGCCAGGCTGGCGGGCGGCATGGGATCGCTCACGACCACGGGCTTGCCCGGGCGCATGATGTGGGCCTTCTCTCGCCCGACCGATTCGCGGTCCGGCCCGAGGTACTCCACGTGGTCCAGGTCGATGCTGGTGATCACCGCGCAATCGGCGTCGATGGTGTTGACGGCATCCAGGCGCCCGCCCAGGCCCACCTCGAGAATCACCAGGTCCAGGGACTCTGCCGCCAGGCGGCTGAGGATGGCCAGCGTGGTGAATTCGAAATACGTCAGCGCCACATCACCGCGGGCGGCCTCCACGGCCTCGAAATGCGGCAGCAGGCTGTCGGCGTCGACCGGCGCTCCGCCCACCCGGCAGCGCTCCTGGAAGTGCACCAGATGCGGCTTGATGTACAGCCCCACGCGATAACCCGCCTGCAGGGCGATGGACTCCAGCATGGCGCAGGTCGAGCCCTTGCCGTTCGTGCCGGCCACCATCACCACGGGTGCCTGAAAACGCAGGCCGAGGCGATCCCGCAAGGTGTTGACCCGGGCCAGGGTCATGTCGATTTCCTTGGGATGCAGGCGCTCGCAATGGGCCAGCCAGTCGTCCAGGCGCTGTTGCGCGTCACTCGGTGCGGTCGTCATGGGCGGGAAGGTTCGAAATGCAAAACGGCCAGGCGCAGTGCCTGGCCGCAGGAGGGGCGTCGCCCTGTCAGGCGACGGCGTCCGAGCTCTGACGTTGCAGCATGGCCAACTGGCGGGCGATGGTCTCGCGCAGCTGGCGGCGGTCCACGATCATGTCCACGGCGCCCTTCTCCATCAGGAACTCGGCACGCTGGAAGCCCGGCGGCAGCTTTTCGCGCACGGTGTTCTCGATCACACGCGGGCCGGCAAAGCCGATCAGCGCCTTGGGCTCGGCGATGACGATATCGCCCACGAAGGCAAAGGAGGCCGAAACGCCGCCCATGGTCGGGTCGGTCAGCACGCTGATGTAGGGCAGCTTGGCTTTGGCCAGGCGGGTCAGCGCGGCATTGGTCTTGGCCATCTGCATCAGCGACAGCAGGCCTTCCTGCATGCGGGCGCCGCCGGTGGCGGTGAAGCAGATGAAGGGCGTCTTCTGCTCCAGGGCGGTTTCCACGCCCCGCGCGAAACGCTCGCCGACCACGGAGCCCATGGAGCCGCCCATGAAGTCAAATTCGAAGCAGGCCGCCACCACGGGCACGCTCATCACGGCGCCACCCATCACGACCAGGGCGTCGGTCTCGCCCGTGGCCTCCAGGGCTTCCTTGAGGCGGTCGGGGTACTTCTTGCTGTCCTTGAACTTCAGGGCATCGACCGGGATGACCTCCTGGCCGATTTCATAGCGCCCTTCGCCGTCCAGGAAGGCATTCAGGCGCGCGCGGGCGCCGATGCGGTGATGGTGGCTGCACTTGGGGCAGACGTTGATGTTCTGTTCCAGATCGGTCTTGTAGAGCACCGTCTCGCAGGACGGGCACTTGATCCACAACCCTTCAGGCACGGTGCGACGCTCGGCGGCCTCGCTTTGCTGCATCTTGGGCGGCAGAAGTTTCTCAAGCCAACTCATGGGCAGACTCCTTCGTCTCTGGTCTCGTTTTCGGGCGCCCGGCGTCCTTTTGGGCCGCCGGGCGCCGTGTGGCAAGGGGGAGCGTCAGCCGCGTGGCAAGGCGTCCAGCGCCTCGCGGATCTCGCGGATGAAAGCCGCCCCCGTGGAGGCCACATTATCGCGTGCTTCGACCTCCAGCAGTTGGACCAGGCGGGAACCGATCACGACGGCGTCCGAAACCCGGGCCACGGCCTGGGCGCTGGCGGCGTCGCGGATGCCGAATCCCACGCCCACGGGCACCGACACCTGGGCCCGGATGCGCGGCACCATGCGCGCCACGGCCTCGGTGTCCAGGTGGCCAGCCCCGGTCACGCCCTTCAGCGAGACATAGTAGACGTAGCCGCTGGCCACCTTGCCGACGCGGGCCATGCGCTCATCCGTCGACGTGGGCGCCAGCAGGAAGATGGGATCCAGCCCGGCGGACTTCATCAGGCCGGCGAAGGCTTCGCACTCTTCTGGCGGATAGTCGACGACCAGCACGCCGTCCACGCCGGCCGCCTTGGCATCCGCCACGAAAGCGGCCTGACCGTAGCGCTCCACGGGGTTGGCGTAGCCCATCAGCACCACGGGTGTCTGGGCGTCCTGTTCGCGAAAGGCCTGCACATAGGCCAGCACCTGCCTCATGCCGATGCCGTGGGTGAGCGCGCGTTCGGCCGCCTTCTGGATCACCGGGCCGTCGGCCATGGGATCGGAAAACGGCACGCCCAGTTCGATGACATCGGCACCGGCCCGGGCCATGGCCAGCATCAGCTCGACCGTGCAGTCCGGGTAGGGATCACCGGCGGTGACGTAGGGGATCAAGGCCTTGCGGCCCTGCTCGGCCAGACGGGCGAAGGTGGCTTGGATGCGGCTCATTGCGCAGCTCCCTTCGCGGGCGTGCTGACCACGACGGCGTCAGCCCCCTTCACCGATTGCCCTCGACAGGACGGCCGACAGTAGAAATCGGCCTTGGAAAGGTCGGCCACGGTCCCGATGTCCTTGTCGCCCCGCCCGGAGAGGTTGACGAGGATGTGCTGGTCCGGGCGCATCGTCGGTGCCAGCTTCATGGCGTGCGCCACCGCATGACTGGACTCCAGCGCAGGGATGATGCCCTCGGTGCGGCACAGGCGATGGAAGGCGTCCAGCGCCTCCTGGTCGGTGATGCCCACGTACTCGGCCCGCCCGATGTCCTTCAGGTAGGCATGCTCGGGGCCGACGCCGGGATAGTCCAGGCCGGCGGAGACCGAGTGCGTCTCGATGATCTGGCCGTTCTCGTCCTGCAGCAGGTAGGTGCGGTTGCCGTGCAGCACGCCGGGGCTGCCCAGGCTCAGCGTGGCGGCGTGCTTGTGCCCGTCCAGCCCTTCGCCGGCGGCCTCGACGCCGATCAGGCGCACCTGCTCATGCGGGATGTAGGGGTAGAAGATGCCGATGGCATTCGAGCCACCACCGACGCAGGCCACGACGGCATCCGGCTGGCGGCCGATCATGGGCGGCATCTGCTCCAGGCATTCGTCGCCGATGATGCGCTGGAAATCACGCACCATCATCGGATAGGGGTGCGGGCCTGCCACGGTGCCGATGATGTAGAAGGTCGACTCGACGTGGGTGACCCAGTCGCGCATGGCCTCGTTGAGGGCGTCCTTGAGCGTCTTGGAGCCCGAGTCCACCGGCACCACGGTGGCGCCCAGCAGCTTCATCCGGTACACATTGGGCGATTGGCGCTTGACGTCCTCGCTGCCCATGTAGACCACGCATTCCATGCCGTAACGGGCGCAGATGGTGGCCGTGGCCACGCCGTGCTGGCCGGCGCCGGTCTCGGCGATGATGCGCTTCTTGCCCATGCGGCGAGCCAGCAGGGCCTGGCCGATGGTGTTGTTGACCTTGTGCGCGCCGGTGTGGTTCAGATCCTCGCGCTTCAGGTAGATCTGTGCGCCGCCCAGTTCGCGGCTGAGGCGATCGGCGTGATAGATGGGGCTGGGCCGCCCCACGAAATGCGCCAGTTCCTTCTTGAACTCGGCGATGAAGTCCGGATCCCGGCTGTAGCGGGCATAGGCCTCGTTGAGTTCGTCCAGGGCGTGGACCAGGGTCTCGGCGACGAAGCGGCCGCCATAGACCTGGCCGTTCACGGGTCCGAAATGCCCGCGGGCATCCGGCATGTTGTAGCTTGACATGGTGGTTCTCTCTTCAAGGGCCGAAGCGCCCATCCCGGGCGGCTTCAGCCGGCATCTTCCAGGCGGGCGTCCGCCTCACGGACAGCCTCGCAGAACTGACGCATCAGCAGCGGGTTCTTGAGGCCTTTGGCCTCCTCCACCCCGGAGCTGACGTCAACGGCCCAGGGCCGGACGCGAAGAATCCCTTCGATCACATTTCCGGCATGCAACCCACCAGACAAAACGACTGGAGAGGGCACGTTTCGAGGAAGCAGTGACCAATCGAAGACCTTTCCACCACCACCATAGCCCTCGACATGGGCGTCGACGAGCATGGCCTGGGCGCTAGAGAACTGTTGGGCGAAGTCTAGCAAATCAAAGCCCGGACTCATGCGCGCCGCGCGGATATAGGGCCGCGCCAGGCGTTCGCATTGCTGCGGCGTCTCGTCGCCGTGGAACTGCAGCAGCATATTGGGCAGCGCCGCCACGGCTTCGGCCAGCAGCTCGTCGCTGGCATTGACGAACAAGCCCACGGGCGTGACGAAGGGCGGCAAGCGCCGCACCAGTTCGGCAGCGCGCAAGGGGCTGACATGCCGCGGGCTCTTTTCATAGAAGACAAAGCCGATGGCATCGGCGCCGGCCTCCACGGCGAAGTCCAGGTCCTGCTCGCGGGTCAGTCCGCAGATCTTGATGCGTGTACGGGTCATCGCTGCACTCCCAGGCGGCTCGCGAGTCCAGGCCTCACGGCAGCCAGTCCATGGCCGCCGTGCGCTCCGGCAGGCCCAGATGGGCATCGTAGTACGGTCCGAGGAAATAGAGACCCGCCGGCGAGAAGGTCGGCGCCGCCGCCTGTCGGCTGCGGGCCGCCAGCACGTCGGCCATCCACTCGGGCGGCTTCAATCCACTGCCCACCGCGATCAGGCAGCCCATGATGTTGCGCACCATGTGATGCAAGAAGGCAGAGGCGTCAAACTCGAAGCGCCAGTAGGCGCCACGGCGGTGGATGTCGATGGCCCGGAGCACCTTCACCGGCGAGTTCGCCTGGCATTCCGCCGAGCGAAAGGAAGAAAAGTCGTGCTCGCCCAGCAGGTGCTGGACCGCAGCGCGCATCGCGTCGCCATCCAGCGGTCGGAACACCCAGCCGCAGGCGCCGCTCTCGATGGCCGGCCTCACGGCGGACTCCAGCAGCAGATAGGCGTAGCGCCGTCCGCGGGCATGGTTGCGGGCGTGGAAATCGGCGCCGGGGAAGGCGCACCACTGGACGGCGATGTCCGGCGGCAGGTAGCGATTGGTCCCACGCACCCATGAGAAGGGCTCGCGGAGGGCCTGCGTGTCGAAGTGCACGACCTGGTTGAGGCCATGCACACCCGTGTCAGTCCGCCCCGCGCAGAGGGTGCGAATCGGCGCATCGGCGAATTGGGACAGTGCCTTTTCCAAGGCGTCCTGCACGGTGCGGCCGTTGGGCTGGGACTGCCATCCCAGATAGCCATCCCCGCGGTAGCTGACCCCCAGGGCCACGCGCTGCGTCATCGAACCATCCTCCTCAAGGGCACATCGACGCACCCCGGCCTGTCGATGCCGTCGATGCCACCACGCCAGGCGCTGCGCGCGACGAGGTACCGACGCTCATCTCAGGGCCTCACGACCAAAGAAAAAAGGCGCCCGAGGATCGGGCGCCTTGCCATTGTCGCGGACATTGCGCCGCGATCATGAACATGCGCTCAGCGCAATTCGTCCAGCATGGACTGAGCCTTGGCGCGGAGCTTGCCTTCGGCCTTCAGCACCAGTTCCTGCAGCACGTCGCGTGCGCCTTCCACGTCGCCGATCTGGCGGAACTCCTCGGCCAGCTCCAACTGGCGCTGCAGCGGATCCCCGTCGTCTTCAGCCAGCGCGTCGATGGCATCGGCCAGTTGGTCAGCGGCGCTGCGACCGGCAGCTTCCGCGCCTTGCTGGTCGAGCACCGTGGCAACTGCCGCGGGTGCCGGAGCCTCGGTCGCCGGCAGGTCCAGGTCGATGGAGGACAGATCGAAGTCCAGGCTCTGGGCGTCGGGCGGCAGGGGCGCGGCCGCCGTGGCGGCGTCGAAGTCGCCCAGCTCGTTCAGGTCGAATTCCAGCTCGGCCGCAGCAGCCTTGGCCGACTCAGGCAGCTTGGTCGACCCCAGGTCCACGTCCATGCGCATGGGCGCCTGAGCCGCCGCCACTGGCACGGCCTGCGTAGCCTGCATCGAGCTGCTGCTCCCCCCCAGATCCAGGTCCAGATCGAGGTCCAGGCTGCTGGCGGGACCTTCTTCCGGCACGGCCGCCGGCGCTCCGCCCATCATGCCGGCCGTGGCCGGCAGCGTCGTCGCATTCATCGGTTCGGGACGATGCTCCTCGTCGCCAGCGGCCAGGGCCGCGGGCACGCCACCCGGCTGGTACAGGGGATGATCGGGATCGATCTGGCGGCCCAGCTCCTGAACCTTGGGCCAGTCCTCGCCCTGCCCCTGCGTCTCGGCATACAGCTGCGAAGCGAGTTGCTCGTAGGCCTTGGTGTCGCGCCGCTTGGCGTAGACCTCCAGCAGCTTCAAGCGGATGGCCAGGCGATCCGGATTGGCGCGCAGCGCCTCCTTCAGGATCTCCTCGGCCTGCAGATCGCGGCCATAGGCCAGGTAGACGTCGGCTTCGGCCACCGGGTCCACGTCGCCGATGGCGTCCAGCTGGCTCAGCGAGTAGCTCATGGAGCTCTGGCTGGAGTTGCCCGACTCGCGGGTGTCGATGCGCTGACCACCGCTGGCGCCGAAGAAGGAATCGGGCTGCAGGCGGCTTTCGGTGAAGGCCGTCTCGGCCTTGAACTCCGGCCGGCGATTGCGCATGCGCATCAGGCCCAGGCCGCCCAGGGCCACCACCAGCACGCCTGCCAGGATGGGCAGGATGGGACCGTCAGTCAGCGAATCCAGGAAGCTGGGCTCGGCAGGCGCGGGCGCCGGTGCGGGCTTGGGACGGGAGGCCGCAGGCTTGGGACGGCTGGCGGCAGCGGAAGCAGCCGGGGCCGGAGCCGGGGTCGACGCCGCAGGGCTCGGCATGCTGGCCGGTGTGGGCAGCGCAGCCGGCAGGGCAATCGCCGGGGCCGGGGCCGGAGTCGATGCGGCAGCAGTCGTCGGCGCAGGAGCGGCAGCAGGCTTGGTCTGGCTGGACAGCTTCTTCAGCTCTTCCACATTGCGGGTGAGCTCCGCCACACGCGCCGCGGAATCCTTCTTCTCCGTTTCCTTGGAGGCCTTCGCCTCGGTCCCGGCCGTCGCGCTCGGCTTGCTGAGGGTCAGCTTGTCGGGTGCAGCGGCGGCAGCCGGCTTCTTGTCAGCCACCTCGGCCTGCACGCGGCCTTTGGCGGACTTGTCGCTTTCGTCCTGATGGACGAGCGGCGCGCCGGACGCCAGGCGTTGGCGATAGTTGTTGAAGTCCGCGCTCTGCGCCTGGATGATCTGCCGGGCTTCAGCCGCGCTCAGTTCGCCGAGCTTCTCGCTGCCCGGCACCTTGAGCACCACGCCGGCCTTGAGCCGGTTCATGTTGTTGTCGACGAAGGCGTCCGGGTTGGCACGGTAGAGCCCCACCAGCATCTGGTCCAGGGAGATGCCCTCGACCTGCGTCTTGCCGGCAATGCGGGACAGCGTATCACCCGGCTTCACTGCGTAATCGCTGGCAGCCGAGGGCGCCACCGGTGCAGGAGCCGGTGCGGGCTTGGGTTCGACCGCCGCGCGCGGAGCCGGCGCCGGCGCTGCCGGCCGCTGCACGGCGGGACGCTGCGCGGGCTGGCTGGCCACCGGCTTGGATTCCGCCGGCGCTGCGGCGATGACCGGCGCCGTGGTGACTTCCGTAGGCGGCGTCGGGCGGGCCAGCGTGGGGGGATCGAACAGCAGGGTGTATTCGCGGGTCAGGCGTCCGGAGGCCCAGTTCAACTCCAGGATCAGGTCGACGAAGGGCTCCTGGACCGCACGATCACTGGTAATGCGCAGATAAGGGCGCCCATCGGCACGGCGCAGCAACTGAACCTGCGTGGAAGTCAGCACTGCGTTGAATTCGACGCCGCTGGCGCGATAGACGTCCGGATTGGCGATGCGCACCTTCAGCGTGCTGGCCTCTTCGGCCGACAGGCTGCTCACATCGATCTCGGCCTTGAGCGTTTCGCCCAGCGCCGACTGGACTTTCGAGCTTCCAAGCCCAAGGCCCCAGGCCTGCAAGCTGGCCAAAGACAAGGCGGCCACCGCAACGCGGCTCAAGGCAAAGCGCCCGAAAGCGCGAGAGTACTTGTTCAAGGCGTCCCCCAAAGCAACAAAGCGGGCACCCCAGGGTGTCCGCCTGTTTCGACGATGTTTGTTATGTGCTTCACAGCCCTCGAGATGCTGTCGTACACGGCTTCAGCGCTGTAGAAAATCACAACAGCGTCAAGCATATACGCTTGACAACTCATGCAAAGGCTGAATTTCACCCTTGACAAGCCTCTGGTTCACCACCCGTTACCAGCTGTCGCATGTGGGCAACGGGTGACGAAGGTCAGGCAGGGGAATTACTGAGCCAGCAGGATGCGCAGCATGCGGCGCAGCGGCTCGGCAGCGCCCCACAGGAGCTGGTCGCCGATGGTGAAAGCCCCCAGGTACTCGGGGCCCATGGCCAGCTTGCGCAGGCGCCCGACGGGGATGGTCAGGGTGCCGGTGACGGCCACGGGCGTCAGGTCCTGGATGGTGGCCTCACGATTGTTGGGCACGACCTTCACCCATTCGTTGTCGGCGGCGATCAGGGCCTCGATGTCGGCCAGGGGCACGTCCTTCTTCAGCTTGAAGGTCAGGGCCTGGCTGTGGCAGCGCATGGCGCCGACGCGCACGCAGAAGCCGTCCACCGGCACGGCCGGCGTGCCGAAACCCTCGCCCTGGCCCAGGATCTTGTTGGTTTCCGCCATGCCCTTCCACTCTTCGCGGGACACGCCGTTGCCCAGGTCCTTGTCGATCCAGGGAATCAGCGAGCCGCCCAGCGGCACGCCGAAGTTGGCCGTCTCGCTGGCGCTGAAGCCGCGCTGCTTGGCGATGATCTTGCGATCGATCTCGAGGATGGCGCTCTTGGGGTCGGCCAGCAGCTCGCGGACTTCGGCATTCAGGGAGCCGAACTGGGTCAGCAGTTCGCGCATGTGCTGGGCACCGCCACCCGAGGCCGCCTGGTAGGTCTGGGTGCTCATCCACTCGACCAGACCGGCCTTGTAGAGCGCGCCCACCCCCATCAGCATGCAGGACACGGTGCAGTTGCCACCCACCCAGTTGCGGCCGCCCCTGGCGAGCGAGTCCTTGATCACGGGCATGTTGACCGGATCGAGGATGATGACGGCGTCGTCCTTCATGCGCAGGGTCGAAGCGGCGTCGATCCAATGGCCGTTCCAGCCGGCGGCGCGCAGCTTGGGGAAGACCTCGGTGGTGTAGTCGCCGCCCTGCGCGGTGATGATGATCTCGCAGCGCTTGAGCTGCGAGAGGTCGTAGGCATCCTGCAGCTTGGTTTCGTTCTTGGCCTGGGCCGGGGCGGCACCGCCGGCGTTGGAGGTACTGAAGAACAGCGGTTCGATCAGGTCGAAATCGCCCTCGGCCGTCATGCGGTCCATGAGCACCGAGCCGACCATGCCGCGCCAGCCCACCAAACCTACGAGAGTCGTCATCTTGCTTCCTTTGTCATCTCACACCACAAACCCTTCCGGTCCTTCTCCGGCTCGTTCGCCGGGTTTGTGGAGGCGAGACGAACCGGAGCTGGATCAGCCCTTAATGGTTTTGGTCATGGTGGCGCCAGTGATGGCGGCGACCACGGCATCACCCATCTCGCGGGTGCTCACCTTGCGCGTGCCGTCCGAATAAATGTCGGCGGTGCGCAGACCCTGCGACAGCACGGACTGCACCGCGGCCTCGATACGGGCGGCGGCTTCCGGCTGATTGAGGGAGAACTTGAGCATCATGGCAGCGGAGAGGATGGTGGCCAGGGGATTGGCAATCCCCTGGCCGGCGATGTCGGGCGCGCTACCGTGGCTGGGCTCGTACAAGCCCTGACTGGCCGCATTCAGCGACGCCGAAGGCAGCATGCCGATGGAACCCGTCAGCATGGCCGCTTCGTCGGACAGGATATCACCGAACATATTGCCGGTTACGACCACATCGAACTTCTTGGGCGCCTTCACGAGCTGCATCGCCGCGTTGTCCACGTACATGTGCTCCAGCTCCACATCGGGGTACTGGGCATGGACCTCGGTGACCACGTCCTTCCAGAACTGGAAGGTCTCCAGCACATTGGCCTTGTCGACGCTGGTGACCTTCTTGTTGCGCTTGCGGGCGGCCTGGAAAGCCACGTGGGCGATGCGCTCGATCTCCGGGCGCGAGTAGCGCATGGTGTCGAAGGCTTCCTCGGCGCCGGGGAAGTGGCCGTCCACCGCCGTGCGGCGGCCGCGCGGCTGGCCGAAGTAGATGTCGCCGGTCAGCTCGCGGATGATGAGGATGTCCAGGCCGGCCACCAGCTCGGGCTTCAGGCTGGAGGCATGGGTCAGCTCGGGATAGCAGATGGCCGGGCGGAAGTTGGCGAACAGGCCCAGCTCCTTGCGCAGCCCAAGGATGGCCTGCTCAGGACGCAGGCGACGCTCCAGGGTGTCGTACTTCCAGTCGCCCACGGCGCCAAACAGCACGGCGTCGGCGGCCTTGGCCAGCGCCAGCGTGCTTTCGGGCAATGGATGCCCCGCGGCCTCGTAGGCGGCGCCGCCCACCGGGGCGGTTTCCATCTCAAAGCTGAGGTCTAGGACCTTCAGCACCTTGACGGCCTCGGCCACGATCTCGGTGCCGATGCCGTCTCCCGGCAGGATTGCGATCTTCATGATGGGTCTGTTCCGAAAAATGAGAGTCAGTCGTCCGACAGCCAGTGGCTCAGCCGGTGCTCACAGGCCTTGAACACCACATAGGCCGCCATGGCCAGGAATCCGTTGAGCAGCAGCTCCAGCAGTTGGTGCAGGCCGCCTTCCAGGACGGCGTCCCAGCCGTAGGCCAGCAGGAAGCGCCCGTTGGCCGAGAGCAGGTGAAAGAGGTTGAGCGTTCCGATACCAAAGGCGCAGAAACTCAGCACCATCACGACGAACGCCAGCCAGGGCCGGCCTAGCACCACGCGGCGAAACCAGGCTCTCGGGGCCATCACGGCAGCGCCCTCGCCCGCCTCAGATGCGCCGACCGAGCCAAGGCTTGGTCAGCAGGCGTTCCGCTTCGAAGGCCTTGATCTTCTCGGCATGCCGCAGGGTCAGGCCGATGTCATCGAAACCGTTGAGCAGGCAGTACTTGCGGAAGGGCTGCACCTCGAAAGGCAGCTCGGTGCCGTCCGGCTTGATCACCACCTGGCGCTCCAGATCCACCGTCAGTTGGTAGCCGGGAAAGGCATGAACCTCGTCGAACAGGCGCGCCACCTGGCTCTCCGGCAGCACGATGGGCAGCACGCCGTTCTTGAAGCAGTTGTTGAAGAAGATGTCGGCGAAGCTGGGCGCAATCAGCGCACGGAAGCCGTACTGCTCCAGGGCCCAGGGCGCATGCTCGCGGCTGGAGCCGCAGCCGAAGTTGCCGCGCGCGATCAGAATGGACGCGCCCGCATAGCGTGGCTGGTTCAGCACGAAGTCCGGATTGGGCTTGCGCGAGGCCGGATCCTGGCCGGGCTCGCCCTTGTCCAGGTAGCGCCACTCATCGAAGAGGTTCGGGCCGAAGCCCGTGCGCTTGATGGACTTCAGGAACTGCTTGGGAATGATGGCGTCGGTGTCGACGTTCTCGCGGTCCATGGGCGCCACGAGGCCCTTGTGGATGGTGAACTTGTCCATGTCTTGCTCTCCCTCAGGCCAGGCGACGCACGTCGACGAAATGGCCCTGCATCGCAGCCGCGGCGGCCATGGCGGGACTCACGAGATGGGTGCGGCCGCCGGCGCCCTGCCTGCCTTCAAAGTTGCGGTTGCTGGTCGAGGCGCAACGCTCGCCCGGCTCCAGCCGATCGGCGTTCATGGCCAGGCACATGGAGCAGCCCGGCTCGCGCCATTCGAAGCCCGCAGTCTTGAAGATCTGGTCAAGGCCTTCGGCTTCGGCCTGCGCCTTCACCAGGCCGGAGCCCGGCACCACCAGGGCCAGCTTGACGTTGCTGGCGATGCGGCCGCCCAGGCGCTTGACCACGGCCGCGGCCTCCCGCATGTCCTCGATGCGGCTGTTGGTGCAGGAACCGATGAAGACCTTGTCGATGCGGATGTCGCTGATGGCCCTGTTGGGCTCCAGGGCCATGTAGGTCAGCGCGCGCTCGATGGCACCGCGCTTGACGGCGTCCTTTTCCTTGTCGGGATCCGGCACGCGATCCTCGATGGACAGCACCATCTCGGGCGAGGTGCCCCAGGTCACCTGCGGGCGGATCTGCGCGGCATCCAGCTCGACCACCGCGTCGAAATGCGCGCCGGCATCCGAATGCAAGGTGCGCCAGTAGCGCACGGCCCGCTCCCATTCGACGCCCTGCGGCGAGAAGGGACGGCCCTTGACGTAATTGATCGTGGTGTCGTCCACCGCCACCAGGCCGGCGCGGGCGCCCGCCTCGATGGCCATATTGCAGACGGTCATGCGGCCTTCCATGCTCAGCGCGCGGACGGCCGAGCCGGCGAACTCGATGGTGTAGCCCGTGCCGCCGGCGGTGCCGATCTTGCCGATGATGGCCAGCACGATGTCCTTGGCGCCGACGCCAGGCAAGACCTGACCCTCGACGCGGACCAGCATGTTCTTCGCCTTCTTGGCCAGCAGGGTCTGGGTGGCGAGCACGTGCTCGACCTCGGACGTGCCGATGCCATGGGCCAGCGCACCGAAGGCGCCGTGGGTGGAGGTATGGCTGTCGCCGCAGACCACGGTCATGCCGGGCAGCGTGGCGCCCTGCTCCGGGCCGATCACATGCACGATGCCCTGGCGGCGGTCGGTCATCTTGAACTGGGTGATGCCATGGCGGTCGCAGTTGGCATCCAGGGTGTCGACCTGCAGGCGCGAGACCGGGTCGGCGATGCCGGCGCTGCGGTCGGTGGTGGGCACGTTGTGGTCGCTCACCGCCAGATTGGCCGACAGGCGCCAGACCTTGCGGCCCGCCATGTCCAGCCCTTCAAAGGCTTGCGGGCTGGTCACCTCATGCACGAGGTGGCGGTCGATGTAGAGCACGGCCGTGCCGTCTTCCTCGGTGTGCACGACATGCTCGTCCCAGAGCTTGTCGTAGAGAGTGCGTGCGCTCATGTGGATCTCGCTGACAGTGAAGCGACCGGCCCCTCAGGCCGCGCCGCGCAGGGGTTGGGTGGTGGCCGTGGCCTCGGTCCGGGTCTCGGGCGGGCACAGGGCGTCCACGAATCGCTGGACGACAGTGGGCAGGCGCTCTTGGCGCAGCACGCCCAGCACATAGTCGCGCCGGGCCCAGTCCTCCTCCAGCCGCAGCTGGCGGACCTTGAAGACCTGGGCAAATCGTTCGGCCGGCGCCTGGGGCAGCACGGCCACGCCCAGGCCGGACTCGACGAGCTGGGCGATGGCATCGAAGCCGCGCACCTGCAGGCGCGCGTTGAGCGTGCGGCCGCGGGCCAGCGCCTGCTCGCGCATCAGCTCCTGGGCGGCCGCGCCGGCGTGGAGGCCGACGAGGTCGTAGTCCAGCAGCTCGTCGAAGCTGATTGCGCTGCGGTCCGCCAGCGCATGGCCTTCGGGCACCAGCACGGCGAGACGGCCCGAGCGGTAGGTGAAGGTCTGCATGCGGCTGTCCAGCAGCGGCGCGGTGAACACGCCCACGTCGGCACGCCCTTCCGCCACGGCGGCCTGCACCTCGGCGCTGGTCAGGTCTTCCAGGCTGATGCGGATCTGCGGATGCGCCTGCGAGAAGGCCACCAGGTCCGGCGGCAGGGCTTCGGCGATGGCGCCGCTGTTGGCCACGATGCGCAGATGCCCCTTGATGCCGCGGGCGAACTCCATCACCTCACTCTCCAGCGCATGCAGCGAGGCATGCAGGGAGCGGATGTGGCGCACCAGCGCGCGGCAGGCCTCGGTGGGCTCCACGCCGCGGGCGCGGCGCTCGAACAGCTGCACCCCCAGGCGCGTCTCCAGGTCGGAAATCCGCTTGGACGCCGCGGCCAGCGCGAGGTGCTCGCGCTCCGCGCCACGGGTGATCGAACGGGTCTGTTCGATCGCCAGCACGAGGTTCAGGGTGGTGAGGTCGAGTCGCATGGTGAGTGGCCTTGGCAGTAATTTAGTCTTCGCGGAAGACTTTGTTACTACCCAATCACCCAAACAAGCCTTCGCGCAAAGCGAAGAATACCAAGCAATTCGGCCCTGGCAAGGGCGTCAGGAAAAATTAAGGCGGCGCGCTCACCGCTGCGCCGCCCCGAACCCGATGGAATCGATCAGCCCAGCGCTGCCACCACCTCGGGCGGCGCCTGCACCAGTTCGATCAGCACCCCTTCCCCGCCGATGGGGAACTCGTCATTGCTCTTGGGATGGATGAAGCAGATGTCGAAGCCTGCGGCGCCCTTGCGGATGCCGCCCGGCGCAAAACGCACGCCGTTGGCGCTCATCCACTCGACGGCCGTGGGCAGGTCGTCCACCCACAGGCCCACGTGGTTGAGCGGCGTGGCATGCACGGCCGGCTTCTTCTCGGGGTCCAGCGGCTGCATCAGGTCGACCTCGACCTTGTGCGGGCCACTGCCGATGGCACAGATGTCCTCGTCCACGTTCTCGCGTTCGGAGACGAAGTTGCCGGTCACGGTGAGGCCCAGCACGTCGACCCACAGCTTGCGCAGGGCCTGCTTGTCCGGCCCGCCGATGGCGATCTGCTGGATGCCGAGGATTCGGTAGGGTTTGGTGCTCATGGTGAGGTTCATTCAAATCTCAGGATGGGCTGGTCGACCGACAGGCTCTCACCCGTCTTCGCCAGCACCTCGGCGACCTTCACGTCGCGCTCGGCCACCAGGATGTTCTCCATCTTCATGGCCTCGATCACCGCCAGCCGCTCGCCGGCCTGCACCAGCTGCCCCGGCTGCGCGGCGATGTGCACCAGCAGGCCCGGCATGGGCGAAAGCAGGAACTTGCTGGTGTCCGGCGGCGCCTTGTAGGGCATGAGCTTGAGCAGCTCGGCGGCACGGCGCGGCAGCACGGTGACCTCCATCGCAAAGCCGTTGTGGCTCACGCGGTAGGCCAGGGGATTCTTCGCCGCGCCGCGCTCGGCTTGTGCAACGAAGTGCTGGCCGTTGACCGTGCCCTCCAGCCGGATGTCGTTCAGGCGCGAATTGCAGACGATCTGGTAGCGCTGCCCCTCGACATCCACCGTGGCCTCGCCCTTGTGGTCGGCGAACTCGGCCACGTGCACGAGGTGGTGGCTGTGCTGTCCACCGCCTTCGTTGACCACAGCCACGCAGTCGCTGTCGATGCGCACCTCGTGCCCGCGCAACTGGCCGCTGATGCCTGCGGCGCGCTCGCGGGTCTTGCGGCGGATGAAGGCGGCCAGCGCGACCAGGAAACGCGGGTCCGCGTGCGGCACGTCCTCGGCGCGGAAGCCGCTGCCGTAGTGCTGGGCGATGAAGCCGGTGTTGAAGTTGCCGCTGACGAAGTCCGGATGGGCCAGCAGCGCCGCCTGGAAGGGGATGTTGCTGGAGATGCCGCGGATCACGAAACCGTTGAGCGCTTCGCGCATGCGGGCGATGGCATCGCTGCGATCACGGCCATGCACGATGAGCTTGGCGATCATCGAGTCATAGAACATCGGGATTTCGCCACCCTCGTAGACGCCGGTGTCCACGCGCACGCCGCCGAACTGGCCGTTGGCGTAAGCGCTGCCCAGCAGCGTGGGCGTGCCCTGCTCCAGGTTGGCCGCGGGCGGCTGGTACTTCACCAGGCGGCCGGTGGAGGGCAGGAAGTTGCGGAAAGGATCCTCGGCATTGATGCGACACTCGATCGCCCAGCCGTCCTTGCGGATCTCGCTCTGCGTGAAGCCCAGGCGTTCGCCGGCCGCCACGCGGATCATCTGCTCGACCAGGTCCAGGCCGGTGATGCACTCGGTCACCGGGTGCTCCACCTGCAGGCGGGTGTTCATCTCCAGGAAATAGAAGTCCTGGTTCTTGCCGACCACGAACTCCACCGTACCCGCGCTCTGGTACTTCACCGCCTTGGCCAGGGCCACGGCCTGCTCGCCCATGGCCTTGCGGGTGGCGTCGCTGATGAAGGGCGACGGCGCCTCCTCGATCACCTTTTGATGGCGGCGCTGGATCGAGCATTCCCGCTCATGCAGATAGACCACGTTGCCGTGCGCATCGCCCAGCACCTGGATCTCGATGTGGCGCGGCTGCTCGACGAACTTCTCCATGAAGACGCGGTCGTCGCCGAAGCTGTTGCGCGCCTCGTTGCGGCAGGAGCTGAAGCCCTCGAAGCACTCCTTGTCGTTGAAGGCCACGCGCAGGCCCTTGCCACCGCCGCCGGCGCTGGCCTTGATCATCACCGGATAGCCGATCTTCTTGGCGATCTCGACGGCCTCTTCGGGCGAGAGGATGGGCTCGTTGTGACCGGGAATGGTGCTGACCTGGGCTTCATTGGCCAGCTTCTTCGAGGCGATCTTGTCGCCCATCGCCGCGATCGAGTAGTGCTTGGGGCCGATGAAGACGATGCCCTCCTCCTCGCAGCGGCGGGCGAAGTCCTCGTTCTCGGACAGGAAGCCGTAGCCCGGATGCAGCGCCTCGGCGCCCGTGGCCTTGCAGGCCGCGATGATCTTGTCGGCCACGAGGTAGGACTCGCGGCTCGGGGCCGGGCCCAGCAGCACGGACTCGTCCGCCAGCTCGACGTGACGGGCGTCCTTGTCGGCCTCGGAGTAGACCGCGACGGTCTTGATGCCCATCTTGCGCGCCGTCTTGATGACGCGGCAGGCGATTTCACCGCGGTTGGCAATGAGGATCTTCTTAAACATGTTGGGCTCCCGCGGTGAACTCGCCTGCCCGACCGGCTGCGCCGGCCGCCATGCAATGTGTCGCTGACGCGACCGCGCCAAGGGCGCGAACACCGCGGTTGGCAATGAGGATCTTCTTAAACATGTTGGGCTCCCGCGGTGAACTCGCCTGCCCGACCGGCTGCGCCGGCCGCCATGCAATGTGTCGCTGACGCGACCGCGCCAAGGGCGCGAACACCGCGGTTGGCAATGAGGATCTTCTTAAACATGTTGGGCTCCCGCGGTGAACTCGCCTGCCCGACCGGCTGCGCCGGCCGCCATGCAATGTGTCGCTGACGCGACCGCGCCAAGGGCGCGAACACCGCGGTTGGCAATGAGGATCTTCTTAAACATGTTGGGCTCCCGCGGTGAACTCGCCTGCCCGACCGGCTGCGCCGGCCGCCATGCAATGTGTCGCTGACGCGACCGCGCCAAGGGCGCGAACACCGCGGTTGGCAATCAGGATCTTCTTAAACATGGTGCCTCCAAGCTGGCGCCAGGCCAGCCTTCGATTCGAATTTCAGACAGTGATTCATGGGCGAGCCTCCGGCTCCGTGGCCCGCAGGCAGCGGGCGACCCAGGCCTGCTGGCGCTCCCGCATCCAGCGCTCGGCAGCACCCTTGCGCGGCGCAGCGCCCTCGTAGCTGAAGCGCAGCATGGCCTCGGCCCGCGCGGCTTCGACGCCTTCCGCGGTCGAACCTTCACGCAGGTCGCGGCGGGCCTCGGCCAGCGTCACGCCGTCCGCCCGGTAGAGCAGGATGACGGGCAGCGTGTCGAGGTCCGACCCGCACAGCGCGCGCTGCTCGGGTCGGCTGCGCGGTGCGACGCGGGCCGCGCAGCGCTCGAAGCCCTGCTCGGCCCATTGCCTCAGGCGCTCGCCGTCGACCTCGCCAACTTCAGCCAGCTGCTCCCGCCACCAGGCCTGATCCAGCGCGGCCACGCCGCCGGCCTGCGCCAGCGCCATCAGCGCGGCCAGGCCTTCGTCGGTGTGGCGCCCCTCCAGCAGGTCCAGGCTCTGTGCCGGCAGCGCCCGCAGCGAAACGCAAGCGGCCATGTCCGCGGGCGTGGCGGCGAAGGCGGCGGGCGTCAGGACAGCCATGAGCAGGAGCGAAGCGAGCATGTGTGCAGCAGGCGCGTCAGAGCGGAATGTTGCCGTGTTTGCGCCAGGGGTTCTCCAGCTTCTTGTCCTTGAGCATCACCAGCGAGCGGCAGATGCGCTTGCGCGTCTCGTGCGGCTGGATCACGTCGTCGATGAAGCCGCGGGCGCCCGCCACGAAGGGGTTGGCGAAGCGGGCCTTGTACTCGGCTTCGCGGGCCGCCAGCTTGGCCGGATCCCCCTTGTCTTCACGGAAGATGATCTCCACCGCACCCTTGGCCCCCATCACCGCGATCTCGGCATTGGGCCAGGCGAAGTTGACGTCGCCGCGCAGGTGCTTGGAGGCCATCACGTCGTAGGCGCCGCCATAGGCCTTGCGGGTGATGACGGTGACCTTGGGCACCGTGCACTCGGCATAGGCGTAGAGCAGCTTGGCGCCGTGCTTGATGATGCCGCCGTATTCCTGCGCCGTGCCGGGCATGAAGCCGGGCACGTCGACGAAGGTGATCACCGGGATGTTGAAGGCATCGCAGAAGCGCACGAAGCGCGCGGCCTTGATGGAGCTCTTGATGTCCAGGCAGCCGGCCAGCACCAGCGGCTGGTTGGCCACGATGCCCACGGTCTGGCCGTCCATGCGGGCGAAGCCGGTGAGGATGTTCTTGGCGTACTCGGGCTGCAGCTCGAAGAAGTCCCCGTCGTCGACGACCTTCAGGATCAGCTCCTTCATGTCGTAAGGCTTGTTGGGGTTGTCCGGCACCAGGGTGTCCAGCGAGATGTCCATGCGGCTGCCCGGATCGCCGCCGGGGCGGCTGGGGGCCTTCTCGCGGTTGTTCAGCGGCAGATAGTTGAAGAAGCGCCGCAGCATCAGGATGGCCTCGACGTCGTTCTCGAAGGCCAGGTCGGCCACGCCGCTCTTGCTGCTGTGGGTGCCGGCGCCGCCCAGTTCCTCGGCCGTGACTTCCTCGTGCGTCACGGTCTTCACCACCTCGGGACCGGTGACGAACATATAGGAGCTGTCCTTCACCATGAAGATGAAGTCGGTCATTGCCGGCGAGTACACCGCGCCGCCGGCGCAGGGGCCCATGATCAGGCTGATCTGCGGGATGACGCCGGAGGCCAGCACGTTCTTCTGGAACACGTCGGCATAGCCGCCCAGCGAGGCCACGCCCTCCTGGATGCGCGCACCGCCGGAGTCGTTGAGGCCGATCACCGGAGCGCCGACCTTCATGGCCTGGTCCATGATCTTGCAGATCTTCTCGGCATGCGACTCCGAGAGCGCGCCGCCGAAGACGGTGAAGTCCTGGCTGAAGCAGAAGGCCAGGCGGCCGTTGATCATGCCGTAGCCCGTCACCACGCCGTCGCCGGGGATCTTGTTGTCCGCCATGCCGAAGTCCACGCAGCGGTGCTCGACGAACATGTCCCATTCCTCGAAGGTGCCCTCGTCGAAGAGCAGCTCGATGCGCTCGCGCGCCGTCAGCTTTCCCTTGGCGTGCTGGGCGGCGATGCGCTTCTCGCCTCCGCCCAGCCGCGCCTTGGCGCGCTTCTCTTCAAGCATTTGTTGGATGTCGTGCATAGCGGTCCTTTCACGGGGCTGCGCCGGGCGCTGCGTCGCGCGCATCGGCCGGGCAAGGGGAACTCGGTGTGGAAGAAGTCGGCGACGGCATCGCAGCCGTCGCATGGAAACAGTTCAGCAGCTCGCGCGCGGCCGTCGACGGCGCCAGCTGGCCAGCCAGCACGCGGGCGGTGGCCTCGGGCAGCCGGGCACGCACGGTGGCGTCGGCCATGAAGGCCGCCTTGAGACCGCCCTGGATGCGCTCCCACATCCAGGCCAGAGACTGCTGGTGGCGCTTCTCGTCCCAGCGGCCGCTGGCCGACTGCAGGCGGCGGAACTGCTCCACCGCGGCCCAGAACTCGTCCAGCCCCTGGAACTTGAGCGCGCTCATCTGCATGGCCTTGGGGTGCCACAGCGTGGGGTCGTGCGCGGCATGCTCGGGCCGGCCATGCAGGCCCAGCAGGCGCAGTGATGAAGTGATCTGCGCCTGGGCCCGGGTGGCCGCTGCCGGGTCCACGTCGGCCTTGTTGATCACCACCAGGTCGGCCAGCTCCATCACGCCCTTCTTGATGGCCTGGAGCTCATCCCCGGCGTTAGGCAGCTGCAGCAGCACGTACATGTCCGTCATGCCCGCCACGGCGGTCTCGCTCTGACCCACGCCCACGGTCTCGACGATGACTGTGTCAAAACCTGCCGCCTCGCAGACCAGCAGCGCCTCGCGGGTCTTCTCCGCAACGCCGCCCAGCGTGCCGCTGCTGGGGCTGGGACGGATGTAGGCGCGTTCGTCCATGGAGAGGCGCTCCATGCGGGTCTTGTCCCCGAGGATGGAACCGCCGGACACCGTGCTCGACGGATCGACGGCCAGCACCGCCACGCGATGACCACGCTCGATCAGGAACAGGCCCAGCGCCTCGATGAAGGTACTCTTGCCCACGCCCGGCACGCCCGAAATGCCCAGACGCATCGAACGCCCGGTGTGCGGCAGCAGCTCGCTGAGCAAGGCGTCTGCCCGCGCGCGATGGTCTGCCCGGGTCGACTCCAGCAAGGTGATGGCCTTGGCCATGGCACGGCGCTGGGCTGGCCCCGGCCCCGCGAGAATGGCTGGCGCCAGGCTCATGCGGCCTCCGCCTTCCAGAGGTAGTCGATGTCCATTTCGCTCTCGCCGACGGCCACGAAGCCCTCGCGCAGGTAGAAGCGGTTGGCATCGCTCAGTCGGAGTGCCGAGAGGTGGATGTCCCGCCCCTGGCGTTTGATGCCGTCCAGCACCCAGCGCCCCACGCCCTGCCCTTGATGGCCGGGACGGATGTACAGGTGCTGCAGCTTCAGCGCGCCGTCCGGCATCGGCAGGACGGTGACGAAGCCGATGCGCTGGCCGTCACACTCGATGTGCTGCATGCAGGCAGGATCGAACTGCGAGGCCAGCCGCTCGCGGGCGCGCTGCGGATCGAAGCGGCCCAGCCGCTCCAGGCTCTCGCGCAGGGCCGCGATGCGCAGGGCCAGCATGGCCTCGAAATCGGCGGCCACGACCGGTGTGAGGCGCAGCATCAGGCGGCCACCGCGGCCTTGCGGATTTGCTCCAGCACGTCCTTGGCGCTGGCCGGGATGGGCGTGCCGGGGCCGTAGATGCCCTTGACGCCGGCTTCGTAGAGATAGTCGTAGTCCTGCTGCGGGATCACGCCGCCGACGAAGACGATGATGTCGTCCGCGCCCTGCTTCTTCAGCTCGGCGATGATGGCCGGCACCAGGGTCTTGTGGCCCGCGGCCAGCGTGGAGACGCCGACGGCATGCACGTCGTTCTCGATGGCCTGGCGCGCGCATTCCTCGGGAGTCTGGAACAGCGGGCCCATGTCCACGTCGAAGCCCAGGTCGGCGTAGGCCGTGGCCACCACCTTGGCGCCGCGGTCATGCCCGTCCTGCCCCAGCTTGGCGATCATCACGCGCGGCCGGCGGCCCTGTTCCTCGGCGAAGGCCTGGATCTCGGCCTGCAGCTTGGCCCAGCCCTCGGCGGAATCGTAGGCAGCGGCATACACCCCGGTCACCTTTTGCGTATCGGCACGGTGGCGACCATACACCTTCTCCAGCGCGTCCGATACCTCGCCCACCGTGGCGCGCAAGCGGATGGCCTTGATGGAGAGGTCCAGCAGATTACCCTGGCCGCTCTGCGCAGCCTCGGTCAGCGCGGCCAGCGCAGCCTGCACGGCGGCGCTGTCGCGGCTGGCCTTGATGGACTGCAGGCGGGCGATCTGGGCGTCGCGCACCTTGAGGTTGTCCACCTCCAGGATCTCGACCGGGTCTTCCTTGGCCAGGCGGTACTTGTTGACGCCCACGATGACGTCCTTGCCCGAGTCGATGCGCGCCTGCTTCTCGGCCGCGCTGGCCTCGATCTTGAGCTTGGCCCAGCCCGAGTCCACGGCCTTGGTCATGCCGCCCATGGCCTCGACTTCCTCGATGATGGCCCAGGCCTTGTCGGCCATGTCCTGCGTGAGCGACTCCATCAGGTAGCTGCCGGCCCAGGGGTCGACGACGTTGGTGATGTGGGTCTCTTCCTGGATGATCAGCTGCGTGTTGCGCGCGATGCGGGCGCTGAACTCCGTGGGCAGGGCGATAGCCTCGTCCAGCGAATTGGTGTGCAGGCTCTGCGTGCCGCCGAAGACCGCGGCCATGGCCTCGATGGTGGTGCGCACCACGTTGTTGTAGGGATCCTGCTCGGTCAGCGACCAGCCCGAGGTCTGCGAGTGCGTGCGCAGCATCAGGCTCTTGGGGTTCTTGGCGTTGAAGCCCTTCATGATCCGGCACCACAGCAGGCGCGCGGCCCGCATCTTGGCGATCTCCAGATAGAAGTTCATGCCCACGGCCCAGAAGAAGGACAGGCGGCCGGCGAAGTCGTCCACATCAAGGCCCTTGGCCAGCGCGGTCTTCACGTACTCCTTGCCGTCGGCCAGGGTGAAGGCCAGTTCCAGCGCCTGGTTCGCGCCCGCTTCCTGCATGTGATAGCCCGAGATCGAGATCGAGTTGAACTTGGGCATGTTCTGGCTCGTGTACTCGATGATGTCGCCGATGATCTTCATCGACGGCTCGGGCGGGTAGATGTAGGTGTTGCGGACCATGAACTCCTTGAGGATGTCGTTCTGGATGGTCCCGCTGAGCTTGTCCTGCGACACGCCCTGCTCTTCCGCCGCGACCACATAGCCCGCCAGGACAGGGAGCACGGCGCCGTTCATGGTCATGGAGACCGAGACCTTGTCCAGCGGGATGCCGTCGAACAGGATCTTCATGTCCTCCACGGAGTCGATCGCCACGCCGGCCTTGCCCACGTCGCCCGTCACGCGCGGATGGTCGCTGTCATAGCCGCGGTGGGTGGCCAGATCGAACGCCACCGAGACGCCCTGCCCGCCCGCGGCCAGCGCCTTGCGGTAGAAGGCATTGGATTCCTCGGCCGTCGAGAAGCCGGCGTACTGGCGGATGGTCCAGGGGCGCACCGCGTACATGGTGGCCTGCGGACCGCGCAGGAACGGCTCGAAACCGGGCAGGGTGTCGGTGTACGGCAGATTCGCCGTGTCGGCCGCGGTATAGAGCGGCTTGACGGTGATGCCCTCGGGTGTCACCCAGTTCAGGGCCGAGACATCGCCCCCCGGGGCCGACTTGGCGGCAGCCTTGTGCCACTGCTCCAGCGTGGCGGCGGCGAATTCTTGCTTGGCGTTGGACGAATCAGACATTGACAACTCCTGAAGGCCCCGCATCATAGCGCCTTCGTTATTCATAATTATGAATTCAAATTTGACTACACTCTGACAACATCGGACCTGCCCAGCAGGCGCGCACCACTGCGGCTTCGCTTTTGCCGTCGCACGCCTTCGCGCCAGCCGCCCTGCTCCAGCCCGTCCAGCCGTCCAACCCTGACTGCCCGCCATGCCTGCACCGTCACCGTTTGCCCAGCGTCCGCTCTACGAGGAAGTGGCCGAGCAGCTGCGCCAGCGCATCTTCGGGCGGCAGCTGGAACCCGGCAGCTGGATTGACGAGCTCAAGCTCTGCGGCGAGCTGGGCATCAGCCGCACACCCATGCGCGAGGCGCTCAAGGTGCTGGCCGTCGAAGGCCTGGTGACCATGCGGCCTCGCCGTGGGGCCTATGTGACCGAGATGTCCGAGCGCGACGTGCGCGAGGCCTACCAGCTGCTGGCGCTGCTGGAGAGCGATGCCGCCGCCCGCGTGTCCGAGCGGGCGACCGACGAGGAGCTGGCGGAGCTGCAGGCACTGCACGCCCAGCTGGAGGCCTCCATCGGCGAGCGCGAGCGCTTCTTCGCCCTCAACGAGGCTTTCCACTTGCGTTTGCTGGAACTGGAGGGCAACCGCTGGCGCCAGCAGATCGTCACCGATCTGCGCCGGGTGATGAAGCTCAACCGCCATCACTCCCTCTTCAAGCAGGGCCGCCTGGCCGAGTCGCTGCAGGAGCACCGGGATCTGATGCAGGCCCTCGTCGAACGCCGCCCCGAGCAGGTGGCTCAGCGCATGAGGCTGCATTTCGAGAATGGCTTGAATGCGGCGGCGCCGCAGGCGGCCTGACCTCCAACACTGTCCAGCACTTTCCGGCCACCGCCACTCTGTAATCGCCGACGTGCTCGGTGACGAAGGAGCGGGGATGCGGGCGGGCGCGATTGCGTAAGTGAAGGGGGCGGCGCGCCGACCGATGAACGCCCCCCAAAGGCTGGAATTACCCCCTCCCCCACCCCATCCTGAATGGATCAGCCACGGCCACCCAAGGCAGACTCCCGGTATGCAGCCCCGCCCGCAGGCGCCGCTGCCACGTCGTCCACGGACAGGAGCCCTCCCCATGCTCAGCAACGAAGAACTGGCGCAGGCCGCCAAGGAATGGTGGTATTACACCGTCGAACTGTCGCCCGGCCTGGTCGCCCAGGGCACCTATCCGCCCGACTTCCCCTACATGCCGCGCATGCTGATGCGCCAGGCCCATCTGCAGGGCCAGGACTGCCTGGACCTGGGCAGCATGGAAGGCGTCATCCCCGTGCTGATGAACCGCAAGGGCGCCCGTCGCGTGCTGGCCACCGACGCCGTGCCCCACTGCGCCCAGAAGATGGAGTGGCTCAAGAAGGCCTACAAGGCGGACTGGGACTTCCGTGAAGTCGGGCTGATGTACGACCTGCACCAGAAGCTGGCCAACGAGGGCACCTTCGACTACGTCAACCTCTCCGGCGTGCTCTACCACGTGTTCTCGCCCATGCACACGCTGGCCTGCGCCCGCCCGCTGGTCAAAAAGAACGGGCTCTTCATGCTCTCGACCAATGTGGTCAACGAGCAGTCCGACGTGATGCATTTCAACACCGCCGGCCAGCTGCAGACCGAGCCCAACACCTTCTGGTACCCCTCGATCCCGCTGCTGGAGTACCTGCTGCGCTACTTCAACTTCGCGCCCATCGACTGCCTCTACAGCCGCCACCCCTCCGATGCCGCGCTTTACGTGCCCGGCAAGGAATGCGGATTCATCTCCATCGTCTGCCGTGCCGTGGACCGCGGCGCCGCCCTGCCGGCGGACGACGGCTGGGCGCGGCGCTCCATGCTGGGCTCCTGGGAGTACACCGGCCTCTCGCCACAGAAGCACGGCGCGGATCAGCCCACCTCCACCATCGGCTATGACGTGCCGGAGTCCTTGCAGGCCGAGGTGGCCCGGAGAGGGTCGATCGATCTCTACCTGGCCGTGAATGAACATGGCCGTCGCGTCGTGCGCGCCACCCGGGCCCAGGACACCTACCTGCTGCGCCTCAACGACGAGTCTTGACACGCGTCAAGCCAGGGCAAAGGGCGCACGCAGCGCCCTTTTTCATGTCGCCCCGAGGGCGACTCAGTCCTGCGGCACCGGCCCCAGCACCCGCGCCGGATTGCCGCCCACCAGGGTCATGGGCGGCGCCTCGAAGCCCGGCGTCAGCACGGCCCCGGCCGCGACGATGCAACCGTCGCCGATCGTCACGCCCTTGAGCACGGTGACCCGCGCGCCGATGAAGACCTGGTTGCCGATCTCAACGCCCCGCGGCCGTGGGTCGGGCGAACGCCGGTGCGCCAGGCGCAGGTCGTGCAGATGGCTGTCAAAGACCTGCAGCTCGGGACCGACGAGGCAGTCCGCGCCGAAGCGGATGAAGGCACCTTCCGAGATCAGCACGCAACGGTTGTTGAACACCGTGCCGGGGCCGATGTCGATCAGCGACTCCGGCGTGCGGGACTCGAAATAGCTGCAGGACAGGCTGCCCGGCGAGCGCGGCACGCCGAACACCGCCCGGTTGCTGAGCCGGAAGGCACCGGTGCCCTTGAAGACCGTGGGCGTCAGCACATTGAGGGTGCGGGGGCCCTCGCCCACCAGGTCCACCCGCTGCTTGTCCGAGGTGTGGAAGAAGAAATGCACCAGCAGGGCGCGCACGGCGCCTTCGAGCTCCAGCGGCGGCAGGCGGCTGATCAGGCCGCGCCATCGTTCCAGGCGTTGCGGCAGCTTCATTTCAGAATCCATGCCGGATCAGAAAGGCATGCCAGGCGCTGACGAAGTCCTCACGGGCTTGGGCGTCCTCCTGCGCCATGCGCGTCAGCAGTCCGGCAAACGGTTGCATGTCGTCCTGCCCGCCATAACGGGCCATCACCGCAGCGGCGATGCCTTCATAGCAGAGCCTGGCCTGCGCCTCGTTCATGCGCCCCAGACGCTGCAGTCCCACCGCCAGCGCGGCATAGCCCAGGTGAGCCGCCTTCATGTGCTTGCCGTTGACCTGGGCGGAATGACCCTCGCCGCCAACGCGGAAATAGCCCAGCCGGTCCTGGATGTAGGCCAGCGGCTGGCGCAGCGTGGCCGCGATGAAGAACCCCAAGTCCCAAAGACCGGCATAGGACACGCCGCCGAACTGGGTGTCCTCCAGCAGTCCGGCGTGCTCGGCCCGGATCACGCAGTTCGAGAATTCTCCCAGCCAATTCTGGCAATAAGGCACGGTACTGGAGATCAGGGCCATGGGACCGACCGACATCATCCGGGCCTGAGCGTGGAAGATCCCATCCGGAATGGGCATGCCCTCGATGGGCTGCCCCTTTTCGTTCGCAGTCCAGCGCGCACTGACGCTGCAGGAGATGGCCTCTCCCGTGGCATGCGCCAGGCGGTGCTGGGCATAGAAGTCGGGATAGACGACATCGTCATCCAGGTGGATATGGACAAGCTCGGTCTGACCTCCCCAGAGCTTCACCAGGTGCTTGAAGTTCTCATAGGCTCCCGCCCTCGGCCCGCGGTGGATCTCCAGCGGCAGCCGGGACGCAAACCGCGCCAGCGGCCCCTCGCGCAGCAGCGCAGCAAAGCTGCCGTCCGGGCTGTCATCCGACACGATCACCCGTTCGCTGGGACGGGTCTGGGTCAGCAGGCCCGTCAGCAACTCCGACAGGTACTTGGTCTTGTAGGCCGGGATGAGTGTGGTGATCTGCATGGGCGCGAGAGCAGGATGGGCCGGGCGCGAGCCAGGCCCCACCGTCCACACCATTGGAGCCGCCCCCCGCTCCGGCCATGGCTGGAACAGATGCGTATTGCAGCAGCTTTTGCCGGCTTTGCAGCGGTCCGCCGAGACCTAGCATCGCCGGACGTGAAATTGAAGCTGCGTCCGGGCTCCTGCCCGTCCGGGCAAGGTTGAGCCCTTTGAAAGACACCCGCGCATTCCGCCAAACCGCCCCGTCGCTGCTGTCGGGGGCGCGCTGGCACTCAAGTTTGCGCAAGCCTGGTCGAAATCCGACGGAAGCGGGCAATGTCCCGGGCATTGCATTTTTGAGACTGATTGGTCAGGAAGTGGAGTGCGGGCCCCTTTGGGTGGTGCCTGACCCCGCACTTCAAGCTCCCTCCCCCACGGGCGGGCGTCCAGCAATAACCAAGTGAGCACACCATGGCGTCATTGATTTCCACCCTGTCCACCGACCAGATCGCCGCGCTGTCCACCACGACCCTCGCCAAGCTCACGACAGAGGATTGGGCCGCTTTCAACAGCGACCAGATCATGGCGCTGACGACCAAGCAGGTCGCCTCGCTGGGCACTTTTGCCATCAACTCCCTGGCCAGCGACCAGATCGCCCGCTTCGAGACAGCGGACTTGCGGGTGCTCAGCACCGCCGCCTTGCGCGCGATGTCGGACGCCAAGCTGGGGGCCCTGGGCTCGGACCAGATCGGCGCGCTGACCACCACCCAGGTGGCCGCACTGACCACCAGCCAGGTCAAGGGACTGGGCAGCGACGACCTGCAGGCCCTGACCACCGACCAGTACAAGGCACTGACCTCCAGCCAGGCAGCCGCGCTCACCTCGGATCAGATCCCGCTCATCCAGACCGACGACCTGCGCCAGCTGTCCACGGCAGCGCTGCGTGCCATGAGCTCGGACCAGATCATCGCACTGGGCTCGGACCAGATCGCCGCGCTGACCACCACCCAGGTCAGCGGCCTGACCAGCTCGCAGATCCGCGGCCTGGGCAGTGACGACCTCAACGCCCTGGGCTCTGACCAGTTCAAGGCCCTGACCTCGGCACAGGTGGCCGCCATCGGCACGGACCAGATCCGCACCTTGCAAACCGAGGATTTCGCCGCCATCAGCACGGCAGCCCTGCGCGGCATGACGTCTGCCCAGGTCGGCGCGCTGACCACCGACGAGATCGTGGCCCTGAGCACAGCCCAGGCTGCCGCGCTGACCAGCGCCCAGGTCATCGGCTTGCACAGCGACCAGATCGCCAAGCTGGAATCCGATGATCTGCGCGCCTTGAGCTCCAGCGCGTTGCGCGCGCTCGGCACCGACCAGATCCGCAGTCTCAGCTCAGACCAGGTCGCGCAGCTGACCACGGCCCAGACCGCCGCGCTGACCAGCAGCCAGCTCGGCGCGCTCAACACCGAAGACATCGTCGCCCTGAGCACCGCCCAAGCCGCTGCGCTGACCAGCGCGCAGGTCAAGGGCTTCAGCACCGACCAGATCGCAGCCCTGGAGACAGACGACCTTCGGGCCATCAGCACCACGGCGCTCCGGGCGCTGGGCACGGACCAGATCGGCGCCCTGGGTTCCGACCAGATCGGTGCACTGACCACGGCCCAGGTGGCCTCGCTCACCACCGCCCAGATCAAGGGCATGGGCAGTGACGACCTCAATGCCCTGGGCTCCGACCAGTTCAAGGTGCTGACCAGCGCCCAGGTCGGCGCCCTGGGCACCGACCAGGTCAAGACCCTGCAGACCGAGGACTTCGCCGCCATCAACACCGCAGCCCTGCGCGGCATGAACTCCGCTCAGGTCGGCGCCCTGACCACCGATGAAGTGGTGGCCCTGACCACCGCGCAAGCCGCCGCGCTCACCAGCGCCCAGGTCACCGGGCTGCACAGCGACCAGATTGCCAAGATCGAGACCGACGACCTCCGGGCCATCAGCACCGGTGCCATCCGCGCGCTGACCAGCGACCAGTTCGCCTCCCTGAGCTCCGACCAGATCGCCTCGCTGACCACCGCCCAGGTCACCGCGCTGACCACCTCGCAGATCAAGAGCCTGGCCAGCGACGACCTCA
>JAYSEK010000047.1:0-39516 GCA_041913905.1 Burkholderiaceae bacterium | reverse complement strand
GTACAGCCGCCGAAGCAGCCGCGCATGATGTTCACGCTGAAGCGGATCATCTCCCAGGCGGGGATCTTGGTGCCGTGGTCGTGGCTGCCGTTTTCGTCGGCGTAGCGCGGGTGCGGGCTGCGGGCGTAGGGCAGGTCGAAGACCAGGTCCATCTCGGGCGTGGACAGCGGCAGGGGCGGCGGGTTGAGCCAGACGTCGCGGTCGCCATGGCGCTGCACCAGCGCGCGGGCGTTGCCGGGGTTGGTTTCCAGGTGCAGCACGCGGTTGGCGTGGGCGTAGAGCACCGGGTCGCTCTTGACCTGCTCATAGGCGGGCAGGCGGATCACGGTGCGCTCGCGCGGGGTGGTGACGGCACGGCCGTCATCGCGCGAGACGGTGCGGCGCACGATCTGGATAGGCTGGATGGCAGGAATGCCTGCTTCGGTCTTGGCGCCGGCCTCAGCCTCAGCCTCAGCCTCAGCCTTGGCGCAGCTCGCGCCGTTGGCCGAGGCCGTCTCCTCGGTCGTCGCGTAGGGGTTGAGGATCTCGTCGATCCTGCCGGGCGCATCCACGTTGGTCGAGTCCAGCTCGAACCAGCCGGCCAGCGCCGGGTCGTCCACGCGGCGCATGAAGGCGGTGCCGCGCACATCGGTGATGGACTCGACGGGCTGGCGCCGCGCCAGGCGGTGGGCGATCTCGACGATGGCGCGCTCGGCATTGCCGTAGACCAGCAGGTCGGCCTTGGAGTCGATCAGCACCGAGCGGCGGACCTTGTCCTGCCAGTAGTCGTAGTGGGCGATGCGGCGCAGCGAGGCCTCGATTCCGCCGATCACCACCGGCACGTCCTTGTACGCCTCGCGGCAGCGCTGCGTGTAGACCAGGGTGGCGCGGTCCGGGCGCTTGCCGGCCTCGCCGCCGGGGGTGTAGGCGTCGTCACTGCGGATCTTCCGGTCCGCGGTGTAGTGGTTGATCATGGAATCCATGTTCCCCGCCGCCACGCCGAAGAACAGGTTGGGCTTGCCCAGCGCCTTGAAGGGCTCGGCCGAGTTCCATTCGGGCTGGGCGATGATGCCCACGCGAAAGCCCTGCGCCTCCAGCGTGCGACCGATCACCGCCATGCCGAAGCTGGGGTGGTCCACGTAGGCGTCGCCGGTGACGATGATGATGTCGCAGGAGTCCCAGCCGAGCTGCTCCATCTCCTGCCGGCTCATGGGCAGGAAGGGCGCGGGCCCGAAGCGCTTGGCCCAGAAGGGCTTGTAGCCGCTCAGCAGCTTGGCGGGCTTTGGCGGGATGGCGGTGGCGTGGGCGGACATCGATGGGTTCTGCGGACAAACCTTGCGGGCAACCCGCTATTGTCGCGGGTCAAGGCCGGATCTGGTGCATGGCCCCATGCCGCGCGGGCGTTTGAGGCCGTGAATCTGGCTCAGTCACCGGCCTTTTCGGTGCGGCTGGGGATGGCGATGTTGAGGCCGCTCTGCGTGGGCCGGCAGATGGCCTGCGTGCCCAGGCGGGCGCGTTCCTCGGCGGTGACGGGGGGCAGGAGGCCTGCGCCGGTCTGGACCAGGCTGTTCATGAAGCGCTCGATCGCCGCCTCGCCCATGGCGGTCAGGTCGAAGGCGTCGGGGTCCATGATCCATTGGTGGATCAGCCCGTCGACCAGGGCCACGAGGGCGATTGCGGCGGTGCCGCTGTCCAGGCTGGCGGGCAGTTGGCCGGCGGCCTTGGCCGCTTCGAAGCAGTCCTGGTTCTGGCTGCGCCAGGCGCGGTGGTTGGCCAGCTTGCGGGCGTGCAGGGCCTGCATCTCGCCGCTGAATTCCACCTTCTTCATCGCGATCTCGAAGACGCGGCGCGTGCGTTCGCTGTGGCTGCAGGTGTGGAAGACGTTCAACAGGCCCCAGCGCAGATCCACCAGGCTGGGCGGTGCGCTCGTGCCTTCCTGGGGCAGCAGGCCTTCCTCCAGGGGCATGGTGGCGCGGTCCATCATGGCCGTGAAGAGCTGGACCTTGTCTTCAAAATGCCAGTAGACGGCACCGCGGGTCACGCCGGCCGCACTGGCGATGTCCTGCAAGGAGGTGCGGGAAACGCCGCGCTCATGGAAGAGCTGTTCCGCCGCATCGAGCAGGCGGTGGCGGGTTTCGAGGGCTTCTTGCTTGGTTTTCCGAACCATGATGTGCGAATTGTAAATCAACCGCTTGAAACATACATACACGAATGTATGTATACTAGGCCGCACTGTTGTCGAAATGGCCATGGCTTGTTCGTCGTGGTCTTGAGGCTTGATCTGCCGCAAGATGCGGCGCTTCGACCTCTGCTGCGAGCGCCTGCGTCGCCCGGGCAACTCTCCTGACAGTTTTGTGTTCGCCGGCTCCGACACTGGGGGCCGTGATTGCCTCAGAAAGGACTGCTTGTGATGTCCCAGAACAAGATGGCCGCCGTGACGGCCTCCCATTTGTCGAATTTGTCGATCTCCTCCCGGGCACGTGCCCTGTACCTGCTGCCGCTGATGGTGGCGCTTGCGGCCGCGCTGGTCGGCTGCGGTGGCGGCCAGGCCGGCGCCCAGGCGGGGCCGGGGGGCATGCCGCCGCCGCAGGTCGGCGTGATCAAGATCGAGCCGCAGGCCGTGACCCTGCAGGCGGAGCTGCCGGGCCGGGTGGAGGCCTTGCGCACCGCCCAGGTCCGGGCCCGTGTCAACGGCGTGGTGCAGAAGCGCCTGTTCACCGAGGGCAGCCTGGTGAAGGAGGGGCAGCCGCTGTTCCAGATCGACCCCGCCCCCTACCAGGCCGCGCTGGACAGCGCCCAGGCCCAGCTGGCCAAGGCCCAGGCCAACGTCAGTCAGGCCGTGGCGCAGGCCGAGCGCAACAAGCCGCTGGTCGAGGCCCGGGCCATCAGCCAGCAGGAATATCTGGCCTCGGTGGCCTCGGCCAAGGCGGCTGAGGCCGATGTGGCGGCGGCCAAGGCCGCGGTGCAGACGGCCCGCCTGAACCTGGACTACGCCAGCGTGCGAGCTCCTATCTCCGGCCGCATCGGCCGGGCCCTGGTCACCGAGGGCGCCCTGGTGAGCGCAGTGGAGGCGACCCAGCTGGCCCTGATCCAGCAGACCGACAAGGTCTACGTCAACTTCACCCAGAGCGCGAATGAAGTGCAGGGCCTGCGCCGCGCCCTGGCCTCGGGCCAGCTGCGCGCCGCCAGCAAGGACGGCAGCGCAGCCCAGGTGCGCGCAGTGCTGGACGACGGCAGCGAATCGGCCAAGCCCGGCAAGCTGCTGTTCACCGACCTGAGCGTGGATCCCGGCTCGGGCCAGGTGCTGCTGCGCGCGGAGATGCCCAATGAGCAGGGCCAGCTCTTGCCTGGTCAGTACGTCCGCGTGCGCCTCGCCCAAGGCGAGATGCCTGCCGGTGTGCTGGTGCCCCAGCAGGCGGTCAAGCGCGGCACCCAGGGCGACACCGTGCTGGTCGTCGGCGAGGGCAACAAGCCCGAGCCGCGCGCCGTCAAGCTGGGCGGTGCGCAAGGCAGCAGCTGGGTGGTCCTGAGCGGCCTGAAGACGGGCGAGCAGGTCATCGTCGACGGCTTCCAGAAGATGTTCGTGCCGGGGGCCCCGGTGGCGCCGGTGCCGTGGTCGCCGGCCAGCGCGGCATCGGCATCTGCTGCACCCGCGCCCGCAGCACCCGCTGCACCCGCTGCACCCGCGTCATCGGCTTCCGCCGCGGCCCACTGATCCCAAGGAGAAGGCATGTCACGCTTCTTCATCGACCGACCGATCTTTGCCTGGGTGATCGCGCTGTTCATCCTGGTGTTCGGCGCGGTGTCCATCACCAAACTGCCGGTGGCGCAGTACCCCACGGTGGCGCCGCCCTCGCTGGTGGTGAGCACCGCCTATCCCGGCGCCTCGGCCCAGACCCTGGACGAGAGCGTCATCTCCGTGCTGGAGCAGGAGCTCAACGGCTCGCCCAACCTGGCCTACATCGAGTCCGTCTCGCAGGCCAATGGCACGGGCGCCATCACCGTGACCTTCGAGCCCGGGACCAACATCGACCTGGCCCAGGTCGAGGTGCAGAACCGCCTCTCGCGCGCCGCGCCGCGCCTGCCCGCCTCGGTGGTGCAGCAGGGCGTGCGCGTGGACAAGGCGCGCAACAACTTCCTGCTCTTCGTCACGCTGTCCAGCAAGAACGGCAGCCTGGACCCCATCGCCCTGGGCGACTACGCCTCGCGTTCCATCATCCCCGAACTGCAGCGCCTGCCCGGCATCGGCCAGGCCCAGCTCTTTGGCACCGAGCGCGCGATGCGCATCTGGCTGGATCCGGCCAAGCTGCAGTCCTTCAATATCAGCCCGGCTGAGGTCAACGCCGCGATCCGCGCGCAGAACGCGCTGGTGCCGGCGGGCTCCATCGGCGAGCTGCCCAACCTGAGCACGCAGACCATGTCGGCCACCGTGGTGGTCAAGGGCCAGCTGGAGTCGGTGGAGCAGTTCAAGTCCATCGTGCTGCGCGCCAATGTCGACGGCTCCACCGTGCGCCTGAAGGACGTGGCCCGCGTGGAACTGGGCGGGCAGGGCTACGGCTCCTACTCGCGCCTGAACGGCAAGCCCAGCACCGGCATCGGCATCCAGCTCTCGCCCAGTGGCAATGCGCTGGCGTCCGCGCAGGCCGTCAAGGACCGCATGGTCGAGCTGCAGCGCTACTTCCCCGAAGGCGTGGTCTACGAGATCCCCTACGACTCCTCGAAGTTCGTGAAGATCTCCATCGAGCAGGTCGTCGAGACCCTGGTCGAGGCCATCATCCTCGTGTTCCTGGTGATGTTCCTGTTCCTGCAGAACTGGCGCTACACCCTGATTCCGACCATCGTGGTGCCGGTCGCCCTGCTGGGCACCTTCGCCATCATGTTGTGGATGGGCTTCTCGATCAACGTGCTGACGCTGTTCGGCATGGTGCTGGCCATCGGCATCCTGGTGGACGACGCCATCGTGGTGGTCGAGAACGTCGAGCGCATCATGAACGAGGAGGGCCGCTCGCCGCTGGAAGCCACCAAGAAGGCGATGAGCCAGATCTCCGGCGCCATCATCGGCATCACCGTGGTGCTGGTCTCGGTCTTCGTGCCCATGGCCTTCTTCGCGGGTTCGGTGGGCAACATCTACCGGCAGTTCTCGCTGGCGATGGTGGCGTCCATGCTGCTCTCGGCCTTCATGGCGCTGAGCCTCACCCCCGCCCTGTGCGCGACGCTGCTGCGCCCCGTCAAGCAGGGCGAGGCGCATTCGAAGAGCGGCTTCTTCGGCTGGTTCAACCGCGGCTTCTCGGCCACGGCCAAGGGCTATGAGGGGTGGGTGGGCAAGCTGCTCAAGCGCAGCGGCCGCATGCTCATCGTCTACGTGGCGGTGATCGGCGTGGTGGGGCTGCTCTATATGCGCATGCCCACCTCCTTCCTGCCCAACGAGGATCAGGGCTACCTGATCGTCAACGTGCAGCTGCCGCCCGGCGCCACGGCCAACCGCACCGAGGCCGCCGTCAAGCAGGTCGAGGACTTCATGCTCAAGCAGCCCGAGGTGCAGAACACCGTGGGCGTGATCGGCTTCTCCTTCTCGGGCCAGGGTCAGAACGCCGCGCTGGTGTTCGTGCCGCTCAAGCCCTGGGAGGAGCGCAAGGGCAAGGAGCACAGCGCGCAGGCCCTGGCCGGCCGCGCCTTCGGGGCTTTCATGGCCGTGCGCGACGCCTTCATCTTCCCGCTCTCGCCCCCGCCCATCCCCGAGCTGGGCACGGCCACCGGCTTCGCCCTGCGCCTGCAGGACCGCGGCGGCCTGGGTCACGAGGCCCTGCTGAACGCACGCAACCAGCTGATGGGCATGGCCAGCAAGAGCAAGGTCATCACCGGCATGCGCCCGGACGGCCTGGAAGACGCGCCCCAGCTGCAGCTGGACATCGACCGCGACAAGGCCAATGCCCTGGGCGTGAGCTTTGACAACCTGGGAGCCGTCATCGGCACCCAGCTGGGCTCCGCCTATGTCAACGACTTCCCCAGCAACGGCCGCCTGCAGCGCGTGGTGGTGCAGGCGGAAGCCGCGGCCCGCATGCAGCCGGAAGACCTGCTGCGCCTGAACGTGGTCAACAACAAGGGTCAGAGCGTGCCGCTGTCCAGCTTCGCGACGACCAAGTGGATCACGGGTCAGATGCAGGCCGTGCGCTACAACGGCTATCCTGCGATGCGTCTGGCCGGCGACGCCGCGCCCGGCGCCTCGACCGGCGCGGCCATGGCCGAGCTGGAGAAGATGGTGGCCCAGCTGCCCCCGGGCATCGGCTATGAATGGACGGGCCTCTCGCGCGAGGAGAAGATCTCCGGCTCGCAGGCCACCGTGCTGCTGCTGTTCTCGCTGCTGGCCGTGTTCCTGTGCCTGGCCGCGCTGTACGAGAGCTGGTCGATTCCCTTCGCCGTGCTGCTGGTGGTGCCGCTGGGCCTGCTGGGCGCGCTGACCGGCGCGACGCTGCGCGGCATGCCCAACGACGTGTTCTTCAAGGTGGGCCTGATCACCATCATCGGCCTGTCGGCCAAGAACGCCATCCTGATCATCGAGTTCGCCAAAGACCTGCAGGCCGAGGGCCGCAGCCTGGTCGACGCGATCCTGGAGGCCTGCCATCTGCGCTTCCGTCCCATCATCATGACCTCCATGGCCTTCATCCTGGGCGTGCTGCCCCTGGTGTTCGCCAGCGGTGCCGGTTCGGCCAGCCAGCGGGCCATCGGCACGGGTGTGATGTCGGGGATGATTTCCGCGACGGTGCTGGCGGTGCTCTTCGTGCCGGTGTTCTTCCTGGTGGTGCGCAAGATGTTCAAGCCGAGCGAGCGCCAGAAGGCTTTCGATTCGCAGCATGCGCACGGAATTGGTCACGCAGCGGAGGGGCATTGATGGCCCACCCCCTACCGGCTTCGCCGGCCCCCTCAAGGGGGCGCGCTCGACGGCCCGGCAAAGCCGGATCCGCGAGCGCCGCTCTGTGGATGCGAGGAGTTGCGAGAGCAACGGAGCAAGCGATATGAATCAGACACATTTTTCTCGACTGCGTCTCGGCCTCAGCGTCGTGGCACTGGCCGCGCTGACGGCCTGCGTGAACCTGGCGCCGGCGCATGAACGGCCGGCGCTGCCGGTCGCCGAGCAGGCGGGTCAACCGGATGGGCAAGACCTGACCCTGCCGGCCTGGCGTGACTTCTATGCCGACGCGCGACTGCAGGCGCTGGTCGACATCGCGCTGCGCAACAACCGCGACCTGCGCGTCGCGCTGCGCAGTGTGGACCAGGCCGCGGCCCTGGCACGCGTCAGCGATGCCAACCGCTGGCCCACGGTGGCCGCCGGCCTCATCAGCAACCGGACGCCCAATGCCAAGGACGACACCATCACGTCCAGCTACCAGGCCGGCCTGCAGGTGACGGCCTACGAGCTGGATCTGTGGGGCAAGCTGCGCAACCAGAGCGACGCCGCGCAGGCGCGCTACCTGGCCAGCGAGAGCGGCGCCCGCGCTGCCCAGCTCAGCCTCATCGCCGGCGTGGCCTCGGCCCACTATGCGCTGCAGGTGGACGACGCCCTGCTGGACTACGCCCGCAAGACCCTGGGCAGCCGCGAGGACAGCCACCGGTTGACCCGTTTGCGCTTCGACCAGGGCGCGGCCTCCAGCCTGGAGCTGCAGGGCGCCATCTCGGCGCTGGAGTCTGCCCGCGCGGCCGTCGCGCAGGCCCAGCGCCAGCGCAGCCAGGACGAAAACGCCCTGGTGCTGCTGCTGGGCCAGCCGCTGCCACAGGCGCTGCCCCCCGGCGCGCCGCTGGCCAGCCAGGCCCTGGCGCCATTGGCTGCCGGCGTGAAGTCCAGCGTCCTCCTGGAGAGGCCCGATGTGCGCCAGGCAGAAGCGCAACTGGTGGCCGCGGAGGCCAATGTCGGCGCTGCCCGCGCAGCCTTCTTCCCCAGCATCACCCTGAGCACGAGCATCGGCAGCGCGAGCTCGGAGCTCTCGGGCCTGTTCAAGAACACGGCCTGGAGCTTCGCCAGCCAGGCGCTGATGCCGATCTTCGACGCCGGCCGCAACAGTGCCAATCTCAAGGCCACGCAGGCGGGCCGCGAGATCGCGGTGGCCCAGTACGAGAAAGCCGTCCAGCAGGCCTTCCGCGAGGTGGCGGACGCTCTCTCGGCGCGCAGCACGCTGACCGAGCAGCTGCGCGCCCAGGAGGCGCTGGCGGCGGCCGAGTCCGAGCGGCTGCGTCTGGTGGAGCTGCGCTTCGCCAATGGGGCCTCCAGCAGTCTCGAATTGCTGGACGCACAGCGTGCCAGCTTTGCCGCCCAGCAGGCGGCTTTGCAGGTGCGCCTGGCGGCCTTGCAGTCGGGCGTGCAGCTTTACAAGGCCTTGGGCGGCGGCGCCGCTGCCGAGCTTCGCGCGCAGCAGTGAGGAGGGGGCGCGGAGGGGGCGCGGAGTGGGCGGTCTTCGTTCATTCCGGTGTCGGCGCTGTGGAATAACGGTTATCCATGCGGCCCTGTGCTCCTATGATGCGCAGCGGCCGGCTGCCAAGGATCGGGAGGTCCGGGGCCGGCCGCTGATATCAGCAACCCATGGAGGAATGAACCATGTCCGACCAACTGCCTTTCTTCGCTCGTTTCCTGGAAACCCAGGAGCTGGACGCCGTCAGCGGCGGCGGCAAGACCCCGCCGTACCACACCATGAAGTACCCGTCGGATGGCGATGACCATCTGCCGGAGACCGTGGCTGCCGCGTCGCCCGCCACCTCCCCGCTCAAGGACGACATCGTCGTGACCCTGAAGTACCCGTCTGACGGCGACGACCACCTGGGCAACGAAGCCTGAATGTCTTGAGCGTCGAGCCCCTGGCCCGTCGCCTGCGCTCCCGTGTCCGCCCCGTTCGCCCTTGGGTGATCGGGGCGGTATTGCTTGCTTTTCTGGAGTCGAAGTGCAGCCATTGGTCCTCCTCCTGACCCATGCCGCCGATCACACGACGGTGGATTGGGTGGCCGACGCGCTGAAGCGGCGAGGTGCTCAGCCGCTGCGCGTGGACAGCGACCGCTTTCCGCTGGACTGGCAACTGGGCCTGCGCTGGGAAGGTGCGAAGGACGCCGGCTTCTTGCGCCTGCATGGGCAGACGCATGCCATCGAGTCCGTGCAGGCGGTCTGGCTGCGCCAGCTGCTGCCGCCCGCGCTGGATGAAGCCGTGGACGCGCGGTTCCGGGCGCAATGCGTCCAGGAGTGCCGGCATGTGCTGCGGGCCTTGTGGGACCGCCTGGAAGGCGTCCGCTGGGTCAATGGCCTGGCGCAAGTGGAGCGCGCGGGTGCCAAGCTGCGGCAGCTGCACCTGGCCCGTGAGTGCGGCCTGCGCGTGCCGGACACCCTGTGCAGCAACGATCCGGACGAGGTGCGCGCCTTCCATGCCCGTCAGGCGCACGGCGTGGTGATGAAGATGCAGACCGTGCTGGCGCCCGGCATGCGCGGCGGCGCGGGCAATCTCTACACCACGGTCATCGAGGCGGCCGATCTGGACGACGGCCGCGGCCTCAGCCTCTGCCCCCCGCTGTTCCAGGAGCGCATTGCCAAGGTCGAGGAGCTGCGCGTGATCGCCGTGGATGAGCGCCTTTTCTGCGGTGCGATCCGGCCCCGCGCCACCGCCGGCCGGGTGGACGACTGGCGCCCGCAAGCCGGCCTGGCCTGGCTGCCGGCCCAACTTCCAGAGTCCGTGGCAATCCGGTTTCTCGCGTTGATGCGCCGCCTGGGTTTGCGTTACGGCGCCGCCGATTTCATCCACACACCCGATGACGACTGGGTCTTCCTGGAGGTCAATGCCTGCGGCGAATGGGGCATGCTTCAGCAGGCGCTGGGCCTGCCTATCGCCGATGCGCTTGCCGAGGCCCTGCTGACCGATCCTCCGGCCGCCCCTCCGTCCAAACCGCTGTCCGGCCTGCTGTCCGACCCGCTGTCCTATTCCGCCGCCGCGCAATGAGCTTCCTGTCATGAACGTTCTGATCGTCACCCATTCACGCGACCACCACTGCACGCCCCTCATCACCCGCGCCCTGATGGCCCGGGGTGCGACGCCCTGGTGCTTCGAAACCGACCTCTTTCCCTCGACCGTGCAGCTCAGCCTGCAGGCTGACAGCCGGCAGCAGGCGCTTCTGCTGAAGACCCCGCTGGGTCAACTGGACATGGCCGAGCTGCAGTCCTGCTACTACCGTCGACTGCGCATTGGCGGCGGCATTCCGGACAGCGTGCCGCCCGCCTATCGCGAGGCCGCGCAGAAGGAGAGCCGGGCGCAGGTGCTGGGCCTGCTTCACAGCCTGGACTGCTTCCAACTGGACGGCTATGAAAAGGTGCGCCGGGCCGACCACAAGCAGTTGCAGCTCAAGGTGGCTTCGCACCTGGGCCTGGACATTCCTGACAGCCTCTCCACCAATGACCCGCAGGCCGTGCGCGATTTCTTCGCCAGCCACCCGCAGGGCATTGTCGGCAAGATGCTCAGTTCCTTCGCCATCTATGAGGAGGGGCAGGAGAAGGTGATGTTCACCAACCGCATCCGCGCCGAGGATCTGGATCACCTGGGCGGCCTGCAGCACGGCCCCATGACCTTCCAGGCGCTGGTGCCCAAGGCCCTGGAGCTGCGGGTGACCATTGTTGGTGAGCGCGTCTTCGCCGCGGCTATCGATTCGCAGGTGAACGAGCGCGCGCAAACCGACTGGCGCCGCGAGGGGCGCCGCATGCTGCAGGATTGGCAGCGCCACGCCTTGCCGGAGGACATCGAAGCCAAGCTGCTGGCCATGATGGACGCCTTCGGCCTGAACTATGGCGCGATCGACCTCATCCTGACGCCGGACGGTCGCCACGTCTTCCTGGAGCTCAATCCGGCGGGCGAATTCATGTGGTTGGAGCAGCACCCCGGCCTGCCCATCGCCGACGCGCTGGCTGACGTCCTGATCGGCCAGGCCCCTCGCCGTGGCCTGCCCGGGCTGCTGGCACCGGACTTTTTTGCACGCGAGAAAAGATCCCAGGCAAAAGAAGCCCTGACAGCCTGAGTGCTTGGGGCGCGCGTTGCTGCCGCACATAGCGCCGCTATCCCGCCAACAAAGAAGCCCGCCGAAGAATCCCGGCGGGCTTCGCCCCGGCACGAACACCGCTGATCCGGCTCTGCCGGGCAGCCGGTGTTGCCCCCTTGAGGGGGCGCGCGCAGCGCGTAGGGGGAGGGCAATACCCTGCTGATCCGGCTTGGTCTGGCACCCGACGTGGAGCAGTCGACAGCGCGACGGCGGGGCGCATCCCAAAGCTGGCACCGTAGCGCCGCTGTCCCGCCAACAAAGAAGCCCGCCGAAGAATCCCGGCGGGCTTCGCCCCGGCACGAACACCGCTGATCCGGCTCTGCCGGGCAGCCGGTGTTGCCCCCTTGAGGGGGCGCGCGCAGCGCGTAGGGGGAGGGCAATACCCTGCTGATCCGGCTTGGTCTGGCACCCGACGTGGAGCAGTCGACAGCGCGACGGCGGGGCGCATCCCAAAGCTGGCACCGTAGCGCCGCTGTCCCGCCAACAAAGAAGCCCGCCGAAGAATCCCGGCGGGCTTCGCCCCGGCACGAACACCGCTGATCCGGCTCTGCCGGGCAGCCGGTGTTGCCCCCTTGAGGGGGCGCGCGCAGCGCGTAGGGGGTGGTCCTAACTTACTCTTGCGCAGCCACCCACGCGCACCCCTGCGTTCGCGCGTAGTGCAAGGCCTGTCGGCGGCCGGTGAATCGCGGGGTGAAGCGCATCACGCGGTCGTGGTTGGCCGAACCTTGGCCGGATCGGATGGAGACGCTGGCATAGAAGCCACCGTCCTCGGAGGTCTTGATGAAAGGTGAGACAAGGAATCGCCCCACCTCGATGCTTTTCTTTTGCATGGTTGTCTCGAGGTGTGCGCCTTGATGAGCCGTCCCTGGTCGGTGCCCAGTTAGCCGTCTTGGCGCGGATGGTGATGGAGTTCGAGTCCGCGCATGGCGGCGGGCTCGGAAGAGGGCGCCCTCGTGAGAGGCGGGCGCCAAGGGCCGCGACCCTCGATGGATCGCAGCCTGTTCGGTGTGGGCCGCCCGGTTGGGGGCCCGGCCTTCCCAGGCCTGGAGGAGGATTTACAGAGGCTTGATGTTCGAAGCCTGCAGGCCCTTGGGGCCTTGCTTGACTTCGAATTCAACCTGCTGGCCTTCTGCCAGGGTACGGAAACCGCCACCGTTGCGGATCTCGCTGTGGTGGGCGAAAAGGTCCTTGCTGCCGTCAGCGGGCGTGATGAAGCCGAAGCCCTTGCCATCGTCGAACCACTTGACGGTGCCGGATTGGATGCTGCTCATGGTGTTTTCTTTCAGAAATGAAGAGGGAACCGTGCGCGCAAGACGCGGCGCACGGAGGACGTACAGACACGCAAGAGAGATCAAGCCGGTGATTGAAGCCCCCGGCGGATTGCTTGGGGGCGGGCACTTCGGGCGACTGCGCGCAGTGGCTCGGGAATGGAATCAATCCGGTCCCGAGTGAAGGTGCTGGCGGCAGATGGGCTGACCGGTGCAGGACCGGAGCCTCAGCAAAGACCTTCAAAGACCTTGAAGAAACGGTCTTGGGCGAATGTATGAAAGCGGATTCTAGCATTGATAGGCGCAAAGCGCCATTCGCCGCAAACTTCAAGGCAAACGATCCTGCGATCCGGGCATTGCTTGCCCTTGCTTGCCGGTTGGCCTGCGTGCTCCTGCTACTTCGCCTGCTGTCCGCTTGTTCGCGCACAAGCGCCGGCGCTGCGTTCAGCGGCATGATCTCGCGCCATGTCGGATGTCCATTTAACCGATCGCCCGCGGACCCATGCCCCTGGCCGGTCGCCCGCCCTGTCACCGCACCGACCGTTCTTTGCGCGAGGGCTGCTGCTGCTGGCCTTGAGCGGCCTGTGGTGGTGGCTGGTCCTGCTGGCGCGTCGGCAGGCCTGGCCACTACCCTGGGCAGTGACGCCGGGTTTGGCGCATGGCCTGCTGTTCGGGCTGGGTGCGATGCCGCTGTTCATGGCGGGTTTCTTCTTTACCGCCGGGCCGCGTTGGTTGGGCGTTCCGGCGGTGGCGTTCGCGGTCTTGCGCCGGCCCCTGTCGCTGATGACGCTGGGCTGGGGGCTGGTCCTGCCTGCCTTGCATCTATCAGCCCCGCTGCTTGGGCTGGGCCTGCTGCTGGTCGCGCTGGGATGGGGCTTGCTCTGGCGAGCAGCCGGCCGCTTGCTGGCGGCCAGTGGCCGGGGCGATCGCTTGCATCTGCGAGGCATGCGGGGCGCCTGGCTCGTAGGAATCTGCGGCCTGGCGGGCATTGGCCTGGCCCTGACGGCGGGCCAGGAAGGCTGGGCGCGCAAGGCGCTGCACGGGGTTTTGTGGTGGAGCGTGCTGCCCGTCTATGTGCTGGCTTTGCATCGCATGGTGCCCATGTTTGCAGAACTGCCTCGGCTGCCTGCTGCGGCCGGACGATGGGCGTTGCCGGAGCAAAGCCTGCTGTGGCTGGGCCTCGCCGGCTGTGCCTGGGGCGGCATCTGGGACATGTTGGCGCCTCCTGTGCTGCCGGGCTGGATCGCCCTGGCCCGGGCGATGCTGGAGGGCGCTGCCGCCTTGCTGCTGCTGTACCAGGCGTGGTGCTGGCGGCGCATGATGCGCTTGCCCTTGATGGCCATGCTGCTATGTGGGGGCTTGTGGTGGGCCCTGGGCTTGGGCCTCTCGGCGCTACCGGCACTGTGGCGGCTTGCGTCTGGCGAGACGCGCGCGGCGGTGGGCGCCGTGGCCTTGGCTCCTTTGCATGCCGTGTTCGCCGGAGGCCTGGGAAGTCTGATGATGGCCCAGGTGAGTCGCGTCACCAGCGCGCATGCTGGCCGCTCGCTGGCGGTGGACGCGCCCATCCTGGCGTTGTTTTCACTGCTCCAGCTGGCGGTGCTTCTGCGCCTTTGGGCGGCCTGGAGCCCGGCCGCCCAGGCCTGGCTGCTGCCGCTGGCGGCGCTGTTTTGGACCCTGGCGGTGGGCGCTTGGTCGCTGCGCCTGCTGGCCTGGATGCGACGCGGGCGCGCTGTCTGAGCTTCAGTCATTGCTTGAGTTCTGGACAGAGCTTCGCTCGCTTGTGCTCGCAAATCAGACAAGGTGGCATGACCAGGCAGGCCCTGCGCGGGGAACGCAGCGGTCCAGCCCAGTTTTAGCGTGGGGCGAGGCGGCGTGGTTTCGCGCGGGCCCTCATGGTTTGCACGGAGAAAGGCGCTTGGGCTCGGTGATGGGCATGGCACTTGCACTCGTCTGGGGCGACGTCCGCGTCGACACCCCAAAGAATCACGGAGACAACGCATGATCCGCATGACCCTGAGCGCCGCCATTCCCGGCACGGCCCTGCGCCGCACACCGCTGACCCTGGCCCTGCTGGCCGCCTTTGCTGCAGGGGCTCCTGCCTGGGCTGCGCCCGACCCCGCACCGACGCCTGCGCCAGCCGGTGCTGCGGCCGACGAGGCCCAGCCCAGCGCTGACAAGCAAAAGCTGGAAGTCGTGACGGTGACCGCCCGCCGCCGCGAGGAGACCCTGCAGGATGTGCCCGTGGCCGTCACTGCCTTTGGCGCTGGTGCGCTGGAGAACCTCAACATCCGCAACCTGGGCGATCTGCAATCCCAGGTGCCCAACCTCACCATCTACGCTGCGCGCGGCAGCAACTCCACCATCACCACCTTCATCCGCGGCGTCGGCCAGGCGGATCCGCTGTGGGGCGTGGATCCGGGCGTGGGCATCTATCTCGACGACGTCTATGTGGCCCGGCCGCAGGGCGCCTTGCTGGATGTCTTCGATACCCAGCGCATTGAGGTGCTGCGCGGCCCGCAGGGCACGCTGTACGGCAAGAACACCATTGGCGGCGCGGTGAAGTATGTGTCCCGGCCGCTCGGTACCCGGACCGAGGGCAGCGCCAGCGTGAGTGTCGGCAGCTACGGGCAGGCGGACGTCAAGGGCTCGGTCGGTGGCGCCAGCAGCGACGGCCAGTTCCGCGCGCGGCTGGCCCTGGCCTCGCTCAACCGCGATGGCTATGGAAAGAACCTCACCGACGGCACCGACGTCAGCAACCAGAAGACCCGCGCCGGCCGCCTGAGCCTCGGCTTCTTCCCCAGCGGCCAGCCCTTCAGCGTGCAGTTCGCGGCCGACAAGACCTATGACGAGTCCAACATGCGCGGCTTCCAGCGCCTGGCCGTCAACAAGTTCGACCCGGCCAAGACGCCGCCCGACAGCAGCCGCTACGACATCGCCAGCGGCATGCCCAACCGCAACCGCACGGAGACCGGCGGCAGCGCCCTGACGCTGAACTGGACGGTGGACTCGCAATGGACGGCCAAGTTCATCGCCGCCCATCGCCGCAATGACACCAGCACCGGCATCGACTTTGACGGCCTGCCCGCCAAGATCGCCGATGTGCTGGCCGTCTACCAGGACACGCAGAACAGCGCCGAGGCGCAGCTGGCCTTCGATGGCGCCAACTCCTCCGGCGTGATGGGGCTTTACGTCTTCAACGGGGACGCAGGCGGCAAGGTCTCCAACAACTTCTTCAACCTTTCCTTCGGGACCACCAACGGCACGGTCCACACGCGCGGCAAGGCGGTCTATGCCGACTGGAGCTGGCGCCTGGCCCAGGGCTTCAGCCTCAGCGCCGGTGTGCGCTACACCAAGGAAAGCAAGCGTGCCGTGGTGCTGAACCAGGCCTTCAGCGACGCGAGCTTCACCAAGCCCATCGCGACCCTGGCCGACTTTGACAAGACCCGCGAGGTCAGCAACACCTCACCCAAGGTCTCGCTGGACTACAAGCTCTCGCGCAGCACCTCGCTGTACGCCAGCGCCTCGCGGGGCTTCAAGTCGGGCGGCTTCAACATCCGCGCCAACACGGCGGCCGTGCCCATCTCCAGCAAGCCCTTCGAGGACGAGGTGCTCGATTCCATCGAGGGCGGCGCCAAGATGGTGCTGGATGGCGGCCGGCTGGAACTCAACACGGCCGTCTTCCACAACAAGTACAAGAACGTGCAGCTCTCGGTCTTCACCTCCTACACGCAGGCCAACGGAACGCCCGGCTTCTTTGGCGACTTCACCAATGCAGGCCGTGCCACCGTGGATGGTGCCGAGCTGGAATTCGCCTGGCGGCCGAGCCCCGCCTGGACGTTCAGCGGCAATCTCGCGGCCCTGCATGCCCGTTATGACGAGTACCTGGACAAGGGCGTGAACGTGGCGGACCAGAAGAAGTTCACCAACGCGCCCAAGTTCCAGGCCGCCTTCAACCTGGAGAACCGCATGGCGCTGGGCAGCGGCACGCTGCGCTCGCGCGTGGGCGTGAGCTACCGGACCAAGGTCTATCCCACCACGGACCTCAGCGAGGCCATTGCCCAGGACGCCTACGCTCTGCTCAACGCCGGCCTGATCTGGGAGCGCGACGAGCACCTGAGCTTCTCTCTGCAGGGCAGCAACCTGACCAACAAGGCCTACCGGACCGACGGCTACAACATTGCCGCACTGGGCGTGCTGAGCGGCTTCTATGGCGCGCCAAGGACGGTCAGCATTGGGGTTAGCTACAAATTCTGAAGCAGACGATATCTTCTCCCCGGCGTGCACGTTCTCGCGCCGGCTTCATGACCGGCGCACCGCGAGGTGCGGCCGGTCCTTTTTCTCCCAGGCGCTGCGCGGACCGGCTCAGCCGGGCAGGGCGCTCAGGCGCACCGGCTGGCCTGAGAGCACCGCATTGCCCGACAGCGGATCCCGGACCCGGTCGTCCAGCAGGGCATTGAGGTTGGCGCCCGGCCGCAGGCTCGCCACGCTCAGCTGCATGCCGGGCAGATCGTGGCCCCAGCCATGCGGCAGGCTGGCCACGCCGGGCATCATCTCTTCGCTGCATTGCAGCAGCACTTCGATGCTGGCGCCGGCGGCATTGCTCAGCAGCGCGCGATCGCCATCGCGAAGGCCTCGGTGATGGGCGTCGGCGGGGTGCAGGATCAGTGCGCTGCGGTCAGGGCCCTTGGCCAGGACGGGCAGGTTGTGCATCCAGCTGTTGCCGGAACGCAGGTCGCGCCGGCCGATCAACAGCAGCTCGTCGGGGCCCGCTGTGGGCGGCTGGTCGGCGCTCAATGCGGCGAGAGCCTCGATGAAGAGGGCTGGGGCGAGCTCGAGGCGACCCGAGGGCGTGCGCAGCAGCTCTGGCATGCGGGGCTGCAGCTCGCCCAGGTCGATGCCATGCGGCGCAGCTTTCACGCGGTCGAGGGTCAGGCCATCAGGCCTGCGACCGAACTGGTCGCCATAGGGGCCGCTGCGCAGGGCCAGGTCGATGAGGCGCTGCGGCCCCACGCGCGGGGCCAGGGCGCTCAGCAGGGCCTCGGTCTGCGCGCCATCGGCGTCCTTGAGCTGATGGCGCAACTCCTGGCGCAGGGCTGCGGTGTCCAGCTCGGCGGCGGGCCGGCGCCAGTCCGTGCCGCTCACCAATGCTGCAAGCCGCGTGAGGGTCTCCCATTCCTCGGGCATGCCGGCCGGCCGTTCGAAGACCGGTCCGCTGTAGCGTGCATGGTTGCGCCAGGACAGCTGGCCGAAGGCGATGTCGTAATGCAGATCCTCCAGCGGCGAGGGCGCCGGCAGGATGAGGTCGGCATGACGGGTGGTTTCGTTGAGGTAGATGTCCAGGCTGAGCATGAAGTCCAGGCCGTCCAGCGCACGGGCCAGGCGCGGCCCGTTGGGCGCCGAGAGCACGGGATTGCTGGCCACCGTGATCAAGGCCCGCACCTGGCCCTCGCCGGGCGTTTCGATCTCCTCGGCCAGGCAGGTCATGGGCAGCTCGCCGAACACCTCCGGGGCGCCGCTCACGCGGCTGCGCCGACGGCCCAGGCTCACGCCGCGCCCGCTGCCCGGCCGTCCCTGCGTGTTGGCGGCAAAGGCCGCCGCCTTGGGGAACATTGCGCCGCCGGGCTGGTCCAGATGGCCGCAGAGGATGTTGATCACGTCCACCAGCCAGCTGTTGAGCGTGCCATGGCGCTGCGTGCAGCTGCCGATGCGGGCGTAGAGGGATGCGCGCGGCGTTTTCGCGAGCAGGCGGGCGAGGCGGCGCTGGTTGTCTGCGGAGACGCCGCACATGGTGGCTGTTGATTCAGGGGGGTAGGCGGCGACAGCGTCACGCAGCGGCTCCAGCCCCGCCAGCCATTCACCCAGGGCGCCGGTGCGCACCAGGTCTTCATCGAACAGGGTATGGACCAGGCCCAGCAGCAGCCAGACGTCGCTGCCCGGTCGGATGAAGAGATGCTCGTCCGCCACCGCCGCGGTCTCGGTGCGCCGCGGGTCGATGACGATCAGCCGCCCGCCGCGCTCGCGCAGCGCGCGGGCCTTGCCGCGGAAGTCCGGCACCGTCCACAGGCTGCCGTTGCTCACCATAGGGTTGGCGCCCAGCACCACCAGCAGGTCCGTGCGCGGCAGGTCCGGCACCGGGATGCTGAGCCAGTGGCCGTACATCAGCGCGCTGGAAAGCTGCTTGGGCATCTGGTCCAGGGTGGACGCCGAAAAGACATTGCGCGTGCCCAGGGCGCGGGCCAGGCGCGGCGTGTAGGCCAGCAGGCCCACCTTGTGCGCGGCGGGATTGCCGAAGCTCAGGGCCACGGCGTCCGGCCCGTGGGCCTGGATCAGAGGGAGCAGGCGGCGCTCGATCTCCTCGAAGGCCTCGTCCCAGGCGATGGGCACATGGCGGCCATCGCGCTTGATCAGGGGCTGCCGCAGCCGGTCCGGATCCTCGTGCAGGTCTTTCAGCGACACGCCCTTGGGGCAAAGAAAGCCTTGGCTGAAGGGGTCCGCCTCGGCGCCACGGATGGCAATGACACGGCCGTCGCGGGTCTGCACCTCCAAACCGCAGCAGGCTTCGCACAGGGGGCAGATCCGGTAGTGTCGCGGCGGTGCGCTCGTGTCACGCGTGTTCATCGGGGTTTCCTCGGGGGCAGTCATCGGAACGGGACCTTGGCGCATTGTGGTCAGCGCGGGCCGCCGCGGCGTCATCCAGGCGACAGGCTCGGCTCGGGATCAACCATGACAGGCACGAGCAGCACCGCCGCCGAGTGCAAGCAGATGTAAGAGCGGCATGACCAACGTCCGATGGCGCCGAACTTGCATAGACTCCCGCCCCCGGGAGCGTAGGAGAACCATGAGAATCGAGATTGAACCCGGTGTTCGGCTGTACGTGGACATCGAGGGAGAAGGCCTGGTGCCCGACGGCGCCTGGATGCGAGAGAAGCCCACGCTGATCCTGCTGCATGGCGGACCGGGCTTCGACCACAGCTCCTTCAAGCCGGCCTTTGGTGCGCTGGCCGAGGTGGCACAGATCGTCTATTACGACCATCGCGGCCATGGTCGAAGCGACGCGCGACCCAGCAGCGAATGGACGCTGGACACCTGGGCCGACGACGTCGTGCGGCTGTGCGACGCCCTGGGCATCGTCAAGCCCATCGTGCTGGGGCAGAGCTTCGGCGGCTTCGTGGCGCAGCGCTATATCGAGCGCCATCCCGAGCATCCGGGCAAGGTGATCCTGTCCAGCACCTCGCACCACATGGGCCTGGACCGCAAGATCGAGGGCTTCGTGCGCCGTGGCGGCGAGGCCGTGCGCGAGAAGGTGCGCGCCTTCTGGAGCGAGCCCACGCCGCTGAGCTTTGCCGCCTACTGGGAAGCTTGCCGTGATCTCTACACCGTGACGCCGCAGATGGATCCCGCGGCTGCGCAGCGTACCCTGCTGAAGCTGGACATCCTGCTGCACTTCGTACGCGGTGAGAAGCAGACGATGCGGCTGCTGCCCGGCCTGAGCCGCGCCCGTTGTCCGGTGCTGGTGATGGCGGGCGAGGAAGACCCTGTCTGCCCGCTGCAGGATGCCCTGGAGATTGCCGAGGCCTTGCCCACGCGCTGCCTGCAACTGGCCCGATTCCCGGGCTGCGGCCACGGCGTGTGGCGAGACGATTCGCAGGCCGCCTTCGAGCGCCTGCGACAGTTCATCCTGGACTGAACGGGGCGGCTCAGGCCGCCGTCAGCAAGGCCTTGAGCTCGCGCTCCAGCAAATGGGCCTCGCCCAGGTTGACCTCGATGAGGCGGCGCAGGTGCGTGATGCTCTCGATGTCGATGCTGCGCAGGATCAGGCCGGCTTTGTCGCCTTCCAGGTGCGCCACTTCGGCGCCCATCAGGATGCGCTGGTCGGCGCCGTCCAGGCGTACGCACAGCAGGCAGGGCTCGCCCATGCCGACCAGATCCGGGCTGGACAGTTTCAGCAGCGCGCCCTTGAGCGAGAGGTCCAGCACGCCCACGCTGAGCCGGGCATCCACGGTGACCAGCTCCGCCGGCGCATCGAAGCTGACACGGGCGAAATGGCGGCGTTCCTGGGGCTTGTTCATGGCGAGGCTCCGGCCTTGGATGTCGACCAGCCCATGCTAGCAGGGGCGAGCGGCCACGGGGTTGAGGGCGGGCTTACTCCGGTGCGTAGATCGTGCTCATTTCGATCGCTTCCTCAAGGCGGTCGGGTGCGACCGCCTCCAGGCCCAGGGACTCCAAGGTGTACCAGCAGGCGCGCAGCAGCGCGCTGGTTTCCTGGCGCGCCTCGCTGTCCATCAAGGCGCCCAGCTCGCTGACTCGGTCCAGCGAGGGCTGGCGGTTGCGCGAGCTCAAGTGGCTGTGCGGCAGCTCCACGGGCGCCTCGTGGTTCAGGGCGACTTCGGTAAGCAGGTGCTGCACCTCGTCCTTGGCGGGCATGGAGGTCACCAGGCGCCCCAAGTCTCCCAGCAGCTTTTCGGCAGCGCCCGCCAGCAGCCGTGCCGCGTGGTCGCTGCCGCCCTCGATGTACAGCCCGGCGGCGATGTCCGCGTATTCCAGCGCCAGGGCCAGCTTGGGCATGTCTGCATTCATGGTGCGTGCGCGGGGTAGGGGGACGCGGGGTGAAGTGACGATCAGCCGCTCGGCAAGCTGCATTCCTCCGTGCATCGGAGCCCTCTCTTACGTAACTTTTGTGCCCGGAAGTTTAGGTCCGGGCCCCTGCGGACCGCGAGTGCCTGGCGTGGTGCTTTGTCACGCTTTGTGAGCCGCCCGGCTGATGGTTTTCCCGGCGCTCCAGACTGAGTTATTGTGGCGCAATCCAGTTGCTTGAGGAGGTTTTCATGAGCGCGAACAGACAACACCCGCAGGCGCGACCCCTGTCCGGCCTTGATCGCCGGGAGGCCTTGCAAGGCCTCGGCTCGCTGGGGGCCGGCCTGCTGCTGCCGGGGCTGGCCGTGGCCAACGAGAAGAAGGAGGACACGTATGACGAGGACTCCATCCTGAAGGCCGCCACCGACTTCTTCGGCAGCACCACCGAAGGCCTGGCCAAGGTCATCGAAAAGGCCTTCAAGGAACAGGGGCGGCCGAACGCCTACATCAAGGGCGAGGAAGCCGGCGCCGCGATCACGGTGGGTCTGCGCTATGGCGATGGCCAGCTGATCATGAAGAGTGGCGGCGGTGCCCGGGTGTACTGGGCCGGGCCGTCCATCGGATTCGACTTCGGCGCCAACGCATCCAAGGTCTTCACCCTCTGCTATCACCTGCCCAACCCAGGGGCGATCTACCAGCGTTTCCCCGGCGTGGAAGGCAGCCTTTACTACATCGGCGGCGCGGGCATCAATTACCAGCGCCTCAACGGCATCACGCTGGCGCCCATCCGTCTGGGCGTGGGACTGCGAACCGGTGCCAGCGTGGGTTACATCCACTACCGGCGCGAAAAGTCCTACAACCCCTTCTGAACGCGATCCGGCCCGGTGCCTGGCGGCAATGCGCCGGGCCGTCCGGCGGTGCAAGGCCGGTGCCGCAGCCCGCGCGCGACGCGAAGCGGGCGTTGCCGGTTGTTTTGTGTGTGCATGCCGGCCATCGCGCTGCGGCATATCAACAGCTGCCTCGCACGGCGCTTGCCGTGTCAGGCGGGCCGGCGTGTCGGTCCCTGTGCCGGTCGCTGTGTGAACCGGTCATGCGCACCTGCTCGTCAAGTGCTGCATGCTCGGGGTTTTCGATGAGCACCGGGTCCATCGCAGGCCCAGCGCGAGTGGTCACTCACAAGCACTTTCGGGGGCTTGCCCACCCCCGTGGCCGGATGCATGCTCAGTGACCAGGGTCAAAACCCAAGGCAGCCCCTGCGACGAGCATTCGCTGCCATATTCGAACAACCATCGATCAGAAATCCGGAGAGATTCCATGCCACCGCCCAATCAGGCTTCGCTCGACCTGCCCACCACCTCGCTTGTGCCTCTGGCGACGGTCGCTTCGCTGCCGGCCCAGGACATCAGCGCCGAGGTCCTGCTGGAGAAATACGCCAAGGGCGATGAACAGAGCCTGGACGAGTTGCGCGCCCGCGTGGCCCGCGCCCTGGCCCAGGCCGAGACGGCCGAGTCCCGCGCCCACTGGGAAGCCAGGTTCCTGGAGGCCCAGCGCCGCGGTTTCGTGCCGGCCGGCCGCATCAATTCCGCCGCGGGGACCGAGCTCAGCGCCACCTTGATCAACTGCTTCGTGCAGCCGGTGGGCGACTCCATCGCTCTGGCCGATGACGGCGTGCCCGGCATCTATACCGCCTTGACCGAGGCCGCCGAGACCATGCGCCGCGGTGGCGGCGTGGGTTACGACTTCTCCCGCATCCGCCCCAAGGGCGCCTGGGTGGGTTCCACGCAGAGCAGCGCTTCCGGCCCCGTCAGCTACATGCGTGTGTTCGATCGCTCCTGCGAGACCGTCGAGTCCGCCGGCGCGCGCCGCGGTGCCCAGATGGGCGTGCTGCGCTGCGACCATCCGGACATCGAGGAATTCATCCACGCCAAGGACCAGGGCGACCTGCGCAACTTCAACATCTCCATCGGCGTGACCGACGCCTTCATGGAGGCTGTGGAGTCCGATGCCGAGGTGGAACTCGTCCACAAGGCCGAGCCCGGCCAGAAGCTCAAGAAGGCTGGCGCCTACCAGCGCGGCGATGGCCAATGGGTCTACCGCCGCCTGCGCGCCCGCGAGCTCTGGGACCAGGTCATGCGCTCCACCTATGACCATGCCGAGCCCGGCGTGCTCTTCCTGGATCGCATCAACAACGACAACAACCTCTACTACTGCGAGCGCATCGACGCCACGAACCCCTGCGTGACGGCGGATACCTGGGTCATGACTGTCGAGGGGCCTCGTCAAGTGCGCGACCTGCTGGGGCAGCGTTTCGCAGCGGTCGTCGACGGCAAGCCCTACACGACGGAATCCGAAGGCTTTTTCGCCACCGGCCGCAAGCCAGTCTTTGTCCTGCAATCGAAGGAAGGCCACGCCTTGCGCCTGACCGGCGATCATCCGGTGCGCAAGGTGACGCGCAAGAGTCGGTACATGACCGAGTCAGCCTGGGTGCCTGCGGCCGAACTACAGCCAGGGGATGAGATCGTGCTTCACGATCACCGCTCGCTGTGCGGTTGGGATGGGCCTCTTGGCCAGTCCGAGGGCTATCTGCTCGGTCTGCTGATTGGTGATGGCACGCTCAAGGCGGACAAGGCCGTCCTGTCGGTCTGGGCGCCCGAGCTCAGGGCCGTAGGAAGCGATGTCGGCTTGCGGCCTGCCAGCGTAGCAGCGGTCATGGCGGCGGCTGAGCAGGCCATGCAAAGCCTGCGCACTCGCAGTGATTTCAAGGGCTGGCAGCGTGGCATCGGTGAACGCGGCGAGTATCGGCTGGCCTCGACGGCCTTGCGCGACCTGGCCCTTTCCATGGGCGCCGCGCCTGGCAACAAGACCATCACCCCGCGCATGGAGGCGACGTCCTCCGCCTTCCATCGCGGCCTGCTGCGTGGCCTGTTTGATGCGGACGGCTCGGTGCAGGGGCAGCAGGACAAGGGCGTCAGTGTGCGCCTGACGCAAGCCGACCTGGCGACCCTCCAGGCAGCGCAGCGCATGCTGCTGCGTCTGGGCGTCAACAGCCGCCTGTACATGGATCGCCACCCTGCAGGCGAAACGCTGCTGCCCGACGGGCGCGGAGGCAAGCGCAGCTATTTGCGTCGCGCAGCGCATGAGCTGTGCATCAGCGGCGAGAACCTTGAGCGTTTTGCGCGCCAGGTGGGTTTCGAAGACAGCAGCAAGCAGGCGCGCCTATTGTCCCTGCTGGGGGACTACCAGCGCGAACTCAACCGTGAGCGCTTCACTGCGACGGTACAGGCCCTGGTGCCGGACGGCGAGGCCGACGTATATGACGTCACCGTGGAGCATGTGCATGCCTTCGACGCCAACGGCCTGTATGTGCACAACTGCGCCGAGCAGCCCCTGCCGCCCTATGGCTGCTGCTGCCTGGGCTCGGTCAATCTCACGCTCTTCGTGGAGGACGCCTTCAGCCCCAACGCCCGCTTCGATGAAGAGGGGTTTGCCGAGGTCTGCAAGACCGCCACGCGCATGCTGGACAACGTGCTGGACGTGACCCCCTGGCCCTTGCCCGCGCAGGCCCAGGAAGCGCGCAACAAGCGCCGCGTGGGCCTGGGCTTCACCGGCCTGGGTGACGCCCTGGTCATGCTGAACCTGCGCTATGACACCGAAGCCGCCCGCGAGATGGCACGCCGCATCAGCGAGGTCATGCGCAATGCCGCCTATGACGCCAGCGCCGACCTGGCCGCGGAGCGCGGCGCCTTCCCGCTGTTCAACGCCGACCTCTATCTCTCCGGCGGCAACTTCGCCTCGCGCCTGCCGCAAGGGCTCAAGGACAAGATCCGCGCCCAGGGCCTGCGCAACTCGCACCTGCTGTCGATCGCGCCCACGGGCACCATCAGCCTGGCCTTCGCGGACAACGCGTCCAACGGCATCGAGCCCGCCTTCAGCTGGAGCTACACCCGCAAGAAGCGCATGCCGGATGGCAGCTTCAAGGAATACGCGGTGGAGGACCACGCTTGGCGCCTGTATCGCCATCTGTTCGGCAAGGACGCCCCGCTGTCGGACGCCTTCGTGACGGCGCTGGAGCTCTCCGCCTCCGACCATGCGGCCATGGTGGCGGCGGTGGCGCCCTATGTGGACACCGCCATCTCCAAGACGGTGAACGTGCCGGCCGACTATCCGTATGTCGACTTCCAGGATCTCTACACCCAGGCCTGGAAGAGCGGGCTCAAGGGCCTGGCCACCTACCGTCCCAACAGCGTGCTGGGCTCGGTGCTGAGCGTGGAGCCTGCGGCCACGCCGGAGCCGCTCAAGCCGGTGGCCGAGGAGGACGGCACCAACCGCCGCCTGCGCCTGGAGCGCCTGCCCAATGCCGTGCTGGCCTCGCTGCGCTGGCCCAGCCGGCCCGAGCTGCCCAACGGCAATCCGGCCTGGAGCTACATGATCCGCCACCCGCATGGCGACTTCGCGCTCTTCGTGGGCGAGCTGCCCGCGGAAGGGCCGGACGCCGGCCTCTTCGGCAAGAACCTGCCCTTCGAGGTCTGGGTGAACGGCGCCGAGCAGCCGCGCGGTCTTTCGGCCGTGGCCAAGACCCTGTCCATGGACCTGCGCACCAATGACGCGGCCTGGCTGCGCTTGAAGCTCGACGCCCTGGCCACCGTGGCCGAGGAGCGCGCCTTCGAAATGCCCGTGCCCCCGGGCGGCGAGCGCCGCCTCTTCCCCGGTGTCGTCGCGGCCACGGCAGCCGTGATCCGCTGGCGTTGCGAGCAGCTGGGCGCGCTGCAGGAAGGCGGGCCCACGCCGGTGCTGGACGCCATGTTCAGCCGCGAAGAGCCCCGCACCAGCACCATGGGCACGCTGGCCTGGGCCGTCGACGTCGACAACCCCGCCACCGGCGAGCAGTTCACGCTCACGCTCAAGGAAGTGACCTTGCCCACGCCGGACGGCGGGCACATCACCCGTCCCTGCGCGATGGGCTTCTCGGGCAACTACCCCAAGGCGCTCGATGGCATGGCGCGTCTGCTGTCCCTGGACATGCGCGTGATGGACCCGGCCTGGATCGGCATGAAGCTGCGCAAGCTGCTGAACGTGGGCGAGCCGCTGGGCCACTTCATGGCGCCGGTGCCGACCCTCAGCGGCGAGCGCCGCCAGCAGATCTGGCCCTCCACCGTGGCCTATGTGGCTCGCCTGGTGATCCACCGCTACGCCATGCTGGGCATCCTGGACGAGCAGGGCATGCCCCTGGTCGAAATGGGCCTGCTGCAAGCCCCCGCGCCCAAGCTCAGCGGCGCCACCACCATTGCGGCCATGGCCGGCAAGCCCTGCCCGGAATGCGGCAACGCGACCATGATCCACAAGGACGGCTGCGACTTCTGCACGGCTTGTGGGTATGTGGGGCAGTGTGGGTGAGGTGTGCGCGGCCCCATAAGGTGAAAGCTTGGCCCCATAACCTGAAAGTTCTGGACCCATAAGTTGAAAGCGACGGGTGGCGTTCAATGCCTCTCGCGTGAGACGAAGAAGCGGATCCTTCAGGATTCAAACGCTTCGGCTATGCAGCAGCCCCGGTGATCCGGGGCTGTTTTTTTTTGGTGCGCCAGGCATGGCGCGCAGCGCCGTGACTGGCGCTGTCCAGCTCGCTGTGGTGGTGAGTTGGATGACTCGGGGGTGCAAGTCCCCTACGGACCTTGACGATGGGAACCGTTAGCCGAACAGCAAGGGTGTCCGCCGCGAGGTGGAATCTGAAGGAAGCTGTACGCAAAGCTGTGGCCCGACGAACAGGAACCGCATACGAGGCAGGCTCGTCTGGGCGAGGGGGCCAAGAAACCCGAAGCCCGAAATCATCCGGAAGGCGAGCAAGTAGATGCGGCGGGTGTATGCAGTGAAGGTTGCGCGTCTTACCCTGGGAGACCTGTCAGCCTGCCCGAGAGGGCTACCGGCACCGTAAGGCGACGGGATGGGCTGGCAGGGGTCAGCAGAGGTCGTAGTAGCCGCTGGGAACCGCAGCGGCGAAGGGCCGAACCTGTCATGAGTGGATAGTCACGCGTGCTCTCTGGCATTGCAGGGTAGAAGTCTTGGCAAGGGCCAAGAGCCACAGCAACCGTTATGTCGGGGCCGGAAGTCTCGATGCGGTGCGTTGGTGCTCAATGCAAGCCAGGCGACACGATGAACGAAACAAAGCTCGCTGGGCACTTCGCCCAGTAGACAGGAACCGCCGTATGCCGAGCGGCACGTACGGTGGTGTGGGAGGACGGAGGGGGCAACCCCTCCTCCTACCCGATCCAATTGGCACTCACGAATAGAACGCCTACCTTTTGAGTCGCGTCCTATGATGCGACGCGATCCGTGCAGCATTCAGACCACCATGCCCTTACGAGCAGTCAGTGACATAGGAGTCTTTCAGGCCTTTGAGTACGATGAAGCTCGGTGGGCCGAGCTGCGAGGGAGCTATAAGGCGCTGGGACTGCACATGCCCTGCTGCGAAAGTATGGCGATTCCAAAGACCAGCGCCCTTGGGAACTTCTTCTTTGCGCACGCCCGCAAGGGCGACTGCACGACCGCCCCCGAGAGCCCTGAGCATCTCTACTGCAAGAGTCTCATCGCTCAGGCCGCCAAGAGAGCGGGCTGGGTCGTCACCACTGAGCGAATTGGAAACTGTCCAGCCGGAGAGTCCTGGATTGCTGATGTTTTCTGTGAGCGAGCTTCGGCCAAGATTGCTTTTGAGGTGCAGATGTCTCCTCAGGCGGCCGAGGAAACCATTCGCCGGCAGCGCCGCTACAAGAGTTCAGGTGTTCGTGGCGCTTGGTTCTTCGGGTTCAAGACGCGAGCCAATCCAGAAGAATTCGATAAAGCGACTCCCGTTTTCAAGCTGGCTGAGGTGAAGCTCGGTGAGCTTCCTCTGGTTGAGCCGTTCACTGTGGATCTGCCGGCTTTTGTGGAGGCCATGCTGGGAAGGCGTCTTGCGTGGACCGTACCGGAGTACGACCAGCCACTCCAAGTTGAGTATCTGCAAGACATCTGCTGGGCATGCAAGAAGACGGTCAAGCAGGTCTATGGCTATCTGAACAGACTGGAAGATGCCGAAGGAGAGTGGCACGAGCGTGCATTCACCGTCGCCAGCCTCTCGACGGCTCTTGCAGCAGTGGCAGCAGTCATTACGAACGACGAGCTAGCTGCGCGGGGACTCAACAGGATCGAGCGGCGCGACATCATTCGGGGCAAGGCGACCCAATGGCCCTATGCCAATGCGTGTATCCACTGCCGAGCACCTCAGAGCAACTACCACGTCGGCGAAAAACTTCGGACGGAACTGTACGGGTTGGCTGATGGGCCGGTTGCGGGGTCAGGGGACCATGTTGAAGAACGTGTGGCTTTGACAGGCTATGTGCCGATCCCCAGGCGATGCCATGCGGCGGGACGCTGGGAACTCTTGCCGGCCCAAGCTGAGGCAGAGACTGATGTCCGCGCTGAGCGCTAGCCTGCTGGCCCCTTTCATTCGGCTTCAAGAGCGGTCAAGTAAATCGCCAGATCTGCGTCAGAGAAACAGCAGAAGGTGATGTCCAGCGGCCAATCCTCAGCACTCGACCACTGCCGTATGCAGGCCACCGCAATCCGGGCGGCCTGATGGATGGGGTATCCATAGGCTCCCGTGCTGATGCTCGGGAAGGCCAGCGAACGCAAGCGCTTCTCACGGGCGATGTTCAGGCAGCTGAGGTAGCAGCGTTCGAGCAAGGCCGCCTCTCCTTTGTGCCCCCCTTGCCAGACCGGGCCCACCGTGTGGATCACGTAGGACGCCGGCAGTCTGAACCCGGGCGTGATCTTGGCCTGCCCCGTCTTGCAACCGGCCAGCGCCCGGCAGGCCTCCAGCAGCTCCGGTCCTGCGGCGCGATGGATGGCGCCGTCGACACCACCCCCACCTAGCAGCGACGAGTTGGCCGCGTTGACGATGGCATCCACGGTCAGGGTGGTGATGTCGGCGCGAAGGGCTCGCACTTGATTCATGAAAGGCTCCTCAAAGATTTGATGCCGGCCAGCGGTGCGCGGCCGCGGCATGCAGGGCATGGGCCAGCCTGTCGATCTCGTCGACCATGAAGAGGCGCTCGAGCCATCGTTCAGGAATGGCCATTGCACCGTAGTGGGCGCCGGCGATCTGCCCTGTAATTGCCGCTGTGGTGTCGGCGTCATCGCCGAGATTCGCTGCCATGAGAATGGCTTCCTCAAAGCTGCTTGTGTGCTCGAAGCACCACAAGGCCGCCTCGAGAGATTCCACGCAGTAGCCAGATCCGGCGATGTCCTGCATCGCCTTCGACCGGTAGCTTCCCGCGGCAATGGCCTGGACCTTCGCCGATGACAGGGAAGCCGACGGCGGCAGCAGCTGCGAGTTGGGCTTCCCCATGAGCGCATGGAGCAGGATCTCCCCCAACAGCTCGCAGCAGTCCAGCGCTTCCGGTGCCGCGTGAGTCGTTGCGGAGCTCAACCTCGCATGCCGTTTCACCTCGTCGATGGCTGGCGCATAGTGCAGCACGACAGGCGCCAGGCGCATCAGCGATCCGTTGCCCGCGGTGTTCGGACTGGCATCGCCTGCCATCGGGTCTCCGGTGACCTGGTAGCGCTGCAGTGCTCGGCAAACCGTCATCCCGATGTCAAAGCAATCCGGCATCGAGCTCAGGTAGCCCCACTGCCACCAGTTGATGTAACGATTCATCTGGTCGCGAGCATCGAAGCCTTCGCAATGCAGCAGGCTGCTTGCCAGGCACAGCGCCATCGAGGTGTCGTCAGTCCAGGCGCCGGCCGGCAGGTCGAAGGGACCGCCGCCCACCATGTCCGTCACGGGCTCGAAGGCCCCGCGTGCCGAGAACTCGACGGTCGTGCCAACGGCGTCGCCGCAGGCCAGCCCGAGAAGGCAGCCGCGGTAGCGGTCCAGCGTATCAATCGCCATGCTGCTGTTAGCTCCCATGGCGCGGGCTGAAGGTGCGCGGGAAGTAGACCGGCGCGGAACGATCCTTCAGCCGGTAGCCCATCGGAGGTCGGTTGGAGTCGCTCTCGATGTGGCCCACCTCTTCCAGGAAGTCCGCGGCCAGCATGCGCGTGCGGAAACCGCTCTTGTCGACGGGTCGGCCGAGCACGACCTCATACATGCGCTGCAACTGCGGCAGCGTGAAGGGCTCGGGCAGCAGGAAGGCCGGCAGCGAGGTGTACTCGACCTTGCTGCGCAGGCGCTCCACCGCCGCCTGCAGGATCTCGCCATGGTCAAAGGCCAGATGCGGCGCCCGCAGCACCTCGTCGACCTGGAACCAGGCGACGTCCGCCGCGTTGGCCCCCTTGGCGAGGGCCAGGTCTTGCGCGGGGATCAGCGCGAAGTAGGCATGCGTGGCGGACCAGCCGCGCGGATCCCGCGAGGCGCCGCCCCAGCTGCCCAGCTGCTCCAGGTAGGGTGAGGCCACGCCCGTCTTCTCCCGCAGCTTGCGGCGCGCGCAGGCGAGCAGGCTGTCGTCGAGGCTCACGTTGACGAAGCCGCCGGGCAAGGCCCAGTGCCCAGGGAAGGGGTCGCTGGCGTCCGAGGGGCGCTGCACCAGCAGTACCTGCAGGGCCTCGTTCAGCACCGTGAAGATCACCACGTCCACCGTGGTGTAGGGCCGAGGGAAGTCATTGGCGGCTGCTGCGCCTGCCGACTTGCTTGCGTGGCTGGAGGGAATCTTGCGGGTCATTTTTGTTGGGCCTCTTGACGCTCCGAGATGTAGGTTGTACTGTACACCTTATTGAAGATGTATAGAGCAACTTACTGGAGAAGGAGGTTCCCCATGTTCGGCATTCGCTTCATCAAGTCCCAACCCACCACGCACCTGATGCAGTTCCGCGGCGGCAAGCTGACGCGCCAGGGGGCAGGCCTGTCCTTCTACTACTACGCCCCGACCACGACCCTGGTGGCCGTGCCGGTGGCCAGCCACGACCGGCCTTTCATGCTGGACCTGGTGACTTCGGACTTCCAGAGCGTCACGGTGCAGGGGCAGGTGACCTACCGCATCAGCGAGCCGCAGCGCACCGCGGCCCTGATGGATTTCTCGCTGCGGCCGGACGGCAAGACCTATGCCTCCGAAGACCCGGCCCGCCTGGCGGATCGCGTGGCGCAGCAGGCCGAGGTCATCGTGCAGCAGGCGGTGCAGGCCCTGGACCTGAAGCAGGCGCTGCGCTCCTCGGCGCTGATCGCGCGCACCGCGCAGCGTGAGCTGGGCGTGCAGCCGGAGATCCAGGCGCTGGGGCTGGAGATCCTGGGCGTGTCCATCCTCAGCGTGAAGCCCACGCCCGACATCGCCCGTGCGCTGGAGGCGGAGGCGCGCGAGTCCAATCTGCGGGCGGCCGACGACGCCGTGTATGCGCGCCGCATGTCCGCGGTGGAGAAGGAGCGCGCCATCCGCCAGAACGAGCTGGACACCGAGATCGCCGTCGAGCACAAGCGCCGCGAGATCAGCGAGACCAAGCTGGAGGCCAAGGCCGCGCTCATGCGCAAGGACAACGGCCTGCGGGCTGAGCAGATGACGGCAGACATCGAGCTGGAGGAAAGCCGCAAGGCCTTTGTCTCCGGTCAGGCGGTCAACAGCCGCACGCTGGCCGAGGCCGAAGCGCACCGCGTCGCCAGCGTGATGAGCGCCCTGAGCCAGGCCGACACGCGTGTCGTGCAGGCGCTGGCCGCGGTGGGCATGCAGCCGGCCCAGCTGATCGCGCAGGCCTTCGGCGGCATTGCCGAGAACGCCGAGCGCATCGGCCAGTTCAATATGGCGCCCGAGCTGTTGCAGGCGTTGCTGGGGCACACGGCCACGGAGCCGCAAGGGGGGCAGCGTGAACGCGCCCGCTGATCGCAAGGTGGTGCTGGTGACCCGCAAGACCCGGCTGGAGGAGCTGGTCGCCAAGTACCACACGCTGCAGCAGGCCCGCTTCTACATTGAGCACCTGGGCGCTGACTTCACCGACTACGTGCAGGAGAACATGGCCTATGCGCAAAGCCTGCAGCAGGTCAGCACCGTTCTGCGGGACTGGGGGCGGCACCAGGTGCTGGATCGCTCGCTGCTGCCGAACTTCGTCTTTGCGCCGGACGACATCGTGATCGCGCTGGGGCAGGACGGCCTGGTGGCCAACACGATGAAGTACCTGGAGGGGCAGCCGCTGATCGGCGTGAATCCCGAGCCCTCGCGCTGGGACGGCGTGCTGCTGCCCTTCGCGCCCGGGCATCTCGATGCCTTGCTGAGCGATGTCTCGCGCGAGCGGCGCCCGACCAAGACCGTCACCATGGCCGAAGCCCGCCTCTCCGATGGCCAGACCCTGCGAGCCGTCAACGATCTGTTCATCGGACCGCGCAGCCACACCTCCGCGCTGTACGACATCGCGCAGGGCGACCGGCAGGAGCAGCAGTCCTCGTCGGGCGTCATCGTGTCGACCGGGCTGGGCTCCACGGCCTGGCTCAAGAGCGTGATGACCGGGTCCATGGCCCTGGCCTCGGCGGCGGGCGCGCAAGGCACGGGCGCCTACACGCCTATGCGCTGGGACAGCGATCACCTCACCTTTGCCGTGCGCGAGCCCTTTCCGACACAGCGTACGCAGGCCTCCATGGTCTACGGTCAGGTCACGAAGATGACGCCGCTGAGGCTGCGGTCCAGAATGCCGGAGCACGGCGTCATCTTCTCGGACGGCATGGAGGCCGACTTCCTCCGTTTCACGGCAGGCGTGGAGGTGGCGGTCAGTGTGGCGCAGACGCGAGGACAGCTGGTGGTTTGATCCATGCTCGAGGCGTGACGCAGGGGCTCGGGAAAGACGGTGATGGAACCCATTCGAGTACAACAAGTGGCCGATGAAGGGCCAAAGCAAGGGGGGAGCGTTCCCATGAGCGCAATGCAACAGGTGCGAAACGCACGGCAACTGATGGCCTTGATCGAGCAAGGCCTCAAGGCCGAATACCTTCACTTTTGGGGGCATCGAGTGAAGCCCGGGCAGGCCGTCACCAAGGCCTGTTTCAGCCAGTGGTACGAGGCACCGTTCATCGTCGATGGCGTCAACTATCCATCGGCCGAGCATTTCATGATGGCGGAGAAGGCCCTGATGTTTGGCGATCTGTCCATCCGGAGTCAGGTACTCGGCGCAGGCACGCCAGCGGAGGCCAAGGCGCTGGGCAGGCGGGTCGAAAACTTCGACGACGCGGTCTGGAACGATCATCGCTTCGGCATCGTCGTCATGGCCAATGAGGCGAAGTTCTCCCAGAACGCTGCACTGCGGTCCTTCCTGCTGGAGACGGGCGATAGCGTCCTGGTGGAAGCCAGTCCGGTCGACAGCGTCTGGGGCATCGGCCTGGCGGCTGACCATCCCGATGCCGCAGTGCCTGCGCGCTGGCAAGGGCTGAATCTGCTGGGCTTCGCATTGATGGAGGTCCGGTGCCGATTGAGGGGCGGATGAGCGCCACGTGCGCAAACAGGAGAAGAAAGCAATGACAAGCAAATCTCAACTGACCACGGTCAGCAAATTCCTCAGCCTGGTGTTGAGGCATGAACCGCATCGCATCGGCATTGCGCTCGACGAAGCGGGATGGACGGACATCGACGATCTGATGTGCAAGGCTGCCAGCGCAGGACGCCCCTTCACGCGCGAGGTGTTGAACGAAGTGGTGGCCAGTAGCGACAAGCAGCGCTTCGCCATCAGCGCCGACGGACAGCGCATCCGCGCCAACCAGGGGCATTCGATTGAAATCGACCTGGGCCTGCCTGCAGTCGAACCCCCTGACGTGCTGTTTCACGGCACGGCCACCCGCTTTCTTGAGGCCATTCTTCGTGAAGGCCTGCGCAGGCAGGAACGGCACCATGTCCACCTGACGCGGAATCTGCAAACGGCCGTCGCTGTGGGGCAGCGCTACGGGGATCCCGTCATCCTGCGTGTTGACGCCAGGCGCATGGCTGCAGCGGGGCATGAATTCCGCTGCTCCGCCAATGAGGTTTGGCTGGTCGACACCGTACCTTCCGAGTTCATCCAGGTCGAGCCATGACCGACACCGTCACCCTGTATCGGCCGACCGGGCCGAAAGAGCTGGCACTTGTGGCCGCCAGTGGCTTTCGCCGCTGGCCCCCGCGATTGCCGGATCAGCCCTTCTTCTATCCAGTGACGAATGAGCAGTACGCCATCGAGATTGCGCGTGACTGGAATCTCCCTAGCAACGGGGCCGGCTATGTGACCCGATTCCAGGTGCGCCGGAGCTTCATGGAGCGGTATCCCGTGCAGGTCGTCGGGGCCGCTCGTCACTCGGAGTGGTGGATTCCTGCTGAGGAGCTGGAGGCTCTGAACGACAGCATCGTGGGTCTGATCGAGGTCATCCACACCTTTGAGAAGTCCTCGACAGGAACGCATTCAGAACAAGTCAAATGAAACTGGACATTGAACGATATGCCGACCAAGTACTGCGTTGGCCCACCTATGGCGAGCACATCCTCGCTCAGTACGACGACGCCAGTGTGGTGGTCTACCAAGCCTATCGCCCCTCCATTGGGCGCTATGCCATCGAGCATGGCTACTTCGGCGGCCCAGACTTCAGCTTTGATCGGATGAGCTGGCTAAAGCCCAACTTCCTCTGGATGATGTATCGATCGGGCTGGGGCACCAAAGAAGGACAGGAATGCATCTTGGGCCTTCGCTTGCGCCGCCCGTTCTTCGATGGCTTGCTGCGAGCGGCCGTGTCATCGTCCTTTGACCCATCGACGCACCCCACGCGTGAGGACTGGAAGCAGGCTGTGCAGGATTCAGAAGTCCGGCTTCAGTGGGATCCTGACCATGCACCTGATGGAGCGAAGGAGGTTCGGCGAGCCATCCAACTGGGACTTCGAGGCGACGCGCTTGCACGCATGGCTCGCTCAGAACTGCTCGAGGTGATGGACCTGACCCACTTCGTGGCTGAGCAGCGAGTTCATGCGCTTGGCGACTGGAAGCAATTGCGGACGCCTAAAGAGTCCGTATACCCCTCTACTGGGCTGAATGCCCGCAAGGGCGGCGCATGAGAAGCGGCTCCGCGAACGCATGCTCTGGGCAAGGCTCATGCGGGCGCTGCGCCGGACCATTAGAGTCGCAACTTCATATGTGGTTGCGACTTGCATAGGGCTGTCTAAACAATTGTCCTGCGCAGGCGGTGTCCAGCTTGGCTCCTTCACTCCACGACACACAATATGCGATCCGCGTGGGAGCTGTGTGCGGTTGGAGAGCACAGAATTTGGAGCATGAGTAAAAAGCCCAAGCCAGGTCGCGCAGGCAATGGAGGCAGGACCATTGGCTTCCTTCAAGGCAAGCTGATGATCCCAGATGACTTCGATGCACCGCTGCCGCAGGAGGTTCAAGATGCCTTCGAGGGTGTAGCGGCACGTAGGCCTCCATCAACGCCGCCGGAAGGCGATGAAAGCTTGCCGTCGTCGGCATCAAAGCGCACCTGGAACTACCGGGTGCTCTCATTCACGCACGGTGAAGACGCTTGGTGCGCGATTCATGAGGTGTACTACGACGATGACGTGCCCACTGCTTACAGCAGCTCGCCTGCTGTGGTGCTGTGGGACCCTAATGGAGAGGATGGAGCGGGAATCCGCATCGTGGAGCGCATGATGGAGGCGCTCGGCAAGCCGGTGCTGACTGAGGGGGACTTCGGCCAAGAATGATCTCTCCAGGCCATTATGAGGAGGAGCGGGCTTAGGCTGCAAGCGGCACTCAGCCGCTTGCGAACTGGGTAGCCTTTGGAGGTGTGCCGAGGCGCCGCCACTCACTGAGCACCTTGCCAGCAGCCCTTTTGAACCTAGCGTCGTCGTTGTCCCCGTCCATCGCTCGCAGCAAGGACACGGCCATCGATTCTTTGTCAACGCGAAACAAGCCACGGTGCTCTCCTATGAGCATCCAACGACTGCGGAACCTGGGGTCCTTCGCTCTGACGTCAGCCACGAAAACGTAGTCCACATAATGCGCGGTCTCTTTGTCCATCAAGATGCCAATGGACATGCCGTCCACGAGGGTATCGGGCTCGTTCGGTTCGGGCGATGACATGCAAGCATGGTATCCCCTCCAAGGTCCGGTCTCGCTGCAGAGCAGCTGGTCACTAGGCTAGGACGGTTTCAGGCTGGTTGCTGCCGCTCGAGTTTGTCAGCTGAGGGGCTGCAATGTGCCCAAAGGCGAAATTGATCGGGTTGCAGCGGGCGGCTGTCTTGGCTCCGCGCCATCAAGGCCAAGGTGTCGGTCTCATGCCGCAATTCCAACAAGCTTGGATGCTCAACAGCGAAGACCGCCAGTACGCCATCACCCGAAAGACCCAGAGCGTTGACCTTGCCGCGTTGCAGGATGGCCTGCAATTTGGGTGCAGGGTCATCGTGAAGCTCCCACGCATGGCGACGGCGACGCTGGTCCTCTAAGGCGCCGACTCTGATTTCGCGAGTGGCGTTGGTTCGACCGCCAGTGGAGGCTCTGTGACCAGCCGATCCATAGCCAGGAACAGTGTGGGAAGCCGGTCCTCGTAGGACGCCTTGAAGTTGTTGTAGCAATAGACGGTGCCTCGGGCCGACGCCAACAACTTCTTGATCTGATCACCCGACTTGGTCCAATAGCCCGCCATCGCATCCCGCCCGAGCAGCTTGGTGACCGCCTTCAACGTGCCTTCCACGTTGTCCACGTCGATGAACTCGAACGGCTCGTCTCGTAGGCTGCGGATGCAGAAATCAGCGAAGGCCCGGGCATGTGCATGGCCGTGGCTGGGGTCGAAGCAGAAGCCCAACAGATAGTCCGTCATGACCTTGCGAATGCCGCCGCCGTCCAACATGCCCTCCTCGTCGTACCTGCCGCACCCGATGCCTTCGCCGTTGCCGCCCCGGTAGTTGATCAGCTGGTACATCACAAAGCTCTTGAGGCCCGAAATCGAGGACTTCAAATCCGCTTCCAGATCCTTGACGTCCTCCAGGATGGCGTGGCCACCTTCACCCAGGATCTGCGCTTCCGTAATGCGGTCGGCATCAAGGAAGAAATTGACCCGCGCGTCGATGTAGTTCTGCCGGAATTCCGCGAACACCAGCTGTGATAGGCGGCGCATCGACCTCGTTGCGATGTGCTCGACATCACCGATCGCCTTGTCGTCAGGATCTTCAAGCCTCGCGAGCGCGGTGTAGATTCTGCGCACGCCGGCCTGTCGGTCGGCCGAACAAAAGAGACGTAGCAGCATGAGGTCACCCCATCCCAGCGCGCCCCTGTCGGGCGCCACCAGTTGCTGGATGAGCGATGGTGACGAAGCCGATGGGCCGCCGCCCAATAGCCGTATCGCCAACTCTGGCAGATCGGCCTCGTCGCGAGTCCGGCCATTGCCAGGTAGGTCGCCAAAGCCAGCTCGATCCAAGATGAATAGCAATGACACGACAGCCCGGTGTCTCATGCTGTACTGGGTGAACTGCAGGGATGAGTACTTCGGCAACCACTGCACCAGCGTATGAATGACGTCGTCCGCTGCCTTCCTGTCGAGTTCGTGGGCATGATTGACGACCATAGTCCAGAACTGGTCCTGCGCTGACTCTGAGATGTTCAGGGCGAAGTCGGGCCGCAGCAGCACATCTGCCACCTTGAGTTGGTGGGCGATGATCGCCTGAAGCAGATCTTTGTACAGGCGATAGCTCTCCCTCGGTTCGGGGACCTTCAGTCGCACGATGAGTTGCAAGTGCCGTTCAAGATTGCGGTGCGGCCGGTTAAAGCAGGCCCGCGTTCGCCACTGCGTCTCGTCGTTCGAGGGCGCCAAGGGTTCCCTGGCTTCGACGTCAAAGAGCTGCTTAAGCAAGAATTCGGCAGCTGAGTCCACATTCTTGATCGCCTCTGCTAGGCCACTGCCGTTGAGCGGCCCTTTGTTAGTCGACCTGTCGCCTGGTTGCGCACTGAACGTGCCGACGCGGCCTTCGGTCTCCTCGGCATAGATCCGGCGGAAGATCCCTGGATAGCAGAGGTGTAGCAGCATCAGGTGTATGAGGTCACGTTCGTCGAAGTCTCTGCCATCTAGCCTGACGGTATCCATCCTCATCAGCAGCACTGCGTTGACGAAACGCTTCGCCTTGCGCATGTCGCCAAGCAGTGGCCCGTAGCGGTACCCCTCCTTACCTTTGAGCAGTGCTTGAGTCGCCATCATGAGCTTCTTGAGCTGCGCCTTAGCCGTGGCAGACTCTATGTCGCTCTTGATCGCAGTGGTTTCCCAGTCGGCGCCGAGGTAGTCATGGATGGCCTTGAGGTCGACGAACAAGCTCAGCTTTGCGGTGATGAACTTTTCCAGGAATTCTCGGGCTCGAGCACCGTCGTCCTTGCCTGCTGCCGATGCGATCAGCATTTCAGTGTCATAGCAGAGGATGTAGGTGGCCTGGGTCAACTTGAAGGTGCGCCTGACGGTATACAGCACGTTGTTGACCAGCTTGCTCTCTAGGCGGTCCAGGTCATCCACGATCACGATGAGCCGACGGTCAACTTGCTTGAGCAGGTTGTCGATGTCCTCCAGCAGGTCGTCGATCGTCTCGGACGAGGGCTCAAGTGAGAGCTTTATGCCCAGCAATGAAAAGTCTGTCTTCCCCTTCAGCATCCGGGAGTAGCGGCTCGCTGCGGGCAGGAACTCAGGCGCGAAGACCTTTTGCCCGATCGCTGTGCATAGGTCCTTGATGAACCGCTCCGACAGGTCAGGCTCAGACGCATAACGTAGGGGCTCGAAGGTGAAGACAATCACCGAGTCGCCAGCCTCGGTCTCCCATCGCCTCTTGGCCAAATTCAAGAAGCTGGTCTTACCGACGCCCCACGGCCCGTCGACACCGAAGACCAACCCCGAGTGCGCACCGCTTGTGAGCACCGTGTCTGCAAACTCGCGCGCCTGAGGAGAAACACTCAGAACATCCTGCTGGGCATCATTGATCTCGGCATCGGCCAAGAAATGGAGCTGCGTAGTGTTGGGCCGTTTCCGGCAAATGAGTTCGCGCCACATAGGCGACACCAGCATGAGCAGCAGAATGCTAAAAACTACCGGCGCCCAACCCGCGCCAACTCGCGCCACTGCCGAATGGAGCTTTGCGAGCTGCGGGCCCAGCATGTAAGCCGCGACCGCGCCCAGAACGGTCAGCAGCAGCAGATCCAGGCGACGGCTTTCGTAGATCCGCCTTGCGTGGTCATAGACGCCACGCTTGCGGCCCAGCGCTCCGATGACGAAGATGGCGGAAATCCAGGCGACGATCACCAGGCCGATCCCATCTCGCGCATGAAGCCAGCGCGCGAACGGCTGGGCGGCCAGCAGCGCCACCCAGAAAACTTCAAACAGTACTGCGCCCAGCAGAATGGCTCGTGTGAACACGAGCACCTCTGGCATCTTCATATTCGTTGATGACGTGTCGGACATGGCGCTCCTCCCTGTAAGCGCCAATGCGCAGCTAGTCTTTGCAACACCAACCCCGGAGCCTACCCAATATTGGTCACCTGCAAGCGGTAGCTGACAGCCGATTCTGTTCCGAGTGACGGATGCAGTTTAGGTTTGTCCGACACCTGCCCGTCGCGCAGCCCAGGGCCGTGCATCACGCCGACCTGAGGGCAGGTGTTGGATAGACCTCGGGGGAGGAAACCGCGGCGCGTGCGGCGGCGGTTGTCGAAGGCACGGTCG
>JAYSEK010000046.1:0-40621 GCA_041913905.1 Burkholderiaceae bacterium | reverse complement strand
TGTGAAAGTAGGTCATCGTCAGGCTAATATCCCGCCAAACCCCCGGTTCCGCAAGGACCGGGGGTTTTGCTTTTCAGGTCACCCCTGGGCCGAAGGCATCGACGCTAGCCCGCGGTGCTCAGGGGGCGAGTTCGGCGGCGAAACTCAATGACCCACTTAGGTGACCAGGCGAACGTGCGCTCCGTCCACCTGCAGCTGCCCTGCCCTGCCTTGCCCATGGCCTCCAGCAGATGCCACAGCCAGCGCTGCACGTCTTCTTCGCCCGCCTGCTCCATCAGCCGCCGCTGCGTCGGTGTCTCCCGCACCCAGCCTTCCACTGCCTCCCAGCTCCGCTCCCGCCACTCCAGCAGGCGGTACGTCAGCAGCGTTTTGTCGGCATGCAGGAGGTGGTGCGCGCGCCTATGGCACGCTCTGGGAACGGCAAGCGCCTGACGGTAGTGCCGCAGTTCAGCGCGCTGCCCGGGCGTTTCATCGGGCAGGGGCGCAGGTCACTCTCCAAGGACGGCGCTTCGTCGCTTTGCTGTGGCGGCGGTCGCCATGACTTCAGATACTGTCAGCACACAATCGAACAGGGCTGGTGGGATCGTATGAAGCAATCGCAGCAAGCAGGACGGAGACGAGCGGGCAGCAGGGGGGTGGCGTTGGCGACCGCTGCGGCACTCGCTGCGGCTTTCTTTGTTCCGGCCCAGCCTGCCAAAGCAAGCGAGGTGGTCAAGCTGACGCGCCTGGTTTTGACGGGCAAGCGGTCGATTGACAGCAGCAAATCCAATCCGGCCCCTACCCAGATTGAGCGGCTGCCGAAGGTGAGTGTTGAGGGCCTGAGAATGGAGGAGGTGCCTACGCAGATTGCGGGGCAGCTTCGCGCAGGGAGCAGACCTAGCTGAGCCGCGCATTGGAGGGTGGTTGGCATGCTGCCCCGAGTCCCTGAATACGCCCATTTCGCGCACTGGCACGCTACAGTGAGAGGCCTTGCCGCTACCGGTTCCAGCGCGAATGCCCAAACTCAGCCCCCTGCCCGCGCCTGCTTCCCGTCCAACGGAGAAGGGGAGTGGCCTTCAGTCTGCCGAACGATTCCTGGTCTGCGTGCGCCCGTCTGCCATCGACGGTCAGGGCGCATTTGCCGACGAACCCATTCCGGCACGCCGCAAAATCGGTGAAATGCGAGGCGAATTGATCTCCGTTGCGGAGGCCCGGCGTCGTGTCAAGGGACGCGCACGTATCCATATGGTGGAAATCAGCGAGCGCCGCGCCATCGATGCAACGGACTCAGACAGTGCGCTGCGCTACGTCAACCATTCTTGCTCACCCAACGCCGTCCTGCGTATTCGGCAAGGGCGTGCCGAGTTCTATGCCATCCGGGATATAGAGGCAGGCGAGGAGCTGACGGCGGATTATGGCGAAAGCCATCACGAAGGACGGTTGCGGTGCGCCTGTGGTGCCCCGAACTGCAAAGGGCGGCTGTGAATGCGCCCGACGGGACGGCGTGCGCAAAGAACGAATCAACGCACCGGCTGCGCCAGATGCAGCAGACGCAAATCCTGAGCTGCAAAGAGCGCGTCATCGATGAGCGCTGAAGCGCCAAGCTGGGCCGGCTGATCGTAGGCGTCTTGCAAGTATCGCTGCAGAGCCTCTCCCCCGAGCGTCAAGGCCGCAATCACTTCAAGCAACTCGCTGGTTGCGCCGTTGCCGTTCAGCTGCCTTGCGCCGAGCAGGAAGCCTTGTGCCCATTGGCATGCAGCATCTGGCACGGACGTTAGTTGCTGAATGCCGGCGATGCGTTCGCCTCCTGCCCAGTCGAGTACCTCAGCCAGAGGCAGGGCATCTGGGTCTTGTCGAAGCGGGTCCGGGGCAAGGGCGTCCCGAATTGCCAGCCAGCGCTCCTCCAGCCAGCTCATGAACTCGTCCAGCAGCTCCTGTTCCATGAGTGCTTCTGCCCAATCTTCCCCCCAATGGATGTCCAGCATGTGCACGGGCTCCGCGGCCAGCTGCAAGCACACCGCAGCGCACAGGAGGCCCTCCAGATGCTCCGGGGAGACGGTCTGCTCGGCAGCTGGCTTGTCAGCAGGCAACAGAGCCAGCAGGGACTCCAGGCGTTCATGCGTGGACGTGGGCTTCATGGCTCTGTAGGTGGCAATGTCGCGAGGGGCGCTCCTGCGCTGGTCCGTGCAGGAGCAAAGAAAAGGGGCCTCGGTCGAGGCCCCCGATTGCAGCGGGAAAGATGGCGCTCAGAGCCGCTCGGCCACCCAACCCTGCACCGCGGCCAGCGCGGCAGGCAGGGCGCGGGCATCGGTGCCGCCGGCCATGGCCATGTCGGGCTTGCCGCCGCCCTTGCCACCGACTTGCTGAGCCACGAAATTGACCAGCTCGCCAGCCTTCAGCTTGCTCGTGCTGTCGTTGGTGACGCCTGCGGCCAGCTGGACTTTGTCGCCATCCACCGCGGCCAGCACGATGGCAGCGGTCTTGAGCTTGTCCTTGAGCTTGTCCATGGTCTCGCGCAGCGTCTTGGCATCTGCGCCGGCCAGCGTGGCGGCCAGCACCTTGAGCCCCTTCACATCCACCGCTTGCGCTAGGAGCTCGTCACCTTGCGCAGAGGCAAGCTTGCTCTTGACCGCGGCCAGCTCCTTTTCCAGGCTGCGCACCTGGTCCAGCACGCTGGCCACGCGGTGCTCCAGTTCGGCCGGCGCGGCCTTGAGGCTACCCGCCAAGCCATTCACCGTGTCTTCGAGCGACTGCAGATAGGCCAGGGCGTTGTCGCCGGTCACCGCTTCCACGCGGCGCACGCCCGCGGCCACGCCGCTTTCCGCCACGATCTTGAACAGGCCGATGTCGCCGGTGGCCTTGACGTGCGTGCCGCCGCAGAGTTCCTTGGAGCTGCCGATGCTCAGCACGCGCACGGTCTCGCCGTACTTTTCGCCGAACAGCATCATGGCGCCGCTCTTCTGTGCGTCATCCAGGGCCATCACCTCGGCCCGGGCCCCCAAGTTGGACAGGATCTCTGCGTTGACGATGGCTTCGACCTTGCGGATCTCTTCCGCCGTCATCGGTGCGTTGTGTGCGAAGTCGAAGCGGGTGCGCTCCGCATTCACCAGCGAGCCCTTTTGCTGCACATGGGCGCCCAGCACCTCGCGCAGCGCCTTGTGCATCAGGTGGGTGGCGCTGTGGTTGCGCACCGTCCGGGCACGGGCTTCGGCATTGACCTGGGCCTTGAAGGTGTCACCGACCTTGACCGCACCCTCCATCACACGGCCGTGATGGCCGAAGACATCAGCCTGAATCTTGATCGTGTCCTCCACGAGCACACGGGTGCTGGGATTGCGCAGCTCACCGCGGTCACCCACCTGGCCGCCGCTCTCGGCGTAGAAGGGCGTGTGGTCCAGCACGATCACGGCGTCGTCGCCAGCCTTGGCTTCCTGCACGGAGACGCCATCGACGTAGACCGCCGTGACCTTGCTCGTTTCGCAAACCAGATGCTCATAGCCATGGAAGGCGGTGGACACGCCGGTGTAGTCGAGCCCCTGCGCCATCTTGAACTTGCCGGCGGCACGGGCCTGCTCGCGCTGCTTGTTCATGGCGGCATCGAAGCCGGCCTGGTCCACCGTCACGCCGCGCTCACGGCAAACGTCGGCGGTCAGGTCCACCGGGAAGCCGTAGGTGTCGTGCAGCTTGAAGGCGGTCTCGCCGTCCAGCTGCTTGTCGCCCTTGGCCAGCGCGCTCTCCAGGATTTCCATGCCGTTGGCGATGGTCTGGAAGAAGCGCTCTTCCTCCTGGCGCAGCACTTCGGTCACACGGGCCTCGGCCTGACGCAACTCCGGGTAGGCCTCGCCCATCTGGCGGACCAGCTCGGCGACGATCTTGTGGAAGAAGGGCGTGCGTGCGCCCAGCTTGTAGCCATGGCGGATCGCGCGGCGGGCGATGCGGCGCAGCACGTAGCCGCGCCCTTCGTTGCCGGGGATGACGCCATCCACCACCGTGAAGCTGCAGGCGCGGATGTGGTCGGCGATGACCTTCAGCGAGGCGCTGCTCTTGTCGCAGTCACCCGCGCCAGCACCATCGACGGCCGCCTTGGCCGCGGCCAGCAGGGCCACGAAGGTGTCGATCTCGTAGTTGGAGTGCACGTGCTGCAGCACGGCGGCAATGCGCTCCAGGCCCATGCCCGTATCCACCGAAGGCTTCGGCAGCGGGTGCATCACGCCGTCCTCGGTCCGGTTGAACTGCATGAACACGTTGTTCCAGATCTCGATGTAGCGGTCACCGTCTTCATCGGGGCTGCCGGGAGGGCCACCGGCCACTTCGGGGCCGTGGTCGTAGAAGATCTCGGTGCAGGGGCCGCAGGGGCCCGTGTCGCCCATCATCCAGAAGTTGTCGGACATGTAGCGGCCGCCCTTGTTGTCGCCGATGCGCACGATGCGCTCGGCGGGCACGCCCACCACCTTGTTCCAGATCTCGTAGGCCTCGTCGTCCTCGGAGTAGACGGTCACCCACAGCTTGTCGGCCGGCAGCTTGAAATGCTGGGTCAGCAGCTCCCAGGCGTAGCTGATGGCGTCCTTCTTGAAGTAGTCGCCGAAGCTGAAGTTGCCCAGCATCTCGAAGAAGGTGTGGTGGCGCGCGGTGTAGCCGACGTTGTCCAGGTCGTTGTGCTTGCCGCCGGCGCGGATGCACTTCTGGGCCGTGGTGGCGCGCGAGTAGGGACGCTTGTCGAAACCCAGGAACACGTCCTTGAACTGGTTCATGCCCGCGTTGGTGAACAGCAAGGTCGGGTCATCTCCCGGCACCACGGGGCTGGAGGCGACGATCTGGTGCCCCTTCGATTCGAAGAACTTCAGAAAGGTCTGGCGAATGTCTGCTGCTTTCATGCGGCCACTTTCATTGCGGGTTTGAGCCCGGAGCAAGGGCGTCGACGACGCGGTAAATACTTGATTTTTGGGGATTTTTGATTATAGGGGCGCGCGTTGCCTGAGCTCGCTTGGCGGGCGGGGTAGAGTGCTGTCTCCACACCCCCCATTCCTGGAGTTTTCAATGGACAGCAAGACCTCCGCCCTGGCCGCTTTGGACGACGCCAGCCTGTTGCGCCAGCAGGGCTTGATCAATGGCGAATGGGTGGGTGGCGAGGCACGCTTTTCCGTCACCGATCCTGCGACCGGTCAGCTGCTGGCCGAGGTCGCCAACCTGGGGGCAGGCGAGGCAGAGTCCGCCATTGCCGCCGCCAATGCGGCCTGGCCGCTGTGGCGCAGCAAGACGGCCAAGGAGCGCGCAGCCATTCTGATGCGTTGGCATCAGCTGATGCTGCGCCATGCCGACGACCTGGCGCGCATCATGACGGCCGAGCAGGGCAAGCCGCTGGCCGAGGCCAAGGGCGAGGTGATGTACGGCGCCAGCTTTCTCGAGTGGTTTGCCGAAGAGGGCAAGCGCGTCTATGGCGAGACGATTCCCACCACTGACAGCAACAAGCGCTATCTGGTGATCAAGCAATCCATGGGCGTGTGTGCGGCCATCACGCCCTGGAACTTTCCCATCGCGATGATCACCCGCAAAGTCGCACCAGCGCTGGCCGCCGGTTGCACGGTGGTGATCAAGCCGGCCGAGGCCACGCCGCTGTCGGCGCTGGCCGTGGCCGAACTGGCCCAGCGAGCCGGCTTGCCGGCGGGCGTGCTCAATGTGCTCAGCGCGGACGCGCAGCGCTCCATCGAGATCGGTGAGGTGCTGTGCCGCAGCGATGTGGTGCGCCATCTGTCCTTCACGGGGTCCACCGAGGTGGGGCGCATCCTGATGCGGCAGTGCGCGCCGACGGTGAAGAAGCTGTCGCTGGAACTGGGCGGCAACGCACCCTTCATCGTGTTCGAGGATGCCGACCTCGACGCAGCCGTCGAGGGCGCGATGGCCAGCAAATACCGCAACGCAGGCCAGACCTGCGTCTGCGCCAACCGGCTTTACGTGCAGCGGGGCGTCTACGAAGCCTTTGTCGAGAAGCTGGCGGCCAAGGTGGCCGAACTGAAGATCGGCAATGGCTTCGAGCCTGGCGTCAATCTCGGTCCCCTGATCGATGCGGAGGCGGTGTCCAAGGTGGAGATTCACGTCGCGGATGCCCTGGCCAAGGGCGCCCGGCTGCTGGCGGGGGGCTACCGGGTCGAAGGGTTGGGGGCTGGACAGTTCTACGCGCCAACCCTGCTGGCCGACGTGCGAGCCGACATGCTCTGCGCTCGCGAAGAGACCTTCGGCCCGGTCGCACCGGTGTTCTGCTTTGACACCGAGGCTGAAGTCATCGAAGCAGCCAACGCCACCGAGTTCGGTCTGGCCAGCTACTTCTACAGCCGTGATATCGGCCGTGTCTTCCGTGTGGGCGAGGCCTTGGAATACGGCATGGTAGGCGTCAATACCGGCCTGATCTCGACGGCGGAAGTGCCATTTGGCGGGGTCAAGCAGTCCGGCCTGGGGCGTGAAGGGGCACGCCAGGGCATCGAGGACTATGTTGAGGTCAAGTACCTTTGCCTGGGGGACATCCAGCGCTGAGCCGTGCGGTGACCGGTGCCTGCTGGCCGGTCCTGCCGGGCAGGACTCTTGCCGGCGAAGCCGTCACACGGCGAGAGGTGGAGCGGGTGATGGGAATCGAACCCACGTATCGAGCTTGGGAAGCTAGCGTTCTACCATTGAACTACACCCGCTGAGGTGTTGCCTTTCGTGCCTTGCAGGCAAGTGCTGGGCAAGGCGGTGGGCTGGCGCGGATTATAGGCAGGTTCTCGGCCTGCTCAGCGGACTTGTTCAGCCCGCCGGAGTTCGGCCGCCAGTGAGGCTGCTGTGGCACCGAAGGCGTAGGCGTCCATGCCGATGCAGCCATGGGTCACGCTGTCGTGGATGCGCACGGCACCCTGCGTCTCCCCGCCCGCACCGGCGGCGACGAACCAGGGCAGCATATGCTCGTCGGTGGGGTGCATGTCCACGGCATGCGGGGCCTGGCGGCGATAGTCCAGCAGCGCCCGCCAATCGGCCGCCTGCGCATGGGCGGCCCACCAGTCACGAAAGGCCCGCGACTGTGGAATCTCGGGGGCGTCTGGGGCCGCGCCATCGTGGAATACGCGGCGCAGATTGTGCGTGATGCTGCCACTGGCGAGGATCAGCACGCCCTGCTCGGACCAGGGCGACAGCGCGCGCCCCAGCGACCACAGCTCGTCGGGGCCGGCGTGAGGCGAGAAGCACAAAGGCAGAACCGGGATGTCGGCCTGTGGAACCAGATGGCGCAACGGTATCCAGATGCCGTGGTCCAGTCCGGCCCGCCCGTGCACTTGCAGCAGTCCGGGCAAAGCCTGCAGCAGCTCTTCGGCCAGCTCTGGTGCGCCCGGTGCGTCATAGCGAAGCTGATAAAGCGCCGGGTCGAAGCCGCCGAAGTCATAGACGGCATGCTGCCGCGGCGCCACCAAGAGGGTGGGGCGCCGCGCCAGGCTGTGCGCAGACAGCGCCAGGATCGCGCGCGGTCGGGAGGCCTGTTGCAACTGGCGGCCCAAAGCCTGCATGAAGAGGCCCGCCGCACCCGGGCGCAGGGCCATTTCCGGCGAGCCGTGCGACAGAAAAATCGGTGCGATGGCAGTGGCGTTGGTCATGCATGCATTGCAGCAGAACGAACGCCGCACAAGGCTCTGGGGACTTGCATGCAGGGTTCAATTGCATTGGATGTCCGCGCTTACAGTGCAGCATGGCTTCATCGATCGCATCGGAGCGCAGCCCGGCTGCTGCGCCAGCGGCGCACCCGGCGCCGCCCTCGGTCTTTCGCCTGGCATGGCGCCAGCTTTGGCGCGATTGGCGGGCGGGAGAGTTGCGTCTGCTGAGCCTGGCGCTGGTGCTGGCAGTCGCCGCCGTGACGGCCGTCGGCTTTCTCTCAGAACGCATGGAGGCCGGCCTTCGGCGTGACGCATCCCAACTGCTGGGGGGCGATGCCTTGGTGGCCTCGGACCACCCCATCCCGCCTGAGCTGCAGGCCTTGGCCCAGACGCTGCAGCTGCGGCGCATGCACAGCGTGACCTTTCCCAGCATGGCGCGGGCCGCCAGCGGCAACACGCGCCTGGTGACGGTGAAGGCCGTGTCGGCCAGCTATCCGCTGCGGGGTCAGGTCTTGCTCGCGGATGGACGGCGCGTCGGCGCGCCAGCGGCGGGCGAGGTCTGGGTGGATGCGCCGGTGCTCGATGCACTGGACCTGGCCGTGGGCTCCAGCCTTCTTTTGGGTGACAGCCACCTGAAGGTGGCGGGCGTGATCCTCAACGAGCCGGACCGCGGTGCAGGATTCCTCAGCTTCGCGCCGCGCTTGATGCTCAACGAGGCCGACCTCGCGGCGACGGCCCTGGTGCAGCCCAGCAGCCGGGTCACCTATCGGATGGCGGTGCTGAGCCCGTCGGCGGACGCCGAGGCCGCAACGCGCTTCATGAAGGAGGCCGGCGCACTGATCGAACGCCAGGGTTGGCGCGGGCTGCGCCTGGAAAACCTGGAGACCGGGCGGCCAGAGATGCGCCAGACGCTGGATCGCGCCAGCCTCTTCCTGCGCCTGGTCGCCATGCTGGCGGCTTTGTTGGCGGCCGTGGCCGTCAGCCTGGCTGCTCGCGACTTTGCACTGCGCCACCTGGACGACTGCGCCATGCTGCGCGTGCTCGGGCAGTCGCAATCCCGCATTGCCAGCGTCCACCTGTTGGAGTTCAGCATGGCGGGCCTGCTGGCCAGTGCCGTCGGCGTGCTGGCCGGCCTGCTTCTGCATGAAGTCTTTGTCCGTCTGCTGGCAGGGCTGATGTCGGTCAGCCTGCCGCCGCCGGGATGGGTGACGGCCGCTGGTGGCTTAGGCCTGGGCCTGAGCCTGATGCTGGGCTTCGGGCTGGGCCCTGTGCTGCAACTGGCCTCGGTGCCGCCGCTGCGCGTGATCCGGCGTGAACTGGGCGGCGTGCGCATGGCCTCCGGCCTCGTGCTGCTGGCCGGCTTGCTGGGTTTTGCCGGCCTGCTGGCCCTGGTGGCGGGGGACTGGAAGCTGGGCCTGGGAACTGCCGCTGGCTTTGCGCTGGCCCTGGCCGTCTTTGCGGTGGGAGCCTGGCTGGTGCTGCTGGTCCTGCGGCGCGCGGTCCCGCAGGCCGGCGCGCCACGCTGGCTGGCCTTGGCGACGCGGCAGATCAGCGCGCGACCCGTCTTCGCGGTGGTGCAGGTGTCAGCGCTGGGCATCGGTCTGCTGTCCCTGGCGCTGTTGCTGCTGTTGCGCACGGACCTCATCAACAGCTGGCGAGCCGCCACGCCCAAGGACGCGCCCGACCGCTTTGTGATCAACATCCAGCCTGAACAGGGCGAGGCCTTCCGGTCGGCCTTGGGGGCCGCCGGCGTGCCGCGCTACGACTGGTATCCGATGATCCGGGGGCGCCTGGTGGCGATCAACGGCGCTGCAATGAAGCCGGAGCAGTTCAAGGAGGAACGCACCCAGCGCCTGGTCGAGCGCGAGTTCAATCTCAGCCACAGCGAGACGCTGCCGAGCCACAACCAATTGGCCGAGGGCCGTTGGCTGCCCGACGATCAAGACGGGCTCAGCGTGGAGCAGGGCATCGCACGCGACCTTGGTCTGAAGCTCGGCGACCACCTGCGCTTCGATGTCGCCGGGCAGATGGTCGAAGCACGCATCACCAGCCTGCGCAAGCTGGACTGGTCCTCCATGCGGGTCAACTTCTTCGTGCTCTTCCCGCGGCGGGAGATGGCGGATCTGCCCAGGAGCTACATCACCGCCTTCCGCGCGCCCGCGCAAGCCAAGGCGCTGGACAAGCAGCTGGCGCGCGACTTTCCCAACATCACCGCCGTCGATGTCCGAGCACAGTTGGACCAAGTGCAGCAGGTGCTGGACCAGGTGGCCGCGGCGGTGCAGGTGTTGTTCGCCTTCACGCTGGCCGTGGGCCTCATCGTCCTGCTGGCGGCGGTGAGCAGCACACGCGAGGCCCGCATGCGTGAATTCGCGCTGATGCGCGCCATGGGAGCCGGCTCGCGGCTGTTAGGGCAGGTGCAGCGTGCCGAGTTGCTGGGGCTGGGCCTGCTGGCCGGCGTGCTGGCCGGCGCAGCCGCTCTGCTGATTGGCGCCGTACTGGCCGCCAAGGTGTTCGAGTTCAGCTGGACGCTCAATCCCTGGCTGGTTCCCGCCAGCGGTCTGGCAGGCGCCTTGCTGGCCTGGTTGGCGGGCTGGTGGGGCCTGCGCGGCGTGCTGCAGAAGCCGGTGATGCAGAGCCTGCGGATGCAGGACATCACCTGAGGCTCAGCGGGCGTGGCCCGACATGAAAAAGCCTCCGGGGCATCGGGCTCCGGAGGCTCGCATTGAAGGGCAGGGGATGCCTGCTCAAGTCGAGAAAACGTCCGCCAGGCCGTGGCAGGCCGGGCGGCGTTCAGAACGACTGCCAATCGTCGTCGGCCCCTGCCTTCGGGCTGGGTGCGACCGGCGCCGGGCTGGCCATTGGCGCTGCGGCAGGCTTGGCCGCGGCCGGACGCGGGGCCGGGCGGTGCGCGCCAGCTGACGCGGTGCTCGGCGCCGGCTTGCTGCTCTTGCGCGGCTTGGCAACGTAGGCCTGGTGCTGGCGTTCCTCTTCACCCAGCCTGAACACGGACACCACCTCGGTCAGGCGCAAGGCCTGGTCCTTGAGACTCTCCGCCGCAGCGGCGGACTCTTCCACCAGGGCGGCGTTCTGCTGCGTCATCTGGTCGAGCTGGACCACGGCGCCGTTGACCTGGCCGATGCCATGGCTCTGCTCGGCAGCGGCGGCGGTGATCTCGCCGATGATGTCGGTCACGCGCTGCACGCTGGAGACGATGTCGGTCATCGAAGCGCCGGCGGCCTGCACCAGGCGCGAACCGGCCTCCACGCGATCGACGGAAGCGCCGATCAGCGCCTTGATCTCCTTGGCTGCCTCGGCACTGCGCTGGGCCAGGCTGCGCACCTCGGACGCCACGACCGCGAAGCCGCGCCCCTGCTCGCCCGCCCGCGCGGCTTCCACCGCCGCATTCAGGGCCAGGATGTTGGTCTGGAAGGCGATGCCATCGATCACGCCGATGATGTCGTTGATCTTCTTGGAGCTGGTGTTGATCTCCTCCATGGTGGAGACCACCTGGGACACCACGTCGCCGCCCTTGGCGGCTGCGTCGCTGGCCGAGGATGCCAGCTGGTTGGCGGTGGTGGCTGCGTCTGCAGTCTGGCGCACGGTGCCGGTCAGCTGCTCCATGGACGAAGCGGCCTGCTGCAGATTCGAGGCCGTCTGTTCGGTACGCTGCGACAGATCCTGGGCGCCGACGGCGATTTCGCTGGACGCCGTGGAAATGGAATTGCTGGCGGAGCGGACGTCGATGAGGATGTCCTGGATCTTCTTGGCGAAGAGGTTGAACGACGACGCGATGCGCGCGATCTCGTCATTGCCATGCTCGGGCAGGCGCTGGGTCAGGTCGCCGCCGCCGGCGCTGATCTCGTCCAGGGCTGCCCGAACGCGATCCAGGCCACCCATGGTCTTGGTGATGGTCGCCGCGATCGCGGCGCCCGCGAGCGCGACCATGATGATCAGGATGATGGCCGAGGCGCGCAGCAGCGAACTCAGCGAAGCCAGGGCCTCGGACTTGTCGGCCGCCAGGATCAGGCTCCAGTCGGTGTCGGCGATGGGAACGCCGCGCAGCAGGAAGGTGCCGTCCCCAATGCGGGCTTCGACCCAGCCCCCACCGGAGCTCTGGGCGGCTTTCAGTGCGCCGGTGTCCAGACCCGCGGCGAGGGTGCTGGCGGGCTTGAGCGCCAGCTTGGCGTCCGGGTGGGCAATGATTTTGCCGTCCTTGGCCACGAGAAAGGCAAAGCCGCTGGGCGTGGGCTTGATGGCCTTGACGGTGGCCACCACGTCGTCCAGGAACACATCGGAGGCCACCACGGCCTTGGTGCCGCTGCCGTCCTTGACGGGCGCCGCGAAGGTGACGACCAGCAGTTGCTTGGCGGCATCCACATAGGGTTCGGTGATCACCGGACCGCTGGCGCCCGCCGCCAGCGTGTACCAGGGGCGCGACGTGGGGTCATAGCCCGCCGGCAGGTTCTGCGGCACGTTGAAGGTGATGCGCTTGTCGGCAAAGCCGACATAAGCCGCGTCGAGGCGGCCGGACTTGGCGGCCTGCACCAGGAAGGGCACGGGGTCGGCCTGGTCGGCGGCAGGCAGAAGCGCGTTGATGATGTCCCGCTGCCCTTTCACCCATTGGGCAATCGTGGACGCTCGGGCGGCCGCCAGTTGATCCAGGCCTGCGAGTTGTTGCGCGTTGGCATGGGAGCGAACGGTCATGTAGTTCGCGATCGTGGCTGCGGCCAAGGCCAGCACAACCACCGCGATACCCAGGGCAATGAGCCGGGTCTTGATTGAGTCAAACATCGTCACTCCTTCTAAGCTCTGCAGTGCGGAGCGGTGATCTGCTCCGTCGTTTCTTCGAATTCGACCCTCCTCCGTTCGCCTGTTGTCGGCCCTTCTTGGCGGGGCTTTACTTGATTGACGCGGCGCGCGTCAGAACGTTTCCCAGTCGCCGTCATCCGCCGGCTTGGCGGCGGGCGCAGGCCGCGGCGAGGCCGCGGTCGCGCTTGTCGCAGGTGCGGGGCGGTGCGCTGGACTCGCTGCCGAAGCATGCGCGGAAGCTGCGCCAGTTGGCTTGCCCGAGGCAGCGTGCCCGGCCTTCTTGGTCGCTGCGGGGGCGGGTCTATGGGTCGCCTTCGGCGCGGGCGCAGCGGCGTGCACCTGGTGGCTGCTGACGCGGAAGACTCCCACGGCCTGCACCAGGCGCTGGGCTTGTTCCTTGAGGCTCTCCGCGGCCGCGGCAGACTCTTCCACCAGGGCGGCGTTCTGCTGCGTCATCTGGTCGAGCTGGACCACGGACTGGTTGACCTGCCCGATGCCATCGCTTTGTTCCGTTGCGGCAGCGCTGATCTCGGCAATGATGTCCGACACCCGCTGCACGCTGTTGACGATGTCTTCCATCGAGTGGCCGGCATCCTGCACCAGCCGTGAGCCGGCTTCGACGCGATCCACGGACGCACCGATCAGGGCCTTGATCTCCTTGGCCGCTTCGGCACTGCGTTGCGCCAGGCTGCGGACTTCGCCTGCGACCACGGCGAAGCCGCGACCCTGCTCGCCTGCGCGCGCGGCTTCCACCGCCGCGTTCAGGGCCAGGATGTTGGTCTGGAAGGCGATGCCATCGATCACGCCGATGATGTCGTTGATCTTGCGCGAGCTGTTGTTGATCTCTTCCATGGTGGTCACGACCTGGCCCACGACTTGGCCACCGCGGGCCGCCGCGCTGTTGGCGGAGGCGACCAGCTGGTTGGCCGTGCGTGCCGAGTCGGCGGTCTGGCGCACCGTGCTGGTCAGCTGGACCATCGAGGAAGCAGCGATCTGCAGATTGGAGGCGGTCTGCTCGGTGCGGTGGCTCAGATCCTGGTTGCCGGTCGCGATCTCGCTGCTGGCCGTGCCGATGGAGTCCACCGAGTGCCGCACCGTGCCGATGGTGTCTGCCAGGCGCTGGCGCATGGCCTCGGTGTCGCGGATCAGGTCGCCGATTTCGTCGTTGCGCGTGTTGCTGACGCTCTTGGTCAGGTCGCCGCTGGCAATGGCTTGCACGGCGTCGCGCAGATCCTTCAGCGGATGGGCGACCCAGTTGCGCATCATCCAGAACAGGCCATAGCCCAGTGCTGCCGTGGCGCCACCCAGCAGGATCCAGAACGGCACCATGGTGCGCCAGTGGCTGGCCAGTGCCTCGCTGCTGGAGACCTGGGACACGACCCAGTAGCCGGCCGGATCGTTCTTCTTCAGCACGGCAAAGTAGGAACTGCCGGAGGCGCCGAGGATGTTGGGCGTGCTGGACATGTAGCCGTCGCTGGTCTGACCCAGTTCGACCAGGAAGGACTCGGCTTCCGGCGACACCTCGCCCACCGGCTTGCCCTTGCCTGTGGGGTGGGCCAGGAAGCGGCCGCCCTTGCCATCCTTGCCGACGGCCACGACATAGGTGCCGCCGGTCTCGAAGAAGTGCGCATCCTTGGCCATCTTGTCCATAGCCTTCTGGAAGCCTTCCATGTCCAGGGCGATCGCCAGGATGCCGATGACCTTGCCTGCCTCGCTCTTGATGGGGTCGTAGTAGGCCATGAAGGCCTTGCCGTTGAGCACGGCGCGGCCGGCGAAAGGCTGGCCCTGCGTCATGGCGGTGAAGGCGGGATGGCTCTTGCCCAGCTTCTGACCATTGGGGCGCTCGCCATTGGCGGTCTTCAGCGAGGTGGTGATGAGGACGAACTCCCCATCCTTTGCGACGTACACGCTGGCAGCACCGCCGGTAGTGCTGGCGAACTTGTCGACCTGCGTCGTGTTGCCGTTGAGCTTGGGCCCCCAGTCGCGCAGGTCGCCTGTGGCCTCGTCCAGTTGAAAGACGGGTCCGAACTCCTGGCGGAAGGCGCCGTAGGACTGCTTGACCATGGTCTTGGCGACCTCGTCCATGGCATCGAGCGCGTCGATGAGGGACTGCGTCTTGTCGCCGACCCAGGTCACCGTGCGCTCATGCGCGACGCGGGTCAGCAACACGCTGAGCACGGCGCTGGTGCCCAGCAGGATGGCGGCGATGGCCGTAACGCCCACCATGGACACGCGACGCGCGATGGAGGTGGATGAGCTAGACATTCTGGGAACTCCCAACTCTCAAAATAAGGTGCACCTCCCACCTCTGAATTCAGGCAGCCGGGTGGGTGTACTCCAGCTGCCGCATGGGCGGTGCGTCAGCTGGTGATGCTGTCCATCAGGCCCATGTCGGCGCTGCTCATGAGGCCTTCGATGTCCATCAGGATCAGCATGCGGTCATTGACGGCGCCGATGCCCGTGATGAAGCTGGTGTCCACGGCGCTGGCATTGAGCTCGGGCGCCGGGCGGATGGCGTCGCGGGACAGCTCCAGCACATCCGACACCGAGTCGACCACTGCACCGACCACGCGGCTCCTGACGTTCAGCACGATCACGACGGTGAAGCTGTTGTATTCGGCCGTCGGGCAGCCCAGCTTCAGCCGGAGGTCCACGATGGGGACGATCACGCCGCGCAGGTTCACCACACCCTTGATGAAGTCGGGCGAATTGGCAATGCGCGTGGGCGGCTCGTAGGAGCGGATTTCCTGGACCTTCAGGATGTCGATGCCGTATTCCTCGGCGCCCAGACGGAAGGTCAGGTACTCGCCGCTGGCCGGCCCATGACTCTTCGTGGCGACGGCGCCGCCTTCATGCCGAACGACCTGATTCGATTGCTGGACGATTTCCATGTTGACCTCGGCAAGGGTGGGTTGAAGGGTTGACCAGTGTTCAATGGCTCAGAAGGTTTCCCAGTCGCCATCGGTCACCGGAGCGGCGGCGGTGCTGGACACGGGCTTGGGCATGGCAGCTGCTGCGGCCGGGCGCACGACCGGGCTGGCCATAGGCCTGCTGGCCGTCAGAGGGCTCGGTCCGCCTGCCCGCGGCTTGGCGGCGGTGCTGCTTGCGCCGGCCGGGCGTGCAGAGCTGCTGCGGGCGGCTTTGCTGCTGGACCGCAACTCGATGCCGCCAGTGATCTTGAAGCGTCCCACCGCATGCGCCAACTGCTCGGCCTGGTCGCGCAGGCTTTCCGCGGCGGCGGCGGACTCCTCGACCAGCGCGGCGTTCTGCTGCGTCATCTGGTCCAGTTCCACCACGGACTGGTTGACCTGGCCGATGCCGTCGCTTTGTTCGCTGGCGGCCGCGGTGATCTCGCCGATGATGTCCGTCACCCGCTGCACGCTGGAGACGATGTCGGTCATCGATTCGCCGGCTTCGCGGACCAGCTTGGCGCCGGTCTCGACGCGCTCGACGCTGGCGCCGATCAGGGTCTTGATCTCGCGTGCGGCGCCGGCGCTGCGTTGTGCCAGCGAGCGCACTTCGCCGGCCACCACGGCAAAGCCGCGCCCTTGCTCGCCGGCGCGGGCGGCTTCCACGGCAGCGTTCAAGGCCAGGATGTTGGTCTGGAAGGCGATGCCGTCGATGACGCCGATGATGTCGCCGATGCGCTTGGAGCTGACGTTGATCTCGTCCATCGTGGCCACCACCTGGCTCACCACCTCGCCGCCCTTCGCCGCGGCGGAGGAGGCGGAGCTGGCCAGCTGATTGGCGGTGCGCGCGGAGTCGGCGGTCTGCTTCACCGTGCCGGTGAGCTGCACCATGGACGAGGCGGCCAGCTGCAGATTGCTGGCCGTTTGCTCGGTACGGCCGGATAGATCCTGGTTGCCGCTGGCGATTTCAACCGAGGCCGTGCGGATGTGGTCCGCCGAGGTCCGCAGCTGGCCCACCAGATCCTGCAATGCCTTCTGCATCAGCTGCAGCGAATGCAGCAGATGCGAGGCCTCATCCTTGCCCTCGATGGGTCGGTCGTCGTTGGTGAGATCGCCCTTGGCGATGGCGCTGGCGAGCTCTTCGGCTTCGGCCAGCGGCCTGCAGATGCTGTGCATGTTCAGCAGGGTCAGCGGCACGACGACCAAGGCGCTGGCGATCAGCACGAGCACGAAGACCATCAGCACGTTGTTCTGCGTCCGCGTGGCTCGCTCCTGCAGCCGCTGTGATTCCTTCAGCAGGCTGGCCTGGTAGTCCATCACCAGCTTGTCGGCCTCGGCTGCCAGATCCTTGGCGGCAGTCAGCATGCGGTCGGCGACGGTGGCGTTGTCATAAGCGCCGGCCTCCAGTTGCTGCAACACCGGCTTGGCCTTGGCGTCATAGTCGGCGAGCACCGCGGGCAGCCTGCTCAGCGGGCCGGTGTCGCTGCCATGCTGCAGAACCTTGCCCAGCTTGAGCACGCCGTCGCGAGACTGTTCCCAGCGCTGCCGCAGGGCCTTCACGTTCTCCGGCTTCTCGTAGTTGACGATCATGTCCTTCTCGAAGCGACGCATGTCGCCCAGGGCATGGACCAAACTGGTCAGCTCCGTGGAGTCGTTGATGGAACGCTGCAGGATTTCTTCGGACTGCTTGCGCAGGGAATTCATGCCAAACAGGCCAACGCTGCCCAGGGTCAGCAGCAAGGTCAGCACCATGGCGATCGCGCCGATCATGCGCACGCGGATGCTGAACTGGCGCAGCAGTGAGCTCATGCTCATTCGAAAAACTCCCGAGGGCCCTGCGGGCAGGGCCGGCTCAATATCAATGTCAATGACGCGAACGGCGAACGAGGCTGCCCACGTCCAGGATCAGGGCCACGCGTCCGTCGCCCATGATGGTGGCGCCGGAGACATCCGTGACCTTGCGGTAGTTGGCTTCCAGGTTCTTCACGACCACCTGCTGCTGGCCCAGCAATTCGTCCACCAGCAAGGCGACGCGACCCCCTTCGGCCTCGACCACCACCATGATGGAGCTGACGTGCTCGAAGTCGAAGCGCGGCACGTTGAACACTTGTTCCAGCTCAACCACCGGCATGAATTCGTCGCGCACCTCGACCACGCGGCCCGAGCCGCCCACGGTCTTGATGGTGTCCGGCTGAACCTGGAAGGATTCCACCACCGAGGACAAGGGAAGGATGTAGACCTCTTCACCGACCCCCACGCTCATGCCGTCCATGATGGCCAGCGTCAGCGGCAGCCGCACCGAGACCTTCATGCCGTAGCCCTCGGCGGAGTCGATCTCGACCGTGCCACCCAGCTGGGTGATGTTCTTCTTGACGACGTCCATGCCCACGCCGCGGCCCGAGACGTCCGTCACCTGCTCGGCCGTGGAGAAGCCGGGCGCGAAGATCAGGCCCCAGACTTCCGGGTCGGTCAGTGAATCCGGTGCGTCGATGCCTTTTTCGCGGGCCTTCTTGAGCAGCTTCTCGCGGTTCAGCCCGCGGCCGTCGTCGCGCACCTCGATCACGATGGAGCCGCCCTGGTGGGATGCGACCAGCGTGATGGTGCCGTGCTCGGGCTTGCCCTTGGCATGGCGCTCGGCCGGGGACTCGATGCCGTGGTCGCAGCTGTTGCGGACCAGGTGGGTCAAGGGGTCGGTGATCTTCTCGACCAGGCCCTTGTCCAGCTCGGTGGCTTCGCCCTGGGTGACCAGCTCCACGCGCTTGCCCAGCTTGGCGGCCAGGTCGCGCAGCATGCGGGGGAAGCGGTTGAAGACCACCGACATCGGAATCATGCGGATGGACATCACCGACTCTTGCAGGTCCCGGGTGTTGCGCTCCAGGTCCGCGAGGCCAGAGGACAGCTGCTGGTACAGCGCAGGGTCCACATTGCGCGAGTTCTGCGCCAGCATGGCTTGCGTGATCACCAGCTCGCCGACCAGGTTGATCAGCTGATCGACCTTTTCCACCGAGACACGCAGCGTGGACTGGTCCATCCCGCCGCCTGCCGCGCGCGGCTCGGCCTTGGCCGCTGCCGCCGGCTTGGCCGTCGCGGCGACGGGCTTGGGCGCTTCGGCCACGGGCTTGACGTCGGTGCCCGTGCTGACGGCCGGCGGCATGCCCGGCGCATCCTCGAAGAAACCGTAGCCCAGGTCCTCTTCCTTCTTGGTCTCTGCCGGGGCGCCCGGGGCGCCTTCATGGAAGCCGTAGCCTTCGCCCAGCGGTGCGAGCTGGACCTGCTCGCGCGCCACGTGGAAGGTGAAGAGGTCCAGCAGGTCGTTGTCGGTGCTGGTGGTCAGCACCTTGAAGCGGCGAATGCCGTCCGCGGCGACGCCGCCATCCAGGGGCTCGATGGTGCCCAGATCGGTGATTTCCTTGAACAGCTCCACCAGGTTGTCGGCCTGGGCGGGGTTGTTCAATGGCCCGACCTTCAACTCCAGCTGGCGCGCGACCGGGCCGGCGGCCTTGGCGGGCGCGGGTGCTGCGGCAGGCGTGGGGGCTGGCGTGGGCGCATGCGCCGACTTGGGCGCGGGTGCGGCACTGCCGTCCAGCGTGCCGCCATCGACCAGGGTCTTGATGCTGAACAGCAGGTCGCTGGTGTCCACCGGTGCGGCACCGGAACCCTGGTGCCGCCCCAGCTGCTCGCGCAGGGCATCGCCTGACTGCAGCAGCACGTCCACCATCTGCGAGGTGGGCTGCAGCTCATGGCGGCGCAGCTTGTCCAGCAGCGTCTCCATCTGGTGCGTCAGCTCGGCGACATCGCTGAAACCAAAGGTGGCCGCCCCGCCCTTGATGGAGTGGGCGCAGCGGAAGATCGCGTTGAGCTCTTCGTCGTCGGCGGTCTCGATGTTCAGGTTCAGCAGCAGCTGCTCCATGTTGTCGAGGTTCTCGCTCGCCTCCTCGAAGAAGACTTGGTAGAACTGGCTTAGATCAATGCCCGCACTGAGGCTGGCGCCTTCGGAGGTCATTTCTCCCATGCTTTACTCCTGGCGTTGCGCGTGCCTTAGCGGATCACCTTGCCGATGACTTCGATCAACTTCGCCGGGTCAAAGGGTTTGACCAGCCAGCCGGTGGCGCCAGCTGCACGGCCGGCCTGCTTCATCTGGTCGCTGGACTCGGTGGTCAGGATCAGGATGGGCGTGGTCTTGAACTTGGGGTTGTCGCGCAGTTTCTTGGTCAGGCTGATGCCATCCATGCGCGGCATGTTCTGATCGGTGAGCACCAGATCGAAATCGCGCGTGCTGGATTTCTCCCAGGCGTCCTGCCCGTCCACGGCCTCCACCACGTTGAATCCTGCGTTCTTCAGCGTGAAGGAGACCATCTGGCGCATGGAGGCCGAATCGTCTACAGCAAGAATTGAGTGCATCGCTTTCTCTCCGGATAACAAGCAGATATCGACTGGATTGCGTCGATCCTTAGAACAATTCAATGGACCCTGCGTCCATTTCGTCCTGGGTCACAGGGTTGGGGCGCAAGGGGGCGATTTCGACGACGGTGGTGCCGTCCTCGTCATCGCCAAAGGTATCGCGGGCCAACTGGTCTGCACAATTGCGCAGACGCTGGCTGGTGTGGGTAATCAGCTGCGTGGCCATGTCCTGGAACTGCAGCGCCGTGATGGCCGCGGCAATGTCTTCCATGACACGGTGCAACTCGTTGCTGGTGCCCCCGTCCGCCTCTTCCGCAGCGCGTCGCAGCAAGCCGTGCAGGATGCTGGAAGCGTTGAAGAAATGCGAGGAGAGGGATTCGCCAGCATCGTCCAGCAGGCGCTGCAGGCGCTCCAGATCGTTGGTCACCGTCATCAGGTGATCCTGAAGCTCTGCCGCGGCCAGAAGGGGAAGCATTCCCGGTTCCGGGGCGGAGGGTTCGTTCATCAGCATCTTGGCTCCACGGGTTTTGTCTCTGCTGCAGTTGCCGCCAGCGTCGACCGGGGTACCCCCAGTTCGACCATTCCGAGCCATGTGTTCATGACGCGATCTTCGGCATTTCTGATGGCGATGTCGACAGGACTTGTTGTTCAAACTTGGGCTATTTCCCTCCTTCGGCCAATAGTTCTCATATTGGCCCTAGGGTTAACCCTTTGTTTGCGCTTTTGGCGTGTGCGGACTGTCGTTTTCCGGCAGGGGCCTGTCCAGGGAAGAGGGGCGGCCGTTGGCATACTCGCGCCCATGTCCAAGCCCAGTACCGAACGCCAGCTGCGCATCCTCCACGTCGAAGATTCCGAGCTGGACCATCAGTTGATTGCCGCTGAGCTGGCACGTGCCGGCCTGCGGGTGGAACTTTGCCGGCTGGACAGCCTGGCCGCCGTCAATGCAGCGCTGGACGAGCGCTGGGACGCCATCATCTCGGACTTCAACCTGCCGGGCTTTTCGGGCCTGCAGGTCCTGGCCTTGCTCAAGGAGCGCCACCAACTGCTGCCCTTCATCCTCGTCTCCGGGGCGATCGGCGAAGACACCGCGGTGGCCGTGATGAAGACCGGTGCTTCGGACTATCTGCTCAAGAACAACCTGACGCGGCTGGCGCCGGCGCTGCTGCATGCCATCGAGGCCGCCGAGGCGCAGCGTGCGCGCATGGAGGGCGACCGGGCCCTGCGGCGCAGCAAGCAGCGCCTGCACGAGCTGGCAGGGCATCTGCAGACCAGCATCGAGATGGAGCGCGCCGCGATCGCCCGCGAGATTCATGATGACGTCGGCGGCTCGCTGACGGCCTTGAAGTTTGACCTGGCCTGGCTGGCCCGCCACGTGCAGGAGCCGGCTGTGCAGCAGCGCGTGGCCTCGGCGATCGAGACCGTCAGCCAGGCCATCGAGGCCAGCCAGCGCATCATGCACAACCTGCGTCCGGCCATTCTGGACCAGGGCCTGGTGGCGGCCCTGCAATGGCTGGCCGCGCGCTTCGAGCGACGCACCGGCATCCAGGTCAGCCTGCGTGCGCCTCAGGACCAGATGCAGCTGCCCACGGGCGTGCCGCTGGTGGCCTACCGCTGCGCTCAGGAGGCGCTGACCAATGTCTCCAAGCACGCGCAGGCCTCGCGGGTGGACATCGAGCTCAGCCTGGATTCCGGTGTGCTGACCCTCGAGCTGCGTGACAATGGCCGAGGGATGGCTGCACAGGATCTGGCGAAGACGCGCAGCTTCGGCATCCGCGGTCTGCACGAACGTGCGGCCACGGTCGGTGGCTGGGTGGATCTCAGCAGCAGCAGCAAGGGCACGAGCCTGATCCTCACCATTCCGCTGGAGCCAGAGGCCATGGACCAGGCGCGCGATGAGGACGATGCGGCAGCGGACGCCAGTGCGCACGACCCCTCGGTGTGGGGCAATCTATGATCAAAGTGATTCTCTGTGACGACCATGCCCTGATCCGCCGCGGGATTCGGGACACGCTGGCGGACACCTCCGACATCGAAGTCATTGGCGAAGCGGGGGACTACGGCGAGCTGCGCAGCCTCCTGCGCGGCCTGGGCGATCCGCCGGCTTGCGATGTGCTCGTGCTGGACATCAACATGCCCGGCCGCAGCGGCCTGGACGTGCTGCATGTGCTCAAGGACGAGGGCAGCGCCTTGCGCGTGCTGATCGTCTCAATGTACCCGGAAGACCAGTACGCCATCCGCGCGCTGCGCGCCGGCGCCTATGGCTATGTCAACAAGGGCGGCGATCCGCAGCAACTGGTGCAGGCGGTGCGAACGGTGGCGCAGGGGCGGAAGTACGTCACGCCCGAGATCGCGCAGATGCTGGTTGAGAGCCTGACCGCGCCGGTGACCGAACAGGCGCACCAGAAGCTGTCGGATCGCGAGTTGCAGACGCTGGTGATGATCGCGTCGGGTAAACGCCTCTCCGATATTGCGGAGGAATTGACATTGAGCCCCAAGACGGTGAGCGTTTATCGGGCCCGCGTGCTGGAGAAGCTTGGGCTCAGCAACAATTCGGAGCTGACCGTTTACGCCATTCGCAACGGCCTGGTCGCCAACTGACGCCGGCGGGCTGGGCAGGCGTCCGGGCGCGCGAAGCCGGTCCTCCTGCATGCAAGAAAAAACCGCCACCTCCACACCGCACCTGACCGAGGCCGCGCACGATGCCGCAGCACGGTGGCGCTCGCCGTCGCTGGTCGCTCGGCTGACGCGCTGGAACCTGGCGGTGCTGGTGTCGACCCTGCTGCTGTGCTTCGTGCTGATTGCCACCGCGGGCTGGTACACGGTGCAGGAGCGCCAGGCCAGCCTCTCGCATGCCAGCGCGCAGGTGCTGGCCAACAGCCTGGCACCCATGCTGGTGTTCGAGGATCGGGACGCGGCGCGCGCCGAGCTGCAATCCTTCACCCGCCGCGGCGACGTGCTGGAGCTGCGGGTCGTGCTGGCCGATGGCCAGCTCTTCGCGGACTGGCTGGCCCCGGGGCAGTCCACCGGCCTGCGCGGCGGCGAAGCGCAGCAGGTGACGGAGCCGCGCCGCGAGGTCGACGCGCAACAGTTGCGGGTCTGGATGCCCGTGCAACTGCGCGGCGAGCGGGTGGGCACGCTGTATCTGCGCGAAAGCCTGCAGTCCCTGCGGCAGCAGCTGCAGCAGGCCATCTTCATGGCCGCGCTGCTGATGGCGCTGGCCATCCTCGTGGCATCGCGGGCGTTGCGCTACGTGCAGCGGCGCGCGCTCTCGCCGCTCGTGGCCCTGTCCCGGCTCGCCGAGCAGGTGGCGGCGGACCAGGACTACAGCCGCCGTGCGCGGGTGCACCATCCCGACGAAGTGGGGCGGCTGACCGAGCGCTTCAACCAGCTGCTGCGCCGTGCCGAGGCCTGGCAGGCCGAGCTGAACCGCCAGCTGCGCGAGGAGCAGGCGGCAGGGCAGCAGTACCAGCGCCTGGCGCATGAGGATGCCCTGACCAAGCTGCCCAACCGGCTGTACTTCCAGGCGGCCTTGCAGCGTATGCTGGCCCATGCCCGGGAGCATGGCGAGAGCTTGTCTCTGATGTTCATCGACCTGGATAACTTCAAGCTGGTCAACGATGGCCATGGTCACGAGGCGGGCGACCTCGTGCTGGTGGAGGTGGCACGCCGCATGTCACAGGTGCTGCGCAGCAGTGATGTGCTGTGCCGGCTGGGCGGCGACGAATTCGCACTGATCCTGCCTGGCATGGCCGCCGATGCCGGGGCGGAGCAGCTGGCGGCACGGCTGATCGCCGCGGTGCGCGAGCCGCTGCTCGTGGATGGGCAAGTGCTGCCCGTGGGCGCAACCGTGGGCTTGGCCAGCTATCCCGAGGATGCGCAGGATGAGGCGAGCCTGCTGGGCCATGCGGATGCCGCCATGTATGCCGCCAAGCGCGCCGGAAAGAACACCTACCGCAAGGCCAGCGATGTCTAGGATCACCTCTCTTTTGGCCCGTCTGCTGCTGGCGTCGCTGACGACGGGCGCCGTCGCGCAATCGACATCATCCCCCCCTCCCGCTGCGGTGCAGGACGAGCCGCCGCCATTGGAGGAACTGCTGCGACAGCAGCAGCGGCAGCTGCCGCGCGCGGTGCAGGTTTCCACGGCGTCCCGCTTCGCCCAGTCGGCGGAGCAGGCGCCCCTGGTGACCTACGTGCTGAGCGAGCAGGAGATCCGCCTCTACGGCCTGCGCAGCCTGACCGATATCCTGCACGCCCTGCCGGGCTTGTACGTGACCACCAATAGCAGTTTCAGCTTCGTGGGCGCGCGCGGCCTGGGGCGGCCGGGGGACTTCAACTCGCGCGTGCTGCTCCTGCTGGACGGTGTCCGCATCAATGAGAACACGACGGATGCCGCGCTCATCGGCCCGGAGTTCTACGTCGACGTGGACCTGATCGAACGGGTGGAGTTCTCGCCCGGCCCCGGGTCGGCCATCTACGGCAATAACGCCTTTCTGGGTGTGATCAACGTCATCACCAAGCGCGCGGACAAGCTGGCCGGCTTGCGCACGCGCCTGTCCGCAGACAGCCAATCGCGCCGGGAGGCCCAGGCCAGTTGGGGCCTGCGCCTGGAAAATGGTCATGAGGCCTTGCTGTCGGCCGGTCTGGGCGAGCAGGTCCGTGTGCCGCTGGGCTACGACCCCAATCCTGCCTACGCCGAGGAGCTGCGATCGCTCAGCACCGAGCGTGTGGGGCGCCTGTTCGGTGCCATCAACGCTGGCGGCCTGGCGCTTCGCGGGGCGCACAGCGAGCGCAGCCGTGGCATGGGCACCCCGCTCGATGCCAGGCATCCGCAGCTGGGTTTCGGCAAGGCCGAGTCCTACTACCGCAACAGCCTGCTGTCGCTGTCCTACGAGCTGGACCTGGGGCCGGACGTCGACCTGGCCGTCGACCTGTCGGGCAAGCGCACGCAGTCGGAATCCCGCGATCCCTACCTGGACCCGCAGGATGGCTTGCGCCATGTTTTTCGAGTCGTGCGCCAGGGGCGCTGGTTCAATGGCGGCCTGCGGCTGGGCTTCAACCAATGGGCCGGCCACCGCCTGATGATCGGCCTGGACAAGCAGCAGAATTTCGTCCAACGCATCTTCTTCGGACCCTGGGACGAGCCTGAGCCCTGGGGCGAATTCTTCGGTCATACGCGCCGCACCGGCATCTTCATCCAGGATGAATGGCGGGTGCATCCCGATCATCTGCTGTCCCTGGGCTTGCGCCGGGACCGAGACGATCTGATGGAATCGGCACAGGTGAATCCCCGCCTGGCCTGGAACTGGCGCGTTGGCGAAGACACGCGCCTGCGAGTGGTCTACGGCTCCGCCTACCGGGCAGCCAATCTCAGCGAGTTCACGATCAACAACCTGCAGGATCCGCCGCGCGACACCCCTGCCGCCGAGCGGATCAAGTCCCTGGAGCTGGCCCTGGAGCAGAGCCTGGGGCCGCAGCTGCGCTACCGGCTGTCGGTCTATCGCTCGCGCTTCAGCGACCTCATCTCACTGGACAGCAAATACGGCTACTACAACGCCACGCCCTTGAAGGCCACGGGCCTGGACTTCGGCCTGCAGCGGCGCTGGAACAGCGGCGCAGACATGGACGTGTCGCTGAGTCTGCAGCGCAATCGGGACCAGAGCGGGCAGACACCCGACAACTCCCCGCAGGCCCTGCTGAAGCTGCGCTACAGCCATCCGCTGAACAGCCAGTGGACGCTGGCCTGGCAGACGCACGCCATGAGTCGCCGCGAGGTGGGCGGCGTTGGCCTGGCCGGGCATGCCGTCCATCACCTGAATCTCCTCTACCAAGCCCAGACGGGCCTGAGCTGCTCTCTGGGTCTCTACAACCTGGGTCAGACGCGCTACAGCAACATCACTGCCATTGGCGCCGCGCCGGTGCGACAGGAAGGGCGCGTGCTGCGGTTCAGCCTGAGTCGGAGCTTCGGGTCATGAGCGGCCGGCACGCACGCTCGCGATTGCCCGTCCGGCCGTTGCTGAAAGGGCTTGGGCTGCACCTGGGGTCAGGTCTTGCACCAGGTGTTGTCTTATGCCTTGCACTGGGTCTTGGGCTGGCTTGCTCCCCGGTGCACGCGGCACCGGCCTCGGAGGAGGCCCAGCTGAAGGCCGCCTTCATCTACCGCTTCGCTCAGTTCACGCAGTGGCCACCGCCACCGCTCAAGGACTTCACCTACTGCCTTGCAGGATCCGCAGACATGCAGGAGGCGCTGCGCCCGCTGGTCAGCCGCCAGCACGGCTTCAACCAGGTGCATTTCCTGGTTCTGAGCCAGCCCCAGCAGGCGCAGAACTGCCAGCTCCTGATGTTGAGCCTGCTTGAGCGGGGCGAGATGCAGCGCTGGCAGCACGCGCTGGCCGATGCGCCCATGCTGATCATCGCCGACTCGCCCGAGGCGCTGCGCAGCGGGGCCGTCATCGCCTTGGCGCAGGAGCCCACGGGCCTGTCCTTTCGCATCAACAACACCGAGGCCAAGCGCCGTGGCCTGACGCTCAGCTCGCAGATGCTGAAGCTGGCGCGCGAGGTGCGCTGAGCCGGGCCGGCTTCGCCGTCGGCTCGACAGGGCTGCGGGCGCTCAGGAGAAGGCCGCCAGCATGCGTTCCAGCACGATCTGGAACGGCCCCTGCATCAGCGGCAGGGTGGCCACCATGCCGATCAGGCCGATGCTGACCGTCAGCGGAAAGCCCACGGAGAACACGCCGATCTGCGGCGCCACCCGCGAGATCACGCCCAACACCAGGTTGACGAACATCAGCATGGTGATCAGCGGCAAGGCGATCCAGAAACCCATGCGGAAGATCTCGGCGCCCCAGACCTGGGGCTGCGCCGCGTGCAGGAATTCGAAGGGCGCCTGCCCGACGGGAAAGGCCTGGAAGCTTTGCACCAGGGCCTGGATCAGCAGCAGATGGCCGTTCACCGCGATGAACAAGAAGGCCACCATGGAGCCGAAGAAGCGCGAGGTGGAGGTGCCCTGGCCGCCGGTGGCGGGGTCGAAGAAGCCGGCAAAGTTCAGCCCCATCTGCAGGCCGATGATCTCGCCGGCGAACTCCAGTGCCGCAAACACCAGGCGCACCGCGAAGCCCATGGACAGGCCGATCAGCAGCTGCTGGGCCAGCAGGAGCAGCAGCAGCGGAAGCGAATCCAGTGGCGTCGCCGGCATGGCCGGCAGCGAAGGCTGGGCAGCCACCGAGATCAGCAGCGCCAGGCCGATCCGCAGCCGCAGCGGCATGGCGCGCTGGCTGAACACCGGCATGCCGGAGAACATCGCCAAGGTGCGAAAGAAGGGCCACAGCAGTGGCGTGAGCCAGGCCAGCAGCTGCTCTTCGGTGATGCTGATCATCGCGGGCCTGCGCCGGGGGCCTCAGCCGACGACCTGCGGGATGGTCTGCAGGGTGCGCTGGATGTATTCGACCAGCGTGGTCATCATCCACGGCCCGGTGATGGCCAGCACCAGCACGGCGGCGACGACCTTGGGCACGAAGCTCAGCGTGGCCTCGTTGATCTGCGTGGCCGCCTGGAACACGCTGACCAGAACGCCCACCGCCAGGACCGTCAGCAGCACGGGCGCAGCGACCAGCATCAGCATGTAGAGGCCTTGCTGGCCGAAGGTGAAGACTTGTTGGGCGTCCATCTCAGTTCTCCTGGCCGGCAGTGCCACCAGTCGATGCGAACATGGCTTCTGGCCGAGCGGCGCCCGGCGATCCGGCTTTGCCGGGCGTGCGGGCGCGCCCCCTGGATGGGGGCCGGCGAAGCCGGTAGGGGGTGGGGCAATTTCTCATGTGGCGAAGGAAGCGGCGAGCGAGCCCAGCAGCAGGTTCCAGCCATCCGCCAGCACAAAGAGCATCAGCTTGAAGGGCAGGGAGACCAGCACCGGTGACAGCATCATCATGCCCAGGCTCATCAGCACGCTGCTGACGATCATGTCGATGACCAGGAATGGGATGAAGATCAGGAAGGCGATCTGGAAGGCCGACTTCAGCTCGCTGGTGACGAAGGCCGGCACCAGCACGCGAAACGGCACCGCCTCGGGCTTGAGGTCCGGCTCCAGCTTGGCCAGGCGGCTGAACAAGGCCACGTCGGCCTGCCGCGTCTGCTTGAGCATGAAGCCGCGCATGGGGGTCTCGGCGCGCCTGAGCGCTTCGTCGAAGCCGATCTGGCCGGCCGAATAGGGCTGCCAGGCCTCGCTGTAGACCTTGTCGAGCGTGGGACTCATCACGAAGAAGGTCAGGAACAGCGACAGGCCGATGATGACCTGGTTGGGCGGCGCCGCCTGCGTGCCCAGGGCCTGGCGCATCAGCGAGAGCACGATGACGATGCGGGTGAAGCCCGTCATCATCAGCAGCACCGCGGGCAGGAAGCCCAGGGCTGTGAAGAAGAGCAGGGTCTGGATGGGGACCGAGTAGCTGCCGCCCGGACCCTGGCCGATCAGCAGGGGCAAGGTGGCCGGCGCGGGGGTGGCTTGTTGGGCCAGCGCGCTTGCGCTCATCAGCAGGGCGGCGCACAAGCCCAGCGCGACGGCCCGCAAGGGCTTGCCATGGTCACTGCGCATGGCCGCCTCCCTTGTCCTGGCCCTGGCCTTCGCCGCCCATGCGCTGGCGCAGCTGCACGGCAAATCCGGCTGCGGCAGGCGTGGCGGGCAGGCTGGCCTGTGGCGGCATCACGTGCAGGGTCTGGATCTGCTGGGCCGTGACGCCCAGTACCAGCCAGCGCCGGTCTTCGCCCTCGCCGACTTCCACGGTCAGCAGCTTCTGGCTGGGCGAGAGCGGCAGGATGGAGACCAGGCGCATCTGCGTGTTGGCAAGACCTGACCCCAGCGGGCTGCGCTTGAGCAGCCACAAGGCCAAGGGAATCACCGCGAGGATGGCCAGGAACCACAGGACCGGCAGCACTTGGGAGTTCATGCGCCGATTCTGGGCGGGACTTGAGGGACGGAGTCCCTGGAAAAGCGCCGGAAAAGCGGCGCGACACGGGGTCGCGCCTCGGCGCAGCGAGGGTGGCCGCTTCAGCCGCCCTTGGAGAGCCGGCGCATGCGCTCGGACGGTGTGACGATGTCGGTCAGCCGGATGCCGAACTTGTCGTTCACCACCACCACCTCGCCCTGGGCGATGAGGTAGCCGTTGACCAGCACGTCCATGGGCTCGCCGGCCAGCGCATCCAGCTCCACCACCGAGCCCTGCGCGAGCTGCAGGATGTTCTTGATGGGGATGCGGGTGCGGCCCAGCTCCACGGTCAGCTGCACCGGGATGTCCAGGATCATGTTGATGTCCTGGCCCGGCATGTTGCTCGGGGTGGGGGAGAAGTTCGCGAAGCTGGCCGGGGCGACCTGTTCCGTGGGGGCTTGCACCTCCTCAGCGACTTCGGAGCCCTTGGCTTCTGCGAGTGCGGCCGCCCATTCGGCCGCCATTGCGTCTTGTTCGTCCATGGCGGTGCCTTCAGCCTATGTTGCGCGCGCCCAGCCAGCCTTGGTCCAGGCCGGTCAGCATCTGTTCAACCTTCAGTGCGTACTTGCCGTTGGAGGTGCCGTAGTGCGCCTCGAAAACGGGTACGCCGTCGATCTTGGTCTTGATCACCGGCTCCAGGTCCAGCTCGATGAAGTCGCCGGGCTTGAAGGCCAGCAGCTGCTCCACCGTCGCCGGTGCCTGGGCCAGCTCGGCCACCAGTTCCACTTCGGCCGACTGCAGCTGGTGCTTGAGCAGGTTCACCCATCGGCGGTCGGGCTCGGTGGAGTCGCCCTGGGTGCTGGAGTACAGCACGTCGCGGATGGGTTCGAGGGTGGAGTAGGGGATGCAGAAATAGACGGTGCCGCTGGTCTCGCCGATTTCCAGCGTGAAGGAGGTCGACACCACGATCTCGCTGGGCGTGGCGATGTTGGCGAACTGCGGCTGCATCTCCGAGCGCTGGTACTCCAGCTCCAGCGGATAGATGCCTTTCCAGGCCTTGTGGTACTCGGCGGTGATCACCTCGACCAGGCGGAAGATCACGCGCTGCTCGGTGGGCGAGAAGTCTCTGCCCTCGATGCGGGCGTGGAACTTGCCGATGCCGCCGAAGAGGGAGTCGATCACCGCGAACACCAGCGTGGGGTCGCAGACGATCAGCCCCGAGCCCCGCAGCGGCTTGACTGACACGATGTTGAAGTTGGTCGGCACCACGATCTCGCGCAGGAAGGCGCTGTACTTCTGCACCTTGATGCCGCCGATGGCCACTTCCGGGCTCTTGCGGATGAAGTTGAACAGGCCGATGCGGATGTTGCGGGCGAAGCGCTCGTTGATGATCTCCATCGTGGGCATGCGCCCACGCACGATGCGCTCCTGGCTGGCCAGGTTGTAGTCTCGGATGCCGCCCTGCTGGACCTCTTCGGCCTCGAGCTTCTGGCTCTCGCCGGTGATGCCCTGCAAGAGTGCATCGACTTCGTCTTGGGAGAGGATCTGCTGGTTCATGGCGGACTCACAGCTCGCGCAGGCTCACTGCACGATGAAGGTGGAGAACAGCACCTGGGTGACGGGACTCTCGACGGCCTTCTTTTTCTTCTTTTTCTTCTTGCTCGTCGCCGCGGTGTCTTCTTCTTCCTCGTCTTCGAGCTCGATGCCCATGGGACGGACGGACTCGCGCAGGATCTCGCGGGCCAGCTTCTCCTTGCCCTCGCGCGTGAGCAGTTCGGCCGAGGTCTTGTGCGACAGCACCATCAGCACGTTGCTGCGGATGGCCGGCATGTAGGCCTTGAGCGAGTCGGCCGCCTTGGGGTCGGCAACTTCCAGTGTCACGCCGATTTGCGCGAAGCGGTCCACTTCCTTGTCAGCCAGGTTGACGGTGAAGGGCTCCAGCGGGACGAAGGTGGGCGGAGTGCCCGACTTGGGCTTGGCATGGCTGGTCTCGGCGGCCGCGGGCGCCTCGCCGCCTTCCTCGTCGTCGGCGGCGTGCTGCTTCTTCTTCATCAGCATGAGCGCGGCGCCGCCGCCAATGACAACCAGCAACAGCACCGCGGCAACGATGATGATCAGCTTTTTCTTGCCACCGCCGCCACCTCCTGCGGCAGCGGCCTCGGCACCGGCGGGTGTGGCCATGAAGACTCCTTGAATCAAGTGGCCAGGGCGCGGCAGCGCGCCATGGGGCCATCAGGATCAATTATTCGGATGAATGGTGGCTTGGCATATGCCAATAAGCGGTAGAAAAGCGTGCAAAAGACCCACGCGCCGGTCCGCCGGTCCTGCATGCCGGCTCAGGCGAACAGATCCAGGACTCCTCGGCTGCGGGCGGCCGGCGCGACGCTGCGCACCGACGCTGCGTCGTCCGCCTCGCCTGGCCCCAGCGGCGAAGGCAGTCCGCGTGCGCCTGGGCGGCCGTCCTGCGGGTTCGCATGCGAAGACTGCCCCGACTGCGCTTGCTGCTGCTGGCTGAAGACGCCGCCACCACTGAGCGTGAGGCCTTGCTCGCGCAACGCGCCAGCCAGCTCGGGCAGGCTCTTCTCCAGCACTGCGCGGGTGTCTGCTTGCTCGGCCATGAAGCTGATCTGGGCCTGCTGGCCGTCCAGCACGATCTGCACCTGCACGGGGCCCATCTCCGCCGGGTTGAGGTGCAGCTGTGCTTGTTGCACGCCTTCGGCGGCCGCCAGGCTCAGGCGTGCAGCCATCTCCGGCGCAAAGCCGCTGCTGTGCAGGGGCGCATGCAGCTCGTAGCGCGCGCTGCCATGCTCGACGGCCGCCTTGCCTTGTGCGGTGCCGAGCTGCACTTGCTGCAGGGCGCTGGCGAAGGTGGTGGCGACGGCGGTGGCGGTATCAGGCTTTTCGCCCATGACGTCCACGGCCGTCTGGCCGCGGTTCGCTGCCGCGGCTTCCACCGTGGCAACTCCTTGGGCGCCGTCTGATTCCACGGCCTTTGCCGCGAGCAACGGGCCGGCAGGCATGCGGGAGGAGTCGGCCGGCTTGACAAGCGCTGCGCTGCTCGCTGCACCGCCTTCGCCGCTGCCTGACGGCGCGCTGCGGCGCTCCTTGCTCGCATCGCCAAGGAGCGCCGAGTCCGCCGACCCTGCCGACCCAGCCATGCCTGTCGCTCCTGTCGTGTCTGCAGAAGCCGTGCCTGCTTTGTCGCCCGGTGTCTGCACCATGGCCGGCTGAGCCAGTGCCTGAGAGGGGAGGGCGCGGGCGGTGTCCGCGGCCGTCGCGCAGTCTGCTGCCGTGCGGGTGTCGTCCGAAGTCTCCTCGCTGGCGGTGTCGCCGCCCACGTCGCCACCGCCAGCGCGCAGGTGCCGCAGTACTTGAGCCAGCACCGGATCTCCATCGTCGGCGTCCGCCGGTGAGTGGGCCGGCTTTGCCTGGGCCACCTTGCCGTGCGCCTGCGCTTCGGCACTGCGGCGTGCAGCGGGCTTGCTGCCGTCCGTTGTGCCGTCCGTGCTGCGCGTGCCTTCGCTGGTCGACGAGCGCGGGTGCTCCGGCACGGCAGCCTCGCCATGGCTGGGCGGCTTGCTGGGTTCAGGGCTGCCACCCGCGCGTGGCGCCGGTGCAGCCGTCGGTGCGGGCATGGCGGACGGACCCATGCTGCTCACGCGGGCCTGCAGCAACTGGGCAAAGCCTGTCGGCGATTCGCTGTCGCCTGACGAGGCTCGTGCCGATCCCAACGGGCTGAGCAGATCCGCGGGGCTGACGCGCGGATCTGCGCTGGTCGATGGCAACAACATCTTGTTCATGGGAAATCCTTTCCGGCCGGGCGCGGCATGCGGCGCACCTTGGCCGCGGGTTCAATGACCGAAGCGCAGAGGCGTGCCGAAGCCGGCCTGGCGCAGCGCGCGCGTGGCCTGCTCGTCAGTGGTCTTCTGTTCCTGGCGTTCCTGGGCCCGGCGCATCTCCAGGCGCCGCCGCTCCAGCAGTTTGCGCACCGAGGCGACGCGCAGCTCGCGCTCGCGCAATTGCTCGCGAAACGCGGCCAGGCGCTGTTCGGCCTGGCTGCTCAGCAGGTCCTGCTGGCTGATGGCCTGGTCCAGCCGGCCGCCAAAGCTCTGGTAGCAGCTGAGGATGTCCACCGTGGTGCTGCGGGCAAAGCTCTGCGTCCATCGGGTCTGGTACTCGACACGGTACTGCGCGAGTTGCTCGTGCTGCTGGCGCATGGCGCCGGCGCGCATCTCGGCGTCGCGCAGCAGGCGCAGCGCCTCGTCGCGCTCGGCTTCGGCACGTTCCAGCAGCACGTCCAGGGCTTGCAGGGAGGGAGCGCTCATGAAAGGTTCTCCGTCTTGGGACTATCGGCAGGTTTCAGGAAACATTGACCAGTTTTTCGAGCTGGTCGATGCTGGCCACCAGGCCTGCGGGTTGGTGCATGTCCTGCTGCAGCAGCTGCACCATCTCGGGATGCAGCCGCACGGCCAGGTCCAGTTCGTGGTCATGGCCGGGCACGTAGGCACCCAGCTGCAGCAGGTCGCGCGCCTTGTTGTGCTTGGCCCAGAGCTGCCGGAAGCGGCGGGCACAGACCACATGGGCGGGCGCGGTCACGTTGCTCATGACGCGCGAGATCGAGCGCTCGATGTCGATGGCCGGGTAGTGGCCGGCTTCGGCCAGCTCGCGCGAGAGCACGATGTGCCCGTCCAGGATGCCGCGTGCGGCGTCGGCGATGGGATCCTGCTGGTCATCGCCTTCCGACAGCACGGTGTAGAAGGCGGTGATGGAGCCGCCGCCGGCCATGCCGTTGCCGCTGCGCTCAACCAGCTGTGGCAGCTTGGCAAAGCAGCTGGGCGGATAGCCCTTGGTGGCCGGCGGCTCGCCGATGGCCAGGGCGATCTCGCGCTGGGCCATGGCGTAGCGGGTGAGCGAGTCCATCAGCAGCAGCACGTGCAGGCCGCGGTCTCGGAAGTGCTCGGCGATGGCGGTCGCGTAGGTGGCGCCCTGCATGCGCAGCAGCGGAGGGGCGTCCGCCGGCGCGGCGACCACCACCGAGCGCGCCAGGCCGTCCTCGCCGAGGATGTCCTCGATGAACTCCTTGACCTCGCGTCCGCGTTCGCCGATCAGTCCCACCACGATGACGTCGGCCTGCGTGTAGCGCGCCATCATGCCAAGCAGCACGGACTTGCCGACGCCCGTGCCCGCGAAGAGCCCCAGGCGCTGGCCGCGGCCGACCGTCAGCATGGCGTTGATCGAGCGCACACCGGTGTCCAGCGGCGTGCGCACCGGGTCGCGGTCCATGGCGTTGATGGGCCGGCGCACCATGGGTTCTGGGTGGACGTCTTCCAGCGGGCCGCGGCGGTCCAGCGGATGGCCGTGCGAGTCGACCACGCGACCCAGCAGGCCGTCGCCCATGGGCAGGTGCAGGCCGCGGTCCTCGTCGCGGCGCCAGGGATGGCGCTGCTGGCCCAGCACAGGTCCGCGCAGGGCGGCGGGGCGCGGCAGCACCATGGCACCGCTGGAGAGCCCGTGGACTTCGTCCGTGGGCATCAGGTAGGCGCGGTCTCCCGAGAAGCCCACGACCTCGGCGTTGACCGGCGCCTGACCGCGGCGCGGATTCGCGGCCGAGCTCGGCATGTGGATCTGGCAGACGGAGCCCACCGGCACGCGCACGCCGGTGGCCTCCAGCACCAGCCCGGCCACGCGCACCAGCTTGCCCTGGGACTCCAGGGCCACGGGCGCGGATGCGAAGGCCTGGAGGTCGTCCAGGTACTGATCCCAGCGCGAGAGGCGCTCGATGCTCTCGTTCTTCATGGCGCGGCGTCCTCTTCCGGCTCATTGCCGCCGCGGCGGTCTTCCCAGAGCGAATGCTGGCCCATGGCCGCCATCACCTGCTGCCAGCGGGCGGGCAGGGTGGCGTCGACGCTGGAGATGTCGGAGTCGACCTTGCAGCCGCCGCGCGCGACGCTGGCGTCGGGGATCAGCTGGGCCTCGCGGGCCTTCAGCTCCTCGCCGGCACCTTGCTCGACCAGGGGCAGATCCTCGGGGTGCACGCGCACGCGGATGTGGCGGGCCGAAATCAGCAGGGCCTCGACGGCCTCGTGGGCCACGCGGGCGATCAGCTCGGGCTGCTGCTGCAGCTCGGTGCGCACCACCTGGCGGGCCAGTTCGACGGCGCAGCGGGCCAGGGTCTCAGCCATGCGGGCTTCCAGATCCTGGAAGTCGGCGCTGAAGTTGCGCATCAGCTCGCCGATCTGTGCGCTCATCTGCTGGGCAAAGCTTTTCTTGAAGGCGTCCAGCGCCTCCATGCCGTCGCGATAGCCGTCCTGGTAGCCGCTCTGCCGCGCGGCGCTGACCAGCTCGTCGACATTGGGCTCGGGCGGGGTGGCGGGCGCTTCTGGCGCGGCGGGCTCGGCTTGCGCGGTCGTGTAGGTGGGCTTGGCCTCCGGCACGCCCTGGAAGGCGTCCGGATTCCAGCTGGAAAAGCCCTGCAGTTCCTCCCTCGGGATGAAGCGGCTGTAGTGGCTGGTGCGCGCCGGGCTGCCCTCGGGGCGCACGGGGGGCGGAACTTGGCGGGGCGGACGGGGCGGCATGGTGAACATTCCGGGTGGTCGCTGCGTTCGAGGGGCTCAGGGCAGGCGCTGGCGCGGCGCTCAGAGGAACTGGTCGTCGCCGCCGGTGGCGAGCACGATCTGGCCTTCGTCCACCAGGCGGCGCACGATCTTGAGGATTTCCTTCTGTTCGCTCTCGACTTCGGAGAGCCGCACCGGGCCGCGGGACTCCAGATCCTCGCGCAGGGTCTCAGCGGCGCGGGTGGACATGTTGCGGAAGATCTTCTCGCGCAGGTCCGGGCTGGCGCCCTTGAGCGCCACCACCAGCGATTCGCTCTGCACTTCCTTGAGCGTGGCCTGGATGCCCTTGTCGTCGATCTTCTCCAGGTCGTCGAAGGTGAACATGTTGTCCATGATCTTTTGTGCCAGGTCGCTGTCGGCTTCGCGGATGTAGTCCAGCACCGAGGCCTCGACGCTGGATCCCATCATGTTGATGATCTCGGCCGCGGTCTTCACACCGCCCAGCGAGCTCTTCTTCATGCGGTCGCCGCCGGCCAGGATCTGGCTCATCACCTCGTTGAGGTCTTTCAGGGCCATGGGCTGGATGCCGTCCAGCGTGGCGATGCGGATCAACACCTCGTTGCGCTGGCGCTCGGTGAAGAGCTTGAGGATGGAGCTGGTCTGGTCGAAGTCCAGGTGCGCGAGGATGGCCGCGATGATCTGCGGGTGCTCGTTGCGCAGCAGCTCGGCCACCGAGCTGGCGTCCATCCACTTGAGACTCTCGATGGAGGACACGTCGCTGCCCTGCAGGATGCGGTCCAGCAGCAGATTGGCCTTGTCCTCGCCCAGGGCGCGGCGCAGCACCGTGCGCACGTATTCGTCGGTGTCGTTCACCAGCATGCTCTGGGTTTCGGCGACGGCGTCGAACTTGTCCAGCACCTTCTCGACCTGCTCGCGCTTGACCACCTTGAGCTTGGCGATGGTCTCGCCCAGCTTCTGCACCTCCTTGGGCGCGAGGTGCTTGAAGACCTCGGCGGCCTCTTCCTCGCCCAGGGACATCAGCAGGATGGCCGCCTGTTCAACGCCTTCGTCATCCATGGTGCATTCCTGTCAATTCCGCCCGCTTGGCGATAGGCAAGTCATTTCGGGCCGAGCGCCGGGCCGCTCCCAAGCCGGCCCGCCAAGTCGATGTCAGCGGCTCAATGCCGCAGACATCGCCGTCCCCTCGGGGGACCGACCGGAAGCGCCCGCGTTCAGCGCGGCGCAGCTGGGCGAGGGGCAAGCCATCCCGGGCCGAGCGCCGGGCCGCTCCCAAGCCGGCCCGCCATGGTGATGCTTGCGGCCCAATGCCGAGAGCATCACCGTCCCCTCGGGGGACCGACCGGGCAAGCCCGCGTCCAGCGAGGCGAGACTGGGCGAGGGGCCAACACATCACACCGGCTCCTCACCATTCACCCAAGCGCGAACGATGTTCGCCACGGCGGCCGGGTTCTCGCGGGCCAGCTGGCGTGCCCGCTCCAATTTGTCGTTATTGACCGGGGCTTCCAGCGCCGGCAGGCCTTCGCCGCCGGGCAGCAGTTCGGTCTCGTCGGCTACCGCGTTGAGCTGGCCGCCGGCTTCTTCGGTCTTCTCAGGCGGCGGCGGGAAGGCTGCGCGCAGGGCGGGCTTGACCATGCCGAAGACTGCAATCAGTGCCACCAGCACCAGGGCGGCCGGCACGGCGGCCGCACGCACCACGTCCAGCAGCCAGGGCTGCTTCCACAGCGGCAGCTCGGTGACCTCGATCTTTTCGACCACGAAGGGCGCGGAAACCACGCGCACGGAGTCGCCGCGCTCCTGGCTGAAGCCCATGGTCTCCTTGACCAGGGCGGTCAGCTTGTCGAGCTCTTCCTGCGGCACGGGCGTGGTGCTGACCTTGCCTTTGGGGTCAGTGCTGCTGCGGTGGTTGACCACGACGGCGGCATTGAGCCGGCGCACCACGCCGGTGGCGTTGCGGGTGACGCGCACCGTCTTGTCCAGCTCGTAATTGGTGACGGCTTCGCGGCGGCTGCTCTGTTGGCCGCTGCCTGCGGCCGTCTGCAGCGGGGCGGAAGCGCCGTTGATGGGCGCGGTGGCCGGCACGGGCGGCTGGTTGGTGCTGGCGCCCGGCACGCCCGTGGGCTGGGCCGGCGTGGCGTTGGTGGATTCCTGCGTCTGCTGGCTGCGGATGGCGCTGCTGGCGTTGCCACCCTGGTTGGGCTTGTATTCCTCGGCGGTGGATTCGACCTGCGAGAAGTCCACGTCGGCGGTGACCGTGGCGCGCAGGTTCTCGCGGCCCACCACGGGCTCCAGCAGCTCGTAGATGCGTTTGTGGAGGTTGGTCTCGATCTGCTGCTTGTACTGCAGCTGCTGGCTGTCCAGGCCGGAGCCGTTGTCACCCGGGTTGGAGAGCAGTGCGCCGGTGCTGTCCAGCACGCTGACGGCCTTGGGGCTGAGCTCGGGCACCGAGGCCGAGACCAGGTGCACGATGCCCGCCACCTGCGCACGGTCCAGGCTGTGGCCGCCGCGCAGGGTGAGCATCACCGAGGCGCTGGGCTTTTGTTGCTCGCGGAAGAAGCCGTTCTGCTGCGGCATGGCGAGGTGAACGCGAGCATCGGCGACGTCGGCCATGGCGGTGATGGTGCGGGTCAACTCGCCTTCCAGCGCGCGCTGGAAGTTCAGCCGCTCGTTGAACTGCGTCTGGCCGATGGACTGCTTGTCCATCAGCTCGAATCCCACCGTCGAGCCCTTGGGCAGGCCGGCGGAGGCGAGCTTCATGCGCACGTCATAGACCTGGCTGGCGGGCACGAGGATGATGCCGCCCGGCTCGCTGCGGTAGGGCACCTGCATCTGGGCCAGCTGGGCGATCACGGCGCCGCCGTCCTTGTCGGACAGACCCGTGAAGACAGGGCGGAAGTCCCCCTGCGAGGACCACAGGCTCATGGCCAGCACCACGCCCGCGAGGGCGACCAGCCCAAAGCCCAGGCCCAGCTTGCTGCGGGCAGGCAGGGCCGTCAGGCGCTCGGCCAGACCCGGCTGGCCGGCGGGCTGGGCAGGGGTCGGCTCCAGAGTGACGGCGGCAGGGGCGGTGAGGGCGTTGTCCATGGCGGGTGGCGGCTATGCAAGGGTGCAGGGTTCCCGCACCAATGACCAGGATTTTTTTGTCATTTCCCCCTCAAGAAAGGCGAAATGAGGCCGACAAAGCGCGCTCAGTTCCCTCCTTTGTCCGCCACCGCTGGCCCTAGCATTTCCCTACCTGATGAGCGGACCTGCGTGCCGCATCGGCCCTGCTCCAAGGGCCGCGACGCAGCCGATCTCCGGGAGATGCCATGGACCTCAAGCTTCGCCCTTTTGACTTCGCAGCCGCCGTCGCCCGTGCCGGCATGAGCGCCAGCGGCCAGCCGGTGGCACAGGCACGCGCCGCGGGCGGTGCCAGCTTCGGCGATGCCATGGTGAAGGCCATGCAGTCGGTGAGCGCACAGCAGAACGAGGCCCAGCGCCTGCAGCGCGAGGTGCAGCTGGACAATCCCACCGTCAGCCTTGAAGAGACCATGGTGGCGATGCAGAAGGCGCAGATCGGTTTCCAGGCCACCTTGCAGGTGCGCAACCGGCTGGTGTCGACCTATTCGGAAATCATGAACATGCAGGTCTAGTACCGCAGCCGCCTGCCCGGCGGTCGCTGGGGCCGCCTCAGCGCCGCAGCTGGCGCCGCCGCTTCTGCGTCTGGTCGATGTAGAGCTGCAGGACGCGCGCCGTCTCGGGCGGCAGGGCATGGAAGGCGCAGCCCAGGTGGCGGCCGCTTTGCACCTCGGCATGCTGGGTTACGTGCAGCAGGTGCAGGTTCACGTCCAGCCGTGTATCGCGGTCCAGTTCCAGCTCGCAGGCGTTCAGGTCCACGCCGGGCGGCAGCTCGGGCTGGTCACCCGGCAGCAACAGGCCGACCCCACCCATGCTGATGTCCAGCACCCGCAGCCGCAGGCGCTGGTCCGGCTGTTGCGGGTGGCTCAGTTGCAGCAGCGGGTAGTTGACGCCCATGGGCTGGACGCGAAAGGCCTGCCGGCGCTGGAAGCGGTACAGCCGCCGCGGCAGCGCGGCGCGCAGCACGTTGCTGCCGCCGTCGCGCACGATCACCGGCTGCTCCAGCTCGAATTCCAGCCGGATGGAGGCGAGGTAGGCGGTGGCGGTGATCTCGTCGCTCTCCAGCAGGGACTGCGCGCGGTTGCTGCTGCTGGGTAGATCGAAGCCGATGACGCCCTTGCTGGCGTCCAGCACGCACAGCGTGGTGTGCAGATCCAGCCCTTCCGGGTTGCGCAGGTAGACGCGGCACTGCTCGCTCATCAGCTCGCGCAGGTAGGCGGCGATTTCGACGGGGGTGCTGATCCTGAAGGTCTCCCGCTGCTGTTCGTCGAGTTCCTTGGGGGCGGCGGTGTCGGGCGGGCTCATCGGCGGGGGGTGAGATGTGAAGAAGCGCACCGGGGTGCGCTTGGCGGTCTTCAGTGTACGGTCTTGAACTTGCCGCTGAGCACCTGATCCAGGTCGTCCAGCCAGGGCTCGGCCAGGTGCCGGATCTCCGCATCATTGAGCAGGATGCGCTGCATGATGCGGGTCTTGAGCCGGCTTTCTTCGGGTGCCAGCGCCTCGCGCTGCGCCGCGTGTTTGAGCTGCGAGATCAGCAGCACGCAGGCGCCTTCCAGCTTGACGACTTCGTCCCAGTTGCCCGAACGCGCTGCGGAAAGCATGTCGGCGCTGGCCTGTTCGATGGCTTCGTAGTAGCTGAGGAGGTGCGTGTTCATGAGTTCGTCCCTGAGTCTGGATGGGCGGGTGGCCGGGGCTTTGTCGCGCATGGTTCAGGCCACGCGCTTGGATTCGCTGCGGTCCCCGATGGCGTGCCAGGCGTCGCGCACGGGCTGCAGCAGGCGCTGGCATTCTTGGATGACAGCAATGTCGCTGTGTAGATTGGCGTGCGTCAGTCGCATGCACAGATAGGCATAGAGATCGCGCAGGTCGCGCGCCAGCTCGCCGGATTCCAGGTTCAGGGCCGCCTTCAGGCCTTCATCCAGGATGCGTACGCAGCGACCGAGGCTGCGGTTCTTCATCTCGTGGTTGCCGGACTGGATGTAGCCGATGGCCTGGTTCATGCCGTCGTGGACGCCGTCGAAGAGCAGGCTCACCAGGCGGTGGGGGCTGGCGTTCAGCACGTCGGTTTCCAGGCCGACCTTGCTGTACATGGCGCTGGCCCGGTGCGTGCGCGATGCGAAGGGGGAAGAGTTGCCGTACATATGCTCTGTTCTCTGTGGGCCGTGTTGAGACATTTTTCGACCCGGGGCGGGGAAACTTGAGCCCTCGCGGCGCGAGGAATTGCACGGGGAAACCAGCGGGTTTGCGCGTGGACCACGCGATCGGCATAGGGGGCCTCCATTTGGAGGCGCCCCTGCCACACCACCCGGCAT
>JAYSEK010000045.1:0-42602 GCA_041913905.1 Burkholderiaceae bacterium | reverse complement strand
GGATACTCAGGCCAGGGCGGCATGACTGAGGCGACAACTATCTTGACACGCACCGCTCGCGGCCCCGTGTGAGCGACGACAACGCCTATGTCGAATCGCTGTTCCGCACCGCGAAGTACCGGCCGGAGTTCCCTGAACGTGGCTTCGACGATCTCGCTGCGGCGCGCCGCTGGGCGGCGGGATTCGTGCACTGGTACAACGTCGAGCACCGACACAGCGGGATTCGTTATGTGAGCCCGGCGCAGCGCCATGCGGGCCAGGATGTGGCGATCCTCGCAGCGCGTGGCGCCGTGTACACCCGGGCCCGCGAGCACAACCCAGCACGATGGTCGCGCGGCACCCGCGACTGGTCACCGATCACGGTCGTGACGCTGAACCCGGAGCGCGATGCGGTCATCGCCGCAGCGATCCCAGGCCAGGATACTCAGGCCAGGGCGGCATGACTGAGGCGACAACTATCTTGACACGCACCGCTTCGCGGCCCGGCGTCGCATAGCGTCAGTTCCAAAAAAGGGTTAGAGCGCATTGCTGCCATCTGCTGGACTCATATAGCCAAATGTGGCCTTCTCCCAGCCAGCATCCCTGAGAAGCTTGCCCAGATGCGCATACAGGGGCTCAGCCGATCGTGCGGTGCCAAGGTGCAATGGATCAGCTCCGTAGGAACTAGCCTCAAAGGCTACACCGGTTGGTGCAGAGTCTTCAAAGGCTTCATACAGATCGAATCTGGCATTTCTTGGTACTCGATGTATCCAGTAAGGAATGAAGAAGATCAATCTAAAGACTCGTACTTCGGAGTTCTTGATCTGCACCAGATTCAATAGGCAGATCGGAGACACAAGCACTACCCAAGCAAAGGCGGCGAGGCTGCTCCACACTACATTTGTTACGGCCCATATGCCGCCTAGCATGGCCACGAAGATGCTCATAGAGTCCGGAAGCAGCACAGCATTGCGGACAAGCCCGAACTCTAGAGGCACCCACCAACAATACGCTCGCACGACCGGCCGGAATGGCCATGCAACTGCGAGAAGGAATTTTCTGATTGCTTGCTTCACATGCGATTTAACTTGGTGGCGGGCCGATCGTTAAAGAATTCTGCCCAACATTTAATCAGATGGTCCGCTCAACTGCTCGGATCCGATGCGCTTGTCAGCGGGCATCCGCGAATGGCAGCTCCTGGCCGAAAACGGCCGCAGACTGAAACGACTATGAACAACAGCCCCCGCCGCACGGCGCCATCCCCTCACCTCCATCGAGTGCATCGTCGAACGCCCACCAAAAGCGGAAGGGGCCTCCCGGCCCCTTCTCCAGTCCCTTCCAACTGACCTCATTCCTTCGAGCCAGTTTTCAGGAGCCCCCCCTCACTCCACCGTCACACTCTTCGCCAAATTACGCGGCTTGTCCACGTCCGTCCCCCGCGCGCAGGCCGTGTGATAGGCCAGCAGTTGCAGCGGGATGACGTGCAGGATGGGGCTCAGGGCGCCGTAGTGCTCGGGCATGCGGATCACGTGCAGGCCGGGTTCGCTTTCGATCTTGGTGTCGCTGTCGGCGAACACGAAGAGCTCGCCGCCGCGGGCGCGCACTTCCTGCATATTGCTCTTGAGCTTTTCCAGCAGCGCGTCGTTGGGCGCCACGGTCACCACGGGCATCTCGGCGGTCACCAGGGCCAGCGGGCCATGCTTGAGCTCGCCGGCCGGGTAGGCCTCGGCATGGATGTAGCTGATTTCCTTGAGCTTGAGCGCACCCTCCAAGGCAATCGGATAGTGCAGGCCGCGGCCGAGGAACAAGGCATTTTCCTTGCGGGCGAATTCCTCGCTCCAGGCGATGACCTGCGGCTCCAGCGCCACCACCGCCTGCACCGCCACGGGCAGGTGGCGCAGGGCCTTGAGGTGCTCGGCTTCCTGGGCTTCCGTGAGATGACCACGGGTCTGCGCCAGCGCCAGCGTCAGCAGGAACAAGCCCACCAGCTGGGTGGTGAAGGCCTTGGTGGACGCCACGCCGATCTCCGCACCCGCGCGGGTGATGAAGGCCATCTCGCACTCGCGCACCATGGCGCTGGTGGAGACGTTGCAAACCGTCAGGGTGTGCGTCATGCCCTGGGCCCGCGCATGCTTCAGTGCAGCAAGGGTGTCGGCCGTCTCGCCGCTCTGGCTGATGGTGACAACCAGCGTGCGCGGATTTGGCACGCTGTCGCGGTAGCGGTACTCGCTGGCGATCTCGACGCTGGTGGGGATCTTGGCGATGCTCTCCAGCCAGTACTTGGCGGTGGATCCGGCGTAGTAGCTGGTGCCGCAGGCCAGGATCAGCACGGAGTCGATCTCCTTGAAGGCGCGGTAGGCGCCGTCGCCGAAGATCTCCGGGCTGATGTTCGTCACGGCATCCAGCGTGTTGGCGATCGCCACCGGCTGCTCGAAGATTTCCTTCTGCATGTAGTGGCGGTAGGGGCCCAGTTCGGCGGCGCCACTGTGCGCATGCACGGTGCGGACTTCGCGATCCACGGTCTCGAAACGCGCGCTGCCGGCCTGCCGGTGCGTGATCCAGTAACGCCCCAACTGCAGGTCCACCACATCCCCCTCTTCCAGGTAGACGATCTGGTCGGTGACACCGGCCAGCGCCATGGCGTCCGAGGCCAGGAAGTGCTCGCTCTGTCCGGCTTCGGTCCCCACGCCCAGCACCAGGGGCGACCCCTCCCGCGCGCCGACCACACGGTGCGGCTCATCGCGGCTGAACACGGCGATGGCATAGGCCCCCTTGAGGCGCTGGACGGCCTGCTGCACAGCCTCCAGCAGGTCACCCTGGTAGACGTGGTCGATCAGATGGGCGATGACCTCGGTATCCGTCTGGCTGTGGAAGGTGTAGCCGCGCGCCTTGAGTTCAGCACGCAGTTCGTCGTGGTTCTCGATGATGCCGTTGTGGACCAGCGCGATGCGGCCGGCCGCACCTTCCGCCGCATGGGCGCCATGCGAGAAATGCGGATGGGCGTTGTGCACCGCCGGAACGCCGTGGGTGGCCCAACGCGTGTGGGCGATGCCGGTGCCGGAGGCGATGCCGTCCTCGGCGGTCTGGCTGTGCAACTCAGCCACACGCGAGGTGCTGCGAGCCCGGCGCAGTTCCCCGCCCTGATGGACGGCCACGCCGCAGGAGTCATAGCCGCGGTACTCCAGGCGCTTCAGGCCTTCGATCAGGATGGGGACGATATTGCGCTGCGAAACGGCGCCGACGATGCCACACATGGATGAATCCTCCTTTGATGCTGCCCTGGGCTGCGATGGGAGCGAATCGTAGGAGGCCGCCCATGGTATGTGCGATCAAAATCGCAGTCCATGTGAGTGAAAATTTCACCATCATATGGATATGATGAATTCATTCATTTATCACGATCGTTTGAAATCTTGATTCAACTCGACGCCACCGATCACCGCATCCTGGGGGTGCTGCAAGAAGACGCCTCCTTGTCCAACCTGGACCTGGCACGCCGCGCCGCCGTCTCGCCGGCGACCTGCCTGCGCCGGGTCAAGCGCCTGCGCGAGCTGGGGGTGATCGAGCGGGAGGTGGCCATCCTGAGTCCCGCGCTGCTGGGTGCGGGGTTGATCGCCATCGTGGAGATCACGCTGGAGCGGCAGACGGCCGAGGCCCTGGCCACCTTCCAGGCTCTGGCCGTGGCACGCCCGGAGGTGCAGCAGTGCTACCAGGTCTCACCCGGACCGGACTTCGTGCTGATCGTGCAGGTGCCCGACATGGCCGCCTACCACCAGCTGGTGCAGACCTTCTACAGCGCCGACAGCAACGTCCGCAATGTGAAGGCCTTCTTCAGCGTGCACCGGGCCAAGTTCTCGCCGCGCCTGCAGCTGCCGACCACCTGAGCAGGCGCACCTAAGAAAAAACGGCCCCGCAGGGCCGTTTCGCGTTTCCGCACAAGCGCGCGTCAACCGCGCTGGCGACGGCGCACCGCGCTCAGGCCAAACAGACCCAGCAAAGCCAGCGCCGCACTGCCGGGCTCCGGGACGCCCATCTGCTTGTTGATCCAGTCCAGGTGCGAGTACACGGCGGTCGAGCCGGACAAGTCACCGTAACTGGAGCCGTTCTTCTTCGCGGCGTCGCAACTCAGGCCAAAGCTCTGGCAGGCCTGCCAGCCCCAGCTGTGCACACCGGTGAGCAGGAACTGCGTGCCGTCCCAGACAAAGTCCCCGCCGCCGGAGTCACCACCGGCGATCAGGCCTTCATCCTTGCCATGACCCAGGTCGCTGCTCCACAGCGCCGTGCCCACTTCATCAGCCAGAATCTGCAGCGTATTGTTCGCATCCCGGCCACTGTCGAAGTCGGACATATAGGTCACGCCGTACTTGTAGTTGCTGGGGTCGTACCAGCCGGGGATGACGCCGCCAATGCCCTTGTTGAAGGTCTGGCTGTCCACGTCGATCCGGTTCCAGGCGTAGTGCCCGTACTTCCAGTCATTCCAGTTGGTCGGGGCGTTGACGTCAGCGACCTGGGTGGTGCCATAGCCGGCCACCAGGATGTCCTTGCCGATGTCCAGCGTGGTGCTGAGCTTGTAGCCCTTGATGGTGGTCACCGCCTGATCCAGGCGCAGCAGCGCGATGTCGGCACCGGTGTCCAGCGTACCGTCCCAGCCGGAGTGCACGATGGCATTGCCAACGGCCACCGAGCGCGACACCGTCGAGGCGCCGCCCGCCCAGCCGAAATCGACCTGCATCTTGACGAAATCATCAGCGCAGTGAGCGGCCGTCAGCACGTACTGCCCCCCTGCCAGCAGCGAGCCGGAGCAGGCGTACGAGCCGCCGCCCTTGGTCTCGAAGCTCAGCATGGCCACGCCGTCCAGAGCGCCGGCGACGCCGTTGAAGCTCTGCCCAGGCAGAAAGCGCCAGTCGGCAGGTGCGCTGGTGTTGCCAGTGAAGGGCACCAGATCCTTGCCAAAGTTGGTGATGGCGGTGCTGGCCTGCGCTGAAGACAGGGCACCAGCGCTGAGCAGTGCCAGCGCCAGAGAGGACAAGACTTTCATGAAATTTCCCTCGTGAAACGAAACGCCCGCGACTGCCGAATGCTTTGAAGCTTTTCGTGGCTGTTGTCACAGAAAAGTCATCTTTGGGCGCAAGGCCAGAGGTATATCGCGTTTCGCCCTGTCCCCTTCATAGGGCTCACCCACCCCCCTCAAATCAGCGCTTGAGCACCAGCAGCCCCTTGAGGTATTCACCTTCCGGGAAGCAGATGGTCTGCGGATGGTCAGGCGTGGCGCCTACACGGTCGAGGATGAAGCCGTCCACGCCGGCGTCCATGCCGGCGCCGGCCACGATCTTGTGGAAGAGCTCCGGCCCCACGCCCCCCGAGCAGGAGAAGGTGAAAAGCACGCCGCCCGGCTCCAGCAGCTTGAAGGCCAGGCGGTTGATGTCCTTGTAGGCCCGGGCCGCGCGCTCGGCATGGGCGGCGGTGGGAGCGAACTTGGGCGGGTCCAGCACGATGGCGTCAAAGGTCCGCCCTTGCTTGATGAAGTCCCGTAAGGTCTGGTTGACGTCGGCATCCAGCGCCGTGTGGCGGGCCGCGTCAAAGCCATTGAGCGTCACATGCGCGTTGGCGCGGGCCAGGGCAGGCGCGGACGAATCCACGCTGGTCACTTCGGCCGCACCGCCGGCCAGCGCCGCCACCGAGAAGCCACCGGTGTAGCAGTAGCAGTTGAGCACGCGCTGCAAGCCGTACTGACGCACGGTGTCGGCGAACTTCTTGCGGTTGTCGCGCTGGTCCAGGTAGTAGCCGGTCTTGTGGCCTTCCTGCACGTCCAGCGTCAGCTTCCACTCGTGTTCTTCGATGGTCAGCTCGGTGTGCCCCTCGCCGCGCAGCCAGCCGGTCACCGGCGGCAGCCCCTCCAGCTGGCGAACGCCGGAGTCCGAGCGTTCATAGAGCCGGCTCAGGCCGGTCGCGGCCAGCAGGCTGTCGGCAATGGTCTGCTTCCAGCGTTCGGTCCCGGCGGAGAGGAACTGCGCCACGAGCGTGTCGTCGTAGCGATCGACGATCAGCCCGGGCAAGCCGTCCGCTTCACCATGGATCAGCCGCCGGGCGTTGGAGACGATGGGCATGCGCTCGCGGACTGCGATCGCGCTGCGGACGCGGCGATCGAAGAATGCTGCGTCAATGCGCTCGGCCTCGTCGAAACTCCAGGCCCGCACGCGAATCATGGAGCTGGGGCTGAAGGAAGCCCAGCAGAGGAACTGCCCGCTGTCGGACTCGACCCGCACGGTCTCGCCGGCGTCGGCCTTGCCTTTTTCCACGGAACCCTGGAAGACCCAGGGATGACGGCGCAGCAGCGAGCGCTCCTTGCCGGCTCTCAGACGAATGACTTTCATGGCGCGTATTGTCGCCGCGCAAGCCGGATTTCCAGGACGCGCCAGCTCACCGAATGCAGGCTCAGCCTTCGAGCAACGCTGGGTTCAGAGGCTGCCCCAGGCGTAGCCCACCGCCAAATTGAAATGTGCACTGGAAGGACTATGCCCGCGCAGGTTTTGCCATTGGCCATAGCCCAAGCGCAAGCGCAGCGGCGCAAGCTCCCCACGCCCTTGCCACTGAAGCCAGGCCTCGGTCTGGCGCAGAGCGCCACCGCCCAAGTCCACGCCGCCGCCCCCGCCTGCACCCAACAGCATCTCGCCACCAACGCGCCAGCTGCTGCCCCACAACAGATCGCTGCTCAAACCCAACCCCACCAGGCCATAGGCGTAAGCACCCGCCTTGCCTTGAACTGCTGCCCCTGCCTGAGCGACGCCATAGACATGCTCGCTCAACGAACGCGTCATGATCAGCCCTTGCTGGGTCATGCCTTCACGACTGCCGTCCTTGTATCCGAGGTGCGAAAGCCTCTGCACCGATGCGTACAGCACATGCTCGTGGATCGTGCCGCCAAGCAGTGTGTCAGGCTCGGCTCGGCGCAGCAGCGGTTCCAAAGGCATGGCTAGACTTGCTCGCACGTATGGGGCACCAAAGCTGCCGCGCGTCCAGACCTTGCCCGCTTCCAGGCGTACAGCGGCGCCGGAACGAAACTGCCAGCGCAAGCTCGGGCCACCACGCCAAATCCAGCCGCTGCCCGTATCCACGTCACCGCCGCCCGCCAGACCCAGCCCCAGGTGACCGCCCAGACGAATGCCGCCACTGCCGACTTCCCAGTCCTGTCCTGCCGCGGCCAAGACTTCCATGTAGCCATCAACGCCGCCCTTTGCCGCGCCCCCGGCCTCCAGCCCCAGCCATGAGCCAGGCGTGAAATATTGGCGAAGATCAGCTCCCAGCACCGCCACGTGAGGGTGCATAGCCCGCCCTCCACGGGTGCGCTGACGGCTGCCCGGGCGATACACCGTGCTGATCAGCGAGACCTCGTCAAAACCGAAGCCCGCACGCATTCCCAACCGCCCTTGCCCTTCTCCGCCCTCCAGCTGGAGGCCGTCAAACAAGCCCATGCGACCCAGCGTGACGCTCAGCTGACTGCCTCGCAGATTGCCACTGGTGAAGCGTAGGTGCGATACCCCCACCCCCGCATACCAACGACCAAACTCCGTGCGCACTGACAGCTCCGGGCGCAGCATTAATCCCCCCCCGAAGCGCAGGTTGTCCGAACTCCGGCCTCCCCCGCCACCTGCGAACAGGCTCGCCGCCACATGGGAACTGTTGCCCAGTCGCCAGCGGCGCTGCGCCGTGAGGCCATAGACGAACAGCCCCCCCAGATTGCCCTTCGCAGCACCGTAGACGGTTGGACCCAGCCCCCAGTCGTCATTTACGGCCACCATGACACCTCCGCCGATCAAGCCGATAGGTGTACCGTCTGGCGCTCGCATGGGCGTCCAATTGAACTCCCAGGCCATGGGCTTGGACAGCACCGCACCGCGGACTTCACCCTCTGCCTGCGCTGGCGTTTGAGCAGCCGACGCGGCCATCGGCAGCATGCCTGCAAGGCCGGCGATAGACAGAGCATGGAGAAGCTGACGCAGGTGAAACATGGAAATCGATGCATTCAGAGCGGAGGGAGATGCACAAGCAAGGCCGGAGCCAAACCGCCGCTTTGCGGGGTGGCTGACTCAACGCTTGCGCGCTCGGGGATGGGCCGCATCATAGACCTTGGCCAGATGCTGGAAGTCCAGCTTGGTATAGACCTGCGTGGTGCTGATGTTCGCGTGGCCGAGCAGGTCCTGCACTGCGCGCAAGTCACCGCTGGATTGCAGCACGTGCGAGGCGAAGGAGTGCCTCAGCATGTGCGGGTGCACCGGGCTGGGTGATCCCGCCGCCACGGCGCGCGCGCGCAGGCGTTGGCGCACCTGCGTGGCGCCCATGCGTCCGCCGCGCGGCCCGATGAAGAGGGCCCGCTCGACACTGCCGGCCGCCAGCCAGTCGCCGCGGCACAGCAGCCAGGCCCGCACGGCCTCGATGGCCGCGCGACCGATGGGAACGATGCGCTGCTTGCTGCCCTTGCCCAGCACATGCGCCTCGGCGGCATCCAGGTCCAGCCAGCCGCGGGCGCTGGCGCCAGGTACCAGGTCCAGGCCCACGAGCTCGCTGACACGCAGCCCACAGCTGTAGAGCAGCTCGGCAATCGCCGCATCGCAGGCCTCGCGCACCGGGTCGGCCGTCTCGTCGCGGTAGGCCGCCAGCTGCACCGCGTCGTCCACGGCCAGGGCCTTGGGCAGTGGCTTCGCGGCCTTGGGCGCACGCAAGCCGTCCACGGGATTGAAGTCGACCAGCCCCTGGCGCCCCATCCAGCGGTACCAGCTGCGCCAGGCCGACATCATCAGCGCCAGGCTGCGGGGGGACAGGTCTTGCCCATGCAGGCGGGCCACCCAGCGCCGCACCAGCGGCACGCTGACGCGCTCCAGCTCAACGCCCGACTCCGCGCCGAGCTGGCACAGGCGCCGCAGGGCCTGCTCATAGATGATCAGGGTGCGCTGCGCCAGGCGGCGCTCGACCCGCAGGTGCTCCAGATAGCGCCGCTGCGTTTCCGGCAAGGGCGGCGGCTGGAGCGCAGGAGGTTCAGCCGCCGGCTTGTCCATCCGGCAGCAATCGGGCGAGGGCTGCGCCGGCCAGTTCGCCGATGCGCTGCAGGAACTCGGTGCCCATCTCGGCGGTGTAGCGGGTCGGATCCGGCGAGCCCAGCAGCAGCAGGCCGAAGGGCTCGGCCGCGGGCATTTGACGCAGCGGGATCAGCGCCAGCGAGGCAATCGCGGCGTCCTCGCCCAACCAGCCCACGGCTTCGAAGCCGCTGTTCACACCGCAGTAAGGCTGGGTCAGGCTGGCGGCAAAAGTGCGCACATCCGCGCTCACGGCCTGGGCATAGTTCGCCGAGGCATGCTGCGCGTCCAGGCCCCATAGGCGCAGCCCGGCGGCGGGGATCAGGAAGTGATGCCGCAGCTCGCGCAGCAGCACCTCCGGCAAGGCCGCGGCATCGGCCGTCAGCATCAGGCTCAGGGTCCAGGCATGGAGGCGATCGGCGATGGCGACGTTTTCCTGGCCGTTGCGGATCATCTCGATCAGCTTGTGCTCCAGGCCCTTGATCTTCTCTCGCAGCATCTCGGCCTGGCGCTCCTGCAGGCTCACTGCGCGCTGGCCATGCGGGTGGCTGAGCTGAACGCTGGCAAGCAGCTCGGCATGGCGCTGGAAGAAGCCGGGATTGCGCAGCAGGTACTGGGCGATGTCCTGCTCGGTCAGGCCCTGCGGGGCGTCGTCTTGGGTGCTCACAGCGTGATCTCTCCTTCAAACACGGTCTGGGCAGGCCCGGTCATCCACACGGGCGCCGTCAGGCCCTGGCTGATACCCGCCCATTCGATGCGCAGCTGGCCGCCGCGCGTCTGCACTTCCACGGCCTCGTCCAGCCAGCCCAGGCGGATGCCCGCCACCACGGCCGCGCAGGCGCCGGTGCCGCAGGTGAGGGTTTCGCCGGCATCGCGCTCATGGACGCGCAGCTTCACGTGGCCCCTGTCGACCACCTGCAGGAAGCCGGCATTGACCCGGCGCGGGAAGGCCGCGTGGTTCTCGACCTGCGGCCCGCGCTGGGCCACAGGCGCATGGTCCACGTCCGCCACGCGCTGCACCGCATGCGGGTTGCCCATGGACAGCACGGCGACCTCGCAGGCATCGCCATCGGCCAGCGGCAGCTGCCACAACGCCATGCCGCCTTCCTGGCGCTCGGTGAGGCCCGCAGGATTGAAAGGCAGGGCCGCGAAATCGAAGAGGGGCGCGCCCATGTCCACGCTGACCCGGCCATCGTCACGCAGATGCAGTTCCAGCAGCCGGTTGACCGTGCGCACCTTGATGCTGCGCTTGTCGGACAAGCCCTTCTCGGACACGTAGCGGACGAAGCAGCGGGCGCCGTTGCCGCAGTGCTCGACCTCATCGCCGGTGTTGTTGAAGATGCGGTAGCGGAAGTCCACGCCGGGTTCGGTGCTGGCCTCGACGACCAGGATCTGGTCGCAACCCACACCGAAGCGGCGGTCGCCCAGCTGGCGGATCTGGTCCGTGCTCAGGCTCAGGGGTTCACGGGTGGCATCGATGACGACGAAGTCATTGCCAGCGCCCTGCATCTTGGTGAATCGCAGCTTCATGCGGGCATTATCAGGGCGTCAGTACATGGGTGGCTCGCCGGCCGGGCGGGTCTTGAAGCGCTTGTGCACCCAGAAGTACTGGGCCGGGTGACGGCGCACCCGCTCTTCCAGCCAGGCATTGAGCGTGCGGGCGTCGGCCAGGGGATCGTCACTGGGATAGCCCGGGATGGGCTCGCAGGCCTCGACCTCATAGCCCTGGCCGCCCGGCAGCATGGTCACCACCAGTGGCTGCACCACCATGCCCTGGCTGGCCGCCATGCGGGCCGGGGCCAGCAGCGTGCAGGCTGGAACGCCGAAAAAGGGCACGAAGGCAGAGTCCTTCTCGCCATGATCCAGGTCCGGCGCATTGAGGAAGGCATAGCCCTGCTTGATCAGGCGCAACACGGGACGGATGCCATCGTGCCGGTCGACGAAGGCCGTGGTGCCGAAGCGCGAACGGCCGGACAGGATCTGCGCGTCCAGGCGTGGGTTGCTCTGCGGCTGGTAGACGTCCACACCTGGACGCTTCTGGTTGAGCATGAGCGCAGGCCCCACCCATTCCAGACCAACAAAATGCGGCAGCAGCCACATCATCGCACCGGGGGTCTGCTCGGCCAGGCGGATGTTGCCCTTGATGCGGATCATGCGCTGCAGGCGCTCGGCCGAGGCGAACCACAGCAGGCCGCGCTCCAGGAGGCTGCGCCCCACCATCGCGAAATGCTCGCGCGCCAGCGCTTCGCGCTCGGACAGCGGCAGCTGCGGGAAGCAGAGCTCGAGATTGCGCAGCGCGATGTGACGGCGGCGGCGAGCCAGCCACCACAGCAGCCGCCCCAGGCCGCGGCCCAGCGGCGCGAGCACGGCCAATGGCAGGAAATGCAGCAGCCACATCAGGGCGATCAGCAGGCGGGCACTCATGCCAGCCCACCTTCGCGCGGCGATTTGTAGCGGTTGTAGCCCCAGAGGTACTGGTCGGGCGCTTCCAGGATCAAGGCTTGCATGGACTGGTTGATGAGCTCGGCCGCGCATTCTGGACTGGAATCGGCCAGGATTTTCGGCCCGGGTCGCACATGCACCACATAGCCGCGCCCCCATGGCAGCCGCTCACCCCAGGCCAGGAGCACCACCGCCCCGGTTTGCAGCGCCAGGCGCTGGGCCAGGGTCATGGTGTAGGCAGCCTTGCCGAAAAAGGGGGCCCAGACACCCTGCCCCAGCGGCGGCACCTGATCCGGCAGCAGGCCCACGGCCTGGCCCTGGCGCAGGGCTCGCAGCATCTGGCGCACGCCGGACAGCGTGGCCGGTGCCGTCTCCAGCCCGGGCCTGTGGCGCGAAGCCGCGACGATCTCGCGCATCCAGGCCTTGCGCGCCGGGCGGTACAGCACGGTAATGGCGCCATGGCTCGCAGCGAACTGCTCGGCGTAAGCCTGGGCCGTGACCTCGAAGCACCCCATGTGCGGCGTCAGGAAGATCAGGCCGCGGTCCGGCGGCAGATTGCGGATGTGCTGATCGCCTTCCCAGCGAACCTTGTCGCCCAGCGGGCGATTCGCAGGCCGGAGCCACAGCCAGGGCAGCTCGGCGATCATGCGCCCGGCCTGCGCCACGGCGCCCATGCCGCGCCATCCGTGCAGCCCGGCCAGCGCCCGATGCTCGCGAATACGGCGTCGATAGGACGGGCTCAGGGCCCAACTGAGCCAGCCCACACAGGCGCCCAGGCCGTGCAAAAGCCACAGGGGACAACGGGACAGCAGGCGCAGCAGGAGCATGTTTCTATAATCGCGGAATCGCCGAGTTAACTTGGACAACTTGCGGGGCGATGCGGTTCATCTTGAGAGATCAAGAAGGCCGCCGGGCTGAGAAGCTCCACAAATGCCGCTAAAGCGTTCGCCGCCTGACTCCACCAGCACGGCAACGCCGATGGACCTACAAACTGGAGTTTAAAAAACGTGGCGAACAGCGATTTTCTCTTCACTTCCGAGTCGGTCTCGGAAGGCCATCCCGACAAGGTCGCGGACCAGATCTCCGACGCGATTCTTGACGCCATCTTCGCCCAGGATCCGCGCTCGCGCGTGGCGGCAGAAACCCTGTGCAACACCGGCCTCGTGGTGCTGGCCGGCGAGATCACGACCAATGCGCACGTGGACTACATCCAGGTCGCCCGGGACACCATCAAGCGCATCGGCTACGACAACACCGAGTACGGCATCGACTACAAGGGCTGCGCGGTCCTGGTGGCCTACGACAAGCAGTCCAACGACATCGCCCAGGGCGTGGACCATGCCTCGGACGATCATCTGAACACCGGGGCTGGCGACCAGGGCCTGATGTTCGGCTATGCCTGCGACGAAACGCCCGAGCTGATGCCGGCGCCCATCTACTACGCCCACCGCCTGGTGGAGCGCCAGGCCCAGTTGCGCAAGGACGGCCGTCTGCCCTTCCTGCGCCCGGACGCCAAGAGCCAGGTCACCATGCGCTATGTGGACGGCCGCCCGCACAGCATCGACACCGTGGTGCTCTCCACCCAGCATGCCCCGGAGATGAGCCTGGGCGACAAGATGAAGCCCGAGTTCTACGAGGCTGTCATCGAGGAGATCATCAAGCCCGTGCTGCCCAAGGAATGGCTGCAGGACACCAAGTACCTGGTCAACCCGACCGGCCGCTTCGTCATCGGTGGCCCGCAGGGCGATTGCGGCCTGACCGGCCGCAAGATCATCGTCGACACCTATGGTGGCGCCTGCCCGCATGGCGGCGGCGCCTTCTCGGGCAAGGATCCCACGAAGGTGGACCGTTCGGCCGCCTATGCCGCCCGTTACGTGGCCAAGAACATCGTGGCTGCCGGCCTGGCCCGCCAGTGCCAGATCCAGGTCGCCTATGCCATCGGCGTCGCCCGCCCGATGAACGTGACGGTCTACACCGAAGGCACCGGCGTCATCCCAGACGAGCAGATCGCCAAGCTGGTGCAGGAGCATTTCGACCTGCGCCCCAAGGGCATCATCCAGATGCTGGACCTGCTGCGCCCGATCTACTCCAAGACCGCGGCCTACGGCCACTTCGGCCGCGAGGAGCCCGAGTTCACCTGGGAGCGAACCGATAAGGCGGCTGCGCTGCGTGCAGCCGCTGGGCTGTAAGCCCACCTCGCGTCAGCGAGGCATCGGTTCGCGGGCGATGCTCATGTTGCGCAGCAACGTGAGCAGAGACCAACGTACGGACAAAGCGGCTGCGCTGCGTGCAGCGGCTGGCCTGTAAAGGCCAGCGGACGCCGCAGGCGGACCCGCCGCTTTGGGGCTTCGCTCATATCGCGCAGCGATGTGGGCGAAGACCATAAGGCGGCAGCACTGCGCGCCGCCGCTGGGATGTAAGCAATGAAAGAAGCCGCCCGAGGGCGGCTTCTTTCATGAGCGGCCAGGCCAGCGCCCTCACGCCATCCCGCACAACTTCCTGAACGGCCCCAGCACCGCCTCGCCCTTGAAAGGCTTGACGATCCAGCCGGTCACGCCGATGGTCTTGCCGCGTTCGCGCATGGTCTGGTTGTCCTCGGTGGTCAGCATCACGATGCGGACCTGCTTGTTGCCCAACTCGGTGCGGATCTTCTCGGCCATGGTCAGGCCGTCCATATTGGGCATGTTCACGTCACTGACCACCAGCTTGATGCCGGGATCCTGCTGCAACTGCTGCAGTCCGTCGCGGCCGTCGGTGGCGACGGCCACCTCGAAACCGTTCTTGCTTAGGAAGCTGGCAACGATCTCTCGCATGGTGCTGGAATCGTCCACCACGAGAATATGGGCCATGTCGGGGGTCTCCTCGGATTTCTTCGGTCAGTGGCGTTCTTGGGAAATGTCGTTCAGAAGAGCTCCAACTCGCCCGTGGGCGCCACGTCGGGCGGCGCGCTGTCGAACTCGGCAAATTCTTCTGGAGACCAGTGCAAGTTGAAGATGAAGCGCTGCACGATCATCACCGGCGGCAGGCCCGGCCGCTTGGGGTCGGAAAGCTGGTAGCGGATGCACAGCTGCGGGTCCTGGGAGCCAAAGGAGATGTACTTGTGCTCGTGATTGATCACGATGGGCACTTGCGTCTGCTGGTTGGCAAAGGCCTTGGGAGGAATGTAGCGGTTCTTGAAGGCGCCCCAGATCAAATTCGTGGTCTCGCCCAGCATGTTGTTGAGCTCGCGGAAATTCAGGTCGCCGCCCACACCCTCGTAGCCAAAACCCTGGATCAGGCCCTGGCGCAGCGCGCTCTCCTCGGTCTGCAGCATCATGTAGCCGCGGCACCAGGTGCTCTCGATGGTGATCAGCGTGGACACCTCGCCGTGGATGATGCGGTCGTGCACCACGTAAGGTGACTCCGCCATCACATGGGCGTTGGGGAACATGGAGCTCAGCGCATTGCAGGTCAGCTGCACGATGCCGTTGACCAGGCTGGTCGGGTAGCGCAGGCTGAAGATGGCCCGCTCCACCGCCTCGCGCAGGGGCTCCAGCTCGTCGGCCCGCCATTCGTGCCGCAGCGTGGCCTGCTCTTCGGCACTCAGGCTGCGATCGCTGGTCCGCCGCAGAAAGATCGGCAGCTCGGGCCGCAGCTTGTGGATGGCCCGCGCCAGGACCAGGCTGTCCTCGCCTTCGCAGGGCAGGTTCTCGGCCAGCAGCACGCCGCCCAGATCCTTGTGCTGGGACAGCGTGGCCAGCGCGTCGCCCGCGGAACGCGGCAGCGCCACCAGCCCGACCTGGGTGCAGAAATCGTACAGGCGCCGGTACTGCTCGGGCTCGTGCTCCAGCAGCAGCACCTTGGCTTCGAGTTGCGTGGTTTCCGTCATGGGCTCATCAGGGTCGGGCCCTGTCCACAAAGGCCGTCGCGGCGGCCGGGCTCATTCGCTTGGCGAGCATGCCTGCTGCGCAGAACAGCGTCGGCACGCCCGCGGTCCGGTCGACGCCAGCAAGCGCCGATGGGACGTCGGCCCATGCTACGCCTGCCCGGCCGATTGAACAGGGGGCGCCTCGTGCAGGATTCACGGCTTTGCAGCGGCCATCGCGCAGCGGACCACCGTCGCATCGTCCGTCCATGACAACGGCGCCCATGCGCGCTACCCTGCAGGCTCGCCCGTCGCTGGGACACGCCCCATGAGCACGACCTTCCAAGCCGCTCCGCTGACCATTCTGGTCGTCGACGACCAGAATGCCACCCGGGTCGCCTTGGCCGCGGAGCTGGACCGCGCCGGCCATCGCGTGCTGGAGGCTGACAGCGCCGACTGGGGTCTGCAGCTCTTCGAGCGCTATCGCCCGGACCTGGTGCTGCTGGACGTGGAAATGCCGGACAAAGACGGCTACTGGGCGGCGCGCGCGATGCGCGGTGCCGAGCCGGGGGGCTGGACGCCCATCATCTTCCTCTCGCAGCGCGGGCAGGATGCCGACGTCTGGAAGGGCATCGAGGCAGGTGGCGACGACTACCTGGTCAAGCCGGTCACACCCATGATCCTGCATGCCAAGCTGCGCGCCATGCAGCGACTTTCGCACATGCGGCAGCGGCTGGTGACGGTGTCCGAGGAACTGCGGCAGGCCAATGCGCAGCTGCAGGAGCTCAGCCAGGTGGACGCGCTGACGGGCCTGATCAACCGCCGGGGCCTGGATGCCCGCTTGCAGCAGGAGATCGGCGCCGCGCGTCGCAGCGGCCAGCCGCTGACGCTCATGCTCTGCGACGTCGACCACTTCAAGCGCTACAACGATGCCCTGGGCCATGTGGAAGGCGATCAATGCCTGCGCCATGTGGCCCGGCTGCTGAAGGACCTCTGCCGCCGCCCCGCCGACTGCGCCGCACGCTACGGCGGAGAGGAATTCGCCCTGCTGCTGCCCAACACGCCGCGCTCTGGTGCGATGACCTACGCCCGCGCTCTGCTGCGCACGCTGGCACAGGGCCAGCTCAAGCATCCGGACTCGCCCATCGCCGGCCACATCACGCTGTCCGGGGGCATCACCACCTGCATCCCGGACGAGACCACCACGGCCGAAGGCCTGCTGATGCGCGCGGACGACGCGCTCTACAACGCCAAGGCCTACGGCAGGAACCGCTTCTTCAGCTACGAGATGCAGATGGACACGGACGAGCAGCGCCAGTCCCTGCGCGGCAGCCACTGAGCGAAGTGTCGGCATTCGAGCAAACGGCACTGTACAAATCCACAGTTCGCATGCAAAGTGCGCAGCGACTGCCCATGGACTGCCCGCAGCCTCGCATGCCCACCACAAGCCGCACCCGCCCACCCAGCCTCGAACAACTGCGCCGCTACGCGATCGCGCGCAGCCTCTTCGCCCCCACCACCCTGCCCCAGGCCATCAAACGGCTGGGCTTTGTGCAGGCCGACCCCATGCGGGCACCGGCCCGGGCCCAGGATCTGATCCTGGCCTGGCGCGTCAAGGACTACTGCGCGGGCGACCTGGAAGCCCGCTACCGCCGGCTGGCCATCGAGGAAGATTGCTTCGTCAACTACGGCTTCCTGCCGCGCGAGCATCTGGCCTTGATGCATCCACGCACCGCGCGCAAGCCCTGGGACCGGCCAACACAGGCCCGGGCGGCCGAGCTGCTGGCCCATATCGAAGAGGCCGGCCCGCAGCATCCGGCCCAGGTTCAGGCCGTGTTCGACCATGGGCAGGTCCGCGGCTACTGGGGTGGGCAGTCCAATGCGGTGACCCACCTGCTGGACGGCATGCACTACCGCGGCTTGCTGCGCGTGCACCGGCGCGACAGCGGCACGCGCGTCTATGAGGCCGTGCGGCATCCCCTGCAGGACGACAGCCCGGCCGCGCGGCTGGCCCGGGCTCAGGCCCTGCTGGACATGGTGCTGAAGCTCTATGCGCCCCTGCCCGCCCGCAGCTTCGGCTACCTGGGCACGCTGCTGCGCTACGGGGCGCCCCAGCTGCAGCCCGAGATCCGCCAATTGCTCAAGAGCGCCCGGCAGCGCTACCCCCATGCCGAGGTCGAGGGCCAGCTCTGGTTCTGGCCGGAAGGAGAAGATCCGCGCTCGCGCCGCCATGCGCCACATGAAGCGCTGCGCCTGCTGGCCCCCTTCGACCCGGTGGTGTGGGACCGCCATCGCTTCGAGCAGTTCTGGGGCTGGCCCTATCGCTTCGAGGCCTACACGCCTGCGGCGCGGCGCAAGATGGGCCACTATGCCCTTCCGCTTCTATGGGGCGAGGAAGTGCCCGGCTGGGCCAATCTCAAGGTGGTGGACGGCCGCCTGCAGTGCGAGACCGGCTTCGTAGGGGCGCGCCCGCGCGGCGCGCATTTCGACGCGGCCCTGGACGAAGCCCTGGCGCATCTCGCGCGCTTCCTGGGATTGGACGATGGCAGCGCGTGCGAAGGCTGAATTGCCGCATCATCCAGGACCAAATTCACGCACCGCACAGCGTGCAGCCCCTACAATCCGCGCTGATCCGAGGAGCGTTGCAACCTTCATCGCCTGAAAGCGGCGACTGAAGGCCAGGCTCGGAACCGGTCGAGTGATCCACACCCTGGGCGCCGACCCCTTGCAACCGCGCTCACCCGCTGCCGCCAGGCCTGGGTGACCGTGTCTTCCTCGACTCCCCCTCTCCCGGCGTCAGCGGCTTCAGACCATGAAGGAGCCTGCCCATGAACGCCGCTGCCACCGACAACTACAAGATCGCCGACCTGTCGCTCGCCGACTGGGGTCGCAAGGAACTCAACATCGCCGAGCACGAGATGCCCGCGCTGATGGCCATCCGCAAGGAGTACGCCGCCAGCCAGCCGCTGAAGGGCGCCCGCATCGCCGGCTCGCTGCACATGACCATCCAGACCGGCGTGCTGGTCGAGACCCTGCAGGCCCTGGGCGCCGAAGTGCGCTGGGCCTCGTGCAACATCTTCTCCACGCAGGACCATGCCGCCGCCGCCCTCGTGGCCCGCGGCACGCCGGTCTTCGCCTACAAGGGCGAGACGCTGGAAGACTACTGGGACTACACCCACCGCATCTTCGAGTTCGGCGCCAAGGGTGAGCCGGGCGAAGGCCCCAACATGATCCTGGACGATGGCGGCGACGCCACCCTGCTGATGCACCTGGGCCAGAAGGCCGAGAAGGATCTCTCCGTGCTGGCCAACCCGGGCAGCGAGGAAGAACGCATCCTCTTCGCCGCCATCAAGGCCAAGATCGCGCAGGACCCGACCTGGTACACCCGCAAGAGCGCCGAGATCATCGGCGTGACCGAGGAGACGACCACCGGCGTGCACCGCCTGAAGGAGATGTCCGCCAAGGGCACGTTGCTGTTCCGCGCCATCAACGTCAACGACTCGGTCACCAAGAGCAAGTTCGACAACCTCTACGGCTGCCGCGAGTCCCTGGTGGACGGCATCAAGCGCGCCACCGACGTGATGGTGGCCGGCAAGATCGCCGTGGTGGCCGGCTATGGCGACGTGGGCAAGGGCTCGGCCCAGGCTCTGCGCGCCCTGTCCGCGCAGGTGTGGGTGACCGAGATCGACCCCATCTGCGCGCTGCAGGCCGCGATGGAGGGCTACCGCGTCGTCACCATGGAATACGCCGCCGACAAGGCCGACATCTTCGTGACCACCACCGGCAACAAGAGCGTGATCCGCCACGAGCACATGGCCGCGATGAAGAACAACGCCATCGTCTGCAACATCGGCCACTTCGACAACGAGATCGACGTCGCCTCGCTGGAGAAGTACCAGTGGGAGGAGATCAAGCCGCAGGTCGATCATGTGATCTTCCCTGAAGTTGATGGCAAGCCGGGCAAGCGCATCATCCTGCTCGCCAAGGGCCGCCTGGTCAACCTGGGCTGCGGCACGGGCCATCCGAGCTATGTGATGAGCTCCTCCTTCGCCAACCAGACCATCGCGCAGATCGAGCTGTTCGCCCACCGCGAGGCCTACGACATCGGCAAGGTCTACGTGCTGCCCAAGCACCTGGACGAGAAGGTGGCGCGCCTGCAGCTGACCACGCTGAATGCGCAGCTGACGGAGCTGACGGAGGAGCAGGCGGCGTACATCGGTGTGCCGAAGCAAGGCCCCTACAAGCCCGACACCTATCGCTATTGAGCGAGGGCTACTGCGCGACACGCTGGCGTCGTTGGGTGGTGCTCGGGATCCTCACGACCCGCAAGGTCGCTCCGGTCCCTGCGCTCCGTCCGCCTAGCCAGCGCGCCGCTCGCTACGCCCCGAGGCACCGAGCCGGGTTCGCCTGGCACCACCGAGCCATCGCACGACATCCCCCTGCCTCTTTGCTTCTCCGATGCGCGCTGACCAACGCCTCATGACCCTGCAACTTGCGCCCACGCGCTCGGCCGCCCAGCGGCTGATCGAGCGGGGGGCCGTGCTGCGCGCGTCGGGCGCGAAGGTGAGGAAGGCGGGCGAGGACGTGGGCGAGCACGAGATGCTGGCGGTGACGGACGACGCGGAGCTGCGCTATGTCTCGCGCGGCGGCCTGAAGCTCGAAGGCGCGCTGCAGGCTGCGGGCCTGTCGGTGCAGGGCCTCACGGTGCTGGACATGGGCCAGAGCACTGGCGGCTTCACCGACTGCCTGCTCAAGGCCGGCGCCGGTCGCGTGGTGGGCGTGGACGTCGGCCATGGGCAGCTGCATCCGTCGCTGCAGGCCGATGCGCGCGTCACCGCCCTCGAAGGCCTGCACGTGCGCGAGCTGGCCGGATCGGCCCTCGTCTCGCAGGCGCCGGTCGGCGGCTTCCCGCTGATCGTGGGCGACCTGAGCTTCATCTCCATGATCGGCGCCTTCGCCCAGCTGGATCCTTGGCTCGCCGCCGAGGGTCAGGTCTTGCTCCTGATCAAGCCGCAGTTCGAGCTGGGCCCCAAGGCCCTGTCCAAGGGCGGGCTGATCAAGGATCCAGCGCTCTTCCCGCAACTGGAACAACAGGCCCGCACGGCCGCCCAAAGCCTGAGCTGGCAGGTACTGGGCTACTTCAGCAGCGCCATCACCGGCGGTGATGGCAACACGGAATTCTTTCTGTGGGCCCGCAAGACGAGCGGCCACCCCACAGCCACAGGAAAGGCATCGCCATGAACACGACGAACACCCCCCCGGTCAGCTTCGAGTTCTTCCCGCCCAACACGCCCGTGGGCGCCGAGAAGCTGCGCAACGTGGTGAAAGAGCTGAGCGCGGTCCATCCGCACTACTTCAGCGTGACCTACGGCGCGGGCGGCTCCACGCGTGAGAAGACGCTGGCCACCGTCAGCGAGATCGCCGCCGCCGGCCACGAGGCCGCGCCGCATCTCTCCTGCGTGGGATCGACCCGCGAGAACATCGCCGAGATCCTGGCGACCTACCGCGCGCAGAACATCCGCCGCGTCGTTGCCCTGCGCGGCGACCTGCCCAGCGGCACGGCCACCGCCGGCGAATTCCGCTACGCCGCGGAGCTGGTGCAGTTCATTCGCGAGACGCAAGGCGCAGACTGGCAGATCGAGGTGGCCGCCTATCCTGAGTACCACCCACAACAGCGTTATGCAGCTCGCGACCTTCAGCACTTCGCCGACAAGATGAAGGCCGGCGCCAGCGGCGCCATCACCCAGTTCTTTTTCAACCCGGACGCCTACTTCCACTTCGTAGATGAAGCCCGCAAGCTCGGCGTGACGGCGCCCATCGTGCCGGGCATCATGCCCTTCCACAACTACGGCCGCATCGCGCAGTTCGCGGCGCGCGACGGCATCGAGATCCCGCGCTGGGTGGCGCTGAAGATGGAAGGCTTCATGGACGACAGCGCCTCCATCCGCGCCTTTGGCCTGGACGTGGTGACGAGGCTGTGCGAGCGGCTCATCGCCGGCGGCGCGCCGGGCATCCACTTCTATACGCTCAACCAGAGCGGCCTGGTGCTGGAGTTGTGCAAACGCCTCGGTCTGGGCGCATGAGCTTGCGGCGGGTCAAGTCCGCCTAATGTCCCCACGAGCACCGGGGGCAAGGGGTCCCGACGGTTGCGTCAGGTCAAGGAATGACCCCAGCGCGCGTCCTCCAATAGCTTCATCAGTCAACGATTCCATTCACTGAAGGAGCTATTGAAATGAGCAAGCTTGTTGCACGCACCCTGATCGCTGCCGCCATGGCCACGGGCGCCTTTGCCGCCCAGGCCGCCCCGGCTGCCGAAGGGTCCTGGATGATGCGCGTGCGTGCCGTCAACCTCGACTCGGCCAACAAGGACACGACCGGCCTGGGTCTGAGCATCAACAACAAGGTCATCCCCGAAGTCGACTTCAGCTACTTCTTCAGCCCCAACCTGGCGGCCGAGCTGATCCTGACCTACCCGCAGAAGCACACGCTGTCGTCCAAGGGCGCGGAGATCGGCACCCTGAAGCACCTGCCGCCCACGCTGAGTCTGCAGTACCACTTCGCCCCCAACGACACCTTCCGCCCCTACGTGGGCGCCGGCCTGAACTACACGATCTTCTCGAACGTCGATTTCGCGCCGGCCGTGGACGCCGCGCTGTCGCCCAGCGTCAAGCACACCAGCGTGGGCCTGTCCGTCCAGCTCGGCTTCGACTACGAAATCAGCAAGAACCTGTACCTGAACGTGGACCTGAAGAAGGTGCAGATCGGGACCAAGGTCTACTCCAAGGGTATTGAAGCCGGCAAGTTCAAGGTCGATCCGCTGCTGGTGGGCGTGGGCCTGGGCTTCCGCTTCTGAGCGAGCACCCTCGATATTTCTTCTGAGCCCTGCTCTTTGTTGAGCCGCCGCGCCTGCCAGGCCCGGCGGCCTTTTTACGTCTGCACACCGCCAACCCTGAGTCGGGCGGTGCAACACAGCGGGGCGATGGCATAGGATGCGGGGCCATTCACCGCCCCCAGCCCCACCACGCATGCCCGACACGACCCTGCACCAGGCCCCGCAAGCACCCGCCGGCTGGAACGCGTACCTGCAGCGCTTCGGCTATGACGGCTTCCACCTGCGCCGGGAGTGGTCCGCGGTGTTGCAGCAGGCCCTGCGCCATGAGCCGCACTTTCTGTGGCTGACGCGAGGGGAGGCCATCGTCGGCGTGCTGCCGCTGCAGCTGGTGAGCGGCCCGATCTTCGGCCGCTACCTGGTCAGCCAGCCCTATCTCAATACCGGCGGCGTGCTGGCGGACAGCCCCGAAGACGAGGCCCGGCTGATTGAGGCTGCGGTCGAGTTGGCAAGGCGCCTGGACGTCAAACACCTGGAGCTGCGCCATGAGCGCCAGCTCCACCACCCGGCCTTCAACGCGCTGGTGACCGAGAAGGTCCACATGCGCCTGCCCTTGCCCGCGACGCCGGAGCTGTTGTGGGAGAAGGGTCTCAAGTCCAAGCTGCGCAGCCAGATCCGCAAGCCGCTGGCCGATGCCAGCCTCAGCGTGGCCTTCGGCGGTGAGGCGCTGCTGGACGAGTTCTACCGCGTCTTCGCCCGCAATATGCGCGACCTGGGCACGCCGCCCTATGGCCGAGCCCTCTTCGCGCAGATGCTGGCGCAGTTTCCCGCGGAGGCCGAAATCGTCGTGCTGCGCCATCAGGGCCGCGCGGTTGCGGCCGGTTTCCTGCTGCATGCGCCGGGGTGCACGCTGATCCCCAGCGCCAGCGCGCTGCGCGAGTACAACCACCTCAGTGTCAACGTGCTGATGTACTGGCGCGTGCTGGAACGCAGCATCCAGCGCGGCCAGCCCCTGTTTGACTTCGGCCGCAGCACCGTGGACAGCGGCACCTACAAGTTTAAGCAGCAATGGGGCGCGACGGCCCACCCGGCCTACTGGCAGTACCACTCCTTCAAGGGCTCGGTGGGCGACGCCCGCCCCAGCAATGGCAAGTTCGCGCTGCTGGTGCGGGCCTGGCAGAAGCTGCCGGTGTGGTTCAGCAGCCTGCTGGGGCCGCACATCGTGCGCGGCATTCCCTGAGCAGCGTCCTCAGGCCAGCGCCGCAAACGCGTCCCGGGTGAGGTTCTCCGGCGCACCCTCGGCGCGGCAGACCACGTCGTCCTCGATGCGGATGCCCCCGAAACGCGCCAGCCGCTCCACCTTCGCCCAGTCCACGGCCTTCGCGACAGGCGCGGCGCGCAGCTTGTGCAGCAGCGTGGGGATGAAGTAGAGACCCGGCTCGATGGTCACGCACATGCCGGGCGCCAGTTCGCGGGTCAGGCGCAGATAGGGATGGCCCTCGGGCTTGGCCCGCGTGCCACCGGCTTCGCTGGCCATGAAGCCGCCCACGTCATGCACCTGAAGGCCCAGGAAATGGCCGATGCCGTGCGGGAAGAAGGTGCTGGTCACGCGTTCGGCCAACAGGGCTTCCTCGCTCATCGCAACGATGCCCTGCTCGCGCAGGATGCGTGCGATGTGACGGTGCGTGCTGAGGTGGATCTCGCGGTAGTCCACGCCCGCGCGAACCTCGTCCACCAGGGCCAGCTGAGCCGACTCCATTGCGGCGAGGAGGGCGTCGAACTCGGCGCTGTCGGCGTCGCCGCGAGTCCAGGTGCGGGTGATGTCCGATGCATAACCCGCCACCTGCGCGCCCGCATCCACCAGCAAGGACCGATGCTGCGCCGGACGCACGGTGTCCTGGTACTGGTAGTGCAGCACGGCGGCATGTTCGTTCAGGCCCACGATGTTGCCGTAGGGCAGATCACGGTCAGTGTGGCCGGCCGCCGCGAGATAGGCACGGTGGATGTCGGCCTCGGAGCCGCCCGCCAGGAACGCCTCGCGCGCCGCCAGGTGCGCGCGCGCGCCGATGCGCGAAGCCTCACGCAGGCATTGCTGCTCGTAGGGTGTCTTGCAGGCACGGGCCCAGTGCAGGCTGTTGATCAGGATCTCGGGATTGTTGGGCACCAGGTGCTGCAAGGCAGCGTCCGCCTCGCCGACGATGGCCAGGCGGCTCACGTCCTTCGGCAGGTGCTGCAGCGCCTGCTCGGGCTCGCTGATCACGCGCAGCTCGACCTGGTCGACCCAGTAGCCGGCCGGCGGCGCGGGCGGCACATGCCAGTAGTCGTCCGGCTGGTAATAGACGAGCAGGGGCTTGGCGCCGGGCTGCACCAGCAGCCAGCTGTAGGGGTGCGCCACCAGGGGCAGCCAGGCCTTGAAATGCGGGTTGGGCTGGAAGAGATAGGGGCGGTCGTCCAGGAAGGCGTATTTCTCGACACCCGAGGCGATCAGCAGGGCCTCATGGCCGCTGAGGCTCAGCGCACGCTCGGCGCGGGCCTGGCAGGTCTGGAGGTGCTCGGCGTAGAGCGGGGCAATGCGAGGGTCTTGGGGCGCGTGGCTCATGGCGGCGAAAGGGGCGCGGTGGCGCCCGGTGGCGGTGCGGTGAAGGCCGCATTCTCGGTCAGACCGCGGCGCCTTGGCCGCAACCATGTCCCGCCCTCACATGCGGCCCGGCGGGCTCAGCCGCGCTCGTCCCAGACCACGCCCTCTTCGGTGATCATCGCCTGCAGGGGCACATCGTGCGGCTCCGCCTTCAGCAGGGGCAGAAAGCCGTGTGCGTAGCCCACGCCGACGGTGGCCGGGCGCGGATGCAGCGCCGCCAGCGTGCGGTCCATGAAGCCGCCACCGTAGCCCAGCCGCAATCCGCAGGGGCCGAAGCCGATGCAGGGCACGACCAGCAGCTGCGGCTGGAAGACCGCCGTGTCCTTGGGCTTGGGGATGCCGTAGGCGTCCTCCTCCATGGGGCAGCCCGGATACCACACATGGAATCGCAAGGTGCCGTGCTCCTTGTCCACCACCGGCAGCCCGATGCGGCGATCCCCATGCGCCTCGCTCCAGCGGTACAGCGCGGGCAGCGGGTCGAACTCGCCCTTGATGGGCCAGTAGGCGCCGATGGTCTGCTCCCGCCGCGTCACCAGCCAGACGCGCAGCACCTCCTGCAGCTGGGCGGCAAGCTCGAGACGGTGCGGGAGGTCCAGGCGATCCTGGATCAGCTTGCGGCGCAGTGCGACCCTGTCGTTCAATTCCACAGCAAGACCCTGGCATGGTGGGAAGCCTGCATCCTAGCCGGGGTCAGGCCTTGCTGCCAGCCTCTTCGTCAGGACGGCGGCGCTTGCCCCTATCATGGGCCGATGTCCAAGGAACTGCTCGACCACGCCCTGGAGCTGCTGGCACCGCTGGGGCCGCTGCGCAGCCGCCGCATGTTCGGCGGCTGGGGCATCTATGTGGAGGACCTCTTCATCGCCATCATTGCCTTCGAACAGTTGTTCCTGAAGGCCGATGACGTGAGCGCGCCCCGCTTCGAGGCTGCCGGCTGCCGGCGCTTTGAGTACGAGCGCGAAGGCAAGGTGGCCGGCCTGCGCTACTTCTGCCCGCCGGAAGAAGCCCTGGAGTCCCCGGCGCTGATGCGCCCCTGGGCGCAGTTGGCCGTGGAGGCGGCGCTGCGGGCGCGGCAGAAGACCGTGGTCAAACGTCCTGCCGCGCGCAAGACAGCGGTAGCGCAGCCTGCGTCCGCCCGCCGGGTCGCCGCAAAGAGCACCGTACCGCGCCGGAAGGCTTGAACCCGCTAGACCGCCGGTCCCTCCCGGCGCACCGCGCTCAGGTCCACCAGCACCTCTTCCTCGCCATTCATGTAGAGCCGTTTGCCCTGGTGCGGGTAGTCGCAGACGTCCTGCTCCAGGTTCACGCGAACCGCAAACATCAGCAGAGGCTCGCTGCCGGTGTTGACGATGGTGTGCGCCTCGCCGCGGGCGGCAAAGCCCAGGAAGTCGCCTGCGCGCAGCGGATGCCACTGGTCCTCGATCAGCACGCGCCCGGCGCCGCTGAGTACGTAAAAGCACTGCTCTTCATAAAGATGCCGGTGGTACTCGGCCGAAGCGCGCCCGGGCGCCAGGCTCATCAGCTGACAGCCCAGCTGGCGCAAGCCCGTGGCGGCGGACAGGACACGGGCCTGGCGCACCGCGTTCGCATCCAGCAGATGCGTTTTTTCCTGCACGGGCAAGGCCTCGATGGCCGCCTGCGTCAGCAAGGCGCGCGGCGGGCTGGCGCTCAGCATGACCCGGCTCAGGCCACGGCCAGCTTGCCGGAGCGCACCGGCGCCGCGACCGCGTGGCGCTGCAGATCCGGGCAGGCCAGCGGCGGCACCAGCAGCTGGAATCGGGCCTGCGGCCAGGCTTCCAGCACCAGCTCGGCACCGGAGGGCACGGCCAGGCTGTCGCCGGCCTCCAGCCACACGTCCAGCGCCGGTCGATCCAGGCGACCGTCGCGGGTCAGCCAGACACGGCCCTCCAGCACCTTCAGCTCACGCGGGCCCGGCCCGATGGGCAGCTTCAGGGCCTCACCCTGGATCAGGCGCCAGTCGGCGCCATGGTCGGCGGCCTGCTGGATTGATGCGGATTCTGCGGCGGTGATACGGCTGAACATGGTCTTCCCCTGCGCCCCCGTCGGTCCGTCATTCGCACAGACCCCTTAAAAATCGAGAGCGTGACGCGATACTAGGGTCTGCACGGAGTGGCGTCCAATGAGATCGCCGCGCCGAATTGATGCGTTCCAGTCATGAATCAGAATCGTCAACGCCCCCTGGCCATCGGCCCCTTGCGCGCCTTCGAGGCCGTGGCCCGGCACCTGAGCTTCCGCGCGGCGGCGGAGGAACTGCACCTGACGCAGTCGGCCATCAGCCGCCAGATCCGCTCGCTGGAGGAGGAAATCGGCTGCCAGCTCTTTCTGCGCGGCACGCGCCATGTGGAGCTCAGCAGCCATGGCTCGCTGCTGCTGGGCACCGTGCGCGGGGTGCTGGACCGGCTGGACACCACGGTACGCCAGATCCGCCAGAGCCAGGGCCGCAAGGTGGTCAACGTCACCACCTTCGCCTCCTTTGCCTCGCTGTGGCTGCTGCCACGGCTGGAGGCCTTTCACCGGCTGCATCCGGACATGGACATCCGGGTCTCGGCGCATGACCAGATCGTCGACCTGGATGACAGCGAGATGGATCTGGCCTTGCGCTACGACATCATCAGCGAGGTTCCCGTCGACGCCCAGCGGCTCTTCGGCGAAATCCTGACCCCCGTGGCCAGCCCGTGGCTGCTGCAGCAGGCGCAGAGCGGGCAGTTGCCACCCTTGAGCCAGCCCAGGGACCTGGTGCAGCACACCCTGGCCGAAGAAGACGATCAGCGCCCCTCGGGCGTCTACCTCAGCTGGCGGCGCTGGCTGGCCGCGCAAGGGCAGAAGGATCTGCAGCCGCGGCGCTGGATGTACCTCAACTTCACCTACCAGCAGGTGCAGGCCGCACTGTCCGGCCAGGCCGTGGCTCTGGCGCGGCTGGCGCTGGTCAGCGAGTCGCTGCAGCGCAAGGAACTGCTGGAGCCCTTCGGCCCATCGGCCCGGATCGACGCACCCGCGGCCTACTGGCTCGTCATGTCCCGCCAGGGCAAGCAAAGGCCTGAGGCCCTGGAATTCGCCCGCTGGGTGCAGGAGCAGGCGGCCCTCACCCGGCAAGCCATTGGCGACGGCCCCGTGGGCGAGCAGGAGGAAGGCCTCGGCGGCGACTGAGCCTTGCGTGCAGCGAGACCGCGGTGCCGTCAGGGCGCGATCAGTGCCGATTCGGTCAGGATGATGGTGAGCGCCTGGTCATGCGGCTGCACGTCCAGCGCCATCTCGCCCAGCTGCCAGGCCAGGCCCACGGTCGTCACGCCCGGGTTCGCGGCCAGCCAGCGGTCGTAGTAGCCGCCGCCGTAGCCCAGCCGGTAGCCCGCGGGACTGAATCCGACACAGGGCACCAGCAGCACGTCCGGCCGCACCACCGCCCCATCGCTGCTGGGGATGCCGCATTCATCCTTCACCGAGGGCGGCAGCCCGTCCCAGCGGCGGAAGTCCATCTGCCGGTTCGCCTTGCGCGCGAAAGGCAGCGCCAGCATGCAGTCCTTCGCCCCCTGCGCTGCAGTCAGCACGCCGGCTGCGTTAAATTCGCCTTCGAGCGGCCAGTAAAGCCCCAGGCACTGCGGCTCCAATTGCTGCAGCAGGCGCAGCAGGTTTTGGCCCAGCTGTTGTTCGGCATGGGAAAAAGCCGGCGAAGCGACGAATTCGCGACGCTGCTGCAGCAGCGCTTTACGCAGACTTGCCCGATCGGGCGCGGCACTGGTCGACACGGGACACCCCATCAAGGACACGCATTGAACGCAGTATATGGAGCGCCCGGCGCCTCCCTCGCCCCAATAGCCAAACAGCGCCCACGCCTGCGCTGGCTGGCCTGCACGGCCGCAGCGCTGCTGGCCCTGGCTGGCAGGCCCGTCCACGCCCAGGCCATTCCCTTGCCGCTGAGCGGCGTGCAGAACGATCTGATCACCGAGGCCCGGGAGGCGCTCCGGGTCCGCGACAAAAAACGCCTGCAGGCCGCCGCCCAGCAGGCGCAACTCAGCCAGCATCCCCTGGCCACCTGGGTCGCCTACTGGGACTACGGCCTGCGCCTGAACGAGTTGAACCAGGCCGATCTCGAAGACTTCTACGCGCGCTTCCCCGGCACCTACGTGGAGGACCGTCTGCGCAATGACTGGCTGCTGGAGCTGGGACGGCGTCGCGACTGGAGCAACTTCCAGCGCGAGCTGCCGCGCTTCAAGATGGCCGACGATCGCGAGGTGGTCTGCTATGGGCTGCTCGCCGAACATGCCCAGGGCCGCGAGGTGCGGGAGCGCGCCCGCGCCGCCTGGCTGGCCCAGAAGGATGGCGACGACGGCTGCGCCGCCTTGGCCAGCACCCTGTACGAGGCCCGCAAGCTCAGCGCGGCGGACGTCTGGACCAAGCTGCGCCTGTCCGTTGAGTACGCACGTCCTCGTGCCGTCCGGCAGGCCACGGAGCTGCTGCCCAAGCCCGCCCAGCAAGGCATCCAGGACGCACTGGAGAACAACGCCCGCTTCATGGCGCGCAAGGTGTCCGGTCTGAACCGCTCGCAAGCCGAGCTGGCCACGCTGGCCGTGATCAAGCTGGCCGGCGGCGACCCCGGCCAGGCCGCCGAGGCGCTCCAGCAGCACTGGGCCCAGGGGCTGCCGGCCGAACTCGCGGCCTGGGCCTGGGCTCAGGTGGCCAAGCAGGCTGCCTTCCGTCTGCAGCCCGAAGCGGCGGACTACGCCGAGCAGGCCCTGAAGCTGCAAGGCCGCACACCCGCACGCGACTGGAGCGAGGACTGCTGGGCCTGGATCGCCCGCGCCGCGCTGCGTGCCGACCAGGGTCGCGGCCGCACCGGCTTGTTCAATGCCGCCTACGACGCGCTGCAAGCCTTCGAGGCCAAGGATCCCGTTTGGGCCTATTGGCGCGCCCGACTGCAGTGGAACCAGGCCCCGGCAGGCCCGGCCGGCGAAGCCCAGCGCCAGCAGGCGCGCAGCGCGCTGCAGGCCATCGCCAATCCCCTGCACTTCTATGGCCAACTGGCCGCCGAGGATCTGGGCCTGACCTTGCCCCTGCCGCCCGCACCGGCGCCGCTCACGCCGCATGAACGCGGCCTGGCCTTCGCGCACGGCGGGCTGAACCGGGCCCTGGCCTTGATCAGCCTGGGTCTGCGCAACGAAGGTGTGAGGGAATGGAACTTCAGCCTGCGCGGCATGGGTGACCGCGAGCTGCTGGCCGCCGCGCAACTGGCCTGCGACCGCGAGGTCTGGGATCGCTGCATCAACAGCAGCGAGCGCACCCGCAGCGAGATCGACCTGAGCCAGCGCTTCCCGCAGCCCATGTACAAGGAGCTCAGCGCCAAGGCCGCCGAAGCCGGGCTGGATCTGCCCTATGTCTACGGACTGATCCGGCAGGAGTCCCGATTCATCCAGGACGCCCGCTCGCACGTCGGCGCCAGCGGCCTGATGCAGGTGATGCCCGCGACGGCCAAGTGGACGGCAAAGAAGCTGGGCCTGGCGTACAAGCCCGAAAACCTGGTCGACCGGGACTTCAACCTGCGCATTGGCACCGGCTACTTGAAGCTCGTGCTTGACGACTTCGGAGGCGCCATGCCACTGGCCGCTGCGGCCTACAACGCCGGGCCCAACAGGCCGCGCCGGTGGCGGGAGGGCCAGGTGCTGGACGCCTCGCTGTGGACAGAGAACGTGCCCTTCAACGAGACTCGCGACTACGTGAAGAAGGTGTTGGCCAACGCCACGGTCTACGCTCGATTGATGGGCGCGCCACGGGCCACGCTGCGCGAGCGGCTCGGTGCGACCATCGGTCCGCGGGACGCCGCAGCACCGCAAGCCAACCCGGACCTGCCCTGACGCCAAACCGCCCCTGCCATGCACCCGACTCATGCCCCTGGCCCGCGCCTGCTGATCCTCGGTGGCAGCGGTTTCGTGGGCCGCGCCCTGTGCCGCCAGTTGGTGGCAGCGGGCTACGGACGCATCACCGTGCCATCGCGGCGTCCGGCGCAGGCCAAAGTCTTGAGCGTGCTGCCGGGCGTCGCCTTGCTGCAGGCCCATGTGCAGGACGACGTCGTGTTGCGTGAACTGCTCGCGCAGTCGGACGTCGTCGTCAACCTCATCGCTATCTTGCAGGGCAGCGAAGCTGCATTCGAGGCCGTCCATGTGCAATGGCCCCAGCGCCTGGTGGCGGCCTGCCGGGCCGCGGGTGTGCAGCGGCTGATCCATGTCAGCGCGCTGGGCGTGGCGGAGGATGCACCGTCGCGCTACCTGCGCTCCAAGGCCAGGGGCGAGGCGGTGATTCGAGCCAGCGGACTGGACTGGAGCATTCTGAGACCGTCGGTGATCTTCGGTGCCGAGGACCGCTTCCTCAATCTCTTTGCGCGCCTGCAGCGCTGCCTGCCGCTGCTGCCGCTGGCCGGTGCCGAGGCGCGCTTCCAACCCGTCTGGGTGGAAGACGTTGCCCAGGCCCTGCGTCAGCTGATCGAGCAGCCCCGCACGGCCGGCCGGACGTTCGAGGCAGCCGGCCCGCAAGTGTTCAAGTTGCGCGAGCTGGTGCACCTGGCCGGGCTGTATCTGAGCCGCCCCCGGCCCGTCCTGGCACTGCCCGCGCCCCTGGCCTGGCTCCAGGCAGGGTTCATGGAGTGCCTGCCCGGCGAGCCGCTGATGTCGCGCGACAACCTGGCGTCCATGCGGATTCCCAACGTCGCCAGCGGCACCTTGCCGGGCTTGCTTGAACTTGGCGTGGCGCCCAGCAGCGTGGCAGCCGTTCTGGGGGCGCAGCGCCGCACGGACGAGCTCGACCGTTGGCGCCGGCGCTCGGGCCGCTGAGGATGGCCACCGCACCCATACGCCAGGCGCATCAATCCCTTGCCGATTTCTCAGCAGTGCCCAGGGCGCATTGCCCCTAAGCTTCGGCGTCCCAACCCACCCATACTGAGGAGCGCACATGAAGCTGGTGATCGGCAACAAGAACTATTCGTCCTGGTCCATGCGGCCCTGGGTGCTGGCCAAGGGCCTCGGCATCCCCTTCGAGGAGGTCAAGCTGCGCTTCGACTTCAGCCCCGGCTCGGCCTTCTACCAAGCCCTGGCCCGGTACAGCCCGGCAGGCAAGGTGCCGGTGCTGATCGAGGATGATGGCTTTGCGGTCTGGGACACGCTGGCCATCGCCGAATACCTGGCCGAGCGCCATCCGGACGCCGGCGTCTGGCCTCGCGATGCGCGCCAGCGCGCGCGGGCCCGCAGCCTTTGCGCGGAAATGCACTCGGGTTTCGGCCAGCTGCGCTCGCACTGCCCCATGAACATCGAGGCGGATCTGCGTGCCAAGGGTGCCGAGCTGATGGCCGCCGAGGCAGGGCTTCGCAAAGACCTGGCGCGCGTCTGCGAACTGCTGCAGGAGGCGCTGACCACCAGCGGCGGGCCCTTCCTGTTCGGCAGCTTTGGCGCCGCCGATGCCTTCTACGCGCCCGTGGCCATGCGCATCCGCAGCTATGGGCTGCCGGTGCCGGCGCCCGTCGGTGCCTACGTCGACCGGCTAGCGGCCGCGCCCGGCGTGCGCGAGTGGATCAGCGACGCACTGGCGGAGCACGACTTCATCGCGGAAGACGAGCCCTACCGCCAGGCACCGGCCCAGGCTTGAGACAGGCCGGGCCGGCGGCCCGGCGCGCCGGATTTCAACGGCGCAGCGGATCGGCCTTCAGGCCCGAAGCGGCCAGCGCCTCGCCCCATTCTTGCTGCTGGCGTCCGAACTCGGCCCATTCGGCCGCGGCCAGCTCCTGGTGCCGGCTGGCAGCGGCCGTTTCACCCACCGCAGCGAAGATCTGCGCCAGTCGCGTGTGGGTGGCAGCGCGGTCGTCGACGTCACACAAGGGGTCCAGTTCGACCTCGGCCTCGCGAGCCTGCTGCAAGGCCGCTTCGGTCTGGTCGCAATTCAGGCGGCACCAGGCCAGATCGGACAGCAGGCTGCTGCCCAGGCGGGCGAGACCGCGCGAGATCGCCAGCGGCAGGTGTTCCTCATACAAGGCCTTGGCCTGCGCGAAATCACCCTGGATGGCGAGGATCTGCGCGCGCAGCAGCGGCGTCAGCTCTGCCAGCACGGCGGCTCCCACGGCGGCGTCATAGTGCTTGACGGAGTCCACGCTGAGCAGCAGCTCCGGTGCCAGGGCGGCAGTGCTGGACAGCGCCTTCCAGCGCATCTGCGCGGTGCGCATCACCGCCATGTTGTACATGAGGGCGGACATGGTGGCGTCGTCGCCATCCATGGAAGCGTAGGCGCGTGATCGCTGGTACCAGGGCAAGGCCTGCTCCAGCTGGCCGGCGTACTGCCAGCACACCCCCAGCACCATGTGCACGCGCCCCCGCGCCACATGATGTTCTGGCGCCGCCACGCGCAGACATTCGGCCGCATGGCTGAGCACCACGGGCAGGTCGTGCCGCACATAGGCCAGCTGCGCCAGCCAGGCATTGGACAGGGCCTCGACCTCGGTCTGCCCGATGCTGCGGGCGATGCTCAGGGCCCGCTGGATCTTCTCCTGCGCGCTGCTGCCGAAGTCGGTGTAGTAGCTCATCAGGCCTTCGGCCAGGTGCAGCCAGGCCCCGACCTCGGGATGAGGATGCTGGAACGCCAGCTGGTGCAGCACGGTCAGTTGCTCGCGGGCCTCGGCCAGCGCCCCGTGGCGCGCCAGCAGGATGGCCCGCCGGGCCTTGAGGCAGGCGGCGGGCACCGGGCTCTTCGCGGCGGCAATCTCCTTGTCCAGCTGCTTGAGCAGACGCGACTTGATCTCCATGCAAGACTCCCTCGATGAGGCGCCGGGATCCGGCGCCTGGCGCACCCCGCGGGCTCGCCGGTGGTTTCGATGCTTGACGCGAACCGGTGCAGCTTGCCAGACGGCCGGTCTGGCCGCACCTGGCCTGGGTCAAACTCAGCGCGTCAGGCGTTCCAGGGCTTCCTGGTACTTGGCCGCGGTCTTCTCGATCACCTCGGCGGGCAGGCGCGGCGCGGGCGCCACCTTGCCCCAGGGCTTGCCGTCCACCTGGGCCTGCTCCAGCCAGTCGCGCAGGAACTGCTTGTCGTAGCTGGGCGGGTTGCTGCCCACGGCATAGCTTTCGGCCGGCCAGTAGCGCGAGGAATCGGGAGTCAGCACCTCGTCCATCAGGGTCAGCGTGCCGTTGGCATCCAGACCGAATTCGAACTTGGTGTCAGCAATGATGATGCCCTTGGTGAGGGCATAGTCGGCTGCGCGCTGGTAGAGCTGGATGGAGATGTCGCGCACCTTCTCGGCCAGTTCGCGGCCGATGATGGACACGCAGCGATCGAAGTCGATGTTCTCGTCGTGGTCGCCCATTTCGGCCTTGGTGGCAGGCGTGAAGATGGGCTGCGGCAGCTTGGAGGCATTCTGCAAGCCTGCCGGCAGCTCGACGCCGCAGACCTTGCCGCCGGCCTTGTACTCGGCCCAGCCGCTGCCGGCCAGGTAGCCGCGCACCACGGCCTCGATGGGCAGCGGCTTCAGGCGCTTGACCAGCATGGCGCGATCCCGCACCTGCTCGCGCTCGGCCTCGGTGACCACGGACAGCGGATCCTCGCCCGTGAGGTGGTTGGGGACGATGCCCTGCAGCTTGTCGAACCAGAACAAGGCCATCTGGGTCAGCAGAGCACCCTTGCCCGGGATGGGCTCGCCCATGATCACGTCATAGGCCGAGATGCGGTCGCTGGCGACCATCAGGATGCGGTCTTCACCGACTGCGTAGTTCTCGCGCACCTTGCCGCGGGCCAGGAGGGGAAGCGAGGTGATGGAGGAGTTCAGCAGGGCAGCGGTCATGGTGGGCATCCGTCGAAGAGGCGCCGATTTTACGGGCGGCGCGGGCAAAAAAAGACCCGCGGGCCTGGCGACCTGCGGGTCAAGTTCGTGGAGCTTCGTCTTCGTCAGTCAATCATTGCACGACTTGCGCCAATTCGCCACGTGCATAAGCCTCGGCCACCTGAACAAGGGTCAGGGGCTTGATTTTGGCCGCCTGGCCTTCGCAGCCGAATTCCAGGTAGCGGGCCTTGCAGACCTGCTTGGCGGCCTCGCGGGCGGGCTTGAGCCATTCGCGGGCGTCGAACTTGTCCGGATTCTCGAACAGGAATTTGCGCACCGCGCCGGTCATGGCCAGGCGGATGTCGGTGTCGATGTTGATCTTGCGCACGCCGTGCTTGATGGCTTCCTGGATTTCCTCGACGGGCACGCCGTAGGTTTCCTTCATCTTGCCGCCGTACTGGTTGATGATGGCCAGCAACTCCGGCGGCACCGAGGACGAGCCGTGCATCACCAGGTGGGTGTTGGGAATGCGCTTGTGGATTTCCTTGACGCGGCTGATGGCCAGGATGTCGCCGGTGGGCTTGCGCGAGAACTTGTAGGCGCCGTGGCTGGTGCCGATGGCGATGGCCAGGGCGTCCAGCTGGGTGGCCTTCACAAAGGTGGCGGCCTCTTCAGGATCGGTCAGCATCTGGCTGTGGTCCAGCTTGCCGGCGGCACCGATGCCGTCTTCTTCACCGGCGTCACCGGTTTCCAGATTGCCCAGGCAGCCCAGCTCGCCTTCGACGGTCACGCCAACCTTGTGCGCCATCTCGACGACCTGGCGCGTCACCGCCACGTTGTAGTCGAAGGACGAGGGCGTCTTGCCATCCTCCATCAGAGAACCGTCCATCATCACCGAGCCGAAGCCCAGTTCGATCGCGCCCTGGCAGACCTTGGGGCTGGTGCCATGGTCCTGGTGCATCACCAGGGGAATGTGCGGATAGGCCTCGACGGCGGCCTGGATCAGGTGCTTGATGAAGCTTTCGCCGGCGTACTTGCGAGCCCCGGCGCTGGCCTGCAGGATCACCGGAGCACCGACCTCATCGGCGGCCGCCATCACGGCCTGCACCTGCTCCAGGTTGTTGACGTTGAAAGCCGGGATGCCGTAGCCGTGCTCGGCGGCATGGTCCAGCAGTTGGCGCATGGAAACGAGTGCCATGAGGAAACTCCGAGGAAGTGAAAAAACTGCTGATGCGGTCAGGGGCTGCCGCTAGCAGGCAAGCTGCCCGCCTGGACTGAGCCGGCGGGATGCCACCCGCGCCCGTAACCGCGCCGTAACTGCCTGGGATTCTAGCGGCGAGGGGTGGAAAACCGGTGAATGAGCGGCCCGCGAGGCATCCTGCCCCCGCAATCCGGGTGAGTTCCTGCGGGTCCGAGCCGCTTGCGCAGGGGCCCGGCCAGAGGCTAGGCTCTCAAGTGGTCCGACATTGGTGTGTTGCGCCCGCCCCATGCCTCGGGCAAGACCGCCTTCCCTGCGCTGTTGCCGCCTTGGCCGGACGACGCTTGCGGCGACACTGGCCGCTCATCCCCGGAGAGTTCATGACCCGACTGTCCATCGACCATCTGACGCTGTGGATCACCGCGGCCGCCCGTGAGCATTCGCTGGATCTGCCGGCCCACGTGGAGGAACGCACGGGCGCCAGCCGCCGCGCCGTGCTGGCGGCACTGCGCCGCCTCGTCGATGCCCAATGGCTCAGCCGCGAGGGCAGTTCCCGCCGCCCGGTCTATGGCCCGGGTCTGCTGCGCCAGGTCGTGCGCTCGTACACCCTGCACGGCCTGCAGGAAGACCTGCCCTGGCAACGCGACTTCGCGCCCAATTTCGCCCTGCCCAAGCATGTGGCACGCATGGTCCAGCATGGCTTCACCGAGCTGGTCAACAACGCGGTGGACCACAGCGGCGGCAGCAGCGTGACCGTCTCGCTGCGTCAGACACCAAGCCACGTCCAGCTGCTGGTGTCAGACGACGGCTGCGGCGTCTTCAACAAGATTTGCGAATCCTTCGACATCGCCGATCCGCAGCATGCAATGCTGGAGCTGTCCAAGGGCCGGCTGACCAGCCAGCCCCAGATGCACACGGGCCGCGGCCTCTTCTTCAGCTCGCAGCTGGCCGACGTGTTCGACATCCATGCCAATGGCACGGCCTTCCAGCGCCGCGCCTGGGAATCGACCGGCTGGCAGCCCGGCCGGCCATTGCCGCGCCAGGGCAGCTCCATCTACATGTCCATCGCACTGGACAGCACCCGCACGCTGGACCAGGTACTGGAAGCCTGGAGCACTGACGGCTCGGGCATCGAGTTCGACCAGACCAAGATCTACCTGCGCCTGGTGGCCGGCCCGGGCCAGGCCCTGGACTCGCGCGCCCAGGCGCGGCGCGTGGCGGCGCGCTTGCCGCAGTTCAAGCGGGCCGAGGTGAGCTTCGAGGGCGTGGAGGACGTCGGTCATGGCTTCACCGACGAGCTGTTTCGTGTCTTCGCCCGAGCTCACCAGGAAGTGGAACTGGTGCCCACGCACATGACGCCGCGCATCGAAGCGCTGGTGCGCAGCGCGCAGAAATCCTGAGTGAAGCGGCGCAGCCCTCAGAGCTGGCTGTCGATCAGCGCCTGGATGGCCGCCTGCTGGCGATGCAAGGCCGCATTGAGCGCTGGCAGGTGGCGCAGCCAGGGACTGCCCAGCGCGCCGGCGATGTGAATGCCTTCGCTGATCAAAGGCACGGCACCGACCTCGACCAGCGCGCTCATTCCGCCGGCCTCGCGCAGGCGGCGTTCCAGCAGCCAGGGGTCGGCGCTGCGGTGCGTCATCAGCACGACGTCACAGCGCTCGGCCATCAGCATGCGCAGCCGGTTGCGATGGTCACCATCGGCATACTCGACCCGGAAGTCGCGCCCCTTGGCCGCATCGATCTGGGCCCCGTAGCTCATCGCACGGCTGAGGCAGACCGTCAGCCCCTGCAGATCGGCCAGGCTGCGGATGCGCAGTTGGCGATCTCGCCGCGTCACCGGCCAGACGCGTGAACTGAACAAAGGCTCGCTGAAGGCCATCAGCGCCTCCCTTGCGGGCGTGCGGCCAAGGCCGAAGGCCAGGCAGTCGCCACGCTCCAGCCTCGCCAGCACGCGGGCCATCGGCGCGAATTGCAGATCCCATTGCCAACCCGCCCCCAGCGCCAGCAACTCCAGCAGCGGCAGGACGAAGTCCCGGTTGACATGGTCGCTGACCGCCAGAGGCACGACCTGACCCCGGGACTGGTCCTTGGCAGCGAGTGCCGGCAGCAGCGACGCGCCGATACTGGCCCCGAGCAGGCCGCGCAGCACGCGACGCCGGGGCCCAGTGGATGCGGGATGCGGAGGAAAGCAGGACAGCAGCATGCGGGCAGGCGCGGCCGGATGCCAGCGCCAGCAAGAGCTTATGCCAAAGGCCGGCAACCCGGCGAAGCGCCTGCGGCCATGCCGTGGCGCCTTACTCGACGCGGCAGACCTTCAGCATGTTCGTCCCGCCCGGATAGCCCATCGGCTCGCCGCAGGTGATGGCATAGGTGTCGCCCGGCATCAGCACGCCGCGCTCCACCAGCAGCTGCTCCGCCGCCTTCAGCGCAACGTCGCGGTCCTCGTACTTGGGCATCAGCAGCGGGCGCACATTGCGGTACAGCGCCATCTTGCGCTGCGACTGCGGCGTGGTGGTCAGGCCGAAGATGGGCACATGGATGCGGTGGCGGCTCATCCACAGCGCGGTGGAGCCGGACTCGGTCAGCGCCAGGATGGCCTTGCAGCCCAGGTGGTGGGCGGTGAACAGCGCACCCATGGCGATGGACTGGTCGATGCGGCCGAACTGCCGGTTGGCGAAGTCGGTGTCGATGGTGACGAACTCGGCAGCCTCGGCCTCCAGGGCGATGGCGGCCATCTGCTCGATGGTCTCGACCGGGAACTTGCCTGCGGCGGTTTCGGCTGAGAGCATCACGGCATCGGTGCCGTCCAGCACTGCATTGGCGACGTCGGAGACCTCGGCGCGGGTGGGCACCGGGTTGACGATCATGGACTCCATCATCTGCGTCGCGGTGATGGCGACCTTGTCCATCTCGCGGGCCATGCGGATCATGCGCTTCTGCAGGGCGGGCACCGCCGCATTGCCCACTTCCACGGCCAGGTCGCCGCGGGCCACCATGATGCCGTCGGAGGCCTTGAGGATGGCCTCCAGCTGCGGGATGGCCTCGCTGCGCTCGATCTTGGCGATCATGCCGGGCTTGTGGCGCCAGGGCTCGCCGGCGACGTTGGCCAGCTGGCGGGCCATTTCCATGTCCGTCGCGTTCTTGGGGAAACTCACGGCCAGGTACTCGCACTGGAAGGACATGGCGGTCTTGATGTCCTCCATGTCCTTGGCCGTCAGGGCCGGAGCGGTGAGGCCGCCGCCCTGCTTGTTGATGCCCTTGTTGTTGGACAGCTCGCCGCCCAGCTTGACGATGGTGTGCACCTGCGCGCCGCGCACAGCCTCGACGGTAAGCACCAGCAGGCCGTCGTTGAGCAGCAGCGTGTCGCCGGGCTTCACGTCGCGCGGCAGCTCCTTGTAGTCCAGGCCCACGACTTCTTCATTGCCCAGCTCGGTACGGTTGGCGTCGAGGATGAAGCGGGTGCCGTTGACCAGCTCGATCTTGCCGTTCTCGAACTTACCCACGCGGATCTTGGGCCCCTGCAGGTCGGCCATGATGGCGACCTCCTTGCCCACGGCCGCGGCGGCCTCCCGCACCATGCGGGCACGGTCGATGTGGTCCTGCGCCTTGCCATGCGAGAAGTTCAGCCGCACCACGTCCACGCCTGCCCGGATCATGCGCTCCAGCACCTCGGGCGAGGAAGAAGCGGGACCGAGGGTGGCAACGATCTTGGTGGCGCGGGTCATGGGCAGCTCGCTGAAATTAAGTTACAGGAATCGATTATGTGCCGCATTTAGAGCGGGAAGTCGATTTCATGCGGTTACCAAGAGGGGTGGGGTGAGACGGGCTTCGTCCTTGGAAGCGACAAGGTGGCGCCAGCGACGCAAGCTGCGACGAGAGCTCATCGCTCCTCGCAACTCGGCGACCGAGCATCGCCAGGACGCGGGGCGCGGGATGACTCCGTGTCCCCCGGGCCTGCGGCCCTCCTCCTTTACCTGCGTCATCCCGCCCCCCGCATCCCGGCTCCACCATCGCTTGGGCCTGTCCACCAAAAGAAGAAACCCGCCGGTGCAACCCGGCGGGCTTCGTTCAGAGCGACGCCTGCGGATCCGGCTTTGCCGGGCCGTCAGGCGTGCCCCTTGAGGGGGCTGAGGTCGGACACAAACGCCCTGGCGTTTGCGCCTACCGAAGGACCGGGCCTCTGGCCCGGTGTGCCCTGCAAGGGGGCGAAGCCGGTAGGGGGTGGTCAATTCCTGAGGTGGTCAATTCTTTCCAGCACGGACCTCGGCTACTGCGAGCGCCGTCATGTTGACGATGCGTCGCACGGTGGCCGAAGGCGTCAGGATGTGCACCGGTTTGGCCGCGCCCAGCAGCATCGGCCCCACGGTGACGCCCTGCCCGCTGGTGATCTTCAGCACGTTGAAGAGGATGTTGGCCGCGTCCAGGCTGGGCAGCACCAGCAGGTTGGCCGCGCCCTTGAGCGTGCTGTCCGGCAAGAAGGTCGCGCGCACGGATTCGCTCAGCGCGGCGTCGCCATGCATCTCGCCATCGCACTCCACGTCGGGGGCGTGCTGCACGAAGAGCTCGCGCGCCCGCCGCATCTTCTGCGCCGAGGCTCGCTTGCTGGAGCCGAACATCGAGTGCGAGAGGAAGGCCACCTTGGGCGGGAGACCGAAGCGGCGCACCTCTTCCGCGGCCATCGCGGCGATCTCGGCCAGCTGCTCGGCCGTCGGATCCTCGTTGACGAAGGTGTCGGTGATGAAAAGCGTGTGCTGCTCCAGCATCAGGGCGTTGAGCGTGGCGAAGTTCTGCACGCCGGCCTTGAGCCCGATGAGGTCGGACACATGCTCCAGGTGCGAGTCGAAGCGCCCCACCAAGCCGCAGATCATGGCGTCGGCATCGCCCAGCTCGATGGCCAGCGCGCCGATGGTGGTGGCCGAGCGGCGCACCGCCGCCTTGGCCATCTCGGGCGTCACGCCGCGCCGGCCCATCACCTGGTGGTAGCGCTCCCAGTAGTGGCGGAAGCGCGCATCGTTGTCCGGGTCGATGACCTGCACGTCCTCGCCCAGCTTCATGCGCAGGCCGGCGCGCTGGATGCGCATCGCGATCACCTCGGGACGGCCGATCAGCGTCGGCCGCGTGAGCTTTTCATCCAGCGCCACCTGCACGGCGCGCAGCACGCGCTCGTCCTCGCCCTCCGCATAGATCACGCGGGCCTGGCCCTCCAGGTACTCGGCCTTGGCGGCGGCGAAGACCGGGCGCATGAACATGCCGGTCTGGTAGACGAAGCGCGAGAGCTGCTCGCGGTAGGCGGCCAGGTCCTCGATGGGGCGCGTGGCCACGCCGGAGGCCGCCGCCGCTTCCGCCACAGCCGGCGCGATGCGCAGGATCAGCCGGGCGTCGAAAGGCTTGGGGATGAGGTAGTCCGGGCCGAAGGCCAGCTCCTGGCCGGCATAGGCCGCCGCCACCTCGTCGCTCATCTCGGCCTTGGCCAGCGCGGCGATCTCGCGCACGCAGGCCAGCTTCATGGCCTCGGTGATCTTGGTTGCGCCGCAGTCCAGGGCGCCGCGGAAGATGTAGGGGAAGCACAGGACGTTGTTGACCTGGTTCGGATAGTCCGAGCGGCCAGTCGCGATGATGCAGTCCGGCCGCACGGCCTTGGCCAGCTCCGGCCGAATCTCGGGCTCGGGATTCGCCAGCGCCAGGATGATGGGCTTGTCCGCCATCGTGGCGACCATCTCCTGCGTCAGCACGCCGGCAGCAGAGCAGCCCAGGAAGACGTCCGCGCCCGCCACCACGTCGGCCAGCGTGCGCGCATGGGTGATCTGGCAATAACGCTGCTTGGACTCGTCCAGCTTGCCGGCCAGCGCATCGGCGCGCTCGCTCTGGATCACGCCCTTGGAATCGCAGACGTAGACGTTCTCGCGCTTCACGCCCAGGCCCACCATCACGTCCAGGCAGGCGATGGCCGCAGCGCCGGCACCCGACACCGCCAACTTCACCCGCGCGATGTCCTTGCCTACCAACTCCAGGCCGTTGAGCAGCGCCGCGCTGCTGATGATGGCCGTGCCATGCTGGTCATCGTGGAAGACGGGGATGTTCATGCGCTCGGACAGCTTCTTCTCGATGTAGAAGCACTCCGGCGCCTTGATGTCCTCGAGGTTCACGCCACCCAGCGTAGGCTCCATGGCGGCGATGATGTCGACCAGCTTGTCCGGGTCGCGCTCGGCCAGCTCGATGTCGAAGACATCGACGCCGGCGAATTTCTTGAAGAGGCAGCCCTTGCCCTCCATCACCGGCTTGCCGGCCAGCGGGCCGATGTCGCCCAGCCCCAGCACGGCCGTGCCGTTGGTGATCACGCCGACGAGATTGGCGCGCGAGGTGTACTCGGCAGCCAGGCTGGGGTCTTCTTCGATGGCCAGGCAGGCATAGGCCACGCCGGGCGAGTAGGCCAGCGAGAGGTCGCGCTGGTTGGACAGGGCCTTGGTGGGCGTGACGGCGATCTTGCCGCGGGTCGGCGCGCGGTGGTATTCCAGCGCGGCATCGCGCAGGGCGCGTTCGGCGGGCGACAAGGGCTCTTTCTCAGCCATCCGGGGTCTCCTCTTGTGGCGGTTTGGACTGCAGGGCCGGCCAGCTTACTCCCGGGTACATGACGGTTTCATGCGCTGCCGATGCCGAGTCCTTTGCCCCTCATGCACAAATCGCAAACACCGGCCTGACGGGCTTCGCGACGCGGCAAGCGAGCTTCCGTCATCAGGCGAAGCACGATCGGCATAGGGGGCCTCCATTTGGAGGCGCCCCTGCCACACCACCCGGCATG
>JAYSEK010000044.1:0-46337 GCA_041913905.1 Burkholderiaceae bacterium | reverse complement strand
TCCAAGATCGTGCTGACCCCGCAGGCGATCTACCTGGACGGGCCCGAGGTGCACATCAAGTCCGGCAGCTATGTGCACGTCGATGGACCGTCAGACATTCTCATGAATGGCGGCAGCGCACTTTCGGCGCCCTCGGGCGATGACGCGGAAGAGGCTGGCGCCGATGGGCAGGGCTGATCAATGGCCCAGCTGGAAACCGTCACCCCCTTTGCCCTGGCCCACTACCGCAAGGAGGGCTATGCGCGCCAGGAAATGGATGTCATGGCCGTGAGGGCGACCTTCCGATGGACGGACGATGGCGCGCCGCTGAAGCTGGCCGAGGTGCAGCAGCCCATTCGCTGGGGAGAGACTTATGAGGGGCCGCAAGATCAGATCCAGCGCTGCGTCGTGGGCAGCGATGGCGATGTGGAGATCGGCAAGCCCACCACCGACATCCACGTCTGCGGGCATCTCATGGCGCCCAGTGGCCGCGCCCAGCGGGACTGGCTGTCGCTGGTCCGCGTGGGAGACACAAGCAAGACACTGAGGGTCTGCGGGCCGCGTCAGTTTGAGAAGGGGCTGACGGGCTGGAGCCTGACGCGCCCGACGCCTGTCGAGCAGATCAGGCTGGACTACCGCCAGGCTTTTGGCGGGATCCAACTTGCCTCCCAACTGGACGAGCACGGGCATCCGGAATATTGCGCCTTCGCAGGCAACCCGGCGGGGCAGGGCTGGTTGCCCGACGTGACGGACCTCAAGCCTCTGCCCAAGGCGGCACGACAGGAGATCGAGCAGAAGATCAAGGCCATCAGGCAGCAGGCGGCTCCGCAGCTCGAGGATCCACGGGCGCCCGTCAGCAGCCCCTTCGATCGCCAGGCCACACAGGGCTTGGGGCCCATCGCCCGCTGGTGGAGCCCGCGCAAGGAGCGGCAAGGCACGCTGGACGAGATCTGGCGCCAGTACCGCTACCCCGAGTGGCCTGCTGACTTTGACAGCCATTACTACAACAGCGCCCATCCCGACCTGATGTGCCGCACGCGGCTGCAAGGGGATGAAACCGTCACCCTGGCCAATTGCGTGGTCCAAGGCGCCACGCGCCGAGACGGCGACTGCTTCCTGAACACTCAGCTGCCCGGCATGGCGGTCTATGCCTCGGCCGAGTTCGAAGGCTCGGACACCGTGCAGCTGCTGGAATTTCTGCTGGACACCGTCAGCATCGACCTGGATCGCCAGGAGATCAGCATGACCTGGCACCGGCTGTGCATGCCGCATCAGTCGCTGAAGTGGGCGTTGATTGGTGGCATGCCCCTGGACCTGATGCGGGAGATACGACGCAAGCGCGCCGCGGCGCTGCCCGTCGCCCCGCCGGCTGGAGCCGCGCCATGAGCGGATCCGCCAAGCACGCCGGCAATGCGGATGCGCAGTGGCGCGCCGTGACCAAGCAGCCCGACCTGTGCCGCGTCGGCAAGGACGTGGTGGGGTTCAGCAGCTTCTCGCAGCTGGATCACAAGGTGACCCATTCGCCGGACGTGTATGGCGATGGCCTGCAGATCTACCGCGTCGGCGACTTGTTCAAGAACGTCCAGGCGGATGCCGGCAGCCACATCGTCGCCGGGACGTCGCAGGGCTCGGGGCATGTCCTGATCCTGTCCGGTCATCCCACCATCAAGCTCAACAAGCAGCCCATGGCCTGGCAGGGCAGCGAATGCCTGATCAACTGCAATGCGGCCGGCATGGGCGGCGCCAAGGGCGAGCTGGTGACCGTGGTCAAGCCCATTCCCCGGCCAATGCTGGAGCGCATGGGAGACGAGTCGGGCAAGGTGCTCAAGGACAAGGTCAAGGGGATCAAGGAGAGCGGGAAGACGATCTGGGAGGCGCTGCCGTGGACCTCGGACGAGGCGACGACGGCGACGGCCCGGGGCCGTATCGCGCAGGGGTTCAGCGACATGGCGGACGGCCTGGGGGCGCTGTTCGGCGCGAATCCCGACTTCATCAACGCGGCCTATATGAGCGGCGATCCCAAGAGCATCGCCCTGGCCAACGAATTGCTGGCCAATCAGCAGCAGGCGGCCGGGGCGATCGTGGACTCGATCGGGCAGAGCTGGCGAGAGTCCAGCGCGCGCAGCGGCACGGCCGGCGCGATGGCCATGGTGGTGACGTCGCTGGGCACCGAAGTGGTGGGCGGCAAGGGTCTGGGCGCCCTGGGCCGCGTGGCCGGTCGCATCGCGGAGATCAGCAAGCTGGCCAAGACCCCGTTGGAAGCGGCGCAGATGCTGGACAAGGAGGTCAAGGCCGCCCGCGCCGCAGGCAAGAGTGCGGATGAGATCAAGCTGCTGGAGGAGGCACGCGGCAAGAAGCTGGCCGAGGCCCGCGCGGCGCAGGAAGCCAGGGGTGCGGGCAAGGACGCCGGCAAGGGCGGTGGTGGGGACGGCAGCGGTTCTGCGGCGCACATCCGCGCCAAGCGGGTGCCCTGCTTCCATCCGTATGACAAGAAGAAGTTCAGGCGCCTGTCTCCGGACCAGAAGAAGGACTACCTCAAGGAGATGTCCGAGCAGCTCAAGCGCCAGCAGGATGCGATCAACAGCATGACGGCGGCGGAGTTCAAGGCGGCGCGGGAGGCGTTCGCCAAGTACGGGCGCAATCCGATGGCGGAGGGCGCGCAGGAGGGGTTCAGAAAGAAGTTTGCAGAAACCGTCGGCAAATCGATCAAGGAAAGCCTGCAACAGGGCGGAATGAGTGACGTTGCCGCCGAAGTGCAAGCCATTGCACGAACGAAGGAGTTGATGGGAAAGCTGGCCGCCTTGCATGAGCCCGACATGGTGGCCGGCGGCTGGCTGGCACCGGACCCCAAGGGCATGGGACGAGCGGACGTCAATTCCTCCATCGGCGGCAGTTGGAATCAGAAAGCGCCGGGGGATCCGACCAGCCGAGTTGGACACATGGAAAGCTCCGCGCACGATGCCATCAAGAATGGACAAGGATCCGACAAAATGAATGTTCAGCTGGAAGTTTGCAGAGGAAAGGGACTGCGATGAGAGACGAATCGTTTGACTACTTCATTCAAAAGTTCGGAGAGGCGACCTTTCACCAAGCGGTCCCACAGGAAGCTATCGACCAATGGCGCGGCAAGCTGCCAAACAAGCTGCTGCACTACTGGCAGACCGAGGGCTGGAATGGCTATGCCCATGGACGCTTCTGGACCGTCAATCCAGACGACTATGAGGACATCGTGGATGAGTGGTTAGACGGGTCACCGCTAGAACAGGCGGACAGCTTTCACGTCATTGCCAGGTCTGCTTTTGGAGACTTGTATCTCTGCGGCGAAAAATTTGGATGCAAGGTCATCATTGCTTGCAGCTTGCACGCCATCTTCCCCAGGGATCTGGAGGTGCTGCCTGCGGAGGAGCTGGAGCGAAGGTTGCCGTGGTTCTTCTCAGGAATGAACCTTGATGAATGTGACATGGATGACGTAGCCGGAGATCCCTTATTCGAGCGCGCACTGACTTCACTCGGCCCCCTGGCCCCCGATGAGATGTACGGCTTCGAACCCGCCCTGGTGCTGGGCGGAAAGATCACGCTGGACCGTCTGCGCAAGGTCAAGATCGACCAGCACCTGACCATTCTTCGCCAACTGGCAGCCCCCACCATGCCCTTCGGCAACATCGATATCCAGAAGCTGCTCAAGTCCTGACCGTGTGAGGAAAGGTATGCCGCGGCGCCCTCGATGCGCTGATCGCTTGGCGCTTCGGAAAAGCTCCTGCCTTCACGCATGAGTCGTGCAGTTATCTGCTCACGACATAGCTGCCGGTCAGGCCTGGGGCGCTCAATGTCCGGTGTCGACGGCAACTGCCGCTCAGGCTAGGAGATCGAACGACTCAGATCAGCCTAGAGCAGTCCTCGCCAGGCTTTCTTGACTTGCAACCGCAGTTGGCCCCGGCAAAGATCATGCGCCGCCAACCCTACGCAGCGTTGACTTCGTCTGCCCCCGATGAACCGGCGGCAACGGCTGTTCAAGCTCAGCCGACGTCAGCCCCCGCACCTGCGCGTTATAGAGCCACAGCACATGCCGCTCGAGCAGGCGCTGGTTCTCTGCTTTGAGCCGCGTCACTTCCGCTTCCCGCCGGGTCAGCCTTTCGGAAAGCGCCTGTTCCATGGGCGTCAATGCTCTCTTTGGGCTGACCTGCCCCCTCCCAGCCGTACCAACCTCAGCGAGCCGAATCTTGGACAGCTGGAAGGCCTGGGAAATTCGGTCGCGCTTGCTGAGAGCTTGACGGGTGTAGGCACAGAACAGCCGCTTTTCCACTGCATCGATGAGCCCTTGCCAGCTCAAGGGGCCCGACCAGCCATCGAGCATGCCCACGATCAGGTCGACATCCGTGTCGGCAAGGTTCCGGCCGCGTTTACGCATTCGGAAGTCTCCCCTGCTTCTCGGCTCCAATTGCTTGCAGTGAACTCTCCAGCAAGCGCTGTCGGTCCTGCAGGGCCATTGCGAGTGGCGAGGGCATCTGGGGTGCGCCAATCCAGATCAATGCGCCAGTGGCGACCGTCGGGTCCTGAACGATTTGCAGCAGGTCTCGGATGCGCTGAATCGTCCCTTGGTGATGAGCGACCCATCGATCCGCGCCGGCCAGCCCACTGCTCACGGCCTGCTCTGCGCGCTTGAGCAACGACTCGGTTTCCTCAAGGAGCGTCGACAGGCGCTGCTCTTTGGAGGTTTCGCCCTTCCGGCAGAAGTGTTCATCGCAGTTGAGGCAGTCCTGGTGCACCTGACAGGGAAGCATCGAGAAGTCGTGACCGCAGTAGCCGAAGTCCGTTGTATGTGCCGCGCGGACCCTCAGCTTCGGGAAGTGATCGCGAAGCACCATGCCGTGCGAATCGACCTTCGCAGGCAGGGCACTTGGTGGGTTCTGCGCGGCGGTCAGCTCGCGGTACTTCGCCAGTACATCTTTGTTGGAGACATGGTCGTACGCCTTGTTGTCACTGACGCGAGCCCTGCCCGACCACACAGCAATTTCCAGTTGCGACAGCCCGCCGGTCTGCGCGATGGTATTCAGGTAGTGTCGAAACTGATGGGTTCGAATCCGCATGGCAGATCCATCAGCTTCACGATAGCCATAGGCGTCAAACATCGTCCGTCCGTTCTCCTCACGGGTGGATAGACGCTTGTAAAGGTCCGCCAGGCTGACCCATATGAACATGCCTCGGTAGGTCGCGCGAGTTGCATGGAGTTCGTGCTTGCGGGCAATGAAGAGCGCTTCGGAGTAGCGCAACTTCTGTGCTGCATAGGCAAACGGAAAACCCCGAGGAAGCATGCCAAGGACAGCCATTTCAACGTCACTGAACCGCACATGTGTCTTGCCGCCGCGAAGTTCGGTTGGCACGCCATATGTCTGACACCACAGTCGACCGACCGTTCGGCGCGGTGTTCCTTCGAACAAGACCGACGTGAGTTCTGCCATGTTGAGCCAGGTTTGGGCGCGCAGGTGCTCCAGCTCCTTTGGCAAGAAGACCTTCGTTGGATTCAATTCGTACCAGCGGGCCAGTTCTCTTGCTGGCGCGGAAACTGTCTTCGCCTTGACGATAGCCTGCCGAACAACATCTGCCATGGACTGCACCACCCACTTCACTTGTGGATCTGCGCCCTTGGAGGGGTACCACCGAAGTCCATAGTAAGCATTGGAGCCAGGCCCGTCTTCTGCTATCACCTCGGAATGGATCGATAAGCGAAGAACCTCGTTGACTCGTTCCGGTGCCGCGCACATGATCGCTGCAGCAGAGGTGACCATGACATCGGAGGGCGTCGAAGCAACCCTGAAGATTGCTGCCAATGCTGCCAAAGCCTCTGGACTGGGCAGGCGCGAGATTCGGCGCTCATCAAACTCCGGTCCCACCTTGGAAACATCCTCGACTCGGCGAATCGGTGACCGCCACGTCTGCGGCTGGGCCAATAGCCGGCAATCAGCCATGGTCTTGTAGATCAACTCCAGCTGCACACCGTATTGGTAAGCGGAGCTTTTGGCAGCCCTGCCAACAATCAGCTGAGCCGCGCGATTGAAATGCAACGGAAGGAGCTGCGTTGGGCCGCCATTCAGGGGCGGATCGCAAGCTGCATCGTGAAGAGCCCGTAGCGCGATCAGGCGACCTTCCAAGCTTTTGGATGGTCGCAGCCCCTGCTGGTACCGCATGTACGCCTTTGCGAAGCGCTTGAAGGGTTCGATCATGGGAGCGCCTCGCAAGTTGCGGTTCTCGTGCCATCGTGTGAAGTGAAGCCTGGTCGAACACCTCTTTGCCTTGGGCGCAAGAGAGTCCGATACATCCCAAACATCGGCGCGAAAGTCCAGTTCAGGGCCAAAGACGGTCGACTGCTTCTCGTTGGCTAGAACGAAATCGTCCAGGTTCTGCTGGGCCGTGTGGTGTGCTCGAGGTGAAAAGTGCAGAAGCTCAGTCACGGCGACTCTCCTTCGACAGGCCGTTGCAAATCTGAATGACCTGGCTTATCGCCAGGATGGTCCGGTCATGAACTGCTGCAACTCTGGGGGCATTGCGCACCAGTTGATCGTTGCGCTGTGCAATGAGTTCGTCGCGGAGTTCCTGGTGCGGGCCATCAATCCAAGGCTTGAAATGACGGCAGGTGTAGCAAGCCACTGGAGCGAGGAACCTGCAGTCGCCGCCAGTGCACTGACCCATGGCGCGGTCACTTTGGTCCTTGCGCATGTCCAGAATTTCGTTGGGAACATCAGGCCCCTGCTCCTGCCTTGATGCGGGTGGCAAGCCTTGGAATGCGCGAGCCAGCGGTGCTAAGGAGTTCGCCACTGCGGCATCGATTCGTTCGACGATTTGCGGCACGTTGGCAACGTAGTACCTGGCACTTGCGGTGTTCGTGTGGTCAAGAATTTCCGCAATAACGATCTCACCGTGCCCCTCCTGCGCTGCTCGGGTGCCAACGGTGCGGCGCAACCTTGTGGGGCTGACGCGCAGCACTTCGCCAGTGCGTTCAGAGTGCGCCCCCAAGCTCTTGGCTGTCTCCACCATGAGGTCGGCCAACTCGGCTCCCGTGCGGTGCCATGCGAACTCGCCGCTTGCTGGTGACCCGAGCCTGGCCCTCGGAAACATGGGCGCTTGGGTCGGATCGTCCATCAGTTCGGAGAACCGTTCAGCGACTGCCTTGAGGTAGCTCTGGAGAGGCTCGGCGATCTGGCGCACCAGAGGCCGTGTTTTCAAAGACTCACGGGCGTGCTTCATGTGCGGCTTCTTGGCGCGAGGGACGCGAATGGAGTACTTGAACGCTCCATCAGCACGCTGCTCGGCAACCAGGTCGCAAACTTTCAGTGCTGCCGTCTGCGAGGGCCGCTGGCCAATCGCGCGGGTCAGCCACGAAGCAAAGAATGCGTCCTCGCCAATCTGTCCAGACGCAAAGGCCGTGTTCAAGGCCGCCTGGAACGCTTCGTCCTCAACTGCCGTCAGAGGTCCACGGAAGGGGCAGAGCGTACGGACAGGCTCTCCGAGCGGCGGCGTCTTGAGTCGGATGGCATCCAGAAACTCAATCGCATCACGCGCCACGCTGACGTCATCCAACTCCCGCCATTTCCGCACCAGGATTGCCAGGGTGTGGAGACGGTTGACCTGTTTGTCCGAAAGAGCAGCGCGATACGACATCAGGTCATACCGCGTCAACCGACTCAAGGGCTTGGACGGAGTGCGGGCTGTCTCGCGCAGCATGTGAACGAAAGAACTGTACGTGTTGTACGCAGTTGCAGAGGCCTTGTTGGCAAGCAGCCAAGACAAGGTCAGCTTCAGCCCTGCCAAGACGCTGGGAGTGATGGAGGCTTCCACGAGGCCGAAGTTGAAGTGAACGTGACTCACGCCCTCCCTGATGCGCCATGACTTTTCATGGAATCGGTAAGCTGTCCCAAGGCGTGTAAATCGCAACTCCTCCGGGATCGCCGTTCGCGCCTTTGCTGGTGCATGCCTTGGCTGCGTCATTGGGGGCTCCCCTTGAATTTCAGGCCTTCCTGCATCGCCGTCATGGCCTGGGAGGCTGCCTTGCGCACAAAGCGCTTCGTGTACGTCGATGCGGTATCCGAGGTCATGCTCCACCCCATCAACATAGAGCGCATCCGCTTTTCAGTCTCTGGGTCGACGGCGAGCTTTTCCATCTGCAGGCTGAAACTGTCGTTCCATGTGTGCCGCAGTACGTGAGGCGTCAGTTCTGCCGGCAAGGCGGGATCTGACCTGCGCATTTCGGCGAAAACCCTGCTCAGTCCCGCGATGGAAAGCGGTGCGCCTGAGCCGCCGGAGACGAACAGAAAGCCGTGGCGTCCGCTGCCTCTCTGGCGCAAGCGTTCTCCCATCACATAGTCGTGGGTGGCCGCGGCCAGATCGTCTGACAAGGGGAGGATGCGTGCCTTTGTCTTTGTCAGTGGCTGGGCTGGACGCGGATCATTGGGGTCATCAGCCCGCCTTGCGATCAGGACCTGGTTTTGCTGAAAGTCGATGTCGCTGACCCGAACGCCCAGCAATTCACCGCGACGCACTCCCAGTTCAATGAGCCAGCGGAGGATGAGTCGGTTTCTCTGTTCAGCATGGGCGCGGCACCAGAGTCGGACTTCGTTCGAACCCGTGCTGGCTTTGACCACGCGTTCGAGCGCCGCCTCATCCAGCCCTTGACGCTCATCGATGTCGCTCCGGACGCCAACGCTTGGCGCCCGCGCCCGCAGGGCCTTGCATGCCTTGTCGATGCGATCGCGCAGTTCCAGGTAGCGTGTGCCCTGAGGCTCGAGGCGCAGCAGGTAGCGATACCCCAACCATCTGAGGTAGGCATGCATGTAGTGCAGCCGCGTGGCAGCTGACGTTGAGCAGATGTTTCGCTCGAGGTCTGCTGATCTCGAATCAGCTGCCTGAGCTGCTTCGCGGACCACGAGATCAATCTCATGCAGTTGGACGAATTCCCCCCGCATCAGGCGCAACTCGAGAACGATGTTCTGCTGGTCGAGGGTTTGAAGGAGCACCTTGATCGCATGCGCTGCATGCCGAATCGTGGCTGTGGATAGACCCCGGGCTCGTAGCTCGGTCAAGGTGTACAGGAGGGGCGCGTCAAGCGGCTGGCCTGCTGCATCGCAGAGAAGTGGCAGTCGTTCACCGCTCGCCATGACGAGCAGCCGAATTTGAAAAGGCATGAGTCTTCCCCGGCCCAGCCGAAGCGGGGTGGGCCTGAATGGCATGCCGTCGTCCCATCACCGGAGTGAGCTTCCCCATGCGATGTCTACAACTTGAGCATGGGAGGCGAAGATGGGCCGGGGCATGTTGACGAACCGGCCGAGTCCGGAAGACACTTGCTGCGCCAACACCAAGGTCAATCTCGACCGAACCAGGACGGCGGGCCCCAGTGGCCCGCCGTTTCTCTTCTAGGTCATGGGAGCTCCTCCATGTCTCGGTTCACAGGTGTCAGGGATGCCAACTCCTTGGCGCTGTCGTTGAACCTTCGGACAAGCTGAACCAGCCCGATTCGTTGCTCCGGGCGCAGGTTGTGAAGCGCTTCCAGGCACAGGGAGTACAGCTCGACCTCGTCACGGCATGCGCCTTCGCGGATCGCATGCTTCACCAGCCGATCATGACGAGCAGCCCATTCGAGCTCACGTTTTTCTGAAGCCGACAGGCTTAGCAGCGCAGCGGCCCGTTCCAGAGACGCGGCATCCAATGGTCCTCGCGTGCCGCGTTCGACAGCGCACAGTTGCCCGGCGTCGAGCCGCAGGCTATGCGCAAAGGTCTTCTGCAGCAGTCCCTGGCGGACCCGAAAGGTCCGCAGCACGCCAGGGAAACGAAGTGTGGAGTTGGTCAACGGGGCAATCTCTTGGCAGCGATAGGTCAATCGCTTGGCAAGTGCGATGCTATGAAGCGCATTGCCCTCTGTCGATTCAAGCCCGCCTGTCCGCCCTGCGCCTTTCGCATGATGACTGCTGCAACCTGGATGTCCCCCTTGGTCATTGGTGAAACGCCGATTTCGACTGCAACAAATCTGACCGCTGATCAGTTTCGCAGGGTGTTTGCCGTGGCCTTTCGCCGCGAATTGGTCCGCGCGTTCTTTGCCGAAATCTGGGCGCAGGGAGGCGAGCAGACCATCGCGGAAGTTGTGCGCAAGGTGGTGCCAGCCGACGGCTACGCAAAAGCCCTGCGCGTTTGGTATGCGCGGTCACGAGGTGAGCACGTTCCTGGACCGGCCGTCGTGGCGGAGGTGCGACGCGTCTTCCCAGGCCTCCACCTGGATCTTCACCATCCCATGCTGGCGTGGTTGGAAAGACGGGATCCTGATGAGCGCACGATCCGGAGATACAGGGCAACGATGAAGGGCTCCTGGCGAGAGTCGGGCATTGCCCTTGCGGCTTTGCCGACAAGTGATTTGCTGCCTTCTGGTGGGCTGGTGAATGAACTCCATCTCGACAAGCTGGGCTACCTGGATGCCCTGATGCTGTTTGCCGTCGAGCGGAGATCATCCCGAGCGACGCCGTCACGTAGAACGGCGCTCAATCGAGTTCTTTGGTTGTTGCCGGTGCTCTACCCGGACGATCCACTGTGGATGCACTGTGCCGCCGGCACGGATCGGGTGCGACTGACCTATCTGATGGCCTTGATTGACCATTCAATGGGGTTGGATGGGGAGGACAGCCCAGCGGGGGAGTTTCAGTTCGGCGACCGCTTCTCGCGGATGTTCAAGCAGCATTGGGATCTTGAGCAGCGGCGAGGGCGGCTTCCACAGGCGTGCCGCACCGAGCGAAGTCGACGCCATTTCTTTGCACAACTCTGGCGGTATTGATTTGGGTTGCGATGTTGCGGGATGGCCTGGTAACCGGAATTTTCTGAGTTGGGCAGCGAGGCTTGGGCACCGTCGGCTTGCGGTTGTTAGCCTAGTGTTAGCAGGTGATTCAGGCGCCGTGCCGGCAAGGAAGGGTTCATGCGGGCGGAATAGATGCGCTCCGCTGCAAACATTGGGGAGGTCGCCCTGCTAATCTCTGGAGAAAAGTCAAATCCAGGGAGACATCTTCGCGAGGTTGCCGTTGCCTAAGGGAATCGACATCTCGAAGGTGGTGCTGAAGGCTCGCTTGTCGGACGAAGGCGAAGCAGGAGGGTTGTTTGGCTTCCGGTTCGGCTAGCGCGGCATGTCACAGCGACCGTCGGCACTTTTGACACGGGCGTTATCTGCTCAGTGAGACCGGTGGGTTGTCTCCGCATTTGGGCTGTAGCTTGTTGACAGGAACTTTCCAGCGGAAGCGTAAGTGACTGAGAAACAATGATATTCCGCTGTTGACAGCGCAAACGTAAACACAAGCGGGCTAGACCAGCCATAACTCCAGACTGTCAACAAGAAGCCAGAAGCTATTGAAGCTTCTGGCTTTTTTACTTGTTTGCAATTTTTGGAGCTTCGCCTATTTTGTTCATTTACTGGTCCATAACCAGGAATGTAAACAATGGCGCTGGTAGTGCAAATGACGAAGCTGTCCACAGGGGAACGGCTTCCTCTGCTGGTTGAAGCCTCAACCGGGGAGCCGCTGTATGCCCCCACGGTGTTTGCGCTGACTGAGCTTCGCGCTAGGCACCGTGCGGCTGGAACTATCAGCCAGGCACTTCACTCGGTCAGGGCGTTCCTGACGGTGCTCAGTAGACTGGGTGTGAACCTTGATGCCAGGATGCGTGAGGGTCGATTCTTGGCCCTTCACGAAATCGATGCAGTGCTGGGTGCGTTGAGCTTTCGCAAGGCGAAGAGCACTCAGCGGACGTCGATGCCTATTCAGAGGGACAGGGGAAATGTTGTCCCTCTGGGACGGAGAGCAAGCCGTGCAGGCCAAGCGGCTCCGCCACTGGCGCACCAGACCGTTGCGATCAGGGCTCACTACATCAAGCAATACATCCAATGGCTCGGCAGCATGTTCGTTTACAACCTGCCGAACAAGGACCCTCGCCTTGCATCCTTCCTCCCTGTCTACAACCTGGCCATCGAGTCATTTGAAGGGCGTCGGCCGATCGGAACACACAAGACTTCACTCGGGCAGCGTGAAGGGCTAGAGCCAGAAACACTGAATTTGCTTTGCAGAGCAGTCGCCTTCGACTCAGCTTTGAATCCATGGCGATCCCACGCCGTACGCGTCCGCAACGAGCTGATGGTGCGGCTGTTGCTCATGCTGGGCATTCGGCGTGGGGAATTGCTTTCGATGCAACTGGGAGACCTAGATGTGCGGCGGAGTGAAGTGTTGATCGCACGGCGACCAGATAACCCTCAGGATCCGCGCAAGAATCAGCCGAACACAAAGACGCTGGATCGAACGATCCCAGTCGATGAAGACCTGATGTCACTGACGATGAAGTACGTCACAACGGTTCGCAGACGGATCCCCGGCGCAGAGCTGCACCCATATCTCTTCGTGAGCACAAGGACGGGCGCACCTTTGGAGCTTGGTGCTGTGAAGAGACTGTTTGATGAGCTGAAAGCGAGCGTGAAGGGGCTGCCTGATTCGCTTTGTGCGCATCAGCTTCGGCATACCTGGAACGATCACTTCTCGGAGGAGATGGACCGTGCCCGGGTTGATGAACAGGTGGAGCACCGGATGCGATCTACTTTGATGGGGTGGTCCAGGAATTCGACCATGCCGGCCCTCTACACCAAGCGGCATACACGTAGGAAGGCGGCGGCAGCTTCGCTAGAGATGCAACGGCGCATCAAGGTTCAAACGCCAGATGAAGAAGCGCAAGACGACGGGCCTGATCGCACTTGAGTCGCAGGGGCCGAGTGAGAGGATCGCCTATACGAGAAGCGGTGTCCCATTTGCGTGGCAGGCAATGGTCTGGCACTTTAGGGATGGGCTGCATCAAGTACACGTCGACTTCGGCGCGTTGCCGGCGTGCGTGAACGCGCTCGTGAACTCTGAACGCGAAGCCCTTCGCTGGTTCATGGCCAACAAGTCTCCAACGACTGCAAAGAACTTCCATGACCGATTCCTGGACTTCGCTCGCTTCCTCGAAGCGACGGAGCCTGCTTACGTGAAGGAATTGAAGCCGGAGCACTTCCTGAACTATCGGACGGCGATTGGACGAGGGCATGAGCATCTCCTGACGTCGCTCAGAACGTTTCTGAAGCGCTGGTTTGACATGCGCTTGCCAGGCGTTTCTGCTGAGCTCAATATGCTGATGAAGCAGCTCCGGATCAGCGGAGGTGTCAGGGGACGGGCCGTGCGGCAAATGGATCCGCTGACTGGACCACTGACCCATTTGGAAGACGAGGCTTTCCAAAGCGCACTGAACCAAGCGCACGCAGAAGGACAGCTGTCAAGGCTGGACTACTTGCTGATATGGCTGTTCAGGGCCATTGGGTATCGACCTATCCAATGCGCTGCTTTGAAGGTGCGGGATCTTCGTATAGAGACACTGCCTGGTGGCGTTGTTCAGTTCTGCTTGATGGTCCCGAGAGCAAAGCAACGTGGGACCATCGACATTCGACGGGAGATGAAGAAGAGACCTTTGGTCAGTCAGCTTGGTCGTCCGTTGATGGACTACGCCAATGATGTGCGGGATCGCTACTTTGCACTCGGCGAAGACGGTGACGATGCTCCGTTGTTTCCACCGACCAAGCATAAGCCGGCAACCGGACTGGAAAAGCATATGACTGACAGCGCGATGTCGCACCTTGCAGGAGCAGCGCTGGAGAAGGTGCATGCGATCTCAGAACGTACCGGGCAGCCGATGCACTTGTTCGCGACCAGACTGCGGCGAACCATGGCCACGAGAGCCTCACAAGAGGGGTATGGCGCTCTGGTCATCGCCGAACTCTTGGACCATTCAGACACGAACAACGTCGCCGTCTATGTCGAGGCATCGTCCGAGATTTCGCAACGGATTGACAGAGCGACGGCACATGCGCTTGCGCCTTTGGCCAATGCATTCTTGGGGCGACTGATTGAGGATGAGACGAAATCGACCCGCAAGGGAGATCCGACGAGCAGGATCCTGGACCTGCGCATCGATCAATCAGGGCGGTGCATGGGGAGTTGTGCCCAGTGCTCCGCGTGCTCCTTGAAGGCACCTTTGGCTTGCTATACCTGTCCTCGGTTCGAGCCTTGGCTTGATGGGCCGCATGAGAAGGTCTTGGACTATTTGCTCGAAGAGCGTGAGCGAATCGAGGCCAAAGACGGTGCACGCATGTGCAGCATAAACGATCGAACCATCCTGGCAGTGTGCAAAGTCATCCAGCTGTGTCGAGAGCATGGCAAGGAGAGCCCATGACGGAAGTTGTCAGGTTCGCGCCTCTCAGCCGGCAGGCCGCCACGGAGAATCTCCTGGCCTTTGTTGCCCACTGCAAATTCAAGCTGAAGGGGCTGATCGGCCCAGAGCAGTTTGAGTCCAATGTGTGGGACGTGACTGCAGCCTTAAAGCTGAAGGCCAAGCGGGAAACCCGGCGTTTGCATTTCGTGCTGGGATCACCGCTTGGTCCCGGCATACGGGATCTTCGCCCAATGCCGAGCCCATTCTGCGAGTTCGCGAAGGCGTATTTGATCTATCAGCATGCCATGCGGCCGACCACTGGCATTGAGGTGCGCTTAATTGTCTTGAGGGCGGTACTGCGCATCATGCAAGAGCCAGGCAGGAGCCTTGACCCCTGCGACCTGACAGCGAATGACTTCAACTGCGCAGCGGCTTGGCTAGCCCAAGGACGAACACCCGATTCTGCCTATCGACACGGACAGCAGCTCGAAATCTTGGCGACCACGATGGCAGAGTTGAAGCTGCTCAGGGCTCCAACTGTGTGGCGAAATTCGATCCGCCGGCCACAAGACCGGAACCGTATCGGGCCAGAGTTTGATCTCCAACGTATGCGCTCTTTGCCCTCTCCTGCAGCTCTCAATGGGCTGGCATCCGCCTACCGAATGGCATCAGATCCGTTGGATGTCGCCGTCACGTCGATCTGCGGCATTTTGATGTCGGCGCCAGAGCGCATCAACGAAGTGCTGCGGCTACCTTTAGCCTGTGAGGCTCCTGACTTCTCTCCCGACGGTTCGGTGAAGGGCTACGGACTGCGTTGGCCTGGATCGAAGGGCGCGTCGCCGGGCATCAAGCTGATTCCAGCGAGCATGGTTGATTTGGTAAAGGACTGCCTTGAGCGATTACGGAAGGTGAGCGAGCCGGCTCGAGCCATCGCGCGCTGGTATCAAGAGCATCCTCGGGCGCTCTACTTGGCACCGGAAAACGAGCAACTGCGTCATAAGCAGGTCCTCTCAATCCATGAGGTTGCCGATGTGCTCTTCGCTGTGCCCGTGGCGTATTCCGTGGTCCGATCGTGGTGTGATCGGAATGAAGTGCCGATTCGCAAAGTCGGACGCCGGGCAGTTGTTCTGTTCGCCGATCTAGAGAGTGCAGTGATTAAGCTGCTCCCCATCGGCTTTCCCTGGCTGGATCAGAGCATCGAGCTTCGGTACGCCGATGCTTTGTGCCTGCTGCGGCGGAATGAAACGCACGCCAACAGGGCGACTTATGCGTGCATGTTCTGGCCAATTGCCGAGGGTGATGTGGCTGGAAGGATTTGCGCCAAGGGTAAGACGAGCGTCTTTGACCTGCTTGGGCTAAAGGAGGACGACGGAACGGCTATCCGAGTCAGGACTCATCAGTTTCGACACTACATCAACACCTTGGCCCAGATGGCTGGAATGGACCAGCTCGACATCGCCAAATGGTCAGGTCGCACTGATGTGCGACAGAACGCGGCGTACGACCATGTCTCGTCAGCCGACGTTGTCGCGGCGATCAGGCAGACACTTGGTAATGGGCTCTCGTCGAGCCTTGCCGTTGCTCTGCCGTCGCGCGATCAACTGGAACTTGTCGCGCGAGCGGAGTTCATCCGGATGAAGGTACCTGCTGCTCACACCACGGATTTTGGCTACTGCACCCATGACTTTGCGATGCTGCCATGCCAACTTCACCGTGATTGCATCAACTGCGATGAGCACTTCTGCAGGAAGGGGGAGGCTCGCTTGGAGAGCTGCGTCGACGCTCAGATCCGAGAAACCGAGTCCCTGCTCGAGGCGGCCAAAGTAGGAACCCAACGGGGTGCTTTCGGCGCCGGTCGATGGATGGATCACCAAGAACTGGCACTTAATCGCCTCAAAGGCATACGAGCGGTGCTCCAAAATGAAGGAGTACCTGCTGGGGCCGTGCTGTGCCCATCGGGCGTCAGGGCCGCTTCAAAAATTGAGCAGGCTTGCCAAGAGGCACTTGATCGACTGGCTCCACCAGTGGAAGGGGCTGACGGAAGGCAGAACGTCCATGGCTGATCGCCGTCGAGCGCGGAACTTGGATTCGCGCACAGTGGAATGGATCCTGCAACTGCTTGACGGTTGGGCTAACGCATTGACTTGGCAAGGTCTGGTCGACGCGATTCATGAGCGCACAGGGGTTCGATATACGCGGCAAGCGCTGGCTAATCACGAACCAATCGCGTTGGCTTTTGCTTCACGCAAGCGAGATCTTCGCAGTGAACGTAAAGGTGCTCCCAAGGCCGCCACCGTAGATCAGCGCCTTGAAGCCGATCACATCAGTCGCTTGGAAGCGACCGTGAATCGACTGCAGCGAGAAAACGAGCTTCTCAGGGAACGCTTTGTCGTGTGGGCTTACAACGCGCACATTCATGGCATGGACGAGGCCCTGCTGAACAAGGCCCTGCCGACCATCAATCGAGGCGCTACGGTCATCAACAAGGACCGGCATAAAGCGCCGGCTGATTGATATCGCTGCATGCTCATTGTGGTTTGCCAGCCAGTAATTAGCTCAAGCACTCTAACCCAACCTGCTCTTCCGCCAGGAACGGCGAAAGCGTACGGCAAAGGCATCCGGCTGACTCCACGCCCGCTCAAGCGTCAGAGTCGCTCGACCTCTTCGGCTCCCAGCTTGAACCACTGGCTGCTGGTACTGGTCACAGTTCACCGCATTGCCGGTTTGGGTTGAGCGAGGCGCTGGTGTTGACCTCAACCAGCCAATCGTTCTGCAGCGGGACCGGACCTTAGTGGAGATACCATGCTTGCATGTCATCGCCCGAACCGAACGAGCCCGATACCTGCGTGGACGGCATGTCCATTGGCATTTTGATGGACAACGAGACCGAGCAGTATGTGGACTACGTCTTTGTCGCTGCCGTCAGAGCAAAGGACCCCAGGTTCCGCAGTCGTTGGATGCTCATAGGAGAACACCGAGGCTTGTTTCGCGTTGACAAAGAATCGATGGCCGTGTCCTTGCTGCGAGCGATGGACGGCGACAACGACGACGCCAGGTTCAAAAGGGCTGCTGGCAAGGTGCTCAGCGAGTGGCGGCACCTTGGCACGCCTCCAGTGGCTACCCAGTTCGCAAGCGGCTGAGTACCGTTTCCAGCCTTGAGCAGGCATCTTCCAGCGATCAGCACCTGACCGGCCCGCTGCAATGAGGTGGTCATTGCCGACCGGCACGGGCGGTCAGTGAGACCGGAATGCGCTTCTGGCCTGTGGATTCGGTGCCATGCACCTCGAACTCCGTTGCGGAGTCTCCGAGCCAGTTGTAGATGCTGCAAAGCAGCTCAACGTGAACATCTGCACATGAGCCAAGCCTTGAATGGTTCGCGCATCAAGGAACTAGATGTCCTCCAGGAAGTGGCACGAGTCGCCACTCGCGACGCGTTGATGCGATACGAAGAAATTCGGCCGGAGTGGAAAGAAGCACTTGCTCTTGGCACGCTGTTCGAAGGCGACTGGCGAATCTTCGAGTTGTACGTGCCGGGTGAGCGCCCTGCCGATGCCATCGTCCTTACATCTGCAAGAGTGCATCGGCTGACACGCGAAGTGCACGTCACCGTTCGCAACTTGCAGTTGAAGGCAAACGATGCAACGGTTCAGTCTTCAAGGCAGACCTAAGGTTGGTCAGCCAGTGCCCATTGGGCTCCAGCGTTCGGGCGCTTCATGGCGGCTTGAGCACGATACCGGACGTCTTGGGACACCGGCTTCGCAAGGATCGCTTACCACGCAGCATATACGTCTGCGTTGACCGGGGCGCCTTGCTCTATCCATCGCAGGGCTAGTTCCACCCAGCATTCCGTTGGCCACCGCAGTCCAACAAGAAGGACCTCACTCGCAGCGGCCTGTCCGGCATAGAACTCTGTGAATGGTCGCTCGAGGGGGGACGATGTTGGGCAACATTTAGGCTGGTCGCAGCTTGCTCCACTACCGGTCCAGTGGTTGGGCATAGTTCCGACTGAAGCAGGCAGCAATCCAGCCCTTGATCTGTTCGCGTGTCGCCTGCGAATCTGGCTTGAGTCCGGTACGGAGCTCCTTACGGAGCCGCATCAACTCTTCACTCGCGTCGCGGACATCCACGAGCCGGCCTTGCTCAAAGGCGAGTTCCTGCACCTGCTCGTACTTCCATGCCGGATGAAAGCCCATGTGCACGTACAGGTCCCGGATGAAGCCGTGGCCAATCAATACGCTGCCACTGTAGGGCAGCGATAGGCAGACGTTGCTGAAGTGCCATTCCCCAAAGTACGACTTCTCGTCTCGGACCGCGTCGACCTGATTGATGCTTGGAGGCTGCAGTCGCCTGGTTATCGGGGCATCACCTAGCTGGTGGTTGACCCAGAACTCACGGAGCGTAAGTTGATCGTCCACGACCTCATACCCGCAAACGTAACCCCGCCAGCATGCCGTACTTGCCGATACCGGGCGAAACCCAGCTTCTCTAGGAGAGAACGGCTCGCCATTACTGAACGCGGCAAGCATGTACTCGTGTGCGAGGTAAAGCAGGGAATCGTTAACCTGGGCCGTCATGGTGGCGCATCATAGAACCGCGCTCATCCTTGCAAAAGTGAGCGGAGCAACGCCGGCACCAAGTCAACGCGGGCGTTGCAACGACGGGCCTTGACATATAGAGGCCCTCGACGTGTTGATCGGCCGTTGCGCAGCATCAACTTTGCAAGGCACACTGGCTGTCCAGCTTCTGGGGGTCAGTTCATTGAATTGGTGGACACCATCCTGGCCATCACGGGCCAGCCGTTCAAGATGAGTTCGCTGGACGCTTACGCTTATGTAGCATGGAGAGATGACGTCAAATCACGAACTTGAGAAGAGCGTGACGTACTTGCTCGAGATTGGTGGCAGTCCTTCGGAGGCTGCCTCCCTTTTGATCCGTACGGCGGCCGAGCACCTTCCCGAACTTTTCATGCATCTCGTTCCAGACGATGTCCGGCAGGCCATGAGGGAGCAGTGCGACAAGCCTCCAGCCACCATCGCCGACTTGCATTACGTCGAAAACTCGAACTACCGAGCAGAGTTCTTCCGCGGTCTGACCGATGAGGAGGTCATGCGCAAGATCGAGGGAGACAGGAATGCCACGAAGCAGCGCCTGCTTGACGGCATGGTCGCAGTGGATAGCTACTTCAAGAAGCTCTAGGACCACCACGGCATTGGTGGTCCGTCAAGGCGTCATGCCGGGACGCTTACTCGGCGAATCCCTGCCGAACAGGTGGCGATCCCGACCCTAGTCCTCGGACCACCAAAGCTCCAACGCGAAATACCGATTGTCGCTGCGACGCGCCAAGTAGATGTTGGCGGTCATATCAGACCCGTTGTCCTCGAATATCCAGAGCACTTCGTCAGCATCGAGGTCATCACGCAGGTACGCCACAAGCTTCTCCGCCTGACCCAGGAATAGAGGATTCGTCGGAGCCCTGTTGCCTTGCGCCCATTGCAGCCACCGGCCAAGTTGCTCGATGCTTAATGGTCCAGCTTCTGGAGTGCGTCGAGGATCACGAAACCTGCTGTGAGCTTGATTTGCAGCTTCGATGTAAGTCCAGAGCATTCCGCCTTCGGGGTATGCGTCGTGCGATGCACGGCACAGCGCATCTAGAAAGGTCAGAGTTGCGTCGGTCAGCATCCAGCCATGATAGGTCGCACGCGGATCACTGAATCGCCCCGGCTTCCGCGGAGGCCAGTTGGTTTAAGTCAGACAGTCGCGGCCTGACCAGCGCGTTGACGATGGTAATTGGCTTCGAACTCGGCAGGCGGGACGTGGCCCAGCGGCCCCATCAGCCGGTGATGGTTGAACCAAGCCACCCATTCCAGCGTTGCTAGTTCCACTGATTGCTTGGTCTTCCACGGCCCGCGCCGGTGGATCACCTCGGCCTTGTACAGCCCGTTGATCGTCTCGGCCAAGGCGTTGTCATAGCTGTCACCCCTTGAGCCCACTGAGGGCTCGATACCAGCTTCGGCCAGCCGCTCGCTGTAGCGAATCGACAGGTATTGCGAGCCGCGATCCGAGTGGTGCACCAGGCCATCGTCTTCGCTTGGCTTGCGGTCATACAGCGCTTGCTCCAGAGCGTCGAGCACGAACTCGGTGTGCATCGAACTGCTTTGGCGCCAGCCCACGATGCGCCGGCTGAACACGTCCACCACGAACGCCACGTAGACCCAGCCCTGCCAGGTCGAGACGTAGGTGAAGTCCGAGACCCAGAGCTGATTCGGCCGCTCGGCCCGGAACTGGCGATTGACGCGATCCAGCGGGCATGGCGCCTTGGGATCAGGCATGGTGGTGCGCATTGCCTTGCCACGGCGCACGCCCTGCAGCCCCAATTGGCGCATCAGCCGCTCGACAGTGCAGCGCGCCACCGCAACGCCTTCGCGGTTGAGCTGGCGCCAGACCTTCTCGGCGCCGTAGACCTGATGGTTGGCCTGCCAGACGCGCTGCACCTGCGGCAGCAACTGCGCATCGCGCTGGGCTCGCAAAGAGCGTAAGGCTGGGCTGCGCTGGCATGCGGCGTGGCGCCAGTACGCCGATGGGGCGATCTGCAAGACGCGGCAGATCGACTCGACCCCAAACTGCTGACGGTGCTGGTCGATGAAGGCCTTCAGGACTTGATGCGGCGGTCGAGCTCCGCCTGGGCGAAAAACGCGCTGGCCAGCTTCAGAATCTCGTTGGCCTTGCGCAGTTCGCGGTTCTCTCGCTCCAGCTCCTTGATGCGCTGGGCCTCCGCCGTCGAGACGCCGTCTCGCTGGCCAGAATCGACTTCGTGCTGTTTCACCCAGGTGTGCAAGGTCTGCGGCACGCAGCCGATCTTGTCGGCGATGGACTCGATGGCCGCCCACTGCGATGGGTGCTCTGCCCGGTGCTCCAGCACCATGCGCACGGCACGCTCACGGATCTCAGGGGAAAACTTCGGGGACTTCTTCATGGCTCCATTCTCTACAGTTGGAGCCTCCTCGAAACCCGGGGTGATTCAGTCTGCCCCGTTCGGCAAACTGCTCGCTGCTCCCAAGGACGGGAAGGCCGTGACGACATGGCCTGACCGCGATGTGGCGTTCACGGACGTAGCCAAACAGGTTCGCGCTGCGGTGGAAAGCATGCGAGCGGCGAAGTCGCGTACGCCTCCTGTTGCACAGCCTCCCACATCGACGTCCAGTGCGGAAGCAGTTCTGCATCCGATGCCGGCTGGCATGCGCGGGACGCTGCAGGGCGATGGTGATACGTCACCCCGCTCTAGCAACCTTCGGCTCAAGAGAGAATTCACCGACCTGGACAAGGACAACTTTGTCCATGCTTGCTACGACTTCATGGTCAAGTTCTTTGAGGCGTCCATTGAAGCCGTAAAGGTGCGCCATCCTGACGTCGATGGTCGTGTCGAGCGCATCGATTCCAGACGCTTTGCAGCGGCGCTTTACCGGGGCGGCAAGGCTATCGCCCAATGCACAGTCCAGCGCGGTGGGACATTTTTCAGCGGCGACGCGCGTGCCATTACGTTCTCGTACGGCACCGCAGGGAACGCCAACTCCTTCAACGAGCAATTGACCGTGCAGGTATCCGACCAGACGCTGTATTTGCACGTGCTGGGGATGGGATCGTTCAGCGGGCGGGGCGAGCAGCAGTTGTCGGCCCAGGGCGGCGCTGAACTCTACTGGAGCATGTTCATCGAACGTGCACAGAGCTGAGGCTGATAAATGACCAACGACCTTTCTACTGCCATGGCCGCCGCCTGGCTGCACGACCGGCTAGCGGAGCAGTTGCGCGCGCGGCGTGACCACTTTCTCGTGGACTACAGCTTGGTCGACAAACCGGCGTTGGTACTCCAGGCTATGCCACTTGCGGCTGAGCAACCAGTCGACGTGCGAGCTCCTGTCCTTGCAAAGGCGATGCAACGAGAGGGTCTCAGTCCAAAGGTTGCGTGGTGGCAGCAGTTCGCCTCCGTGGGCGGAGTGAAAGCCGTATTCGATGGGCTCGCCGTAAATGCGACCGGTAGTTCGGGCGGCTGGGCGACGGAGCTGCATACCGACGGGCACCTGATTGCTGGCGTGTGGGAGTTTCCTACTACGGAAAGTGGGAGCGTTGCTGTGGCTACGTTCTACGATCAGGTGTTTGCCGACTTCGCTGCCCTTGCGGTTAGCGTCTATAACGTGGCTTCTGTATCAGGGCGGTTTGCCAACACATGCTCGCTCTTGAAGGCACAAACGCTCGCACTAGTGGGCAATCGAGGGCCGTACAAGATAGCGCCAGCTCCGAAGCGAGACAAGCTGGAATGGCCGGTGGCACAGGTTGCGTCGGTTGACATGCTAGAGGCCACTCTCACGGACATGAAGGGCCGCTTCTGCCGCGCCTATGGGCACTTCACATTCAACTGAGCTGCTTGCCGCTGTTTCTCGGAAGACGAACAAGTCGGGAACGTCGCCCGGGGAGGGGCAGTGCTGCCGGCCATGCCATCCCAAACTTGTGTACGGAAGACAGTCACGGCGAAGGACGACGGCCGAGGCAACGAGGGGTGTTTTGTAAACAAGTCCAGAGAAACCAGCCAAGTTGTTTACAAACTTGCCTGACAAGGTCGATGCAAGCCGGGGAAACCACTCAGGAAGGGGTGAGTTGTTTACAAAAAATGGATGCATAACCGATCTGAGCGGGCGCCGTCCAAACCCTTGAATCAAGAAGCCCTGAGTGCCTTGCACTCGGGGCTTTTTCTTTCTGACGCTTGCGAGGCCTTCGTCATGAGGGCGCGATCAAGCCATGGCATGCAAGGCCGTTGCCGCGCTCGGCAAGCCCGCCCTCAGCGCCCCACCTTCCTGAACCCCGCCGGCGCCCTTCCCAGCAGGCGCTGGAACGAGCGTCGCATCCGCTCTGTATTGCCGAAGCCGCAGTCCTCGGCGATGCGCTGCACCGAGGGCTGGCCCCCTTCCAGCGCGGCGCGTGCCGCCTCGACGCGCAGCCGTTCGATGGCCTGCGCGGGCGTCGTCCCGGTTTCCTCCCGGAAGCAGCGCGCGAAATGGCGTGGGCTCATGCAGGCGCGCGCGGCCAGTGCCTCCACGCGATGGTCTTCCTTGAGATGCCGCCGCACATGGTCCATCAGCTCGCCGAAGCGGCCGTCCGGGCGCTGCAGGTCCAGCAGCGGTGAGAACTGCGACTGCCCGCCCGGCCGACGCCGCTCCACCACCAACTGACGCGCCGCCTCACGGGCCACCTCCTCGCCGCAGTCGCGCGCCAGCAGGGCCATGCACAGGTCGATGCCCGCCGTCATGCCGGCGCTGGTCCAGATCTCGGGCAGCGGCTGCGCCTTCCTGCGCACCGCCGGCTCGCGAACGAAGATGCGGTCCGGGTGTAGTCGCACGGCGGGGAAGTCGCGCGCGAACTGCCGGCTGCGGGACCAGTGCGTGGTCGCCATGCGGTGGTCGAGCAGGCCGGCTGCCGCCAGCAGCAGGCTGCCGCTGCAGATGCTGGCCATGCGCGCTCCCGAGCGGCTGGCGCGCTGCAGCCAGGCCAGCAGGCGGGTGTCGCGGCAGGCGGCATCGACGCCATCGCCACCGATCACCATCACCAGGTCGTCGCCGTCCATCCGGCGCGGCAGCCCCTGCACCGGCCAATCCACGCCCACCGAACTGCGCACCATGCCGCGCGCGCTCGCCACCAGTCGCCAGCTGTAGTGAGCCGGGCGCGCCTGCCGGCCGATCTCGAACACGGCCATGGGGCCGGCCAGGTCGAGTTGCTGGAAGTCCGGAAACAACACGAAGGAAATGCGGCAGTTCATGCCTCATTCTGGCAGAGCCGCCGCTGACATTGCCTTCCGACCGAATGGCAGAAAAGGTGGGAAGTACGTCATGGCGGACATGGCGACAAAGGCGCAAGCTGTGAGCCTACGCAACCGAAGCGCAACAGGAGGCGCATCCCTATGAATATCGGCATCGTGATCTTCGACGAGGTGGAGCTGCTGGACATGGCCGGCCCCTACGAGGTCTTCACCACTGCGGCGCGCGTGCATGGCAGGACGCAGCCGGCCGGCACACCGCCGCTGTTCAGGGTGCACACGCTGGCGCGGCGGCCGGAAGCCGTCAGGGCACGGGCGGGGCTGGGTCTGCAGCCGGACCACACCTTGCAGCAGCACCCGCCGCTGGACTGCGCCATCGTGCCCGGCGGCGTGGTCGACGCCGAGCTTGGCCAAGCCGAGCTGATGGACTGGATCGCGGCCCAGTCGCGTTCGACCCGCATCCTGGCCTCGGTCTGCACCGGCGCGCTGCTGCTGGCGCAGGCCGGCGTGCTGGACGGCCTGGAGGTCACCACGCATTGGGAGGACGTGGAGGCGCTGCGTGCGCTGCGGCCCGGTCTGCAGGTGCGCGAGGGCGTGCGCTGGGTGGACGCGGGTGCCATCGTCACCTCGGCAGGCATCTCCGCCGGCATCGACATGAGCCTGCATCTGGTGCAGCGCCTGCACAGCCGGGAGCTGGCCGTGCGCACGGCGCGGCAGCTCGATTTCGACTGGACGCCCGGTGCATGAGGCTTGAACAGCGGCGGCGCTGACGGCCTCCCGCGCGCCGGGCAGCCTTGCTCAGAGGCCCCGCGCGCTCAGACCACGCGGTTGCGCCCGGTGTTCTTCGCCTGGTAAAGCGCCTGGTCGGCGCGCTTGATGAGGGCTTCGATATTGCTGTCCTCGGGCTCCGCCGTCGCGACGCCGATGCTGGTCGTGAAATGCACGCAGCTGCCGTCCTCCAGCGGCACCTCGGCAGCGGCGATGGCCTGGCGCAGGCGTTCGGCCACTTCATGCGCGCTGGCCTTGCTCGTCTCCACCAGCAGCACGGCGAACTCCTCGCCGCCCAGCCGGCCGCCAACATCCTCCTGGCGCAGGACGCCGTGGCAGACCTGCGCCAGCTTCTGCAGCGTCAGGTCGCCCGCATGGTGGCCGTAGCTGTCGTTGATGCGCTTGAAGTGGTCCAGGTCCAGCATCAGCATCGACAGCTTGCCGCCGTAGCGGCGCACGCGGGCGAGTTCCAGGTTGGCCTGCTCCATGAAGTGGCGCCGCGTCGCGCAGCCTGTGAGGGCGTCGGTGCGCGCCTCGTGCTCGAGACGCTGTTCCATCTCCTTGCGCTCGGTGATGTCCTGCACCACGCCGATCATTTCCTTGATCCACTGGACGGTGCCGATGAGCTCCGGATGCCGCTCATCATCGGCAAACGTCATCAGCACGCCCTTGCTGTGGACCACGCGCGAGCGCCCGTCGGGCAGGACGATGCGAAAGTCCATGTCGAGCTCGCCGCCGTTGCGGGCCTGCTCGATGCTGCTGGCGACATGCGCGCGGTCATCCGGATGCACGGCTTGCAAGAAGGCCGCCAGGCTTGATGCCGCCGTATTCGGATCCATGCCCAGCACGCGGTAGGTCTCCTCCGACCACTTCATGGCGCCGCTTTGCATGTCCATTTCCCAGTGCCCGAGATGGGCGACCGACTGCGCGACGCGCAACCGCTGCTCGCTCTTGCGCAGGGCCAGGTCGGCTTCCATCAGCAAGCGCCGCGAGTGGTGCAGCGCCACGTGCGTGTGCACGCGCGCCAGCACCTCCTCCTTCTGGAAGGGCTTGGTGATGTAGTCGACGCCGCCGGCGGCAAAGGCCCGGAGCTTGTCTTCGGTGTCGACGGCGCCGCTGATGAAGATGACGGGAATGTCGCGCAGCTGCTCGTTGTCCTTGATCCGGCGGCACACCTCGAAGCCGTCCATGCCCGGCATGCGCACGTCCAGCAGCACCAGCTCCGGTGCCTGCGCCGCCATCGATCGCAGGGCCAGCTCGCCGTTGTTGAAGGGGCGCGCCTGGTAGCCCGCGGCGACGAGCATGTCCGTCAGCAGCTTCAGCGTGGGGGCGGCGTCGTCGACGATGAGGATGTTGCCGGCCATGTGAGCTCAGTCCTGCGGGGCGGCCGAGTCCAGCGCTTGCAGGACCGGCAGGTAGTCGAAGTGGTCGACGTGGCGCTGCATGGCGTCGGCCAGCGTCACGTCCTGCTGGCGGACCTGGGTCATAAGGCCGGCGAGGTGCTGGCTGTCGCCGTTGACCAGAGCCGCCGACAGCTGCTGGCGAAAGGCCGGGTCGAGCCTGGCGATCGCCTGGGCATCCAGCGGCTGTTCGCTGGCGCTGGCCCGGGTCTCGGCGTGAATGAAGCGGACACCCAGGTGGCGGGCCAGGCAGTCGAAGATCTCCGACGCGTTGTAGGGCTTGCGGATGAAGTCGTCCATGCCTTGTGCCAGCGTTTCTTCGCGCTGGTCGCTGAACACCGAGGCGGACACGGCGACGATCTTCACCGCCTTGCCGCCCTCGAGCTCCCGGATGCGCCGGGTGGCCTCCAGACCATCCATGACGGGCATGCGCCGGTCCATCCAGATGAAGTGGGGCTTGAAGCTCTGGAACATCTGCACGCCTTCCGCGCCGTTGGTGGCAAGGGCCACCGTGAATCCTGCGTCTTCGAGCAGACGCCTCAGCAGCAGCTGGTTCTCCACCTGGTCCTCGACGATCAACAGCCGGTAGGCCGGCTGGCCTGGCGCCAGCCCGGTCACGCGACCCCGCTGGGCGTCGAGCGGCTGGAGCTCGTCGGCCTCGGCCAGCTCGACCGGCACGTTCAAGGTGAACACCGAGCCCTTGCCCAGTTCGCTCCTGACGCCAATGCGCCCGCCCATGAGCGAGGCGAACTCGCGCACGATGGCCAGGCCCAGGCCGCTGCCCTTGTGCGTGGCCGGCGCGCCGACCTGGACGAAGGGCTCGAAGATGCGCGCCAGATCCTCACGGGCGATGCCGATGCCACTGTCTTCCACTTCGATCAGCAGTCGCGTGCCCGGCGGCTCCGCGCGGACCTCGGCGCGCAAGGTCACGCCGCCCTGCTGCGTGTACTTGATGGCGTTGCTGGCCAGGTTGACGACGATCTGGCGCAGCTTCTCCTCGTCGGCCGACAGGAAGCGAGGAAAGGCGGGGGGCAGTTCGAGGTGCAGCTGCAGTCCCTTCTCCTGGGCCCGCATCCTCAGCAGGTTGGTGGCGTCGGTGAGCATGGCCAGCGCGTCGAAGGGCTTGACGCTCAGCACGAACTGGCCGGCCTCGATCTTGGCCATGTCCAGCACGTCGTTGATGAGGGCCAGCAGGTGCTGGCCGCTGCGGTTGATGATGTCGAGCCGGTCATGCTGCGCCGCGCTCAGGCCGGGATCGTTGCGCATCAGGTCCGAGAAGCCCAGGATGGCATTGAGCGGCGTGCGCAGCTCGTGGCTCATGGTGGCCAGAAAGACACTCTTGGCGCGATTGGCCGCCTCGGCCTGTGCCTGGGCACGCTGCGCGCGCGCATTGGCGCTGCGCATGGCATGCGCGACGGCGGACATCAGGGTGCCGTTGAAGATGAAGACCAGCAGGCCCAGCCAGTCCGCCGCCGTGCTGATGAAGGGGCCGGGCGCCAGCGCGGGCCAGGCGAACAACACCGTCAGGCAAGCCAGGGCCATGGCGAGCATGCCGGCGCTGAAGCCGCCCATGATGGCGACGATCATGACCGCCGGATAGAAGGTCACCCAGGCCAGGCTGGTCCCGAGTGCCTGCAGCGGCCAGACCCGCAGCGAGGCGGCCAGCGCGATGGCTGCCAACGCGAAAAGATGGCGCTGCCACGCATGGCGCAATGCATTCTGGAGGGGCAGGCCGTTGAGCAAGTCGGTTCACCAGGGTTGCAGTCACTCTACTACCGGCGACGGCCTTCCCCAAGCGATGCCGGCCCGGGCGTTGTCGTTCGTCTGCACGGCGGGCTGCGCGAGGGGCCGGCGCCGGCCGGGCGCGCTGACGCGGCACAGGACTCGGCAAAGATCTCAGTACAGGCGTATGGCGGTATCGAAATGCCAGGTCCGCCGGATCTCGATCACGTCGTAGTCCTTGGCCAGGGCTGGCGGGAAGGGCGGGTAATGGGCGAGGTCGCGCACCACGCGTTCGATGGCGGCGTCCAGCGCCGGCGCGCCGCTGGAGCGCACGAAGCTCACCGATTCCACCGAGCCGTCAGCGCGCACGGCCACCGTGACCAGGGCGTCGACATGCGCTTGCTTGAGCGGCTCGCGCAGGCGCTCGAAGCTGACGGTGTCGAGCTGGATCTTGCGCGCCCAGGCTTCGCCATAGGCCACCAGCTCGGGGTTGGGGTCGCTGCGGCCCATCAGGCGACCGCGGCGCTGGCTGCTGGCAAAGGGCAGGTCCTTGGATTGGCGTGAGGATGCCGCCGCGGCGTCGCGCTGGGCGCGTTCCTCGTCCAGCTGGCGGCCGATCTCGCGCAGGCGGGCCTCGCGGCGCTCCGCCGCCTCCAGCTGGGCCGTCCGGGCGGCCTGGGCGGCAGCTTGGGCTGCGGCCTGGCGGGCTTCCTCCAGGCGCGCCGCCGCCTGCCGTGCGCCTTCGAGACGCTCGGCGTCCTGGCGCGCGGCTTCGGCACGCGCGGCCTCCTGCCTTGCCGCTTCAGCGCGGGTGGCTTCCTGCCGGGCCGCCTCGGCGCGTGCCGCTTGCTGGCGTGCCAGTTCCGTCCTCGCGGCTTCCTGCCTGGCGGCCTCGATGCGCGCGGCTTCCGCCTGGGCGGCAGCGGCCCGCTCTGCTTCGGCCATTCGCGCTGCTTCGATGCGCTCGGCTTCGATGCGGGCCGCTTCCGCTCGCGAGGCTGCCTGCCTGGCCGCTTCTGCGCGCTGCGCTTCGGCGCGTGCCGCTTCCTGGCGCTGGATCTCGGCGCGGGCGGCTTGCCGGGCCGCCTCCTGCCGGGCCGCCTCCGCCGACGCTGCGTCCTCCTGGCGCCGGGCTTGTGCCTGCGCTTCGAGCTGGCTCGCCTCGCGCTGGGCCGCCTCCTGCCGGGCTCTGATCTGCCGGCTCAGACGTTCCATTTCTTGCGCGGCCGAGTCGTCCGGCTGCGGGGGCGGCACCGGCGCCGGGTCTGGGGCTGGGGCCGGGCGTGGGGTTTCGGCCGCTGTCGTGCTGGGCCAGCTGGCCTGGCGTGACTGCAGTGCCTGCAGCTCGCGCGCGGTTTCGGCCGGGTCGAGGGCCCACGGCGGCGCCTCGCGCGGCTGCTGGGTCGTCACCGGCGCCGAGGCAGCGGACGGCACCGACCACAGCTCGGGCTCCACCGATTCTCTGGCCAGCCAGCGCCGATCGGCAGGCGCGGCCTCGGTGCGGGCCGGCTCTTGCCGTGATGGCGTGTCTGCAGACTTGGGCGGGGATGGCGGAACGGGTGGCAGCTCGGCCTCGGCTGCTGCGGGCGACGGCTGGGGCGTGAGGGCTTTGGGCGGGGGGGCTTCGTTGGGCGGGCTCAGCCGCGCTTGCAAAGGTGGCAGCGCTGCCCGCAGTTCGCTCCAGGGTAGGCCGAGTCCGGGCAGCCCCAGGCCCTGGCCGCCGAAGCTCAGGCTCAGCACGAAGGCATGCAAGGCCAATGAGAGGGCCAGCGCCAGACTCGGGCGCCGCACCGCACCACGCTCGGGGCTCGGCGCTGCTGCATGTGCCGACGCCGCCATGAGCGCCAGCTCCGCGGGCAGTTGCGCGCGGAAGGCGGGGGGAGTCGCGAGGCTGAAGCGAAGCACGTTCAATCCGGGGCCAGGCAAGGGGGGGCAGCTGATTCTCGCCGTTCAAGCGATCGTGCGGCGCCAGGGACGCAAGGTTCGAAATGGGCACCGCGGCACCTACCCACGGGGTCAGGACTTGCCAGCTTGCTGGGCAAGATCAAACAACATGGCGTGATTGACGTACTCCCTGGGTCGGCCTTCGAGTATCATGGCGCCGCAAAAAAAGCCTGCGTGCGTCAACTAGACCTACGCACTGGTGGCAAAACCGGCTGCGAAACTGACTGCAAAGCCGGCTGCACGCACAGCGGGATTGTTGGCCCCGTTGCGCGGCGCCAGAGTGGCTGAGGAAGATTTCAATATAAGAGCGCAGCAGGCCTGCGCAGCGCGACTGATGCATGCATGCGGGGGCGAAAACCGCCCGGCAGCATGATCGGCGCACCAAGGGAGGGTCATGAGAGGGCAGTACGCGAGTTCGCCGCTGGCGTGGCATGTGCATGCCTGCGTGGCCAGGTTTTGCCTGGGTAAATGCCTGCCCACGCGGCGCCTGCAGGCGATGGTACGGGCTGCACTGGGGAGTGCGGCCTGGCGGGCCGTGGTGGTGCTGTCCCTGCTGCTTGGCCATGTCGGCCTGCGCGCTGAAACCCGCGTGACGGGCGTGCTTGCGGCAGACGCTCGCTGGTCGAGCGCCTACAGTCCTTATCGTGTCGAAGGCGATCTGCTGATCCGCAATGGCGCGACGCTCACCATTGAGCCGGGCGTCACGGTCTACATGGACAAGGCGGCCAATGTCCGGGTCGAGGCGGGTGCCATCGTGGCCATCGGTCGATCCGATCTGCCCATCCAGGTGCTGTCCGACAAGGTGCGCCTGGGCTCGACGCCCGCGGCCGGCGACTGGGGACAGTGGCAGTTCATGCCCGGTACGGGGCGGACGCGCCTGGAGTGGGTGCAATTCCAGCATGGGTCGGGACTCTCGGTGTCAGGCTCGGCGCCCGTCTTCAATCAACTGAGCTTCAAGTCGCATCTTGGTGCGGCGATCAGTGTGGATGCTCAGGCCTCACCCTCCGGTGTCGGCCTGTCGGCCGTGGACTGCGGCATCAACGGCATCGCGGTGGAATCGGGTGATGTGACCGGGACGGTCAATTGGGGGCTGCGCGGCATCCCCTACGTGGTGATGGGGAGGCTGTCGGTGGGGCAGTCGCCAAAGGTCACGGCCGTCAGCCCCTCGACCGTTGAACAGGGTCAGACGGTTTCCCTGGTGCTCACAGGCTCGCGGCTGCAGGGCCTGAAATCCGTCGAGGCCTCGTCGCCCGGACTGGCGTTGACGCCCTTCTCCGGCGGGACGAGCAGCACCCAGACCTTCAGCCTCAAGGTCGCGTCTGACGCAGGCCTGGGGGCGGCCTCCCTGCGCATGCTGGTCGAGGCCGGCGAACTGACGGTGCCCAACGCCTTCCAGGTGACGCCTCCGATGCCTCAGATTACCGAGTTGCTGCCCAGCTCGGTGGTGGCCTTGTCGGGGCTCACGCAGCTCCAGTTGAAGGGGCGCAATTTCAGTGCGGCGTCGCAGGTGCTGGTCAATGACGTGGGCTTGCCGACGACCTATTTGCCGGCGTCCAACCAGCTGCAGGCGACCCTGCCGGAGCAGCTCAATGCAGGCAATTTGAGCGTGCAGGTACGCAACCCGGCGGCGGTGGAGGGGGGAGCCCCGCGCCTCTCAGGGGTGCAGACGCTGCCGGTGAAGGCGCCGATTCCGCTCACGCTGGCGATGGAGCCCAACCCCGTTGCGCTGCCGCCTGATGCGAACAAGTGGAAAGACCTGGTGATCCGCCTGTCGCGCAAGGACGTGGCGGATCGGGTGCTGAGCCTGACGGTGCAGGATCCTGGCCGCGCCAAGCTCGCCGCAAGCTCGGTGACCATCCCGGCAGGCCAGACCAGTGCCAAGGTGTCCTTGCTGGCGCTGATGGCAGGCACAACGCAGCTGCAGATCAGCTCTGAAGGGCTGACGGCGCTCAACGTCCCCGTGTTCATCACGACAGATTACGCCGGTGTCGGCGTTGGCTTTGCCCGTCTCGTGGGCGTCACGGTGCCCAAGACCTTGCCGCCAGTGCCAGCGCCGCGGGTGACGACAGGCGCAGCCAGCGTGGGCGTGAGCTCGGGGGCGACCCTGCTGTCCGTGGCCCCCCAGGGCATGACGGTCGGGACGAGCCAGACCTTCACGCTGAGTGGCCAGGCCATTCCTGCGGATGCCCAACTCAGCCTGCAGCCGTCCACCGGCGTCGCCGTGGACCAGCTGCTGGTGGCGCCGGGCGGGCAATCGCTCAGCTTCAGGGTCACGGCAGATGCGGCGGCGGCCATGGGGCCGCGCCGGGTGCTGGTGCGCAGCGCCAGCGGCCAACCCTTCTCCTTTGCGCAGGCCGCCGCGGGCAGCATCTGGCTGGCGCAGGGCCTGCCACGTCTGGACTCCGTGACGCCGCAGTTCCTGGTCGCCGGTAAGAAGACACGCGTGCAAGTCCGCGGCGCCTACCTGCATGGCACCAGTCTGAATCTCGATCGCAGCGCCGGCGTGTCGCTGGACGCGCAACCGGTGATCAGCGCCCAGGGCGACCTGATCGAACTGGACGTGGTCGTGGATGCCACGGCAGAGCTGGGTCGACGCCGTCTGCAAGCCAGCAACCGGGTCGGCAGCAGCAAGACCGATCCTGACCTGGGCAACAGCTTCTATGTGCAGGCTGATGCGGGGGTCACCATCGCGCCCGTGGTGTCGCCCTTGGTTCGTGTGGTGGCCGGGACGGCGGTCGCGCCGGTCAAGCAGCAGCTGAGCATGGCCGCGCAGCAGGTGACCGTGCTCAATGGCGCCGGCGTGCGCAGCATGTCGCCCAGGACCGGGGCTGTCGACTCCCTGGTCATGCTCACGGTCCGCGGCCATGGTCTCGCAGGGGTGAGCTCGGTGGTCATGCAGCCTGCCGCAGGCCTGAGCCTGGGCGAGAAGACGGTGAACGAGGACGGCACCGAACTGCGCATCCTGTTGACGATTGCCGCGAATGCGCCCTTGGAGCCGCGCAAGCTCGTGCTGAAGCTGGCCAATGGCTTGCCGCTGGCGGCCAGCCAGTTCGATGGTCTGACCTTCCGCGTGACCATGCCCACGCCCATCCTGGAGTCCGTGAACCCGCAGTACCTCGTGCGCGGCAGTACCGCCGCCATGACCCTGCGCGGGCGAAACCTGACGAACGTGGAATCGGTGCGCGTGCTGCCGGACACCGGCATCACGGTGAATGCCCCCTTCGATGCCGCAGCGGACGGTCGCAGCCTGCGCTTCACGCTCACGGTGGACGCGGCGGCGCCGGCGGTCGACCGCCTGCTGGTGGTCAAGACGGCGGCGGGCGAGTCCGCCTCCGAACCTGGGCCCGCCAATCAGGTGCACGTGCTGCCGGGACCGTCGGTCGAAATCGCACCCATCGTCAGTCCAGTGGTCAAGGTGCAGATGGGTAAGGGCTACCAGCCGCCCGGCCCGCCCACCACGGGCACGCTGTCGGCGCCGGTCGTGGGGCTGAATGTGGTCGAGCCCGTACAGCCGCCATTGCCGGTCCGGGCCCAGCTGCATGGCCGCGCGGTGTCGGTGGTCAGCGGTGGCGTGGCGACGGGCATGGAACAGGCGGCCTGGTTGCAGGACAGCAATGGCGAACTGGTGATCCTCGGCCAGGGCCTGGACAAGGTCACGGCTGTCAACGTGCTGCCGGCTGATGGGGTGCTGCTGGGGGCGCCGGTCCTGGAGGCCGGTGGCACGCGCCTGCGACTGCCGCTCACCATCGCCGTCAATGCACCCAATACCGACCGTCAGATCCGGCTGCAGACGGCCAGCGGTCCGCTGTCCTGGGCGCAGCCCTCGGCGGGACGCCTGGAAATCGGTCAGATGCCGACCCTGGCGTCGACCAGCCCCATCGTCTGGAGCCGCGGTGCGGTGTTTGACGTGAAGCTGCGCGGCAGCAAGCTCAAGGGCGTGAAGTCGGTCGCCGTGCTGCCTTCCGACGGCGTGGAGGTGGATCCGGCCCTCAACTGGAACAGCGATGCCTCGGGTGAATTCCTGACGATCAAGGTGCGTGTGGACGCTGGCGCGCCGCTCGGCGACCGCGTTCTGCAACTGCGGGTGCCCGGTGGCGCCACCTCGGCCGAGCCCGCGGCCAACAACCGCATCACGATTTCGAACTGATGGACCACTTCCGCCCAGGCCGCCTCCGGCCGACCCCTCTTGTCGCAGCCGGTGATCGGCCGGCCTGCGCCACTCAAGCCTTTCTTTGGAGCATCCCTATGCAAAGCACTGCTCGCGAGCCGCGGCTCGCTTTGATCACCCTGGTCACCGGCCTGGCGCTGGCCGCCCCTGCGGCTCATGCCGCCGTCAACAGCGGCAGCACCGGGGCGGATGGCGCCTTGAACCCGGTCGCCAACAAGACGGTCGAGTTGCCTGCCAGCGGCATTCTGAACTACACCGACATCAACATTCCTGCGGGGGTGACGGTCACTTTCAAGAAGAACAAGCTCAACACGCCTGTTTATCTCCTGGTCAGCGGCAACGTCAACATCGCCGGAGGGATCGACCTGCGGGGCGGGAGCGCCAAGCATTCGGGCACCTACGGTGATGGGGTGCTGGGCGACGATGGCGAGCCTGGCGTGGGCGGCCCCGGAGGCTTTGATGGCGGCCGGGGCGGGCGTGACGACGCAGCGTACCGCCCTGAGGTGGTCAATGGCGGCGCAGGGCAAGGGCCGGGCGGTGGGCCTGGCGGGGTGGTGGGGTCCAATCTGTGCACCCCCATGACCTCGGCGTACTCCTATTACCCCTATCACGGCGGCGGCGCCGGTCATGCGCAAGCGGCCTACCGCAATGGCAGCAAATACTGCGGGGCTCTCAGCAATGTGGGCCCGCAGTTCTACGGCAAGCCCTACGGCTCCGATCTGCTGCAGCCGCTGATCGGCGGCTCTGGGGGTGGTGGCGGTCGCGGGGGTACCAATTTCAGTGGCTCGGGCGGCGGTGGCGGCGGCGGTGCAATCCTGATCGCGGCAAATGGCACCATTAACCTAACTGGTTGGATTACTGTCATTGGCGGGGACGGTGGCGGCTATGCCGGCGGTTCGGGTGGCACTGCCAATGGCGCCTGGGGCGCGGGCGGCTCGGGGGGCTCGATCCGCCTGGTGGCCACCCGCTTTGAAGGCAACGGCAACCTGTGGGCGAATGGCGGCTGCGTGCACTACAACAACCAGCCTCGCCAGGGATGCAACTACACGGCAGACTCCTACTCCACCACGCCAGACTACAACGGCGGAGCTCCCGGGCGCATCCGTATCGAGGTCGAGGCCATTACCTACAGCGGTGGCTCGTCGCCCAGCTACGTCCTGGGCAAGCCCGGGGCCCTGTTCCTGACCAATACCCCCAGCTTGCGCATTGCCTCGGTGGCGGGCATGGACGTGCCCCTGGAGCCCACGGGCACGGCGGACATCAACCTGCCCACGCCGCCCGCCGGTCCGGTGGACGTGGTCTTCAAGACGGTCAATGTGCCGCTGGGCAATGCCGTCAACCTGCGCCTGGTGCCTGCCTACGGAACGCCCACCGAGCTCAAGAGCACCGACATCAGCGGCAGCGCGGCCGAAGGGACGGCGTCCTTGTCCGTGACCCTGCCCACCGGGCCGAGCACCTTGACGGCCTCCATCACCTACACCCTGCCCGTGTCGGTGGCCTCGGCCGCCGCGCTGTCGGAGTTCGCCAACAACGAAACGGTGCAGCAGGTGGAGCTGACGGTCGCGTTGCAAGGCGAGCCGCAAGCCCGGCTGGTCACGGCCTCCGGCAAGCGTTACGACGTGAGCTACGCCCAGTTGCGCGCCGCCGGCTTCAGCGGCTGACGCGCCGGCACCAGGTCTGGCACTTGACTCCCGTGCAACAGATGAACCCGCTTCCTGACGCCCGCCTCCCGCGCATGCCTGCTGCCTGCGGCGGCGATGCGCGTGCCGGCGCCAGGCAAGCCTTTTCTTGGAATATCGCGATGCAAAGCAAACCCCTCAGGCCCTGTCTTGCCCTGCAGGCGCTCGCTGCGGCCTTGATGCTGGCCGGTGTCCAGGCGCAGGCCGCCGTCAACAGCGGCAGCACCGGCGCCGATGGGGCCTTGAGCCCCAAAGCCACGGTCGAGCTGCCCCTGCCGGACGACGGGGTGTTGAACTACACCAGCGTCAACATCCCGGCGGGGGTGACGGTCACCTACAAGAAAAACAAGCGCAACACGCCGGTCTACATGCTGGTCCAGGGCAATGTCGATATTGCCGGCACGATCAGTGTCCGCGGCGGTGACGCCAAGCACGCCGGTACCTATGGCGACGGCGTGCTGGGCGACGACGGCCAACCCGGCCTGGGCGGCAACGGTGGATTTGACGGCGGTCGCGGTGGCCAGGCGGATGCGAGCTACCGGGCCGAAGTGGTCAATGGCGGTGCGGGGCAGGGACCAGGGGGCGGTGCTGGCGGCGTGGTGGGTGATTCTGTGTGCACGCCGTTCACCTCGGCGTACAGCTACGCCCCAGGGATGGGTGTTGGCGGCGGGCATGCCTCCCCTGCCTATCGAGGCAGCACCCAGTGGTGCGGCGCCACCACCAACGTGGGAGCGCAGTTCATGGGCAAGGCATATGGGTCGAACCTGTTGCAACCTTTGATCGGTGGCTCGGGCGGTGGTGGCGGGCGGGGCAGCGTGCGGTATGGAGGCTCCGGCGGCGGCGGCGGCGGTGGTGCCTTGCTGATCGCCGCCAACGGCACTATTACCCTGGCCACTGGGGGCGCGATTGACGCCTCAGGAGGCGATGCGGGGGGCGTGGGAGGTGGGGACTCAGGCTTCTGGGGTGCCGGCGGGGCGGGGGGGGCCATCCGCCTGGTTGCCTCACGCATCGCTGGCGCAGGCTCTCTGCTTGCCAGCGGCGGTTGCGCCAACTACGACAACCGACGATACGGCTGTTCTAACTATAGCGGTGAATGGAGTGGCAACACTCCTGGCGCGAACGGCGGCTCCGTCGGCCGCATCCGCCTGGAAGCCGACAGCCACGCCTACAACGGCAGCCCGCAAGGCAGCTTCAGCAAGGACGCGCCAGGCCCCATCTTCCTGAGCAACACCCCCAGCCTGCGCATCGTCTCGGTGGCGGACATCGACGTGCCTGCGGAACCCTCGGGCTCCGCGGACGTCAATCTGCCCACCGCGCCAGCCGGTCCGGTGACGGTCGTGTTCAAGACCTTCAACGTGCCGCCCGGCAACACGGTGACCCTGCGTGTGGCGCCGGAGTCCGGCGCGGTGGTGGAGGTGGTGAGCCAGGCCATCAGCGGCAGCACGGCCGAGGGCAGCGCCTCGGTAGCGGTGACCTTGCCGGCGGGCGCGAGCAGCCTGATGGCCATGGCCACCTACACCGTGCCAACGCCGCTGGCCGCCGCCCCAGCCCTCTCCCAATACGCAAATAACGAAAAAGTGGAGCAGATCGAGCTGACCGTGGCCTCCGAAGGCGAGCCCAAGGCCCAGCTGATCACGGCTACCGGCAGGCGCTTCGACATCAGCTATGCCCAGCTGCTCGCGGCTGGCTTCCAGGGCTGACGACCGCGACACCCGCGCATGAACCCGGCGCTCCCTCATGGAGCGGCCGGCCATGCTGGGCCTCTCTTCGGGGCCTCTCTCGAACCGAACACGCTGCAGCCCTGGCTGGCGGCATGGCCTGACGATGAATTCTTACCGGCAGAACTCTCTTGACGCTCGCAGGGCCCAGGCCCCGGCTCGGGCCCTGCAACCCTGGCAGGCGGGTTTTGCGCTGCGCAAGGGGGTGGTGCTCACCGCAGCGGCGCTGCTGCTGGGCGCGCCCGGCATGCAGGGCGTGCAGGCCGCCGAGCTGGTGCTGGCGGATGGCGTGGTCGTCAAGTTCGGCGCCGAGGGCCAGCTGGTCGTGCGCGACAAGCTGACGGTCAGCAGCAATGCCACGCTGACAAGCCTGAAGGACGATGCGCAGTCCGGCCAGACCTTGCCCGCCCCAGGCACTGCCCAGGCAGGTGACTGGCTCGGCGTGCGCATCGAGCAGTCGTCTGCGGGCTCGTCGCTGTCGGGCCTCGGCATCCGCTTTGCTGGCCGCGACGCGGCGGCGGCCCTGCTGCTGCGCGGGGGCAACCCGACGATCAACTACCTTCAGCTCAGCGACAACACGCTGGGCCTGCTGCTGACGGAAGGCGCTGCGCCGCAGCTGTCCGGCGCGAGCCTGGTGCGCAACACGGTCGGCATCCGTGCCTCGGGCGCTGGCGCGGCCAGCGTGAGCAACTCGGTGCTGGCAGGGCAGGGGCAGTGGGCGGTCGAGAACCTCACGCCCGAGCTGGTCCTGCAAGCCAGGAACAACTGGTGGGGCCACGCCAGCGGGCCCAGGGACGGCATCGGCAATCCAGCCGGGCAGGGCGATGCGGTCACGGGGGGCGTCAACTATGGCAGCTTCCTGGCGGCGGCGCCGCTCTCGAATCCGCGCGTGAGCCTGGTGCAGGCGGCGCCCTTCTACACGACCAACACTGTGCAGCTGCTGCTGTCCTGCCTGAATGCCACTGAATATCGCGTGGCCGAGGGCGAGGCCTTTGCCGGCGTGGCCTTCAAGCCCCTGGTGGGCGGCCGTGCCGAGGTCTCGATGACGCTGTCCGAAGCGGCCGGCCGCAAGGCCATCAGCGTCCAGTTCCGTGACGCCGCCAACACCATGGTCAGCGCCAAGCTGGCGGGCGACGTGATCGTCGACCGCTCGCCGCCGCAGCTGACCCTGCTCAATCCGGCCAATGCGGCGGTGATCGATCAGCCCATCGTCGTGCAGGCCACGGCCAGCGACGACTTCCGCGTCGAGCAGGTGCAGGTTTATGTCGACAACAGCCTGGCGGCGACCCTGACGAGCGCGCCCTACCACTGGCGCTGGGACAACACCAGCGCCAAGGACGGCGATCACACGCTCAAGGTGGTGGCGGTCGATGGCGCCGGGCGTACGGCGGAGCAGACGGCGACGGTGAGCCTGGTGCGCACGCCGCCGCCGCCCGATGCCGAAGGGCCGGTGGTGGCCGAGCTGCTGCTGGGCGGCAAGCCCCTGCTCAACGGTTTCGTGGTCGATCGCAACCTGACGCTCACGCTGACCGCCAGCGACCGCAGCGGCGTGGCGCAGACGCAGCTGCTCGTCGACGGCCAGCTGATGGCCTCGGCCAGCGGCACCAGCCCGTCCCTGCTGCTCAGCATCGCCGAGCTGAGCAACGGCCCGCACAACGTGGAAGTGCAGACCGCGGACTCCCTGGGCAACAAGACCAAGAAGAACTTCCTGATCAGCGTGGCCCATGCCGCGCCGGCGGCGCCGGCCTTCACCAGCCCGGTGTCGGGCTTGGTCACCCGCACGGCTGACCTGCCGGTGTCCGGTACGGCCCCGGCTGGCAGCCGCGTGCAGCTGATGCTGGACGGGCAGCCCGTCGGCAGTGCGCTGATCGTCGGCAGCGACGGTCGCTACTCAGGCACCGTGCGCCTGCAGGCCGGCGACAACCTGCTGCAGGCCCAGGCCACCGACGCCTACGGCAGCAGCCCGCTCAGCGCCGGCATCACGATCAAGCTGGACACCTCGGTGCCGGCCAGCCCCAGCAACCTGCTGGCCAGCGCACAGCCGGCCGGGCAGATCAAGCTCAGCTGGACCCGCTCGCTGGATGCCGGCCTCAAGGGCTACGAGGTTTACCGCTCGGCTTCTCCCTTTGCCGACATCGGCCAGGCCAGCAAGATCCACAGCGGCGTGCTGGGCGCGCCCGCACTGGACGACCTGCCGCCGGGCGACGGCACCTGGTACTACCGCGTGGTGGCCGTGAACCAGGCCGGCACGCCCTCGGCGCCCACCAACCTGGTCTCCGCGCTGTCGGACAACACGCCGCCGCGCCTGCTCAGCCTGAACTACCTGCCGCGCGGCAAGGTGGATGTCGCCAGCGGTCGCGTGGGGCAGGGCCGCGTGGACGTGCAGGCGAAGTTCAGCGAGGCCCTGCAGAGCGCGCCCTACCTGGCCCTGGTGCCGGCGGGCGGCGCGCCGCTGTCCATCGACCTGACGCGCGTGGACGAGCTGACCTACACCGGCAGCGTGATGATCGACGCCAACACGCCCTCCGGCACGGCCACCACGCTGCTGTCCGCCCGGGACGGCGTGGGCAACCGCGGCACGGCGGTCGAGTCGGGCGGCAGCCTGAAGATCGACACGGCGGGGCCACAGCTCAACACCCTCCAAGTCAGCCCCGCGCAGCCCATCCGCAACGACGGGGCGCGCACGGTGCAGGTCCAGCTGGGCTTCAGCAAGGCGCCGGCCAGCGCGCCGCAGCTGCGCTATCTGCTGTCCGGGCCGGCCCGGCAATCGGTGCCCGTGACCGGACTGACGCAGCTGGACCCCAGCACCTACCAGGCCAGCTTCACCCTGCCGTCGGATGCCGGCGCTGGCGGGCCGGAAATCCTCAGCTTCAGCTACCAGGCGGCCGACGAACTGGACAACGTCTCCACGCGCGTCAATGCGCCCAACCGCTTCCAGGTCTACCAGGGCAGCCTGCCGGCGCCCAACGTCCCGCTGGGCTTCAGCGCCAAGGCGGCGCCCGGGGGCAAGGTGCAGCTGTCCTGGCAGGCCGTGGACGACGCCACGGTGTACCAGCTCTATCGCCAGGCGCCGGGCCAGGGGGCCCTGCAGCCGCTGGAGCGCAGCTCGGGGCTGTCCCACGTGGACCAGACCAGCCAGGATGGCGTCCACCGCTACGCCGTGGCGGCCGTTCGTCAGGCCAATGGCCAGGAGGCGCTGTCGGCCCAGTCCAACGTGCTGGAGGTCCAGGCCAGCGCCAATGCACCGGGGGCGCCGCAGAACCTGGGCCTCAAGCTGACGGGCCAGGGCATCTACGCCAGCTGGCAGGCACCGCTGGCGAGCAGCGTCGACTACTACAAGCTCTACCGCGCGACGGGCACCTCGATCAGCAGCATTGCCGGACTCAAGCCGATCAAGACCCTGGTCAAGTCCACGCAGACCTACGACCCCAACCCCTCGCCCACCGAGGCGGCCTATGTGGTGACCGCCGTCGATGCGGCGGGCAACGAGTCCGCGATCTCGAACTCGGCCTACCTCAACGCCAGCCTGCTGCCGGTGCGCAGCCTGAAGCTGGAGCAGCTGGGCAGCCAGCTGCCGCGCCTGAGCTGGTCTGCGCCCAACGGCAGCGTGGCCGGCTATCTGGTCTATCTGGGCAACGAGGACAAGAAGTTCAAGCTGACGCCCAGCCCGATCAACAGCCTGAGCCTGGTCGACACCGCCTTCACCGCAGGCGAGCGCCAGTACATGGTGGCAACGGTGGACAGCAACGGCGTCGAGCTGCCGCGCAGCGTGACGCTGCCGGACGTGACCCTGCAGACGGCCTCCGGGCTGCCGCTCAAGCGCGGCGTGATGAACCGCCTGCAGATGCAGGTGGCCAACGCTTCGGCCGGGGCGGCGCTGAGCAATGCGCGCGTCGTCGTGCGCCTGCCCGTCAACCAGGCCGGGAGCGAGTTCAAGGAGCACCGCTCCGAGCCCTTCGATCTGCCGGCCGGCCAGACGCGCCTGGTGCCGGTGGTCGTGGGCGGCCATGCGGACATGCCGGGCACCGTGCCCGCGCAGCTGGGCCTGGAAGTGGCGGCCCATGAGGATGAGCTGGTCAAGATCAGCCGCGACCAGGCCTTGAGCGTCGTGGACGGCGCGCTGACCGTCGGCATGTCGACCGAGGAGTTCGTCCGCGGCGGCGAGGGCAAGCTCAAGCTGGAGTTCGAGAACAGCTCCGACGTCGAGGTCGAGCTGCTCACGGCCACGTCCGGCGGCAACGCACCGTCCAGCGAGCTGCGCTTCAAGATCCTGGATCTGGACGGCAACGTGCTCGCCACCCAGCCCTACAAGCAGGCGCTGGGGGCCAACGTCATCACCCTGCCCAACGGCCAGACGGTGGCGCGCATTCCGGCGGGCAGCCGCTACACCTCGGACGTCTTCAAGCTCAACGTGCCGGCCTCCAGCCCCAACAGCATCCGCGTGGTGCTGGAGGTGGACAAGCTGCGCTATCACAGCGGGCGCGACGACGCGGTCGAGATCGCCGCGCACGGTGCGGAGCGGCGCGTCTCGCTCATCGACACCGCCTACACCGGCGAGGTGAGCGCCGTCACGCCGCTGAGCTCATTTGGCGATCAGGATGTGCTCATCACCGGCCGCGCGCTGGCCCGCGACGGCAGCACGCCCATGGCCAACTCGCGCCTCAAGCTCATCCTCAACCAGCAAGGCTTCGAGCGCAGCTTCAGCGTGCTGACGGACGCGTCCGGGAACTTCAGCTACACCTTCAAGCCGACGCTCACGGATTCGGGCGTCTACAAGGTCAGCGCGGTGCACCCGGACATCACGGACCGCCCCGAGCAGAAGAGCTTCACCATCCAGCGCGTGAGCTTCGGTCCCACGCCTTACCGGCTGGATGTGGCGAAGAACTACGCCTTCACCATTCCCTTCACGGTCAAGGCCGGTCCCGGGACCTCCGCCACCAACGTGCGCCTGGCCCTGAATGCCGCGGACCAGCCCACGGGCAGCATCCCGGCGGGCATCCAGGTGGAGCTGCCGGCGGCGATCAACGTCGGCGAGAAGCAGACGCTCAACCTGCCGGTGCGCTTCAAGGCCTCGGCCGAGGCGCAGCCCAGCGGCAGCCTGATCTTCCAGGCCTACAGCGACGAACGCCCCGGCGCGCCGATCGGCGTGCTGACGGTGAACTACAGCCTCAGCGAGGCCAAGCCCTACCTGAGCCCCACGCCGGGCTATGTGGAGACGGGCCTGGGGCAGGGCGAGACGCAGATCGAGTCGCTGACGCTCAAGAACGGTGGCCTGGACACCGCGCAGAAGCTCAGGTTCAGCCTCACCAAGGCGGACGGCGTCACGCCGGCGCCGAGCTGGATCAGCCTCGTCAGCAATGCTGACGGCGACCTGGCCGTCGGCGAGTCTCGAACCGTGGACCTGCGCATGGCGCCGCCCAACGGCACGCCGGAGGACGTCTACGAGTTCAAGCTGCAGATCCAGGGTGACAACCTGCCCAAGCAGTCGGTCAACGTGTATGTGAGCCTCACGCAAAGCGGCAAGGGTCAGGTCTTGTTCAAGGCCTCGGACCTCTTCACCGCGACCCTGGGCAAGGACGGCAAGCTGATCCCCGGCCTGGCCGGCGCCACGGTGACCTTGCAGAACGAGGACGTGCTCACGGTCACGCGCGACCTGAGCACCGACGCGCTCGGCGAGGCTCTGTTCACGGACCTGCCGGCGGGCCGCTACAAGTTCCGTGCCCGGGCCAACAACCACCAGGAAGTCGCCGGCCGCCTGGTGCTCAAGCCCGGCCTGACGGTCAACCAGCCCATCTTCCTGAACTACAACCTGGTGACGGTGGAATGGAGCGTGCGCGAAATCACCATCCAGGACCGCTACGAGATCACGCTGAACACGACGTTTGAGACGGATGTGCCGGCGGCGGTGGTCGTGATGCAGCCTGCCAGCATCAATCTGCCCAAGATGGCGCCGGGCGAGGTGTTCTATGGGGAGTTGACGCTGACCAATCATGGCTTGATTCGGGCGGATAACGTGACGCAGGTGCTGCCAAAGGCAGACGCCTTCTTCCGTTATGAGTTCCTGACGGAGCTGCCTCGCACGCTGGAACCCAAGCAGCGCATCACCATGCCTTATCGCGTGGTGGCCTTGCAGTCGCTGGAGTCGGCCACCGTCAGCGGTGCGGCGAATGGCGGCGGGTGCTACAGCTACAGCAATCAGACCAATGTGCGCTTCGCCTGCACGTGCAAGAACGGCTCGACGTTCGAGGGCGATGCACCGGCGATGTGGTTCAGCCGCAGCAACAGCTCCTGTCCTGCTTCCGGCGGCAGTGGCGGTGGCGGTGGCGGTGGTGGGCGTCCCGGTGGCGGAAATGGCGACGACCTTGGTGGCTCCAAGGGAACCACCGTCAAGTTGAAGGGCATGAAGTGCGTGGGTATTGCGCGAGGAGGCGGAAGTTGCAGCAAGTAGTCATCAAGCACCCGCACGTTCTGGGAGGTTCCATGACATCGACAGTTCAACATCGGCAACGGTGCTCCCGCAGTACCCGGTGGACGGCGCTGGCCTTGTGTCTCAGCCTGCTCGGCCAGGCTGTGCTGGCGCAGTCCCGATCCGGGCTGAGTGTCAGTACGCCCAACGGCTACGCCAATGTGCGCCAGGACGACCTGGTCGTCATGACCACGGCCGGCCCCTTCCGCTGGACCCGTCTCTGGGATGGTCAGGAATGGAAGTTCAACCCGCATTGGGAAAGTCTGTCGCAGAGCTGGAAGAACCTCACGGGCTCGCAGACGGCGGACACCACGCCCGCGGTGGGAGGCGGCTCTGGCGGCGGCGCGGCCGGTGGCGCATCGGGTGCAGGTGGCAGCAAGACTTCAAGCGGCGACGACCCGGATGCCAAGTGCTGGGTCTGGGTCGACGAGGACTGGCAGCCGACGCCTGGCACTGTGCTGGTCGGTGGTGCGCCGGCCAACGCGCCCATGCTGCCGGAGCGCACCCAGCCCTTCAATCGCATCATTGGCCAGGCCTCGGAGGAGGCCAAGGTCGACTATCCGCCGCCGGTGCGCGTGAACATCGACTACGCCAGGTACTGCATGGGGAGCTTCCGGAGCTCGGAGGCTCCACGCACTGTGGACCTGGAAGGCGTGCGCCGGGTCAACGAGCTGTACCTGGGTGAAGGCGGCCGCTACAGCTTCGACAACCGCACCATTCTTGAAAAGCGCCCGGTGCGCCAGCTGCCGGCCAGAGCCAGTGACGAGCTGGACGCTGCCGTCGCCAGCGGCAGCTACCCCACCACGACCGAAGTCAACGCCAAGGGCTACCACTGGCAGGACCGCGCTGGCGACTGGGTGGACTACAACACCCAGGGCCAGATCGTGGCCGTGGGTGACCGCAATGACAACATCGTCTGGCTGCTGCGAGACAAGACGGGCCGGCTGCGCGCCGCCATCGATGCGAATGGCCATGTGGTCTTCAGCATCCACTACGACAAGGGTCTGGTCAGCGAGGTGCGCGACTACCCGGTGCCAGGTCTTGCCCAGGACCTGCCGCAGCGCAAGGTGCAGTACCGCTATGACAGCAGCAACCGTCTGACCGAGGTGGTCGATGCGCGGGGCAATTCGCTGGGCTATGGGTACGACGCCGGCAACCATCTCACCAGCCTCAAGGACCAGGAAGGCCGCGTGGAGCGCCTGGAGTACCTGGGTGACACCGTGGCCAAGTACACCGCCGCTGATGGCGCAGAGACGGCCTACGAGTTCGACTACGACGATGCCAACAAGCTCTTCACCAGCAAGATCACCAGCCCGGAGACCCCGGCGGGACGCATGGTGACCTACCAGACCCACAACCGTGTGGGCAAGCTGGTGCGCGTGGAAGTCAATGGCCGGCTGGAGATGGAGCTGCGCTCAGACCTGGGCACGCGCACCGAGTACACGCGCAACGCCCGTGGCTTTGTCACCGCGGTGAGCCGCAACGAATTCGAGCAGGTCGTGCGCGTCGAGAAACCCGATGGTGGGGTGCAACTGCGCAAGTACTCGCCCGTGCACCTGCAGCTGCTGGAGTCCACGGACGAGATGGGCGTCAAGACCCTGCAGAGTTATGACCCCAAGGGCAACCTGCTCAAGACCACCGAGGCGGCCGGCCTGCCCGACGAACGTGTGACCGAAATGGAGCGCAACACCCTTGGCCAGGTGACCCGCGTGACCCGCAAGGGCCGCACCGAGTTCAACGGCACGGTCACGCCTGATGCCGTCAGCACCCAGGACTACGACAGCCTGGGCCAGGTCCGCAAGACCGTGGACCCGGAGGGCGGCGTGCGCCAGTACGTCTACAACCGCGCCGGCCATCTGGTCGAGTTCACCAATCCTCGGGGCTATGTGACCCGTTACGAAGTGGATGCCCACGGCAACCTGCTGAAGACCGTGAGCCCTGCCCCATGAGTATTTCCATGCGTTTAGTCAAGCCGGTGAAGCGGGCCATGCTGGGCCTTTGCGTGGTGGGTGTGGCCTTGTTCTACGCCCCCGTGGCCCAGGCCCAAAAGCAAAAAATCACGCTGAGCACGGCCAAGGCAACGGCCTACGTGGGTGAGGAGCTGGAGTTCAAGCTTCGCTTCCCGATCTCCGAGCTCAATCGGCGGGATCTGGACTACAACGTGGTTCACGTGCTGGGGGGCTGGTGCACGTTCACGGGAGACCGGGTCTACACGGCCACGGACGTCACCTTCACCAAGCGGTGCAGCTTCAGCAAGCCGGGCCCTAAGGCGGTGCAGGGCATTGGCGGGTTCTTGAACGCCGAGGTGCTTGGAAGCTACGTCCTGCAGGACGGCACGATCAACAACGGGCGGTGGATTCCCGAGTCCGTCAGCGACCCGCTGGATCTCGTCATCCTCCCGCAGATCAAGCCCGTGCTGACGCTGGAGCGCGTGGACGCCAAGT
>JAYSEK010000043.1:0-50915 GCA_041913905.1 Burkholderiaceae bacterium | reverse complement strand
CATGCCGGGTGGTGTGGCAGGGGCGCCTCCAAATGGAGGCCCCCTATGCCGATCCTGAAGACGTACGAATTCAGCCTCAGGGTGCCCGCCTGCCGGAAAAGCAGGCGCAAAGCGGGCAAAACAAAAGGCACCCGGAGGTGCCTTTGCGCTGGAGGGCGGTGAGCTTTGGGCTCAGACGCGCTTGCGGTATTCGTTGGTGCGGGTGTCGATTTCGATCTTGTCGCCGTTTTCCACGAACAGGGGCACGGGAATTTCGAAGCCGGTGCCCTTCACGCGGGCGGGCTTCATGACCTTGCCGGAGGTGTCGCCCTTGACGGCCGGCTCGGTCTCGATTTCGCGCACGACGGTGGTGGGCAGTTCGACGGAGATGGCCTTGCCGTCGTAGAAGACCACTTCGACGGCCATGTTGTCGTCGAGGTAGTTCAGGGTGTCGCCCATGTTCTCGGCTTCCACCTCGAACTGGTTGTATTCGGTGTCCATGAACACATACATCGGGTCAGCGAAGTAGGTGTAGGTGCACTCTTTTTTGTCCAGAATGATCTGGTCCATCTTGTCGTCGGCCTTGAAGACGACTTCAGCGCCTGCGCCATTGAGCAGGTTCTTCATCTTCATGCGCACGGTGGCGGCGCCGCGGCCGCCGCGGCTGTATTCGGTCTTCAGAACGACCATCGGGTCCTTGCCCTGCATGATCACGTTGCCGGCGCGGATTTCCTGAGCGAGTTTCATGGTGATGTCTTGATTGGGAGCGTTGACTCTAAGCGTCGCAGGCACTGCACCTCCATGGGCGCGGTGCCATGCATCGCGGCTCGCGCACCCGGGACTCCTTGAATGCAGAAGGCAGGGGTCGACGCGGCAAAGCTGCCTATTCTAGCTGGAACTGGCCTTGGCTGGCTCCTGCGACCCTGCTGATCGCCGCAGGAAATCCTGCAATTGCGTCACAAGATCGACCTGGGTCAAGAGTTCCGCGCGCCAGCGCTGGAAGGCAGACGCTGCGGCTTCCAGCGGCGGCACGCGCAAAGCGGCGACATCGTCAGAGCCTGGCGCCAACTGGTTCCAGGCCCACCACAGGTCACGCCAGGCCGTGCGCTGGCTGGCGTCCATGCCGGCAAAGGCCAGTTGCATGAAGGACTCCAGCTTGGCCTCGTGCGCGCCGTCCTGCTGCGGATAGATGTGCCAGACGAAGGGGCGGGCAGCCCATTGGGCGCGGACGAAGGAGTCCTCGCCGCGCACCAGGTTGAGGTCGCAGCTGTACAGCAGCCGGTCGTAGTCATCCTGGGGCAGGAAAGGCAGATGCTGGACCCGCAGTCCAGCCGGTATGGCCTTTTGTGCTTCCAGCGCCGCCAGCATGCGGCTGCCGGGGCCTGCGCAGGCCAGGATCAGCGTCGGCTGCGCGGCCAGACCTTGCAGAAGGCGGGGCAGGGCCGGGTTCTCGTAGCAGAACAGGCTGACCAGGCGTTCGCCGGCCTGGCGCTGGATGCCATGCCGCGCAAGCCACTGCTGCGGATGGGTCGCCTCCAGGCTGGCGATCAGGCCGGGTTCCCGCAGCAAGCCTCCGGTCTTGCGTGTGAAGCCGGGGTAGAAGAAGTATTTTTCCAGGCCGGCCGCGGGGCCCTGCCATTGCGGAGAGCGCAGGCCGTGGCTGCGCTCCACGTAGGCTTCGGCGCTGAGGTACTCGAGGTTGATCCAGTGCGGTGGCGGCACGGCGGCCGCCAGGCGGGCCTTCACCGCGTCTGGCAGCTCGCAGCCAAAGGCCTCGATCACGACGCCAGCTGGAGCAGCCTCGAAGCAGTCGTCTGCCTCGTCCCAGCGTCGCACCTGGACCGTCTCCCGCTGTTCGGGAAGGCTCATCCATTGCAGTGGGGCTGCGTCATCGATCCACAGGCGCACCCGCTGCCCGCGCTGAGCCAGGTCGCGGCACAGGCGCCAGCAGACGCCGGCATCGCCGTAGTTGTCGATGACGCGGCAGAACACGTCCCAGTCTCGCGAATCCATGCGGGCATTATCCGTGGCGGCACAATCGCGGCCATGAGCAAGAAGAAGCCAGGTCCCGTGTCGAATGATGAGTCCGCCCAAGGCGCCGTGTGTCCGTCCGGACCCGACGATACTGGTGCGGCAGACGCTCCGTCTTCGCCCGCTTCGACCTCTGCGGCGCTGGGCGAGGCGCAGATGTCCGCATGGGCCATGGAGCGCGAGGCGGTGGAGCGGGCCGAAGCGCAACGCGTGGCCGAGGTGGAGGCTGCAGCGCTGGCAGTGCGCGAGCGGCTGCTGGCCGAGGTGGCCGCGCTGCCGGGGCTGCCGGGCGTCTACCGTTACTTCGACGCTCAGGACCAAGTGCTGTACGTCGGCAAGGCCAAGAACCTGAAGAAGCGGGTCTCCAGCTATTTCCAGAAAAACCATGGCGGCACGCGCATCGGGCTGATGGTGGCCCGGATCGCGCGGCTCGAAACCACCGTGGTTCGGACTGAGGCCGAGGCCCTGCTGCTGGAAAACAACCTGATCAAGGCCCTGAACCCGCGTTTCAACATCCTGTTCAGGGACGACAAGAGCTACCCCTATCTCCGGCTCAGCGCGCATGCCTATCCGCGGGTCAGCTACTACCGCGGCAGCGTGGATCGCCGCCATCGTTACTTCGGGCCGTATCCGAGTGCGTGGGCGGTGAAGGAATCGATACAGCTGATTCAAAAGGTCTTTCGCCTGCGGACCTGTGAGGACACCGTCTTCAACAACCGCAGCCGCCCCTGCCTCCTGTTCCAGATCCGCCGGTGCTCGGGGCCCTGCGTGCCGGAAAACCAGGGTGAGGCCTACGCCCGCGATGTGCGCAACGCCGAGCGCTTCTTGCTGGGAGAGACCGACGAAGTCCTGCAGGGCCTGCAGGCGCAGATGATGGCCTATGCCGAAGCGCTCCAGTACGAGCAGGCGGCGGAGGTGCGCAACCAGATCAGCGCCCTGTCCAAGGTTCTCCAGCAGCAGGCGGTGGATGAGAGCAGCGCCACGGGCAGGGACCGCGACGTGGATGTGCTGGCGGTCAAGGTCCAGGGCGGCCGGGCGTGCGTCAACATGGCGATGGTGCGGGGCGGGCGGCATCTGGGCGACCGGGCCTTCTTTCCCAAGCACGTGGAGGAGGGGACCCAGCTCTTCGTCGAGGACAATGAGGGCGATGAGGACGCCCAGGCCGAAGCCCGGCCGAGCCCGGAGCGCCAGGTGCTGGAAGCCTTCATGGCCCAGCATTACTTGGAGGCTGCAGTGCCTTCGCTGATCGTCGTCAGTGAGGCGGTTGATGAGGGGCTGGCCGCGGCGCTGAGCGCCCAGCAGGGAGCCAAGGTCACGGTGCAGGCGCAGCCGCGCGGGCAGCGCCGCATCTGGCAGGAGATGTGCATCAAGGGTGCAGAGCTGGCGCTGGCGCGCCTGCTGTCGGAAGAGGGTTCACAGCAGGCGCGTACACGGGCGCTGGTGGATGCGCTGGACCTCAATGTTCCCGATCTGGACGGCTTCCGCGTCGAATGCTTCGACATCAGTCATACCGCCGGCGAGGCCACGCAGGCCTCCTGCGTGGTGTTCCAGGGACACCAGATGCAGAGCGGCGAATACCGCCGCTACAACATCGAGGGCATCACGGGCGGCGATGACTACGCCGCCATGCGCCAGGTGCTCACACGTCGTTACGCCAAGCTGGCTGAAGCTGTTCAACTGGGCACGGGGCGCATGCCCGACCTGGTGCTGGTCGACGGCGGCAAGGGGCAGATTTCCATGGCGCGCGAGGTGTTCGAGGAACTGGGGCTGGACCTGGGCCTGCTGGTGGGTGTCGAAAAGGGCGAGGGTCGCAAGGTCGGCCTGGAAGAGCTGGTGTTTGCCGATGGGCGCGAGAAGGTCTACCTGGGTCGCGATTCGGCGGCGCTGATGCTGGTGGCGCAGATCCGCGACGAAGCCCACCGCTTCGCCATCACCGGGATGCGCGCCAAGCGGGCGGCGGTCCGCACGGGCGGTTCGCGCCTGGAGGATGTGCCGGGCATCGGGCCCAAGAAGCGCGCCCAGTTGCTGCAGCGCTTCGGTGGTGTGCGCGGCGTCGCTGCCGCCAGCGTTGAGGATATTGCCAGCGTCAAGGGCATTTCGCGCGAGCTGGCTGAGGAGATCTATCGTGTCCTTCATTGACAAGCCGCTCGACGCCGCCTTTTCTGTGGCAGCCGGTCCGCGCTATCGGTGCGTGATCGGTGGCGGACTGGCATTGCTGCTGGCCCTGGCGGGCTGCAGCAACCCGTCACCCCCGGCAGTTCCCGGCCCGGGACCGGCTGCGGATGCGCCAGCGCCCAAGGGTGCCGGCAAGACGCAGCCTTCCGGGTCCGGCAAGGCACCTGCCGCGACCCCGGATGCCCTGGGGCCACCCAAGACACCCCGCAATCACGCCGAGTTGCGGCGCCAGGCGGCGCAGCGCCTGGTCGCGGCGAACCCGGATCGCAGCTACATGGGTACCGTACCCGAGGTGCTGCTGGCGATACCGGTGCTGGAGGTCGAGTTGAAGGCCGACGGGCAGGTCCAGCACATCAAGGTGCTGCGTCGGCCAGGGCAGGCGCTGGACACCGTGCAGCTGGCGATGGATGCCGTGCATCGCGCGGCCCCGTTCGGGAATGTCTCCGGGCTGCCCAAGCCATGGGTCTTCAGCGAAACTTTTCTGTTCAACGATCAGCGCAAATTCAAGCCCCGCACCTTGGACGAATGAAGACAGCGGTGCGGCAACAACGCTTGGCCCTGCGGCCGCTTCGGGCTCGGGCACAATGCGCCCATGTTTCTGACCCTGCCAACCTTGCTGACCTGGGCGCGCATCGTCGCAATTCCCCTGATCGTCGGCGTGTTCTACCTGGACATCGCGCCAGGGCACCAGAACCTTTTTGCCACGGCGCTGTTCATCCTTGTCGCGCTCACCGACTGGCTGGACGGCTACCTGGCCCGCAGGCTGAACCAGACTTCGTCCTTCGGCGCCTTTCTTGACCCCGTCGCCGACAAGTTCCTGGTGTGCGCGGCGCTGCTGATCCTGCTGGAACTGGGGCGGGTCAACGCGCTGGTGGCCTTGGTCATCATCGGGCGCGAAATCGCGATTTCGGCCTTGCGCGAATGGATGGCGCAGATCGGCGCTTCCCGCAGCGTCGCGGTGCATATGGTCGGCAAGCTCAAGACCACCGTGCAGATGGTGGCGATCCCTTTCCTGCTTTATGACGGCCGGCTGTTCGGCCTGATTCCCACGAGGATCTGGGGCACCTGGCTGATCCTCGCCGCGGTGGTGCTGACGATCTGGTCCATGGTCTATTACCTGCAAAAGGCCGTTCCGGAAATCCGCGCCAAGGCACGCTGAAGGACGGCGGCCTCAGGACCGTGGGCCTGGCTGGCGCCTTGCCGGGTTTTTGACCGTTTCTTGCGTGTTTTTGGCTGTGCACGTCGCGTGAATCGATGCGGCTCAGCTGGTTTCGTGGCCGCGGCAAGCGGGCTTGTATCCGGGCTTGTACTTGGCCGAACGCCAGCTTGATTCGGTCTAGAATCCGCTTCCCCGATGGGCGCTCGCTGGCATGCGCAGCCGCCGCTCCTCGTGGCCAGGGCAACCATTGCGAGCGCCTGCGCGTCCAGGCAAGTTGTTGAGGGGAAGGTTTGTGAACAAGTCTGAATTGATCGAGCACATCGCCAAGCAGGCCGACATCTCCAAGGCTGCCGCCGCCCGCGCGCTGGAAGCCGTGATTGGCGGGGTCAAGACCACGCTCAAGAAAAATGGCACGGTTTCTCTGGTAGGCTTCGGCACTTTCAGCGTGACCAAGCGCGCTGCCCGCAGTGGACGCAACCCTCGCACCGGCGACACGATCAAGATCAAGTCGGCCAAGGTGCCCAAGTTCCGTCCCGGCAAGGCGCTCAAGGACGCGGTGAACTGAATCCCGGTTATCCGGGTGCTTAGCTCAGTTGGTAGAGCGGCGCCCTTACAAGGCGTAGGTCAGCGGTTCGAGCCCGTTAGCACCCACCACTCTTTGCGCATCGCGGTTCAGCCGGGTGTGCGGGATAAAATCCCACGCAGCAACCATGCAGCAAAGGCGAACTTCAGGTTCGCCTTTGTCGCAATTGATGTGGCCTGAGCGACAGGCCCTGTGATCCGCCAGTACGGGGTGTCCGTTTCCGGCCCTTCCGAGGTTTTGAATGTTTGATTTCGTTCGCAAGCACAACCGCCTGTTCCAGCTGATTCTGCTGGTTCTGATCCTGCCTTCCTTCGTGGCCCTTGGCGTCAATGGCTACAGCAACTTCATGGATGGCGGCAACGCTGCGGTTGCCCAGGTCGATGGCCAGAAGATCAGCCGGACGGAGTGGGATGCCGCACACCGCCAGCAGTCCGAGCGTCTGCGCCAGCAGATGCCCAACCTGGATCCCAAGCTGCTGGATTCGCCCGAGGCGCGGCAGCAGTCGCTGGACAACCTCATCCGCGAGCGCGTGTTGCAAGCGGCGGTGCGTCAACAGCATTGGGAGGTGTCCCGTGCCCAGCTGACGCGCGTCTTCGACACCGATCCGCAGTTCGCGGCGCTGCGCATGCCGGACGGCTCGGTCAACGAAGCGCTGCTGGCGCCCCAGGGCATGAATGCGCAGATCTTCCTCATGCGCCTGCGTGACAGCCTGGCCAAGGAGCAGGTGCTGCGCGGGGTGAGCCAGTCCGCCATCGGCGGCGGCACCTTGTCGGCCCAGGCCTTCGATGCCTTTTTCCAGCGCCGTGAAGTGCGTTTGCTGACGCTGAGTCCCGCTGAATTCGCCGCGCAGGTCAAGCCCACGGATGCCGAGGTCGAGGCCTATTTCAAGGACCCCGCCAACGCCGGCAAGCTGCAGCTGCCGGAGGTTGCGCAGATCGAGTACGTGGTGCTGGACGTCGAGGCGCTGAAGGCGGGCATCACGGTGTCTGACAAGGAACTGCACGACTACTACGAGCAGAACCGCAATCGCTACACGGTGGCCGAAGAGCGTCGCGCAAGCCATATCCTGATCAAGGCCGACAAGAGCGCTTCGGCAGCCGACAAGGCCAAGGCCCGGGCCCGCGCCGAGGAACTGCTGGCCCAGGTGCAGAAGGCGCCGGCCAGCTTTGCCGACCTGGCTCGCAAGCACTCGCAGGACGAAGGGTCGGCCAGCCGGGGCGGTGATCTGGACTTCTTCCCGCGCGGAGCCATGGTCAAGTCTTTCGAGGACGCGGCCTACGCCCTCAAGTCAGGCGAGATCAGCAAGGTGGTCGAAAGCGACTTCGGCTTCCACATCATTCAACTGACGGCCGTGCGCGGTGGCGAGACCAAGCCTTTCGAGGCCGTGCGCGCCGAGATCGAAGATGAGGTCCGCAAGCAGCTCGCGCAGAAGCGCTACGCCGAGCTGGTCGAGACCTTCAGCAATACGGTTTACGAGCAGTCCGACAGCCTCAAGCCTGTGGCCGACAAGCTCAAGCTGACCATCCGTACGGCTTCCGTGCAGCGCAAGCCCGCGCCTGATGCGCAGGGTGCGCTGGCCTCGCCCAAGCTGCTGGAGGCGGTCTTCAGCAATGACTCGCTGCAGAACAAGCGCAACACCGAGGCCATCGAATTTGGCCCCAGTCAGCTGGTGGCTGCGCACGTGACGGACTACAAGCCGCTTCGCATGCCTGCTTTCGACGACGTGAAGGCCCAAGTGACCCAGCAGCTGGTAGCCAAGCAGGCCGCCGCCCTGGCCGTGAAGACGGGGGCCGAAAAGCTGGCCGCGCTGAAGGCCTCGGGCGATCTGGCGCCGCTGCAGGCCGCGCAGACGGTGTCGCGCATCCAGGCCGGCAAGCTGCCACCCAAGGTGCTGAACGCCATTCTGCAGGCGGACGCAGGCAAGCTGCCCAGCTTCGTGGGCCTGGAGACCGGCGACGGCGGCTATGTGATTGCCGCCGTGACGCAGATCCTGCCGCGCGATGCGCAGGTGGCGGACCCCGTCCGTACCGCCCAGCAATACGCACAGGCCTGGGGCGCGGCTGAGGCCGATGCCTATTTCAAGGCCTTGAAGGCGCAGTTCAAGACCTCGGTCAAGGCTGCTTCGGCGCCTGCTTCGAACTGATTCAGGTCTCTGGAAAAAGTTTTTGGAAAACTCTTCCCAAGTGAATGAAATACTGCTTATAATCTAAGGCTTCACCGGTGGCTGTAGCTCAGTTGGTAGAGTCCCAGATTGTGATTCTGGTTGTCGTGGGTTCGAGTCCCATCAGCCACCCCACCGGATAGACGAGCGGCGACAAGAATTCAGGTTCTTGTCGCCGTTTTGCTTTATGGCTCGGCTGGAGCTCGGCTGGAGCTCGCCTGGGGGGGGAGGGCTGCCGCGCCGTTGCCGCGGAGGGCTGCATCGCCGCTATGGGGGCGGTTGCGGGCCCGCTATGGGGCGTTGCGGGGGAGGGGGCGTGTGTTGCGGCAGTGGCCTCAGACCAATCCCTGCTTGCTGGCCAGCACCGCCGCTTCAGCGCGGCTGGACACGTTCAGCTTCTTGTAGATGGACTTGATGTGGTCGTTGACGGTGAACCACTTGATGCCCATCAGGTTGGCAATTTCCTTGATCGTGAAACCCTTGCTGAGATAGGTGAGCACCTCGTTCTCGCGAGGTGTCAGTCGTTCCCATTCGGGCGCAGGGTCCAGTGCAACGCTGCGGCTGCTGGCATAGCCACCTGGGCTGGTCAAGGTGCCGAAGCCTGAGTTCAGGCCCATCGGGCCGCTGTCACCGCTGGTGCCGGGGCGGAAGTGCGAGAGCAGGCGCCGTGCGATGGCTGGCGACAAAGGCGGCTGGCCACGCACGATGCGCTGCAGCTCCTCTACCAGCACCTCGAAGCGGTCCTCTTTCAGCAAATAGCCGTCCGCGCCGCATTGCAGCGCCGGAAAGAGGTGATCATCGTCGGAGTAAAGCGTGGTGACGATCTTGATGGCCGGGCTGGAGGCAATCTCGGCCAGCAACTCCATGCCATTGCCGTCAGGCAGTTCCAGGTCGACCAGGATCAGCCGGAAGCCTTGCTCGGGCGGCAGCGAGGCCACGCGGGCCAGCTGCTTGCGGGCAGCTTCCAGGTCGCCGGCTTCGACGAGTTCCATGGTGTCACTGAAGCTTTCCCTCACCACGCGGCAAAGAAAGCTGCGGGCAACGGGGTTGTCTTCGAGGATGAGTACTTTGACGGCCATGGTCCGAGGGGCTCAGAAGCCTGCATCCTAGCGCACTGGCCCCTCGAACAAAGCCCCTGAAAGCGGGGAGTGGGCAAGCGGCTGTTGCCCGAAAGCGAACGCCGATCAAGGCATTGCGCTGCCTTCGTTGACCAGCAGGATCTTGCCGACCACCTGGCGCGACTGCAGGCGCGCAAAGGCTGCAGGCAGGTCTTGCATCGCAAAGCGCTGGTCGATCACCGGCGCGATGTGCCCGGCCAGATGCAGCCGCACGAGCTCGGCCATCATGGCGGCATTCTTCTGCGGTTCTCGCTTGGCGAATTCGCCCCAGAACACGCCGACCAAGGACGCGCCTTTGAGCAGGCAGAGGTTCAGCGGCAAGGCGGGAATCTGTCCTTGCGCGAATCCCACTACCAGATGCCGCCCTCGCCAGGCGATGGAGCGGAAGGCGGCTTCGCTCAGCTCGCCGCCCACGGGGTCGTAGACCACGTCGGGGCCCCGACCCCCTGTCAACTCTTTCAGGGTGGCGCGCAGGTCCTGTTGCGACAGGTCGATGCAGTGGTCGGCGCCCAGGGCCAGAGACCGCTGGCATTTGGCAGCGCTGGAGGCTGCGGCGATCACGGTGGCACCTGCGGCCTTGGCCAATTGCAAGGCCGCCGTCCCCACGCCGCCAGCGGCACCCAGGATCAGCACCGTTTCGCCGGCCTGCAATCGCGCGCGGTCCATCAAGGCGTGCTGGCTGGTGGCGTAGGTGCAGATGAAGGCCGCAGCCGCATCCAGTGCGAAGGTCTCGGGCAGGGGGGCGAGCAGCGCCGCGCTGACACAGGCATGGGTCGCGAAGGCACCCGTGCCTGTGAATCCGGCGACGCGCATGCCGGGTCGCAGATGGTGCACGCCCTCGCCCACGGCTTCCACCGCGCCGGCAAATTCCGCCCCAGGGACAAACGGCAGCGGCGGACGCATCTGGTATTTGCCCTGCACGATCAGCAGGTCTGGGAAATTCAGGCTTGCCGCATGGATGCGAACCCGGGCCTCGCCGGGGCCGGGTTCGGGCAGGCTTTGCGCCTCCCAGCGCAGGGATTGGACGCCAGCGGCGTCGGGGCTGATCCAGGCATGCATGGCATTCTCCGGTGGCAAAGGCGGGCAGGGTGTCGAGTGCAGCAAGTCGCAGTCCGACACTGGGGTGTGCTGGCGCGCATGCTAGGGCCATGCGTTCTGTCGTGGCGTCACCCGTGTGACGCAAGTCAAGCCCGTGCCAGCACCGACCCGTACCCGGCCGGCGCTCAATAGAATCGACGCCATGCGGATTCTCATTGCCAATGACGACGGTTACCTGGCGCCCGGGCTGGCAGCCCTGGTGAAGGCTTGCGAAGGCCTGGGCCGTATCGACGTGATCGCTCCCGAGCAGAACGCCTCGGGGACTTCCAATGCGCTGACCCTGTCGCGCCCGCTCTCGGTCTATACGGCGGCCAATGGCTTTCGCTATGTCAATGGCACGCCTTCGGATTGCGTGCACCTGGCCTTGACGGGCGTGCTGGGCTACCGGCCGGACCTGGTGCTGTCCGGGATCAACAACGGTGCCAATATGGGTGATGACACCCTTTATTCGGGCACCGTGGCGGCTGCAACGGAAGGCTATCTGTTCGGCATCCCGTCCGTTGCCTTTTCCCAGGCAGAGAAGGGCTGGGGCCATCTGGATGCGGCTGCGGCGGTGGCGCGATCTCTGGTGGACCAGCTGCTGGCCGGCGGTCTCGGCGAACCCTTCCTGCTCAACGTCAATATCCCGAACCGGCCGGACGCCTTGTCCCTGCCGCGCCGCCTCACCCGGCTGGGTCGCAGGCATGCCAGCGAGCCCTTGATTCATCAGCTGAACCCGCGCGGCGAATCCATGTACTGGATAGGTCCGGCGGGCGACGCGCGCGAGGCAGGCGACGGTACGGACTTCCATGCCTGCGCCAACGGCATGGTGTCCATCACGCCGCTGCAGATCGACCTGACCGATCATGCCAGTCTGCCGCGATGGGGCCAGCGTTTGGACGGAGTGCTGCGGTGAGCTCGGGCACGCCGCGACCCCGACGTTTTCCGCTAGGCCTCGAGCAGGTGCAGGCCAAGCCCGCGACGCCGGCGCGCGAGCTGCTGCGGCCTCAGGCGCATCTGCACATGGCGGCGGCGGACGCTGCGCGCCTTCAAACGCCGCAAGGGCTGGGACTCGACTCGGCCGGCGTGCGTCAGCGCATGGTCCAGCGCTTGCGGCGCGAGGGCCTGGCGGATGAGCGAGTGCTGCAGGCGCTGGCCGACGTCCCTCGCCATGAGTTCGTCGACAGCGCGCTGGCGATCCAGGCTTATGAGGACACCAGTCTGCCCATCGGCCATGGCCAGACCATTTCCAAGCCTTCTGTCGTCGGCCGGATGATCGCTTTGCTGCTGGCAGGCGAGAGTGCGCGGCAACGCGGGCGACTGGATCGTGTGCTGGAGATCGGCACCGGCTGCGGCTACCAGGCGGCGGTCCTGGCTCGGCTGGCGCGTCAGGTGACCAGCATCGAGCGGCTGAAGCCTTTGCACGACAAGGCGGTGGACACGCTCGGGCGCTTGCAGGTGCAGCAACTCAGGCTGATCCACGGCGATGGACGTCTGGGCGATGGCGCGAGCGCGCCTTTTGACGCCATCATCGCCGCTGCAGGCGGTGAGGATCTGCCGCCGGCCTGGCTGGCGCAACTGGCGCCTGGTGGGCGCCTGGTTGCCCCCATGCAGGCGCCGGGCGGCAAGGGGCAGGTGCTGGTGGTGGTTGACCATGTGCGAGATGCGAGCGGTCAGCGATTTGTTCATACCCAGCACGAGGCGGTGCTTTTCGTGCCCCTAAAATCCGGCGTCATATGAGGGCGAATGCTTCGCCCTGTGTTTTTGTCCCGCCCGCTGCGGGCTTTCAGGGTGATTGCAAGAACATGCTTTTCCGAATCCGCCCACTGTCGTTGCTGCAGACGCCGTTGATGTCGATCCCGTTGCGCCCGCGCATTGGCGCTGCGCTTGGGCTGCTGGCTTTGCTGGCAGCGTGTGCCTCGCCTTCACACCGCGCACCGGTGGAGGAGCGCAGTGCCGGTGTGACGAGCAAGCCTGGCGTTGCAGCACCGGCGCAGACGGCGTCGGGTGTGGCCCCTGCCGCCGTGGATCCAAAGCTGCTGCCTGGCGCCGAGAACGCCGGCAAGCCGGGGTACTACACGGTCAAGCAAGGCGATACGCTGATCCGCATCGCGCTGGACAACGGCCAGAACTGGCGAGACCTGGTCAAGTGGAACAGCCTGCCCAATGCGAACCTGATCGAAGTGGGTCAGGTCTTGCGCGTCGTGCCCCCTGGAGCCAGTGCGGTTGTCAGTACCAAGCCGGTGAGCACGGCCAAGGTGGAGGCTCGGCCGCTGGACAGCAAGCCGCTGGCGCCTGCATCTCCGGCGGCCGCGGCGGCCAGCAATGGGGCTTCGGCGCCGGCCAGTGCGGTCGCCTCATCGGCGTCGGCCAATGCGGCGCCTGCCAGCGCCGTGATGGCCAAGGGCGGCGACGATGATCTGGTCTGGTCCTGGCCAGTGCCGGGGCCGGTGATCCAGGCCTTCGATGACAGCCGCAACAAGGGCGTGGACCTGAGCGGCAAGGCCGGCGATGCCGTCCTGGCTGCCGCCAGTGGTCGCGTCATGTATGTCGGGGCTTCGCTGCGCGGCTATGGCAACGCCATCATCGTGAAGCATGCGAATGACTACCTCAGCGTCTATGCGCATAATCAGACCATGCTCGTGAAGGAGGACCAACTGGTCCACCGCGGTCAGAAAATTGCCGAGATGGGGTCAAGCGATGCCGATCAGGTCAAGCTTCATTTCGAAGTCCGCAAGAGTGGCAAGCCCCTGGATCCCACCAAGGTGCTGCCACCGCGCTGAGCGTACCTAGCACAAGGGGCAGGTCATGGAGAACCCTCTGGAATCAGCCCCTGAACTGCCGCACCGGCCCGTGAATGGCGCGCCCGGTCCGCATGACGACACGCCCGCGGAGGACGACCTCGACGAGGTCCGCCCGGCAGAACTGCTGGCGCAGGGCGATGTGGAACTCGGCAATGCGCTGCAGGCCTATCTCCGGGACATACGCCGCACGCCGCTGCTGACGCCGCAGCAGGAGTACGACACCGCCATGCAGGCCCGGGCGGGCAGCTTCGAGGCCCGCCAGGCCATGATCGAGCACAACTTGCGTCTGGTGGTCAGCATCGCCAAGAACTACCTGGGGCGCGGCCTGCCGATGAGTGATCTCATCGAGGAGGGCAACCTGGGTTTGATGCACGCCATCGGCAAGTTCGAGCCGGAGCGCGGCTTCCGCTTTTCCACGTACGCGAGCTGGTGGATTCGGCAGGGCATCGAGCGAGCCTTGATGCACCAGGCCCGCCTGGTGCGCTTGCCGGTGCACATCGTACGTGAGCTCAACCAGGTGCTCAAGGCCCGCCGCGCGCTTGAAGCGCTGGCCAGCCAGAAGGGCGCGGAAGCGCAGGTGAGGGCCGATGAAATCGCGCACCTGCTCAACCGTCCGGTCGGCGAGATCAACGAGCTGCTGGCCTATGCCGAACTGCCCAGTTCGCTGGACCTGCCGGTGGACCGCAGCAGCGAGGGTGGCGAGGCCATGGTCGACTTGGTCGCGGACGAGCAATCGCCCGACCCCATGGGCTCGCGCCTCAATCATGAGATCGAGGACTTGCTGGCACATGGACTGGCTTCGCTCAATGAGCGCGAGCGCGAAGTGCTGGCAGGCCGCTACGGCCTGGCGGATCGCGAGCCCGAAACGCTGGACGTGCTGGCGCAGCGCCTGGGCCTGACCCGCGAGCGCATCCGGCAGATCCAGATCGAGGCGCTCACCAAGCTCAAGCGCAACATGATGCGGCATGGCATCAACCGCGACGCGATCTTCTGATTGCAGTCTTCTGATGCGGGCCGACGCCTGAACACGGCACGTGCGCATGTTGCTGCGCGGGGAAGGCGTCCAGCCCTGGGATAATCGCGGGCATGACGCAACAATCGGAATGGCTCAAGGTCGAGTCGCTGGACATCGAGGCCCAGGGCATTGCACACAACAGCGAAGGCAAGGTGGTTTTCATCGAGGGCGCTCTGCCCGGTGAAGAGGTGCAGGTCCAGGTCGGCCGGAAGAAGAACAACTGGGAGCAGGGCAGCCTCGTCGCCCTGCGGCGCGAAAGCTCGCAGCGCGTGACGCCGGGCTGCCCGCATTTCGGCCTGCATGCCGGCGCTTGCGGCGGCTGCAAGATGCAGCATCTGCACGTCTCGGCCCAGGTGGCGGTGAAACAGCGCGTGCTGGAAGACAACCTCTGGCATCTGGGCAAGGTCAAGGCCGAGCGCCTGCTGCGACCCATCGAAGGTCCGACCTGGGGTTATCGTTATCGCGCACGCCTGTCGGTGCGCTATGTGGCCAAGAAGGGCGAGGTGCTGGTGGGCTTCCACGAGCGCAAGAGCCGCTACATCGCCGACATGCAGCAATGCCGCATCCTGCCGCCGAAAGTCAGCGGCCTGCTGATGCCGCTGCGCGCCCTGATCGCCAGCATGGACGAGCGCGACCGCCTGCCGCAGATCGAGCTGGCCATGGGGGATGTGGACGGCCGCCAGATCACGGCCCTGGTGCTGCGTCATCTGGAGCCCCTCGGTGCCGCGGACAAACAGCGCCTGCGCGACTTCGCCGCCCAGCACGAAGTGCAGTGGTGGCTGCAGCCCAAGGGGCCGGACACCGTGCACCTGCTGGACGAAGGCGGCGTCGAGCTGGCGTACACGCTGCCCGAGTTCGGCGTCCTGATGCCTTTCAAGCCGACGGACTTCACCCAGGTCAATCACCACATCAATACCGTGCTGGTGGGGCGCGCCCTGCGTCTGCTGGACGTGCAGCCTGACGAGCGCATCATCGACTGGTTCTGCGGCCTGGGTAATTTCACCCTGCCGCTGGCCACGCAGGCGCGCGAAGTGCTGGGCATCGAGGGCAGCGAGGCCCTGGTGCAGCGTTCGCGGGAGAACGCCAGGCGCAACAGGCTGGATCACAAGACGAGCTTCGTGGCGCGCAATCTGTTCGAGATGACGCCGACCATGCTGGTCGCCGACGGCCATGCTGACCGCTGGCTGGTGGATCCTCCTCGTGAAGGTGCCTTTGCCCTGGCCAAGGCGCTGGCCGATCTGTGCGAGGACCCCAGTCAGGCGCCCGGCTGGGTGCCGCCCAAGCGCATCGTCTACGTCTCCTGCAACCCCGCCACGCTGGCGCGCGACGCCGGCCTGCTGGTCAATGTGGCGGGCTATCGCTGTACGGCGGCCAGCGCGGTGAACATGTTCCCGCATACGGCCCACGTGGAAAGCATTGCCGTCTTCGAGCGCTGAGGGCGTCTCCGCAATGAAAAAGGGCTCCGAGGTTCGGAGCCCTTTGCATTTCAAGCGCTGCCGGACTTCTTGGCCCGGCAAGGAGGCAGGGTCATTCGCGTTCGCCGCCGAAGATCCCCAGCATGGCCAGCAGGTTCTGGAACACGTTGTAGATGTCCAGGTAGATGGCGAGGGTGGCGCTGATGTAGTTGGTCTCGCCGCCATCGAGGATGCGCTTCACGTCATAGACCATGAAGGCCGAGAAGATGGCCATCGACAGCACCATCAGCGTGAGCATCAGGGCCGACGATTGCAGGAAGACGTTCACCAGGCCGGCGACCAGCAGGATGATGGCGCCGATGAACAGGAACTTGCCCATGCTGGACAAATCCCGCTTGATCACGGTTGCCAGCGTGGCCATGGCCAGGAAGATGACGCCGGTGCCGGCAAAGGCCGTCATGATCAGCGAGGGGCCGTTCTTGAAGCCCAGCACGAAGCTCAGCAGGCGCGAGAGCATCAGGCCCATGAAGAAGGTGAAGGCCAGCAGTGAGGCCACGCCCGCCGCGCTGTTCTTGGTCTTCTCGACCAGGAACATCAGGCCAAAGGCCCCAGCGAAGAAGATGAGCAGGCTTGCGCCGGTGCCCAGTGTGGACAGGATGCCGCTCGCGACGCCAACCCATGCGCCCAGCACCGTAGGCACCATGGAGAGCGCCAGCAGCCAATAGGTGTTGCGCAGCACACGCTGCCGGTCGGCGGCCAGGCCTTGGGCAAAGCTGCCGAATTGACCTTGAACGTCGTACATGAATTCCTCCGGTTTCCAAAAGAGACTGCCCGAGCCGGGCAGGCTGGTCGATTCTAGGATGAGCTGCGAGACAGTTTTGCCGTCCGCATGCCGAATCCGCCCACCGGCAAAGGCTAAAGTGAGGCCTTTCCTCCAATTCTCAAGCATTTGAGACGCCCTCATGAAGCAAAAGCCCTATCTCGCCCTGGACGACGTCAAACGCATCGCCGCTGCTGCCGAAGCCGAGGCGGTCAAGAACAACTGGGCCGTCAGCATCGCCATCGTGGATGACGGTGGCCACCTGCTGTGGCTGCAGCGCCTGGACGGCGCCGCGGCCATCTCGGCGCAGATCGCACCGGCCAAGGCCCACACCGCTGCGCTGGGGCGGCGCGATTCCAAGGTCTATGAGGACATGATCAACCAGGGGCGGGTGTCCTTCCTCAGTGCGCCCGGCCTCTCCGGTTTGCTGGAGGGTGGTGTGCCGGTGATGGTCGACGGCTTCTGCGTCGGGGCTGTGGGCGTCAGCGGCGTGAAGTCCAGTGAGGATGCGCAGATTGCGCGTGCCGGTATTGCCGCCTTGGGCTGAAGACAGTACGGTCCTCGCGAGTGTGGGTTCGTTTCAAACGAATGGCGCCGTCCTCGATGGCGGGGCTTTTTGTGCGGAAGTTCGCTCGGTAATTACCCTGGTCGGTTATACTTAGCAGGTTTACCCGCAACCACCCACGCACCCAGCGAAACTCGAACCGTTTCCCCATCGGATTCAGGTCTTTACGGGAGCTGCGCCAAGCAGCTTTCGGGACCGCACAAGCCGCCTCAGACCTCTGGTGTGTGGCGGCTTTTTCAGAGCAGAGCTGGGCGCGCACAATAACGGAGAATCCCGTGCTGCCCGATCTGCTTTCCTCCCCCTCAGCGATCCTCGCCCTGGCAGACGGCACGGTCTTCAAAGGCACCTCGATCGGCGCCGCCGGTCAGACCGTCGGCGAAGTGGTGTTCAACACCTCGCTGACCGGCTACCAGGAAATCCTCACCGACCCCAGCTATTGCCGCCAGATCGTCACGCTGACGTATCCGCACATCGGCAACTACGGCGTCAACGAGGAGGACGTCGAGGCCCAGAAGATCTTTGCCGCAGGCCTGATCATCAAGGAAGTGCCCGTCCTTGATTCCAACTTCCGCAAGACGCGCAGCCTGCAGCAGTACCTGAAGGACGAAGGCACGGTGGCCATCGCCGGCCTCGACACCCGCCGTCTCACCCGTGTGCTGCGCACCCATGGCGCCCAGAACGGCTGCATTCTGGCGCTCCAGCCGGGTGAAGCGATCACCGACGCCCATATCGCCGACGCCATTGCCCGTGCCAAGGCAGCGCCCAGCATGGCTGGCCAGGATCTGGCCAAGGTGGTGTCGCGCACCGAGCGCGAGACCTGGACCCAGACCGAATGGGTGCTGGGCAAGGGCTACGGCGAGCAGGCGGCGCCCAAGTTCCACGTCGTGGCCTACGACTTCGGCGTCAAGCGCAACATCCTGCGCATGTTGGCCTCGCGCGGCTGCAAGATCACCGTCGTGCCGGCCCAGACGCCCGCCAGCGCGGTCTTCGACCTGGAGCCGGACGGCGTCTTTCTGTCCAACGGCCCCGGAGATCCGGAACCCTGCGACTACGCCATCGAGGCGGCCCGCCAGCTGATCGAGGCCGGCATCCCGACCTTCGGCATCTGCCTCGGCCACCAGATCATGGCGCTGGCCAGCGGTGCCAAGACCTTCAAGATGAAGTTCGGCCATCATGGCGGCAACCACCCCGTCAAGGATCTGGACAACGGTCGCGTCTCCATCACCAGCCAGAACCATGGCTTCGCGGTGGATGCCGCCACGCTGCCCGCCAACCTGCGCCCGACCCACATCAGCCTGTTCGACGGCACGCTGCAAGGCCTGGCCCGCACGGACAAGCCGGCCTTCTGCTTCCAGGGGCACCCGGAGGCGAGTCCCGGCCCGCATGACATCGCTTATCTGTTCGACCGTTTCATCGGTCTGATGGCCAAGGCCTAAAGCCGAAGAGAAGGAGAACAAACAATGGCAAAACGCAGCGACATCAAGAGCATCCTCATCATCGGCGCAGGCCCCATCATCATCGGCCAGGCCTGCGAGTTCGACTACTCCGGCGCCCAGGCCTGCAAGGCCCTGCGCGAAGAGGGCTACAAGGTCATCCTGGTCAACAGCAACCCGGCGACCATCATGACGGACCCGGACACGGCCGATGTGACCTATATCGAGCCCATCACCTGGCAGGTGGTTGAGAAGATCATCGCCAAGGAGCGTCCGGACGCCATCCTGCCCACCATGGGCGGCCAGACGGCATTGAACTGCGCCCTGGACCTGCACAAGCATGGCGTGCTGGCCAAGTACGGCGTGGAGATGATCGGCGCCAACGAGAAGGCCATCGAGAAGGCCGAGGACCGCCTGAAGTTCAAGGACGCGATGACCAAGATCGGCCTGGACTCGGCCAAGTCCGGCATCGCGCATTCCATGGAAGAAGCCTGGGCCGTGCAGAAGCGCATCCACGCCGAGATCGGCGGCAGCGGCTTCCCCATGGTGATCCGCCCCAGCTTCACGCTGGGCGGCACCGGCGGTGGCATCGCCTACAACCCCGAGGAATTCGAGGAAATCTGCAAGCGCGGCCTCGACCTCTCGCCGACCAACGAGCTGCTGATCGAGGAATCGCTGATCGGCTGGAAGGAGTACGAGATGGAAGTGGTCCGCGACAAGGCGGACAACTGCATCATCGTCTGCTCCATCGAGAACCTGGACCCCATGGGCATCCACACCGGTGACTCCATCACCGTGGCCCCGGCCCAGACGCTGACCGACAAGGAGTACCAGCTGCTGCGCAACGCCTCCATCGCCATCCTGCGCGAGATTGGCGTGGACACCGGCGGCTCCAACGTGCAGTTCTCGATCAATCCGAAGAACGGTCGCATGATCGTGATCGAGATGAACCCGCGCGTGTCGCGCTCCTCGGCGCTGGCCTCCAAGGCCACGGGTTTCCCCATCGCCAAGGTGGCGGCCAAGCTGGCCGTGGGCTACACGCTGGACGAGCTGAAGAACGACATCACCGGCGGCGCCACGCCGGCCTCGTTCGAGCCCTCCATCGACTACGTCGTCACCAAGATCCCGCGCTTTGCCTTCGAGAAGTTCCCGATGGCCGATTCGCACCTGACCACGCAGATGAAGTCGGTGGGCGAGGTGATGGCCATGGGTCGCAGCTTCCAGGAGTCCTTCCAGAAGGCCCTGCGCGGCCTGGAGACCGGCATCGACGGCCTGACCGAGCGTTCGACCGACCGTGAAGAAATCGTCCAGGAAATCGGCGAGCCCGGCCCCGAGCGCATCCTGTTCCTGGCCGACGCCTTCCGCATCGGCATGAGTCTTCAGGAAGTCTTCGACGAGACGGCCGTGGACCCCTGGTTCCTCGCCCAGATCGAGCAACTGATCCAGATCGAGCAAAGTCTCAAGGGCCGCGCCCTGGCCTCGCTGAGCAAGGACGAGCTGCGCTTCCTGAAGCAGAAGGGCTTCTCGGACAAGCGCATCGCCAAGCTGCTGGGCACCAACCAGCATGAGGTGCGCCGTGCACGTCATGCCCAGGGCATCCGCCCCGTCTACAAGCGCGTGGACACCTGCGCCGCCGAGTTCGAGACGCAGACCGCCTACATGTACTCGACCTATGACGAGGAGTGCGAGGCCGCGCCGACGGACAAGAAGAAGATCATGGTGCTGGGCGGTGGCCCGAACCGCATCGGCCAGGGTATCGAGTTCGACTACTGCTGCGTCCACGCCGCCCTCGCCATGCGCGAAGACGGCTACGAGACCATCATGGTCAACTGCAACCCCGAGACCGTCTCGACCGACTACGACACCTCGGACCGCCTCTACTTCGAGCCGGTGACGCTGGAAGACGTGCTGGAAATCGTCGACAAGGAAAAGCCCGTCGGCGTGATCGTGCAGTACGGCGGCCAGACGCCGCTGAAGCTGGCGCTGGATCTGGAAGCCAACGGCGTGCCCATCATCGGCACCTCGCCCGATTCCATCGACATCGCGGAGGATCGCGAGCGCTTCCAGAAGCTGCTGCACGAGCTGGGCCTGAAGCAGCCGCCCAACCGCACCGCGCGCAGCGAAGACGAGGCCGTGGTGCTCGCCCAGGAGATTGGCTACCCGCTGGTGGTGCGCCCCAGCTACGTGCTGGGTGGCCGCGCGATGGAGATCGTGCATGGCGACAAGGATCTGGAGCGCTATATGCGCGAGGCCGTGCGTGTCTCCGACAAGTCCCCGGTGCTGCTGGACCACTTCCTGCAGGACGCCGTCGAGGTCGACGTGGACTGCATCTCCGATGGCGAGGCCGTGATGATCGGCGGCATCATGGAGCACGTTGAGGCCGCCGGCATCCACTCGGGCGACTCCGCCTGCTCGCTGCCGCCCTACACGCTGTCCGCCGAGCTGCAGGACGAGCTGCGCCGCCAGTCGGCTGCCATGGCCCGCGCGCTGAAGGTCGTCGGCCTGATGAACGTGCAGTTCGCCATCCAGGGCGACGTCACCAAGGGGCTGGCCGAGAACCAGGTCTATGTGCTGGAAGTGAACCCGCGCGCCTCGCGCACCGTGCCCTTCGTCTCCAAGGCCACGGGCCAGCAGTTGGCCAAGATTGCGGCACGCTGCATGGCTGGCCAGAAGCTGGCACAGCAGAAGGACCGCAAGGGCGAGGTGCCGCATGAGGTCGTGCCGCCGTACTTCAGCGTCAAGGAAGCCGTCTTCCCCTTCAACAAGTTCCCTGGCGTGGACCCCATCCTCAGCCCGGAAATGCGTTCGACGGGCGAAGTCATGGGCGCCGGCCGCACCTTTGGCGAGGCCATGCTCAAGAGCCAGCTGGGCGCCGGCAGCCGCCTGCCGCGCCAGGGCAATGTGCTGATCACGGTGAAGAACAACGACAAGGCCCGTGCCGTCGCCGTTGCCCGTGACCTGCATGCGCTGGGCTTTGGTGTGGTGGCCACCAAGGGCACGGCGGCAGCCATTGCCGCAGCGGGGGTGCCGGTCCAGGTGGTCAACAAGGTCAAGGACGGTCGTCCGCACATCGTGGACATGATCAAGGGCGGGGACATCCAGCTGGTCTTCACCACGGTGGACGAGACCCGCGCCGCGATCGCCGACAGCCGCCACATCCGCCAGGCGGCCCTGGCCAACCGCGTGACCTACTACACCACCATGGCCGGCTGCGAGGCCGCCGTGGAGGGCATGAAGCACAAGGACGGCCTCTTGGTGCAATCTCTGCAGGAACTGCACGCCGAACTGCACTAAACTGCGCTACTGCCGGACCGCTCCGAGAAGCTGGGAGCGCCGGTCCGGCCCCTGTACCGCCGCCGTGGCTCCCTGCGAGCCCCTGCGGCGGTCTTGTTTTGTCTATCAAGGTTCTATGTATGGCCACGATCCCTCTGACCAAGCGCGGCGCTGAAAAGCTGAAGGAAGAACTGCATCGACTCAAGACTGTCGAGCGTCATGCCGTGATCAATGCCATCGCCGAGGCCCGTGCCCAGGGCGACCTGTCCGAGAACGCCGAGTACGAGGCGGCCAAGGACAAGCAGGGCTTCATCGAAGGCCGCATCCTGGAGATCGAGGGCAAGCTCTCGGCCGCCCAGGTCATCGACCCGGCGGATGTCGATGCCGGCGGCAAGGTCGTGTTCGGCACCACGGTGGACCTGGAAGAGGAAGCCACCGGCAACGAGGTGACCTACCAGATCGTCGGCGACGACGAAGCAGATCTGAAGCTGGGACTGATCTCCATCTCCTCGCCCATCGCGCGCGCGCTGATCGGCAAGGAAGCCGGCGACGTGGCCGAGGTGCATGCGCCGGGTGGCGTCAAGCGCTACGAGATCGTTGAAGTCAGGTATGTGTGACCACCCCCTACCGGCTGCGCCGGCCCCCTCAAGGGGGCAAGGCCGAGGGCCCGGCAGAGCCGGATCCCCGGCCTTCACTCGGGAAGGCAGTGCGGGGGCTCAGGGTGTGGTGGCTCATGTCAACGGAGCCTGCCGATGCTGATGCGTGCACGGGCCTTGCTGGCCGCCCTGTGGGGCGGCTTTCTTCTGTGCGTGGCAGGTGTCGCAGCGCCGGTGGCGTTTGGCGTGCTGGCGCGGCCGGAGGCGGGGCGGTATGTGGGGCGGCTGTTTGAGCTGGATGCGCAGCTGGGCCTGGTGCTCGGCTTGCTGCTGGTGATGATGGAGCGGCGGCTGCAGCGTGATGCCGCATCTGCTCGCATCACCACGCCCGAGCTGCTGCTGCCGCTGGGCGCGCTGTTCTGCGTGGTGCTGGGCTACTACGGGCTGCAGCCTTTGATGGCCGAAGCGCGGGCGGGGCAGGGGAGTCTGAGCTTCGGTGCCCTGCACGGCATTTCGTCCGGCATCTTCGCGCTCAAGGCGCTGCTGGTGCTGGGCCTGGCCTGGCGAAGCAGCCGGCGCTGAAACGGCTGCGAGGCATGAAAAAAGGACCGGCACCCAGGGGGGCGGTCCTTGTTGGGAGGAAAGGCGGCGCTGTCAGTCGGCGACGCGCTTCTTCACGCTGCGCTGCTTGGGCTTGGCGCGCTTGATCTCGCCGCCCTGGGCCACGCGCTGGTTGCCCAGCAGCTTGACCTTCTTGATGGTGGGGCGGCTGTTGCCGTTCTTGGAGAACTTGACGATCTTCACCACCTTGGGCGCAGGCATGCTGCCCTCGCGTTCGGTGCGTTCCCTTTCAGGGATGGGACGCCACAGGATCAGCAGCTTGCCGATGTGCTGGATGGGCGCGGCGTCGAGCTCGTCAGCGAGCTGGTCGAGAATGGCGCCGCGCATCTCTCGGTCATCCGACAGCACCCGCACCTTGATCAGGCCATGGGCCTTCAGGGCGGCATCGGTTTCCTTCACGACGGCGGGCGTGAGTCCGTCGGCGCCAATCATCACGACGGGGTCGAGGTGGTGGGCGTCGGCTCTTTTTTCCTTGCGCTGGGCAGGGGTCAGTTGAATCGCAGGCATGGCCGTATTATCGGCCCTGGCGCTCCAAATCATGAAAATCGACAGCAAAAGCAAGAAGATCAACAAGGCGTGGCTCAATGACCACGTCAACGACCCCTATGTGAGGATGGCCCAGAAGGAGGGCTATCGCTCGCGGGCGGCCTACAAGCTCAAGGAGATCGACGAGGAGCTGCGGCTGATCAAGCCGGGGCAGGTGGTGGTGGACCTCGGGGCTTCGCCGGGCGCCTGGAGCCAGTACCTGCGCCGCAAGTTCGCACCCAAACAGGCGGGGGTCGGTGGCGCAGCGGTGGGGGAGCTCAACGGCACCATCATTGCGCTGGACCTGCTGGACTTCGAGCCCGTCGAGGGCGTGCAGTTCATCCAGGGCGACTTCCGTGAGGAGGCCGTGCTACATCAGCTGGAAGCAGCGCTGGACGGCAAACCCGTCGATGTGGTGGTGTCGGACATGGCCCCCAATCTCTCAGGCATCGAGAGCACCGATGCGGCCCGCATCGAGCATCTGATCGAGCTGGCCATCGATTTCTCACAGCATCACCTCAAGCCCGAAGGGGCGCTGGTGGCCAAGGTCTTCCATGGCAGCGGCTACAACCAGCTGGTGGAGCTGTTCAAAAAAGCGTTCAAGAAGGTCAAGGCCGTCAAGCCCAAGGCCTCGCGGGACCGGTCTGCCGAGACCTTTCTGGTCGGCATGGGCTTGAAGTAGATCAAGTCATCTGCACATGGCGGCTGAAAGCGCGACTTTTGGCTATCGCGCGGCACGGATTTGACAATCAGGTCTCAGCCCTTGACTGCAATAGAATCAACCCCATATGCCGTGCATCAGCCGCTCCCTGCGGCATGTGGAATGGAATAAGGAGTCGCGGTGAACAATCAGTGGTTCTCGAAGGTGGCTGTTTGGCTGGTGATCGCCTTGGTGCTGTTCACCGTGTTCAAGCAGTTCGACAAGCAGCGCCCTGTCGATACCGTCACCTACACCCAGTTCATGGACGACGCCAAGGCCGGCAAGATCAAGCGGGTCGAAATCCAGAACCGGATGTTGCGTGTCACGCCCTCGGATGGCGTGGCTTACAACCTCGTGCAGCCACCGCACGTCTTCATGGTCGACGACCTCATGAAGTACGGCGTGCAGGTGATTGGCAAGGCTGACGACGAGCCCTCGGTGCTGCAGACGCTGCTGATCAGCTGGGGTCCGATGATCCTGCTCATCGGTGTCTGGATCTACTTCATGCGCCAGATGCAGGGCGGCGGCAAGGGTGGGGCCTTCAGCTTCGGCAAGTCCAAGGCCCGCATGCTGGACGAGGCCAACAACAACATCACCTTCGCCGACGTCGCCGGTTGCGACGAGGCTAAGGAAGAGGTCAAGGAACTGGTGGATTTCCTCAAGGATCCGCAGAAGTTCCAGAAGCTGGGCGGTCGCATTCCGCGCGGCGTGCTGATGGTCGGCCCTCCCGGCACCGGCAAGACCTTGCTGGCCAAGTCCATCGCTGGCGAAGCCAAGGTGCCGTTCTTCACGATCTCGGGTTCGGACTTCGTCGAAATGTTCGTCGGCGTGGGCGCGGCCCGTGTCCGTGACATGTTCGAGCAGGCCAAGAAGAGCGCGCCCTGCATCATCTTCATCGATGAGATCGACGCCGTTGGCCGCCATCGTGGCGCCGGCCTGGGCGGTGGCAATGACGAGCGCGAGCAGACCCTCAACCAGATGCTGGTGGAGATGGACGGCTTCGACACGAACCTCGGTGTGATCGTGATCGCCGCCACCAACCGTCCGGACATCCTGGACCCGGCCCTGCTGCGCCCCGGTCGCTTCGACCGCCAGGTCTACGTGACGCTGCCGGACATCCGCGGCCGCGAGCAGATCCTGAACGTGCACATGCGCAAGGTGCCCATCGGGCAGGACGTCAATGCGTCCATCCTGGCGCGCGGCACGCCCGGCATGAGCGGTGCGGACCTGGCCAACCTGGTCAACGAGGCTGCGCTGTTCGCCGCCCGTCGCAACGCCCGGACGGTCGAGATGATCGACTTCGAGCGCGCCAAGGACAAGCTCTACATGGGCCCGGAGCGCAAGAGCATGGTCATGACGGAAGAGGAGAAGCGGGCCACCGCCTATCACGAGTCCGGCCATGCCATCGTGGCCGAATGCCTGCCCGGCACTGACCCGGTGCACAAGGTCACCATCATGCCGCGCGGCCGTGCCCTGGGCGTGACCTGGCAGCTGCCCGAGCGCGACCAGTACAGCCGCTACTACAAGCAGATGCTCAACGAGATCAGCATCCTCTTTGGTGGCCGCATCGCGGAGGAGCTGTTCGTCAAGGACATCTCCACCGGTGCCTCCAACGACTACGAGCGTGCCACCCGCATCGCCCGTGACATGGTCACCCGCTATGGCATGAGCGAATTGCTGGGCCCGATGGTCTACGCGGAGAACGAGGGCGAGGTCTTCCTGGGTCGCAACATGACCAAGACCGCCAACATCAGCGAGAACACCCAGCAGAAGGTCGACGCCGAGATGCGCCGCATCCTGGACGAGCAGTACGCCGTGGCGAAGAAGATCCTCGAGGACAACCGCGACAAGGTCGAGGCCATGACCGAGGCCCTGATGAAGTGGGAGACCATCGACCGCGAGCAGGTGCTGGACATCATGGCCGGCAAGCCGCCGCGCGGCCCCGGTGAGTCGCCCAGCGCCAGCAGCGGCCCCAGCAATGGCGGTACGCCGAGTGTCAGTACAGACGGCGCACCGGCTGCCGCCTGAGCGCCCGGTTTGACGCACAAGGCCTGTCTCTTGGAGGCAGGCCTTGATGAGGTGGTCACCCCTTCTCATTCTTTGCCTTAGACACCCTGGTGACGGACGTTGCCAGGGTGTTTTTCCTTTCGCGCTCCGCCCGTCATCCGTTCTTGCGCAGGCATCCCTCATCGAAGGCTTTCACCATGTTCTGGCAGACCTCCCGTTTTCGAATCGACCTCAGCCGCCCGCGCGTCATGGGCATCGTCAACGTGACGCCAGACTCCTTCTCAGATGGCGGCCAGCATGCCGATGCAGCCGCCGGCCTGGCTCATTGCGAGCAGCTGCTGAAAGAGGGCGCGGACATCCTCGACATCGGCGGTGAGTCCAGCCGCCCCGGCGCGCCGCGGCTCAGTGCAGACGAGGAATGGCGGCGCGTTGAAGACGTGTTGCGAGGCGCCCTGAGCCTGGGCGTGCCCGTCTCCATCGATACCTGCAAGGCCGAGTTGATGCGCTGCGCCGCGGACCTTGGGGTCGACATCCTCAACGACATCCAGGCCCTGCGTGATCCGGGTGCGGAAGCGGTGATGCAGGCCCATCCGCAGCTGGGCGCCTGCCTGATGCACATGCGCGGCGACCCCGGCAGCATGCAGTCGCTGACGACCTATGCCGACGTGGTGCAGGAGGTGGCTCATTTCCTGAGCGAGCGGGCCGCGGCGCTGTCTGGCAGGGGAATTGCCGCCGATCGCATCGTGCTGGATCCGGGTTACGGTTTTGCCAAGACGGTGGAGCAGAATTTCGAATTGCTGCGCCGCCAGGCTGAACTGCAGGCGCTGGGCTATCCCTTGCTGGCGGGCTTGTCGCGCAAATCGGCCATTGGCGCCGTCACGGGCCGCAGCGTCGAGCAGCGCCTGAGCGGCAGCCTCGCCGCTGCCTTGCTGGCACTAAGCCATGGCGCCCGGATTCTGCGCGTCCATGATGTGGCAGCCACCGTCGATGCCCTGCAGGTATGGGGGGCGGGTGGTGGCTCAGGGGCTTGAGCCTGGCACATGGGCGAGAATGCGACCCATACAAAATCTGGAGGAAGCTCGCAATGAGCCGTAGTTATTTCGGGACCGACGGCATCCGCGGTACCGTCGGCCAGTCGCCGATCACGCCGGACTTCATGCTGCGTCTTGGCCATGCCGTGGGCAAGGTGCTGCGCCGCAATGGCTCGGCGCGCCCCAGCGTGCTGATCGGCAAGGACACGCGCATCTCCGGCTACATGCTGGAGTCTTCGCTGGAGGCGGGCTTCGCGTCGGCAGGCGTCGACGTCTGGCTGACGGGGCCGCTGCCCACGCCGGGCGTCGCCTACCTGACCCGCGCCCTGCGCCAGGACCTGGGCGTGGTGATCTCGGCCTCGCACAACCCCTTTGCCGACAATGGCATCAAGTTCTTCTCGGCCAAGGGCGAGAAGCTGCCGGACGCCTGGGAAATCGCCGTTGAACAGGCCTTGGAAGAGCCGGCAGCCTGGGTGGATTCCGCCAGCCTGGGACGCGCGCGCCGCCTGCAGGACGCGCGGGGCCGCTACATCGAGTTCTGCAAGGCCTCTTTCAGCCAGGACCTGAGCCTGCGCGGGCTCAAGCTGGTGGTCGACGCGGCCCATGGCGCGGCCTACCACGTGGCGCCTGATGTGCTCCATGAGCTGGGCGCAGAAGTCATTTCCATTGGCTGCAGCCCGGACGGCTTCAACATCAACGATGGCGTCGGGGCCACGGCGCCGGCAGCCTTGGTCAAGGCCGTCAAGGAGCATGGCGCGCACTACGGCATTGCGCTGGATGGCGATGCCGACCGCCTGCAGTTCGTGGACGCTGCCGGCCGCCTCTACAACGGCGATGAGCTGCTCTACGTGATGGTCGCCGATCGGCTTGCGCAGGGGCATCGCGTGCCGGGAGCCGTCGGCACCCTGATGACCAATATGGCCGTGGAGCTGGCGCTCAAGAAGCGCGACGTCGACTTCGTTCGCGCCAAGGTGGGCGACCGCTATGTGCTGGAGGAGCTGGTCGCCCGCGGCTGGCAGCTGGGCGGCGAGGGCTCCGGCCATCTGCTGGCCCTGGACAAACACACCACGGGCGACGGCATGGTCAGTGCGCTGCTGGTGCTGTCGGCCATCTGCCGCACGGGCAAGAGCCTGTCCGAGCAGTTGGCTGACGTGACGCTGTTCCCCCAGACCCTGATCAATGTGCGCATGCAGCCCGGCCAGGATTGGAAGGGCAATGCCGAGTTGGCGCGCGCGCAGGCCGAGGTGACGGCCGAGCTGGGCGACCGCGGGCGCGTGCTGATCCGGGCCTCGGGCACCGAGCCGCTGCTGCGCGTCATGGTCGAGGCCAGCGACGCTGCGCTGGCGCAGTCCTGCGCTGAACGCCTGGCTGCCACGGTACGAGCCTGAGCCGGCTGAAGGCCACAACGAGAAAGGGCGCCCTCGATGGGCGCCCTTTGCATTGATCGCTTGGCAATGAGGTCGTTCGGGCGGGGAGTCGGTGACCGGCTTACTTCTTGGCCGGCAGCAGCACGCGGTCGATCACATGGGCCACGCCGTTGGTCGCGCCGATGTCAGCGCGCTGCACCACGGCGTCCTCGACGGTCACGAAGTCACCGGCGCGGGCCAGGGCCAGGGCACTGCCTTGCAGGCTCTTGGGATTGCTGTTCTTGACTTCGGCGGCGGGCAGCTTGCTGGCCAGCATGTGCAGGTGCAGGACGGCCTTGAGCTGTTCCCTGTCCTGGCTGAGCTTGTCCAGCGTGGCGGCGGGCAGGGCCTTGAAGGCGTCGTCGGAGGGGGCAAACACCGTCAGCGGACCGGCGGCGCGCAGTTCGTCCTGCAGGCCGGCCTGAACGACCAGACGGTTGAAGGTGCTCAGCTGCGGATCGCGGCTCAGGGTGTCGGCCAGCGGAGCGGGCGCCGGTGCGGTGGCGCAGGCGACCAGGCCGAACAGGGTGGCGCTGAGCGCCAGGAAACGGGTCAGATGTGTCATGTCAGGGTCTCCACCTTGAGGGCTGTGAGGCTTGGATTGAGCCATGCCCTTCAGCGTAGAGAGGGGGTGTGACAAGGCGGTGAATGCGGTATGACAATTCGCCTGACCCGACCGGCAGGGTGAATGTGGCTGTCATGTGTGTCATGCACCCGTCACAGAGCGGTCATAGCATTCCGTTCGTCGCTCAACAACCCTCATGCGATAGGACTGACATGACAAACAAGCTGATCCGCACCGGCCTTATGATGACTGCATTCGCTGCCGCCTGCGGCCTGGCTCAGGCGCAGGATGTGACCGGCGCCGGCGCCTCCTTCCCGGCGCCCATCTACGCCAAGTGGGCCGACGCCTATCACAAGGCCAGCGGCGCGCGCATCAATTACCAGTCGGTGGGCTCGGGCGCCGGCATCCGCCAGATCAAGGCCAAGACCGTGGACTTCGGGGCCACTGACGCCCCGCTCAAGGACGACGAGCTGGCCAAGGACGGCCTGGTGCAGTTCCCCACCGTGATCGGCGGCGTGGTGCCCGTGGTCAACATCAAGGGCGTGGCCGCCGGCCAGCTGAAGCTCACCGGCGCCGTGCTGGGTGACATCTACCTGGGCAAGATCAGCAAGTGGAACGACGCCGCGATCACGGCGCTCAACCCTGGCGTGGCCCTGCCTGACGCCGCCATCGCGCCGGTGCGTCGTGCCGACGGCTCGGGCACCAGCTTCCTCTTCACCAACTACCTCTCCAAGGTCAACGCCGAGTGGAAGAGCAAGGTGGGTGAGGGCACGGCCGTGAACTGGCCGACCGGCACCGGCGGCAAGGGCAACGAGGGCGTGTCGGCCTTCGTGATGCGCCTGCCCAACTCCATCGGCTATGTGGAGTACGCCTACGCCAAGCAGAACAAGATGGCCTTTGTTCAATTGAAGAACCAGGCCGGGCAGTTCGTCTCGCCCAGTGATGATGCCTTCAAGGCTGCGGCCGCCGGCGCCGAGTGGAACAAGAGCTTCTACCAGGTGCTGACCGAGCAGGCCGGCAAGGACAGCTGGCCCATCACCGGCGCCACCTTCATCCTGATGCACAAGGTGCAGGACAAGCCCGCCGCAGCTGCCGCCAGCCTGAAGTTCTTCGACTGGGCCTACACCCAGGGCGACAAGATGGCCGACGAGCTGGACTACGTGCCTCTGCCGGCCTCCGTCAAGGATCTGATCCGCAAGCAGTGGGCGGACCAGATCAAGGACGCCGCCGGCAAGGCCATCAGCCACAAGTAAGCACAGAAGAAAGCAGCCATGCGATACCAGCCCCGTCGCTGCAGCCCGGCGCCGGGGCTTGTTCTTATCGCCTGAGTTGCACAAGCACCGTATCGTGGAGGTTTCCATGGCTGCTGTACTGCCCCCCCTTATGACCGATACCACTGACCCGGACCGCAACCGCGAGCAGGTGCTGCCGCAGGGCCGGCCACCTGAACGCCGCCGCACGCTGCCCTGGGCCGACGCGCTCTTTGCCGGCCTCGCGCAGGGCGCCGCCTGGCTGACCCTGGCGCTGCTGGCCGGCATCCTGCTGTCCCTGCTGATGGGCGCCATGCCCGCCATTCGCGAGTTCGGCCTGGGCTTCCTGGTCAGCAAGGACTGGGATCCGGTGCAGGAGAAATTCGGCGGGCTGGTGATGATTTACGGCACGCTGATGACCTCCTTCATCGCGCTGCTGATCGCGGTGCCGGTGAGCTTTGGCATTGCGATCTTCCTGACCGAGCTGTCGCCGGGCTGGCTGCGCGGCCCGCTGGGCATCGCGGTGGAATTGCTGGCCGCCGTGCCCTCCATCGTCTACGGCATGTGGGGTCTGCTGGTCTTCGGCCCGATTCTTTCCACCTTCGTGCAGCAGCCGCTGCAGAAGCTCTTCGACGGCGTGCCCTACATCGGCGCGCTGTTCACCGGCCCGCCCGTGGGCATCGGCATCCTCTCGGCCGGCATCATCCTGGCCATCATGATCATCCCCTTCATCGCCTCGGTGATGCGCGACGTCTTCGAGGTCACGCCGCCCATGCTGAAGGAATCGGCCTACGGCCTGGGTGCCACGACCTGGGAAGTGGTGTGGAAGGTCGTCCTGCCCTTCACCAAGACCGGCGTGGTCGGCGGCGTGATGCTGGGCCTGGGCCGGGCGCTGGGCGAGACCATGGCCGTGACCTTCGTGATCGGCAACATGAACCAGCTGAACTCGCCCTCCATCTTCGAAGCGGCCAACAGCATCACCTCGGCCCTGGCCAATGAGTTTGCCGAAGCCGGCGAGGGCCTGCATCAGGCCTCGCTGATCTATCTGGGCCTGGTGCTGTTCTTCATCACCTTCGTGGTGCTGAGCTTCTCCAAGATCCTGCTGAGCCGCCTGAAGAAGGGCGAAGGAGCCCGCGCATGAACACCTCCGTCGCCTCCTCGATGGACCCCAAGCGCCTGCGCCACCATGCGCGGCGCAAGCGCACCAATGCCATCGCATTGAGCCTGTCGCTCGCAGCCATGGCCTTCGGCGTGTTCTGGCTGATCTGGATCCTGTTCGAGACCGTCCGCCTGGGACTGGGCGGTCTCAGCTGGGCCACGTTCAGTGAAATGACGCCGCCTCCGCAGGCAGAAACCGGCGGCCTGGCCAACGCCATCTTCGGCTCCATCACCATGGTGGGCCTGGCCACGCTGCTGGGCACGCCCATCGGCATCATGGCGGGCGTCTACCTCGCCGAATATGGCCAGAAGGCCCGTCTCGGGTCGGCCGTGCGCTTCATCAACGACATCCTGCTGTCCGCGCCGTCCATCGTGATCGGCCTCTTCGTGTATGCCGTGGTGGTCTCGCGCATGAAGACCTTCTCCGGCCTGGCCGGCGTGCTGGCGCTGGCGCTGATCGTGATCCCGGTGGTGATCCGCACCACCGAGAACATGCTGAGCCTGGTGCCCAACGCCCTGCGCGAAGCCGCCTACGCCCTGGGGACGCCCAAGTGGAAGGTCATTCTCTCGGTGACCTTGAAGTCGGCCCGCGCCGGCGTGATCACCGGCGTGCTGCTGGCCCTGGCCCGCATCTCCGGCGAGACCGCACCGCTGCTGTTCACGGCCCTGTCCAACCAGTTCTGGACCTCGTCCCTGGGCGAACCCATGGCCAGCCTGCCGGTCACCATCTTCAAGTTCGCGATGAGCCCTTACGAGAACTGGCAGAAGCTGGCCTGGGCGGGCGTCTTCCTCATCACCATGGGCGTGCTGGCGCTGAACATCCTGGCGCGCGTCCTGTTCAAGAAAAAGCACTGAAGCGAGAGAGTCATGGATACCAAGGTCCAAATGTCCGTCGAGGAGCGCGCCAAGCTGTCGGTGCGCAACCTCAACTTCTTCTACGGCAACTTCCACGCCCTCAAGAACATCAACCTGGACATCCCGGAGAAGAAGGTCACCGCCTTCATCGGGCCGTCCGGCTGCGGCAAATCCACGCTGCTGCGCACGCTCAACCGCATGTTCGAGCTCTACCCCGAGCAGCGCGCCGAAGGCCAGATCCTGCTGGACGGCAGCGACATCCTTTCCAGCGGCGAGGACGTCTCCCTGATCCGCGCGAAGGTCGGCATGGTCTTCCAGAAGCCCACGCCGTTCCCCATGTCCATCTATGACAACATCGCCTTCGGCGTGCGCCTCTTCGAGACGCTGCCGCGGGTCGAGATGGACGAGCGCGTGGAATGGGCGCTGAAGAAGGCCGCGCTGTGGAACGAGGTCAAGGACAAGCTCAACCAGAGCGGCTCCGGCCTCTCGGGCGGCCAGCAGCAGCGCTTGTGCATCGCGCGCGGCATCGCGATCAAGCCCGAGGTGCTGCTGCTCGACGAGCCCTGCTCGGCACTCGATCCCATCTCCACGGGCAAGATCGAGGAACTGATCCACGAGCTGAAGACTGATTACACGGTGGCCATCGTGACCCACAACATGCAGCAGGCGGCACGCTGCTCGGACTACACGGCCTATATGTACCTGGGCGACCTGATCGAGTTCGGGCCCACGGCCGAGCTGTTCATGAAGCCCAAGCGCAAGGACACGGAGGACTACATCACCGGCCGCTTCGGCTGATGTAGCGATGAGGCTCGCTTCGCCTGCGAAGCGAGGCAATGCGGCCGGCGCCGGTGCGGCACGGCCTTGAAAGGAGCAGCAGAATGACTGACAAGCATCTCTCCACCCAGTTCGACGCCGAACTGAGCGGTATTTCCACCCGCGTGCTGGAAATGGGCGGCCTGGTCGAGGCCCAGGTGGCCCAGTCGGTGGACGCCCTGATCAATTTCAGCGCCGACCTCGCCGCCAGCGTGCTCAAGACCGAGGAACGGGTCAATGCCATGGAGGTCGAGATCGATCGCGATCTCTCCAGCATCATCGCTCGGCGCCAGCCCACGGCGCGCGACCTGCGGCTGCTGATCGCGGTGTCCAAGACCATCGCCAACCTGGAGCGCGTCGGCGACGAAGCGGCCCGCGTGGCGCGCACGGTGCAGCGCCTGATCAACGAGGGCGTGTCCGGCCGCTTGCGCCTGCCCATGTCCGATCTCAGCTTCGAGGCCGAGCTCGCCACCGCCCAACTGCGTAAAGCGCTGGACGCTTTCGCCCGCCTGGATGTGGACCGCGCTCTGGAGGTGCTGAAGCAGGACGATGCCATCGACAAGGAGTTCGACGGCCTGATGCGCAAGCTGATCACCTACATGATGGAAGACCCGCGCACCATCTCGGCCAGCATCGACCTGATCTTCGTCGCCAAGGCCATCGAACGCGTTGGCGATCACGCCAAGAACCTCGCCGAAGTCATCATCTACGTGGTGAAGGGCACGGACGTGCGCCACAACACGCCGGATGCCGTGGCCACCATGGTCAAGCCCTGACCCCCTGCGACAAGGAGCACCCACAATGAGCCGCATTCTCGTCGTCGAGGACGAAGCAGCGATCGCCGAACTGATCTCCATCAACCTGCGCCATGCGGGCTTCGAGGTGACCCTGGCCGGCAGTGCCGACCAGGCCCAGCTGGAAGTGGACCGCGTGCTGCCCGATCTGGTGGTGCTGGACTGGATGCTGCCGGGCCAGTCCGGCCTGGGCCTGGCGCGCCAGTGGCGCGCCGCCGCACGGACGCGGGAGCTGCCCATCATCATGCTGACGGCCCGGGCGGAGGAGAGCGACAAGGTCTCCGGCCTGGATGCCGGTGCCGACGACTACCTCACCAAGCCCTTCTCGACCAACGAGCTGCTCGCCCGCATCCGCGCCGTGCTGCGTCGCAAGGCACCCGAGGCCCTGGATGCCGTGGTGGAAGTGGGGCAGCTGAGCCTGGATCCCGGCACCCGCCGCGTCAGCCGGGAGGGCGTTGAAGTCAAGCTGGGGCCGACGGAGTTCCGCCTGCTGCATTTCTTCATGACGCACCCGGAACGCGTGCACAGCCGTTCGCAGCTGCTGGACCGCGTCTGGGGCGACCATGTCTTCATCGAAGAGCGCACGGTGGATGTGCATGTGAAGCGCCTGCGGGAAGCGCTGGAGAAGGTGCAGTGCCAGCGCATGATCGAGACGGTGCGGGGGGCGGGTTACCGGCTTACGCAGCAGGTGGTGGTGTTGTCTTGAGCCCCTCGCCCAGCCTCGCCGCGCTGGACGCGGGCGAGGCTGGGCGGTCCCCCGAGGGGACGGTATTGAAGGCGGCTTCGAGCCGCCTTCAATACCAAGGGGGCCGGCTTGGGGCGGCCCGGCGCTCGGCCCTGGGGGGCTGGCGCCCCCTTGCCCCCGCTAGGGTGGCATTGCTTGCGGCATTGGGCCGCAGGCAATGCCGGGTGGGACGGCTGGGGCGGCTCGGCGCTTGGGGGCTGGCGCCCCCTTGCCCCCGCTAGGGGGGCGTTGCTCGCGGCGTTGGGCCGCAGGCAATGCCGGGTGGGCCAGCTGGGGCTGGCCGGCGCTCGGCGCTTGGGGGCTGGCGGCCCCTTGCCCCCGCTAGGGTGGCGTTGCTGGCGGTGTTGGGCCGCAGGCAATGTCGGGTGGGACGGCTCGGCGCTTGGGGGCTGGCGGCCCCTTGCCCCCGCTAGGGTGGCGTTGCTCGCGGCGTTGGGCCGCAGGCAATGCTGGGTGGGACGGCTGGGGCGGCTCGGCGCTTGGGGGCTGGCGCCCCCTTGCCCCCGCTAGGGTGGCGTTGCTCGCGGCGTTGGGCCGCAGGCAATGCCGGGTGGGACGGCTGGGGCGGCTCGGCGCTTGGGGGCTGGCGGCCCCTTGCCCCCGCCAGGGTGGCGTTGCTCGCGGTGTTGGGCCGCTGGCAATGTCGGGTGGGCGGCTGGGGCTGGCGCCCCCTTGCCCCGCTGAGGTGGCTTCTTGCTTGGAATGCTGCGTCTAGGGTGTTGCGAATGCGGAATGGAACTCTGAAATGACCTGGATGTTGCCTCGCGTTGTGCTGGCGGCGCTGGCGGTGCTGCTGGGGGCAGGTCTTGCCTGGCTGCTGGGTGGCTGGTGGCCGCAGCTGCCATGGCTTTCCCCGCTCTTGGGCGCCCTGTTCGGTGTGGCGGCCTTGTTTACCGTGGACTCGCTGCGTGCGCATCGCCTGATGCGGTGGCTGCGCGAAGCGCAGGCCGGAGCGGCGCCGCGTGACCGCGGCCTGTGGGGGGAGCTGGCCTATCGCGTGGAGCGCGCCGTGCGGGACCGCGACCGCGCGATCGAGCGTGAGCGTCAGGAGCTGCTGCAGTTCCTCTCGGCCATCGAGGCGTCGCCCAATGGCGTCTTGATGCTGGATGCCGAGGATCACATTCGCTGGTGCAACCGCGTGGCGGCCGATCATTTCTCGCTGGACCCGCAGCGCGACCGCGACCAGCGGGTGACCAATCTCGTGCGCTTCCCAGCTTTCGTGGCCCTGCTGCAGTCCGGCGACTACAGTCAGCCGCTGGTGCTCTCGCAGGTGCGGGGCCGCCTCACGCTGGCCGTGGTGGTGCGGGCTTACGGCGATGGCATGCGCCTGGTGCTGACCCAGGACATCACCGAACGGGAGCGGGCCGAGGCCATGCGGCGCGACTTCGTGGCCAATGTCTCGCACGAGATCCGCACGCCGCTGACGGTGCTGGCAGGTTTCATCGAAACCATGGCCTCCCTGCCGCTGACGGAACCCGAGCGCAAGCGCGTGCTGAGCCTCATGAGCCAGCAGACCCAGCGCATGCAGTCTCTGGTGAGTGATCTGCTGACCCTGGCCCAGCTGGAGGGCAGCCCGCGGCCCGATGCAGACCGCTGGGTGGGGGCCCAGGCGCTGCTGCAGCGCGTCCTCAGCGACGCTTCAGCGCTGTCCAACGGGCGCCATGAATTGGTGCTGAGCAGCGGTCCTGCGGCCGAGTTGGCCGGCGTGGAGGCCGAGCTGCTCAGTGCCGTTGCCAATCTCGCGAACAATGCCGTGCGCTATACGCCGGACGGCGGGCGCATCGAGCTGAGCTTCGGTCTGTTGGCCGATGGGTCGGGCGAGATCGCCGTCAGCGATACCGGCCCGGGCATCGCGCGCGAGCATCTGCCGCGCCTGACGGAACGCTTTTATCGCGTCGACGGCAGCCGCAGCCGCGACACGGGCGGGACCGGACTGGGTCTGTCCATCGTCAAGCATGTCGCTCAGCGTCATGGCGGTGAGTTGAAGATCGACAGCGAACCGGGTCGGGGCTCGCGCTTTCGCGTGGCCCTGCCGGCGGCACGGGTGCGTTCCGTCGAGGCCTTGGGGGTCGAGGCCGCACGCGTGCCCGAAGGAAGCCTCTGAGCGACGCTCCGGCAAGGCCAGACGCCTGCCAGGGATCAGGGCAGGCGCTGGTAGAGCCGGTAGGACTGGCTGCGATCCGTCGGGCGCTTGACCGAGGCGAGCAGCGTCCAGTCAGGGCCGGGCGCGACGGCGCCCACATCCTCGGACTGGATCAGCAGCAGTGGGCAGCGGGTCTCGGCGGCGGAATGAAGGGCATCGACCCGCCAATGCCCTTGCACCTCCAGGGCTGCGATCAGCGACAGAGCCTGGCCCGGCGCGGCGACGCAGGAGGCGCTGGCCGGCATGACGCGGGCCAGCCGCTCAACCAAGGGACGATGGCTGCGCGCGTAATCCAGCACCGGGAGCCACAAGGTCATGGCCAGCAGCCAGGCCAGGGCCACGCCGCCTGAAGGCAGGACCATGCTCTTCCACAGCGCATGCTGATGCCGTGCCGTGCGCCAGCGCAGCAGGCCCAGCCAGGCTGCCGTGCCCAGCAGGGCAAACAGCAAGGCCAGGGGATGGAAGCTGGGCTCGAAACCCTTGGCCAGCTCGCGCACGTTGGCCAGGGGCTGGGGTGGCCAGCCGGTCTGCATGGAGAGGTAGTAGAGCCAGATGAACAGTGCGATGGCGCTGAAGAAGAACATGGAGAACCAGTCCAGCATGGCGCTCATGCTGCGGCTGAAGGTGGGCAGGGCGAAGCTGGCCAATACCGCCAGGGCAGGCAGCCCCAGCATCAAGGCGCGATCGGATCCTCCCATGGCCAGGCAGCTCAGCAGCGAGACCAGCACGGCCAGCAGCGGCACGCTGACGTGGCGGCGCAGCAGGTAGGCGCGCCAGCGCCACAGCGTCCACAAGGCCAGCGGCCAGACCGGCCAGGCGAACCAGAGCAGCAAGGTGCCGACGCGAAGCGGGAAATCCGCTCCCGGCAGCGCCTGCAGGCGCCAGGCCCAGCTGCCGAGCAGCCAGGCCACCCAGGCCGACAGCGCTGCGGCAGCCAGCATCCACCCGGTGCTGGCCCGCACCGGCTCGTAGGCCGAGCGGCAGCAGATCAGCGCACCGCCCAGGCCCAGCATCAGGGCCACGGCAGGCGCGGCGGAGGCAGCCAGCACGGGCAGTGATAGCAGCATGGCCAGGCGTGCCTTGATTGCTCGAAAGGGCGACGCAGCCAGGCCGTAGACGAACAGGGCCATCCCCAGCAGCTGCAGCAGCTCCGGCGTGGTCTCGTGGCCCAGCAGTAGCAGACCCAAGGAGGCGACGAGGGCGAGCAGTGCGCCGTCCGCCAAGGCGCGCGCGTAATCCACCGCCTGCGCTTCGCCGCCAAAAGCGAAGGCCACGGGCTGCGCGGCCTCGGTGCGGGCGAGGTGAAAGCTGCTGTACCAGACCAGCGTGATCACACAGACCAGGATCAGCGCGAAGGGGATGCGTGCCGCCAAGGCCGGGTCCAGCATGGGCAGCAGCTTGATGAAGAGGGCGCCCACCCAGTAGGGCAGCAGGCCGCCGTCCGTGGTGATGCCGCCCAGCTCGGGCTGATGCCAGGGGCTGAGGCCCGCGGCGATCTTGGCCATGAAGCCATAGGCCGTCAGGTCCGCATTGCGCCACGGGTCGCGCCCAAAAACGCCGGGAATCACGTAGGCGGCGCAGAAGAGCAGCAGGGCCAGCCGCGGCAGGCGCTGGGCGCCGCGTTCGGCAACGATGGCGGGGGTGGCTTGGTTCACGCAGTCGGCTGGGGCTGAGATGGCCGCATCATGCCCCAAATCAAGGCAGACGCTGAGCGGGTGGCATGCGATGCAGACGGCAGAACGCATGCGTTGGACGTGGACATGAAAAAAGGCAGCCAGGGCTGCCTTTCTTGAGGGGCTCGACGCTCGAAGCGCGACCGCGGGCTTACTTCTTGATGCCGACGCGAGCGAACTTGTTGCGGAACTTCTCGACGCGACCGCCCAGGTTGTCGACGCTCTTCTGGGTGCCGGTGTAGAAGGGGTGCGATTCGCTGGTGGTTTCCAGCTTGACCAGCGGGAAGTCCTTGCCGTCGACGGTGATGGTTTCCTTGGTCTGGACGGTCGAACGCGTCACGAACTGGAAGCCGTTGGACTGATCCACGAACACCACTTCGCGGTAGTTGGGGTGAATGCCTTCTTTCATGGGAAACCTCTCGCCGTAGCTGTTTCAGTGCCGGGAGCCACGCCACACCATGTGACGCACTTTCTGGCGGCGGAAAAACCGTGAGTATAGCTGGAAATGAAAACGCCGCCTACCCGGGGAGGGAGGCGGCGCTCGAAGGCCAGATTTACCCGCCTCTACGCATCATGTCGAAGAAGTCGTGGTTGTTCTTGCTGGCCTTCATCTTGTCGAGGATGAACTCCATCGCCTCGATCTCGTCCATGTTGTAGAGCAGCTTGCGCAGGATCCAGGTCTTTTGCAGGATCTCCGGCTTGAGCAGCATCTCCTCGCGGCGGGTGCCGGACTTGTTGATGAGGATCGAAGGGTAGACACGCTTCTCGGCCATGCGGCGATCCAGATGGATTTCGCAGTTGCCGGTGCCCTTGAACTCTTCGTAGATCACTTCGTCCATGCGCGAGCCGGTATCGATCAGCGCGGTGCCGATGATGGTCAGCGAGCCGCCTTCCTCGATGTTGCGGGCGGCGCCGAAGAAGCGCTTGGGGCGCTGCAGGGCGTTGGCGTCCACACCGCCGGTCAGCACCTTGCCCGAGGAGGGCAGGACGTTGTTGTAGGCGCGGGCCAGGCGGGTGATGGAGTCCAGCAGGATCACCACGTCCTTCTTCAGCTCGACCAGACGCTTGGCGCGCTCGATCACCATTTCGGCAACCTGCACGTGACGGGCGGCGGGCTCGTCGAAGGTCGAGGAGATCACCTCGCCGCGCACGGTGCGCAGCATCTCGGTCACTTCCTCGGGGCGCTCATCCACCAGCAGCACGATCAGGTGCGCCTCGGGGTGGTTGGCCGTGATGGCGTGCGCGAGCTGCTGCATCATCATCGTCTTGCCGGTCTTGGGCTGGGCCACCAGCAGCGCGCGCTGGCCTTTGCCGATGGGCGCGATGAGGTCGATGATGCGGCCGGTGATGTTCTCGTCGCTCTTGATGTCGCGTTCGAGCTTGAACTGCTCCTTGGGGAACAAGGGCGTCAGGTTCTCGAACATGATCTTGTGCTTGCTCTCCTCGGGGGTGAGCCCGTTCACCCGGTCGACCTTGACCAGGGCGAAGTAGCGCTCGCCATCCTTGGGCACGCGCACTTCGCCTTCGATCATGTCGCCGGTGTGGAGGTTGAAGCGGCGGATCTGGCTGGGCGAGAGGTAGATGTCGTCGGTGGACGCCATGTAGCTGGTGTCCGGCGAACGCAGGAAGCCGAAGCCGTCAGGCAGCACTTCGAGCACGCCATCGCCAAAGACTTGCTCGCCAGCCTTGGCGCGCTTCTTCATGATCGCGAACATCAGCTCCTGCTTGCGCATGCGAGCGACGTTGTCGATCTCCAGCTCCTCGCCCATCTTGATCAGGGCGGAAACGTGAAGCGCTTTCAGTTCAGAAAGATGCATGGGGAAACCCGGTTGGGTCGTCCAGGGTCTGCCAAGAACCCGGGACAGGGTCTTCGGTCGCCATCGCCACGGCCGCCAATGCGCAGCGCATCAGGGCAGTCAACACAAACAAAAGGTGCGGGAGCTTGGGCGCCGAGTCCATGCCCCGAAGCCGGTCCGGCTGGGGCATGTTGGCCATTCAAGCCCGGCCGAGTGGAGCCGGGCATGTGGGGGGATTATAGGTTGGCGTCGACGAAGGACGTCAACTGCGCCTTGGAAAGGGCGCCAACCTTGGTGGCGGCCAGCTGGCCGTCCTTGAAGAGCATCAAGGTCGGGATGCCGCGGATACCGAACTTGGCCGGCACTTCACGGTTTTCGTCCACGTTCATCTTGGCGATGCGCAGACGGCCGTCGTAATCCTTGGCCAACTCGTCCAGGATGGGGGCGATCATCTTGCAGGGGCCGCACCATTCGGCCCAGTAGTCCACCAGCACGGGCGTGGAGGATTGGATGACATCGGCGTCGAACGACGCGTCGGAGATGTGTTTGATCAGTTCGCTGCTCATGGATGAGTCCTTGGACAGGCTGCACGCAGCCGGGGCCCGAGTCACTTTCATGGGAGCCCGCCAGGGGCAGGACTCAGGGCACAATGATTCTGACACAAGAGCCAAGGGCCCGAGACGTTTGGGGTTCCTGGCCTGACACGCCGGCGCCACGCCGGACGTGGCCGACGATGGGACGGAGCCTGCCAGGCGTGACTGCAGCACAACAGATCGAGACGCAACACCTGCCCCTGGGACTGGGCGACGGCGCACGGCCCTTCTGGGATGCTGTGGTCCAGCGCATCACGGCCTGGATGCGCTTGCGCGATATCCAGAGCCGCGATGCCATCGTGCTGCTACCCTTTGCCCAGCAGCTGGCCTCGGCCCGCCGAGCCTGGCGCGCGGCCGGCTTATGGCCTCCGCGCATGGAGACGTCGCACAGCCTGGCCTCTGCGCTGGGGCCCAGCCCGCTGTCGCAGGGGCTGCAGATCAGCTTCGATGCCGCCATCGATGCCCTCAACGCCCGCCAGCTGCTCGCCGGCCAAAGCTGGGCCCAGGATCTGTTGGCGCAGGATCCGCGTGCCTATCAGCTGGCCCTGTGCAACCTGGTGGAGGCGGCCCAGGCGCTGGCCCGCCACGCCTACACGCTGGGTCCGCAAGGGCGCGATGCCTTCTGGCCGCGGGCGCGGCAGGCGCTGCAGCACGGCGGGCCGGCGGATCTGGAGCGGGCCTTGGCCCTGGTGGCCCTGGAGTGGGCTGCCAGTGACAGCCGTGCGCCTGCCACCGATGCCCTGTTCAGCCTGCGCCCGAGCGCCTGGGTGCTGATGCGGGCCGGCGGTGCCGATCCGCTTTGCGACGCCCTGCTGGCACAGGCGGCGGCGCAGGGCATTCCCTGCCTGCTGCTGGACGCCGACAGCACGCTGGAGCAACTGGCGCACGATCCTGCGCCTGCGAGGCTGCAGGAGGCCTGCTGCGAGGACCGCGAGTCCCTGGCGCAGTGCAGCGCGGCGGCGGTGCTGGAGCATGTGCGCCGCCAGGAGGTGCCTGTGGCCTTGATCGCGCAGGACCGGGTTCTGGTGCGACGCATCCGCGCGCTGCTGGAACGCCAGGCCCTGCGTCTGGGCGACGAAACCGGCTGGACCCTGGCGACCACCCCGGAGGCGGCCCAGTTGATGGCCTTGCTGCGAGCGGCTCAGCCGCGCGCCAGCGTGGACGAGGTCCTGCAATGGCTCAAGAGCGAGCTGGCGCGAGGGCTTCGCGAGAGGCACGGCGACGCGTCCGTCGACCAGCTGGAGCTTCAAGTCCGTCGCCTGGCCTGCGTGCAGGCGGCTGCCGTCGAGGTGTCGCGGCTGAACGGGGCTGCCGCATGGCTGTGGCAGGACGCCCAGGACTTGCTCGGCCTCCTGCGGGCCGGCGCCGCGCAGCGCAGTCTGGCGCAATGGCTGGATCAGCTGCGGCGCCTGCTGGAGCGCCTGAACTGCCTGGCCTGGCTGGGTGAGCAGGCGGCAGGGCGCCAGCTGCTGCTGGCCTTGTGGCTGCAGCGCGAGCCCTGGCCGGGTTCGGCCCACCAACTGGCCTTGCAACACACGCAGCTGCACAGTGCCGATTTCGTCCAATGGGTCAACGAGACACTGGAAGCCCAGCAATTCGTGCCGGAACTGCCGCAAGACCTGCAGGTGCTGATCACACCCATGGCGCGGGCCATGCTGCGCCCCTTTGCCGCCGTGGTGCTGCCCGGTGCGGATGCCCAGACCCTGGGCCAGGTGCCGCCCGGGCCCGTTCTGCTGCCTGAGACGCTGGCACGCCAGCTGGGCATGCCGGACCAGGGCAGCCGACGCATGCAGTTGGCCGCCGGTTTCGTGCAGCTCCTGCGTGCGCCGCACCTGAGCTTTCTGCGCTGCGGCCGGGCCGGCAGCGAACCGCTGGCGCGCAGCCCCCTGCTGGAGCGGCTGGAGGCGGCGCGGGAGCTGGCGGGCCAGGGCCCGATTCCAGCCTGGCAGGATCCGCGCCAGCGCCGCGACGTGAGGGTCCAGCCGCAGCAACGGACGCAGGCCGTGGCGCCGGGGCAGCTCCCCCGCTCGCTGAGCGCCAGCGCACTCGACGCCCTGCGCAACTGTCCCTATCAGTTCTTCGGCCAGCAGCTGCTGGGCCTGCGCGAGGATGAGGAGCTCAGCGAAGAGCTGGACAAGCGCGACTACGGCAACTGGTTGCATGCGGTGCTGCATCGCTTCCATCAGCAGCGCCAGGCATCGGGCGACGATGCCGTGGCGCTGGCGGACGCCGCCGAGCAGGAGCGCCAGCGCATGGGGCTGTCCGAGGCCGAATTCCTGCCCTATCTGGCGAGCTTTCGCCGCCTGCTGCCGCGCTACCTGACGTGGCTGGCCGCGCATGAGGCGGCGGGCTGGCATTACGAAGGCGGCGAGGAGGCGCGGGACTGCCGGCCCTGGACGCACCCGGCCCTGCGCGAGCTGAAGCTGCAGGGCCGCCTGGACCGCCGTGACGGGCAGGGCGGACGTCGGCTGCTGCTGGACTACAAGACCGGTTCGGCGGACAGCCTCAAGGACAAGCTCAAGCGGCCGCTCGAGGACACGCAGCTGGCGGTTTATGCGCTGCTGTGCGCCGACGAGGCCAGGCAGGACGGCGTCGCGCTGGAGGCGGCCTACCTGCCCTTGGACGATGGCAAGGGTCTGCAGCTGCTGTTGCATCCCGAGGTGCAGGACAGCGCCGAGCGCCTGCGCCAAGGTCTGGAGGATGATCTCGCCGCGGTGCAGGCTGGCGCCGCGCTGCCGGCACTGGGGGAGGGCCGGGCCTGTACCTATTGCTCCGTGCGCGGGCTGTGCCGCAAGGACGATTGGTGGGAGGGCAGTCTTTGATGGCACCCTCGCAAACGAATGCCGCCTACACGGTCGATGGCCGGGGGGTGCCGCGCGAGCAGTTCTACGCACTGGCCTGCGATCCGCGGCGCAGCGTCGTGGTGGAGGCCTGTGCGGGCGCGGGAAAGACCTGGATGCTGGTCTCTCGTATCCTGCGAGCCCTGCTGGATGGTGCAGAGCCGCAGCAGATCGTGGCCATCACCTTCACTCGCAAGGCCGCAGGCGAGATGCGCCAGCGTCTGGCCGAGTGGCTGGCCGAGTTTTCCCGTGCCGATCACGCCGGGCGCTGCCTGGCCTTGCGCCAGCGGGGCTTGGCCGAAGACGAGGCCGAGCGCGCCGCGCCGTTGCTCAAGGGGCTGCAGCAAAGGCTGCTGGAGGGTGGGCGGCCGGTGGAGATCCGTACCTTCCATGCCTGGTTCTCGCAGCTGTTGCGCGCCGCGCCCATGGCCTTGCTGCAGGCCTTGGGCATCGCGCCTGAGCTGCAGTTGCTGGAAGACGAGAGCGAGCTGATGCCCGAAGTCTGGCGCGGTTTCCATGCCCGCGTGCTGGCCGATGCCGAGCTGCTGGCGGACTATCAGGCCCTCGTCGATGAATGCGGGCGCAGCAAGGTGTTGCGCTGGCTGGAGTCAGGATTTGGCAAGCGCGTGGAGCTGCGGCTGGCACAGGCGCAGGGCGTGCTCATGGGCAGTGTCGAGGGCGCCGAGTCCGTTTCGCCGCGCTTTGCCGACGCCAGCCCGCTGGAGTGGGTCCAGTCCATGCGCTCGCAGTGGCAAGACCTGGCCCTCGAACTGGGCCAGGGACGCAATGAGACCATGCGCAAGGCGGCGGTCGCCATTGAGCAGGGCCTCACTGACCAGGTGCCGGCGGCGGCGCTGTTCGACATCCTGCGCAGCAAGCTGCTGACCAAGGCGGGCACGCCGGTGAAGGCGCTCGCCACCAGCCCGCTGGCGGTCGCGCTGGCGGAGGACGTCACACTGATCCAGCGTGGGCTGGACCAGCAGGCGGCGCAGATGCTGCACCAGCGCCTGGCGCGACTGAGCCTGGTCCTGATCGACAGCTTCGACCAGCTCAAGCAGCGCCGCGGTCTGGTCGACATGAACGACCTGGAGCGCGGCGCGCTGGCCGTGCTGGGTGATGCGGCCCTGGCTGGCTGGGTGCAGGAGCGCCTGGATGTCCAGGTGCGCCATCTGCTCATCGATGAGTTCCAGGACACCAGCCCGCTGCAGTGGCAGGCCTTGCACGCCTGGCTTTCCGCCTATGCCGGGGCGGGCGGCGGCGGCAGCGGTCAGCGGCCTCTGGCGGTTTTCATCGTGGGCGATCCCAAGCAGAGCATCTACCGCTTCCGGCGTGCCGAGCCGCGGGTCTTTGCCGCCGCGCGCGATTTCCTGCAGCAAGGCCTGGACGCGGCCGTGCTGGCCTGCGACCACACGAGGCGCAATGCGCCGCAGGTGCTGGCCGCGGTGAATGCGGCGCTGACCCAGGCCCAGGCTCTGGGCGAGTACCAGGGCTTTCGCCCTCACACCACCGAATCTGCCGAGCCCGATGCGCTGGCAGGCGTGTACCGGCTCGATGCCGAGCCGGACGCCGTGAACGCCGATGTCGATACCGACGCCGGCAGTGCCGATCCGTCTGCTGAACTGGGCTGGCGGCCCAGCCTCAGCGAAGCCCGGCATGAGCCCGAGCTGCAAAGGCGTGCCGCCGAAGCCGAGCGCATCGCCAGGGCTCTGGCTGAACTGCTGGCGCGCGGCCAGTTGCAGCCGGGCGAGGTCTTTGTGCTGGCGCGTCGGCGCGAAGCCCTGCGCGTGCTGGCCGAGTCCCTCAAGGCGCACGGCGTACCCCACGTGGCGCCGGAAGAGCTGACGTTGCTGGACTCTCCGGATGTGCGTGACCTGCTGGCTCTGCTGGACGCACTGGCCTCGCCGTCCCATGATCTCTCGCTTGCGCATGCCCTGCGCAGCCCGCTGTTCGGCGTCAGCGAGGCAGCCCTGCTGCAGCTGTCGCTGGCCGCGGGCAGCGTGCGGCGATTGAATGATCCTGCGGGAGGCGAGCTGGCGGGCGCTTCGCCGTCGCGGCTGAGTTTCTGGCAGGCCCTGATGCAGGCTGATGAGACGCAGCTGGAGCCCGCCATGCAGCGGGCGCGCGGCCTGCTGCGGGCCTGGGCGGCGCGGCTGCAGCAAAGCACGCCGCATGAACTGCTCGACCGTGTGCTGGCCGAGGGCGATCTGCTGGCCCGCGTGGCCGCCCGCGTGCCGCCCAGCGAGCGCCGCAGCCGCTTGCATGCGCTGCAGTCCCTGCTGGGTCTGGCACTGGATCTGGATGGCGGGCGCTACGCCACGGTCTATGGCTTCGTGCGTGCGCTGCGCCAGCGGGCGCTGAGCCTGCCGGCCCACAGCGAGGCCGATGCCGTGCAACTGCTGACCGTGCATGGCGCCAAGGGGCTGGAGGCCCGCGTGGTCGTGCTGATGGACTGCGACGCTCCGCCGGCGCGCGCCGACCACGCCACGCTGCTGGTGGACTGGCCGGTGGACCTGTCTGCCCCGCGGCGGGTCGCCTTCATTGCTTCGGAGAGCAGCCCGCCGCCGGCGCTGGAGGCGCTGATGCGCTTCGAGCAGGGCGAGCGCCAGCGCGAAGAGCTCAATGCGCTGTACGTGGCGATGACCCGGGCCAAGTCGCGCCTGGTGCTCAGCCGCAGCCTCTCGGCGCGCGCCGGCGGTGCCGGCAGCTGGTGGCAGCGTCTGCAAGAAGCTTGCGAGGATTGGGTGCCCGCTGCGGTGGCGGACGAGCCACCGCAGGCGGAGGCTGTCAGCCTGCTGGAATTGCCTGTCTTGCCGGCCGAGTCGCATTTCGCCCGGCCTGTCGACAGGGCCGAACCGGCGGAGTTGGTGGTGCGCACGAGCGAGCTGGACGACTTGGCTGCGCTGGGCGAGGCCATGCACCGCGTGCTGGAGTGGGTCAGCGGTCCGGGAGGGGCGGGGGCTGCACTGGAAGCTCTGCTGGGCGCCGCTGCGCAGATGTTCGGGCTCGATGCTCGCCGGACCGAACGGCTGGAGCGCTGCGTCCGCGCCATCCTCGGCAGCCCGGACTGCGCGCCGTTCTTCGATGCGGCAGGCTTGCTGTGGTCGGGCAACGAGGTTCCCGTCAACCATGAAGGGCAGGACCTGCGCCTGGATCGTCTGGTGCGGCGAGCGGCGCAGGAGGAGGGCGCCGCTGCCGAATGGTGGGTGCTGGACTACAAGCTGCACGAGGCGCCGCAGCGCCAGCCCGAGTATGTCCAGCAGCTGCGTCAATACCGCGCGGCGGTGCAGGGCCTGCAGCCCGGCGAGCGGGTGCGCACGGCCTTCATCACGGGGCAGGGACGTCTGGTCGAGGTGGTGTAGCAGGCAGCAAATGGCCTCTTGTGAGCCGTGGCGACCGACTTTCTCCGAGAGAGGCGAAATCCCGGGTTAGAATGCGCAGCTTCGTCGGGGCGTAGCGCAGCCTGGTAGCGCATCTGCTTTGGGAGCAGAGGGTCGCGAGTTCGAATCCCGCCGCCCCGACCATTGAATCTGCTGCATGCCGTGTGCAGCCTGCAAGCCCGCTTCGGCCTCGCCGCGGCGGGTTTTGCTTTTGTGAGAAGCGCTGTCGTGACCAGCGCAGCCGCCGGTTGGCCTGCGTCAAAAGGCGGCCATTTCCCATGCTTCGGCTCGTTTCCAGGGGCGTCCCTTACTGGACAACCCCCTGGCTGCGCAGGGAAGACGGCTGACACAATCCGCGCACCTTCGCGGCTCGGTGCCACAAGCGCCCGCAGCTGCCCGTCGGCTTGCCGACGTTCATCATCAAGAACAGCATGGCCATCCAACATCTCAGCGACGAACAGATTCGCAGCTGGAGCCGGGCAGAGAAAGACGCCTGGTGGTTCAACAACGTCTTCCAGAAGGACATGCCGCAGCTGACGCTGCGCTCGGGCTTCACGGGCTTCGTTCTGGGGCTGGTGCTGACAGCTACCGCGCTCTACATCGGTGCCAAGACCGGCGTGGGCATCGGCGTCGGGCTGACCTCGGTGATCCTGGCTTTCGCTCTGTTCAAGTCCCTGGCCAATGCGAATCTGGCGCGCGATTTCAGCGTGCTGGAGAACAACTGCACGCAGTCCATCGCCACCGCCGCCGGCTACACGGTGATGCCCCTCATTGCCGGCCTGCCGGCCTACATGATGGTCACCGGGCACATCATTCCCTGGTGGCAGCTGATGGTCTGGCTGATCGTGGTCTCCGTGCTGGGCGTGCTGGTGGCCTTCCCGATGAAGCGTCGCTTCATCAACGAGGATCAGCTGCCTTTCCCTGAAGGCCGCGCTTGTGGCGTGGTGCTGGACTCCCTGTATTCGGGCAATGGCGAGGAAGGCCTCTACAAGGCGCGCCTGCTGGGCAAGGTGGCCGGCCTGGCGGCTGTCTACCAGGCCCTGGTCAGCGATGGCTGGATGAAGCTGGTCCAGTTCAAGATCCTGCGCATGGACCAGTGGGCCGGCATGAAGGAACCCTGGCATTTCCACGAGCGGCTGGATGACTACTACTACGCCTGGGCCGTCAAGGCCGAGGCCTGGATTCCCAAGATCCTGGGCACGGACTTGCGCACGCTGGGCCTGCGCCTGACGCTGGACATGGCCATGATCGGCGTGGGCGGGCTGATGGGCATGGCGGTGGCGGGCAGCTGTCTGATCGGTGCCTTGCTGAACTTTGGCGTGTTGGCACCCCTCATGATCCAGCTGGGCGACATCGCGCCGCGCATGAGCCCGGCCGGCAAGCTGGTGCCGCTCAACCGCGCCGAGATCGTCAACCAATGGTCGCTGTGGTGGGCCGTCACGATGATGGTGGTGGGCGCACTGGTGGGCCTGCTGGCCAAGCCGGAGCTCATCACCAGCCTGTTCAAGCGCAAGTCCAAGGCCGATGCCGGCGCGCAAGGGCCGGATCTGCTGCGCGACATCGAGCTGCCGCTGTGGCTGTCCTACGTGGGCGTGCCCGTGCTTGGTTTCGTCAGCATCTGGCTGACGCACACCTTCTTTGGCGTGCCCTGGCTGCTGGGGCTGGTGTCCCTGCCACTGATCCTGGTGCTGACGGTGATCTGTGCCAACGCCATGGCGCTGACCTCCTGGACGCCGACCGGCGCGCTGTCCAAGATCACGCAGTTCAGCATGGGCGCGCTGGACCGCAGCAATCCTGCGTCCAACCTGCTGCCGGCCACCATGACCTCGGACATCGCGTCCAATGCCTCCAACCTGCTGTCGGACATCAAGCCGGGCTACATGCTGGGCGGCAAGCCGCGCCACCAGGCGGTGGGCCACATCATCGGCATCCTGGCGGGCACGCTGGCCGCGGTGCCGCTGTTCTTCCTGCTCTTCCTGCCGCCTGACGCGAACGGTGTGCGCAGCACGGCCACCATCGTCAGCGAGCAGTTTGCCTTCCCTGCAGCGATGCAGTGGAAGGGCGTGGCCGAGCTGATCGCCAAGGGCATCAGCCAGCTGCCGATGTCCGCGCTGATTTCCATGGCCGTGGCGGCCGTGACGGCCCTGGTTATCGAGACGATCCGCATCCGCACGCGGGGTCGTTTCCCGCTGTCCTCGGTGTCCATCGGCCTGGGCGTGGTCCTGCCGCCGGATGCCGTGATCTGCATGTTCATCGGCGCATTGCTGTTCTGGTACATGCACAAGCGCCATGAGATGGACGAGCAAAGCGCCGGCTACCGCCGCTGGGTGGAGGGCGCCGAGCCCATCTGCGCCGGCCTCATTTCCGGTGCGGCCCTGATGGGCATCGGCAACGCCTTGCTGAACGTGCTGATCTGAGCGCGCAGCGTGCGCAGGCCGCCGGGAACGCCGGCCGCGCATGGCACAATTCCATCTGCTGAGGAGCGCCGGGTCGGGAGACTCGGCGTTCACGTTTCTGCCCGTAGCTCAACTGGATAGAGCAGCTGCCTTCTAAGCAGCAGGTCGGGGGTTCGAGTCCCTCCGGGCAGGCCAGCCGCCTTTGGCGCCACCGGCCAGCAGGCCCTGCAGCGAGGGGCATGCCCGGCGCTGAGACTGCACCCTCGGCCTGGGTTCTGCGCAAGCGCAACTGCTTGACGGAATTGGGCTTGTTCGGGGTTTTCATTGCCTGGCAAAAGCGGTACCTTGAGAGCTACGCGCCAGCGACCGCAGGGCGCTCCAAGGAGAAGCTGATGCAAGCCACCCACGAGGCACAGGCCCCTGGCCACGATACGACGGCAGCGCGCATGCGGGCGCTGATGGTGAGAGCGCCCAGCGCGCTGTGCTTTGTCGACCAGGGTGTCTTCCAGGTGGTCAGCGAGCAGTTCAACCACCTGTTCGGCCACGGGGACGACACGGACCTTTGCTCGCAGCCCACGCGTGGCATCTTCGTGTCGGATCTGTCGCACGAGGGCCTGCTGGAGCGCATGGGGGCGGCTTTCAGTGCAGGGCGCCCGCTGGATGAGGAGATCGAGCATGTGCGGCGCGATGGCTCGCGCTTCTGGGGGCGGCTGCAGGCCACCCCGTTGCATTGGGACAAGCCTGCCGGCGAGGCGCTGTGGATCATCGAGGATGTCACGGCGGCCCGCCAGCTGCGCATGCAGCCCACCTGGACGGCCAAGCATGACGTGCTGACCGAATTGGCCAACCGCCGCGAATTCGAGCGCCGCCTGTCCGAGCACGTCGGCAGCCGCCGTCATGAACCGGTGTCCGTGCTCTGGGTGGACGTCGACAAGTTCAGCGAGGTTCTGCACGGCATGGGGACCGAGGTGGCTGACCATTTCCTCTATGGCCTGGGCCAGATGCTGGTGACCAAGGTTCGGGCCTCCGACCTGGTGGCGCGGCTTGAGAACGACCATTTCGCCATCCTGCTGCCCGACTGCGACCAGCACTATGCCCAGATCGTGGCCGACAAGGTCCGCTCCTCGGTGGCCGCCTATCGCCTGCGCTGGGGTCTGCACCGTACGCGGGTCAAGGCCTCGGTGGGCGTGGTGCAGCTGCAAAACAGCCTGGAGACCACTGAAGCCGTGCTGGGCGCCGCCGCCCTGGCCTGCACCGAGGCCAAGGCTGCCGGAGGAGACAGCGTTCGCGTGTATGTGCCGACAGGCACCTACGAAGAGCTGGCCGGCTGAGGGCTGCGTCTACGCTTGGCATGGCCCGCTTCGGCGGGCTTTTTTGCGGTGCGCCCAGCATGGGCGCACTCCTACGGGTGCAAGTCCCG